>JAQXGH010000001.1 GCA_029006195.1 Bacillota bacterium
TGCGGTGACTATAGCGAGGAGGCCACACCTGTTCCCATACCGAACACAGAAGTTAAGCTCCTTAGCGCTGATGATACTTGGTGGGCGACCGCCTGGGAAAGCAAGACGTTGCCGCTTATTTTGGTCCTATGGTCAAGCGGTTAAGACACCGCCCTTTCACGGCGGTAACCCGGGTTCGATTCCCGGTAGGATCACCAAAATTAAAGACCTGGAGATTTTCTCCAGGTCTTTTAATTCTACTGGAAGCATTTGACCGGGATCGGACAAGTGCACCTATCTAATAGGCATATAAGCGATAATATATGGTATAATAAATCTCGTAAATTTTAGGCATAAAGGTAGAACAGATTGATTAAGGCAATTATATTTGACATGGACGGCGTACTTATTGATAGTGAGCCGTTACACACTAAGGCGGTTGCGGATGTTCTTAGAGAAATGGGCTACGAACCGGATGAGATATTAAAGAAGTACCGAGTAGGGGCTAGAAGTTATGGTAAAACCTGGGCGGATATAAAGGAAGAGCTTGGGCTGGCGATGCCGCTTGAGGAAATTACCAGAAGGCAGTTCGAGTATTCTTATGAAATGTTTGAGGAAGTTGAGCTTTTTGAGATAGAAGGTGCTACTCAAATTATTGAGAAGGCGAAGGAGCTGGGTTTCGCAGTAGCAGTTGGATCTTCTGCACCGGTTAGACTTATCAATATTATTCTGAGGAAGCTTGGGATGATGGATCTGATTGAGACTTACTGCGGAGTCGAGTATGTTAAGACACCGAAGCCTGCGCCGGATATCTATGAATGGGTGGCAAAAGATTTAAAACTCCAACCGCAAGAATGTATGGTTATTGAGGATTCTCCTACGGGAATTAAGTCTGCCAAGGCTGCAGGCATGTTCGCTATGGGAATCATGGGATCCGGATATACCAGAGAAGAGCTGGCTCAGGCCGATATAATTGTCGAAGATTTCGAGGAAGCTACTAAGTTTATATGTGATGAAATAAGAAAGGATATTTAAGATGGAAGCTGGAATCAAGAATGTTAAAGAAATAATGGTAAGTGAAGCTAATAGCGCTAAGACTATGGGCAGCGGTACTCTGGATGTTTTCGCAACTCCTGCAATGATCGCGCTTATGGAAGGCTGCTCATTTGAAAGCGTTGCTGATCAGCTGGAAGAAGGCGCTGGTACTGTAGGCATTTCACTGGACGTTAAGCATGTAGCTGCTACACCACTGGGAATGAAGGTTAGATGTGAAAGCGAACTGATAAAGGTTGATGGACGTATCCTTACTTTTGAAGTTAAGGCGTATGATGAAAAGGGTCTTATCGGCGAAGGAACACATGAAAGATGCATTATCTATAACGAAAAGTTCCAGAATAAGGCGAATGCTAAGTTGGAAAAGTAAAAAATCTTTGTGAAAAATTTGGCAGAGTTCTGATTTTTACTAGCTAATGGGCAAAAAATTTGCTATCATATTGCCAGTTAGGGGTATTTAGAACGGATGTAACGGAGGAAGGAATACTTATTCCTGACCCGTTATGTCACGGGCTCTGTAAATATATGAAGGTTAGAGGAAGTCATATTAATATGACTTCCCTTTTTTATGCATAAATAAAAAGATAGCAAACTTGTAATTGAAAAACCCTTGGTAAGTAACTATAATATGGAGTTAGACAAAATAGGATTACATTATAAACAGGAGACAGAAATGAATTTGGTTGCAAATTTTAAGAATGATCTTAAAAGGGAATTTAAGGGTTATAACAAGAGCCGATTTACTAAGGACGTAATGTCAGGTATAACAGTTGCTGCTGTAGCTTTACCGCTGGCGCTGGCGTTTGGTGTCAGCTCTGGTGCGACTGCGGCGGCAGGTCTGGTAACTGCTGTAATTGGTGGACTTATTATGAGTTTCTTTTCTGGAGCTTCTTTCCAGATTTCAGGTCCGACAGGTGCGATGACCGCTGTACTTGTAACATTAGCGGCTAAGTATGGAATGCAGGGTATTTTGATTGCCAGCTTTATTGCAGGCATTTTCCTTGTGATTGCTGGTTTTTGTAAGTTAGGCCGTGTAATATATCTGATTCCATCATCAGTAATGACTGGTTTTACATCAGGCATTGCGGTTATTATCGCGCTTGGTCAGCTGGACAATTTCTTTGGCATTAAGTCCCAGGGTTCACTGGCTATAACAAAATTCATTTCATATTTTACTATGGGATTCCACCCAAATATACAGGCTATGGCTGTTGGAATTGGTGTAATAATTCTTATGGTCATTTGGCCAAAGAAACTGAATGAGAAAATTCCTTCATCACTGGCATCAATCGTTTTAGTTGCGATTCTGGTTCAGTTTGTAGATCTTAATGTAGATGTTATTGGAGATATTCCTAGAACACTTTTATTAGAAGATCACCTTTCATTCGCTAGCTTAAACCTTGGAGTAATGAAGGGAATGCTGGCTCCAGCATTTACTATTGCTGCTCTTTGCATGGTAGAGAGTTTATTATGCGGTGCTTCAGCAGGTAAGATGAAGGATGAAGAAATGGATGCGGATAGAGAACTTATCGCGCAGGGTATCGGTAATATGGTTATTCCGATCTTCGGCGGTGTTCCTGCAACAGCTGCTATTGCTCGTACTAGCGTAGCCATCAAGTCAGGCTGTGAAACTAGACTCACAGGTATTATTCATTCTCTGATTCTTCTGCTGTCAATGTTCGTACTTGCACCAGTTATGTCAGATATTCCACTTTCAGCTCTGGCAGGAGTACTTATCGTAACAGCATGGAGAATGAATGACTTCGCAAACATTAAGTATATCTTTGGTCACAAGTTCAAGTCAGGTATGATCAAGTTCATTGTTACACTGGCTGCAACAGTTTGCCTCGACCTCACAGAAGCTATTATTATCGGTGTTATTATTTCCGCTCTGCTGGTATTCTTTAATATTTCAAATATCGATATTTCAGTTAGAAGCGTTGATGATAAGAGACTCGAAGAAGTTGGAATCGAAGTACCATATTCATCAGAAGATATTAAGGTAGCTTATCTGACAGGTATCATATTCTTCGCAGTAGTTGATAAACTTCAGAAGGAACTGAGAAGACAGGAGAAGAATACTAAGGTATTGATTCTTTCGATGAGAGGTGTACCGTCAATTGACCTGTCTGGTGTTCAGGCAATAACAGAACTTATTGCATTTATGCAGGAACACGGTACTAAGGTATACATTACAAGTGCTCAGCCAGCCGTTCTGGAAAAAATGCGTAGAGGCGGCGTTATTGATATGATCGGTGAAGAAAATGTATATAAGAGTGCTGAGTATGCAATTGAAGAAGCTTATGAAGAGTTGTAGAATTTAAAAGACTAGAATTATGAAGGGCAGCAATAATTTCATTGCTGCCCACATTTACATACAGGGAGGCTGAGAGTTTTGAAAAAGTTTGGAATCAGAATATTATTAGCAGCGATTTTAGTTACATTGATTTCTGTTGTTAATGTACCGGCTAATTCTGCTTCTGCACTAACTCTTGATAAGAAGCATGCGGCCGTGGTCATTGACATTGATGACGGTATTAATTACGTTGTAAGAAAAAAGTTTGACGGAAGTGGAGCAATTGTTAAGCCGAAGCAGGAGAATACATATGTACTTGCTAAGGGGCTATATAGCCTTTGCATTAAGCAGGAGGGCTATTATCAGTCAAAACAGGCTTTCTTTGTCAGCTCTGCAGACCTTAAAAAAGAGAAGGTGATCCAGGCAGATCCTCAGCTTATGGCAGGAAGAGGAAATGAGCCGACTGGCGAGTTTTTTAGATGGAATCCAGAAGTGGAGCAGAATTTCTACTCGGACGATGTGGCGGCAGGTGAACCTATCGATACACCGTCACTTGATCCTGCAAAGGCTGCAAACGAATATGTAAATTCCGATGAGAGAATTGCTTATCTGACTGATGCTGTGGCAAAGTCAGATAATCTCTACATGTTTTTCATAGATGAGAAGACGCCGGTGATATTCTTTACTTCAGAGGATCTTAACGGTGCTGGCAGCTTAGAAGAGGCTGCTGAAATATTCGCGGCAAGCGATAAGCTCAAAATGTATCTGCAGTGCGAGATCCACGGCAATGAGCCTGTTGGCGGTGAAGCGGGAATGTATTTCGTTTCAAGGCTTGCAGGACAGCTGGGAGAATCCATCAAGCCTAATATGGATATGTATATCACACCGTGTCTTAACACTTCAGGGCATGAAGCTTTTGCACGAATAAATGAAGACGGCATTGATATGAATAGAGACAATATGCAGGTGAAGAGCGCTAAAATGAGAGCGGTTCACGGGCTCTTTAATATCATTATGCCTGAAGTCGCTGTGGACTGTCATGAGTCACACTACGAAGATATCGTGAGCTCGGCGGGCAAGATTTCACACCTGGATGACGTTAAGGTGCGCGGAATCGAGAATACTAACACTGCAGCTGATATCAGAAAGATTACTGCGCAGCTTACAGAAGACGCTATTGCTGATGGCAATGAAGCGGGACTTAGAACATATTATTACAATTCGTCAGTTAACAGCACAACATCGAGAGGCTACTATGGTTTGTATAATACATGCTCGATGATCATTGAATCCATCGGCCTCAGATCGGGAAAGGATCATTTGGCAAGAAGGGTGTATTCCCAGTATGTTGTGACAAAGAGCCTTGTAGAAAATGTGGCGGATAATGCAGCTTCGATAAAGGAAATGGTGGCGGCAGATAGAGCGCAGGTTGTCGAAAAAGGCAAGGTTTATTCAAAGAGCAATAAATTTGTTTTGAAACATGGCCTGGGGCTGACGCTGAAATCATATAGACCGGTTGTGAATATTTACGGCAACGTTGTGAGCAATGGTCAGGTAGGCAAAAGGTCATATAGTAAGGTGCTTAAGACGAGAGCGCTTCCTACAGCTTATGTAATTCCAAAGAATGCGAAGAATGCTGAAGCGGTTGCTACGGCTTTGAGATATAACGGTGTGCAGGTTTTGGAACTTCGCGAAGGTACTGCGATTAAGGTTGCGCAGACTAGCGGAAAGAGATCCGCGGCTAAGGTTGGCAGGGCGAAAAACAAGGTGTTCGCAGATGGTGCGTATGCGATTCCAATGGATCAGGTCGGCGCTAAACTTGCGGCTGCTTCGCTGGAACCGGACGTATACGACAGCAATAAGGAAAATAAAACAGAAACTCTGTCCTATATGATGAACATAAAAGATCTTTTTAGATATTTTGATGCAAATCCTACAGAATCTTTATCCGAGTGGCTGTAGTATTTTTAAGTAAAAATGGTTATAATAAAATATAAGTTATAAGGAAAAATAGGAGGAATGTGGTATATGAAAAAGAAAATTTTAGCATTGCTGATGACAATGGCAATGGTAGTGACATTTATTCCAACATTCGCATTCGCAGCTGAAGGACCTGAAGGGGACGAAGGCGTACAGGCAACTACTAAGACTCCTGCCTACAGCGAAATCACTGTTTATGACGAAGAGTATGCGAATATTTATCGTGTTTACTCAACAAATCCTGATGTGAAAATAAAGGGTTATGAAGGAGTAACTTATGATGCAGATACCAACACTATGACAATCAATAACGTTAACATCGAAAATATGGTTCTGCAGATTTACGAAATGGGAGATTGTACAGTAAATGTTGTTGGTGCTAACAAGATTGCAGAAATCGATGTTCACAACACTAATACAGAGGAAATCCCAACTATCACTTTCGCAGGTGAAGGTACTATTACTTCAAACTTAATCAGTGTAGATAGAGAAAACCTGACTCTTGAATGTGGCAAAGTAACTGTAACAAACAATTATGGTTTATATGACGAAAAGAGCGAAGTAGAAGAATGCTGCATCAATGTTAGTGGTTTTGATCCATATGACATGCCAGAATTCGATGAACTGATGAACTTTGATATTGACGATGAAGTTCTTCTGGATAACGTTGTTTTAAAAATGAATTGCCCTGTATCAGTTTCATGTAAGCATTCATTTGACGGATGCGTTGGCGTACTGGTTGAAACTGGTGGTGTTCCAGATATCCAGCTCGCAGATGGAAGCAAGTTTAAGGAAAGCGGTCTTGATACAAGAGATTACAGTTATACATACAAGGAAGACTTATATAACGCTTTAACAGACAGCCGTGATGCTGGTGAATGGACTTATAACTGCACAACAATCGGTAAGAAGGGCGCATCAGCTAAGTATAAGAGCTACGTTAAGGACGAAGTAGATGACGGACAGTT
Source organism: Bacillota bacterium (assembly GCA_029006195.1). Lineage (GTDB taxonomy): Bacteria > Bacillota > Clostridia > Peptostreptococcales > Anaerovoracaceae > Lentihominibacter. Next base: position 6,277 of record JAQXGH010000001.1, read on the forward strand.
TGATTACTACAGTGAAGACTTCGCTTACAACAAGTATGTTTCAAGATCATTCAATCTTTATCAGCAGCCTTATTTCGATGAAGTCGGTAGGGATGTATACTGCTATAGCGAACCATTCATAAACAAGATCAACAAGGCAACAGGTACAGTTAAGTGGTCATCATCAGCTAAGACTGTTGCTAAGGTTGACGAAGAAGGTAATGTAACTCCTCTGAAGGCTGGTAAGGCAACAATCACAGCTAAGGTTGACGGTAAGAAGTATTCTTATAAGGTGAGAGTAATGAAGCCTGAACTGTCAGCTACAAAGCTTTCCCTCGAAAAGGGCGGCACTACTGAAACTCTGACAGTAACTGGTGGTACTGATCCTACAACTTGGACTACTTCATCAGCAGCAATCGCAACAGTTGATGAAAACGGCGTTGTTAAAACAGGCGATAAGCTGGGAACAGCAACAATCACAGCTAAGAGAAACGGTTACAAGATCACTTGTAAGGTAACTGTAGTAAGCACATATGAAAATCATCCTGTTTTCAACTTTGGCGATTACTACACAAAGACTGAACTGACATCAGCAGAAACAGTTGACGGTGTTCAGAGCTACACTTATTCAAAGGCTACAAGCGCTAACGCAACAGCTTACGGCAAGAAGCTGGTAGCTGCAGGCTTCAAGGAAGATAAGTCAGGCAACATTAAGCCAAGAGAAAACACTAAGAAGAGAGTAGCTAGAGTTTATAAGATGGCAATCTCAGATACAGAAACTTGTGTTGTTTACTTCCTGTGGACAAACGATAAGACAATGAATATCCAGGTTTGGGATATGGCAAATTAAGCTTTGGTGCTGACCGTGGTGCTGACCGTGGTGTTAACTAAATATGGGCTGTTTTTACAAAATGGTTAGTTCTCGTGAAGTTTGTTAACCAAATATAGGGCTAATCGTTGAAATGGTTAATGCTGCTTCTGTGATGATTAACCAAAAGCTACAAATCCTGCGATTTATGGTTAGCGATTTAGATGGCGATTAACTATTTATGAAAAAGAGGCGTTTTTTGGTTAGTCCGCAGCCCTCTCGGGTTCAAGTTCCTTCGATTTGTACATATAATAAAATAGACATCCGAATGGATGTCTATTTTGTTATTGGTGCGCCCAGAGGGACTTGAACCCCCACGCTCTCGCACTAGTACCTAAAACTAGCGTGTCTGCCAATTCCACCATAGGCGCACATTTAGTACTTTGCTAGTTTACCAAATTTAGGATATTAAATCAATATGAGATTTGAAGATTTATGGCCTTAGGCTTATAATAGTTAGTATGGTTTAACGCCACGCGATAAGAATTCACAGGAGAGCACGAGATGAAGGTATTAGTTAGCGCCTGTCTTTTGGGCGAAAATTGTAAATATAACGGCGGCAACAATAGAGACGAGGGGATTTTGAAGTGCATAGAGGGGCACGAGGTGATTTCGGTGTGCCCGGAAGTTCTTGGCGGCCTGCCGGTTCCTAGGATCCCCTGCGAAATAAAGGACGGCATCGTTATAAATAAAGAGGGCGAAGTTAAAGATAAAGAGTTTAGAGCGGGAGCGGCTAAGGCCTTTGAAATTGCAAAGGCTAAAAACATCGACTGCGCGATTCTGCAGGCGAGAAGCCCGAACTGCGGATGCCGTGAAATATATGACGGTACTTTTAGTAAGAATAAAATCAAGGGGCATGGAATATTCGCAGGGCTCTTAATGGATGCTGGTTTCACGGTGTTTGATTCTGAAGAAATTGATGAAAGCACTGTTTTGGATGATATAATAGTAAGCACAAAGCAGGAAGGATAAAGATATATGACACAAAAGGTGCTTATAGCAATGAGCGGCGGCGTTGATTCCAGCGTGGCTGCTAGCATAATAAAAGATCAAGGGTATGAGTGCATTGGCGGGACTATGAAGCTTTTTGACGATGAGTACATAGCGCCGGGCGATGACACTTGCTGCTCCGAGAATGCGGTTGAAGATGCCCGCATGGTTGCGGAGAAGCTGGATATGCCTTATCACGTTTTTAATTTTAAGGGGGATTTTAAGGATATTGTAATCGGCAATTTCATCGATGCATATGAGAATGGCAGAACGCCAAACCCATGCGTTGTTTGTAATAGATATTTGAAGTTCGAGGCGCTTTACGATCAGGCTGAACAGCTTGGCTGCGATAAGATCGCGACAGGCCATTATGCGAGAATCGAAAAGCAGGGCGATAGATACATATTAAAGAAGGCCCTGGATCCTAAGAAGGACCAGAGTTATGTGCTTTATTCGCTGACTCAGGAACAGCTGACTAGAACAATGTTCCCGCTTGGGGAGATGACTAAGGAAGAAACTAGAGAGATTGCGAACGGTCTGGGATTCATCAATGCGGATAAGCCGGACAGCCAGGACATCTGCTTCATTCCTGATGGCAAGTATGCTGAATTCATACAGAGATTCACTGGCAAGGAATATCCAGAAGGTGATTTCGTAGATACAGAAGGTAATGTTATGGGAACTCATAGCGGCATTATCAGATACACTATCGGACAGCGAAAGGGCCTGGGAGTTGCTGCAGGTAAACCCGTTTATGTTAATAAAATAGATCCGGAGAACAATACAGTTGTACTGGGAAGCAATGAAGAACTTTTTAAGAAGACTCTCTATGCTGACAAGTTCAATTGGATAGCCTTTGCGAAACCTGATGCTCCGGTAAGGGCGAGCGCTAGAATAAGATATGCGCATAAGGAGCAGCCGGCGACAATAGAGCCGCTTGATGGCGATAGGGTCAAGATTACTTTTGACGAGGGCCAGAGAGCGATAACGCCGGGGCAGGCAGTAGTTGTGTACGATGGAGACGTTGTGATCGGTGGCGGAACGATCATCGGTACGACTTTGAAATAAAGAAGTGAGGATAAGTAATGCTAGAATATGTAATGGGTAATGGCGCCATTGCGCTGGGAGCACTGGCTGCGGGAGTTAATCTCGTCAGCGGATACCCGGGCACACCATCATCAGAAATAATCGAGACTATTTACAAGAGACCGCACGAAGGCGTGCATCTGGAATGGTCTGTAAACGAGAAGGCGGCACTTGAAGTGGCTGCCAGCGCGGCTTATGGCGGCGCCAGAACAATGGTTACCATGAAGCAGATGGGACTCAACGTTGCATCTGATGCGCTCATGTCGCTGGCTTATGTTGGCGTTAAGGGCGGTATGGTAGTTGTTGCTGCGGATGATCCCGGTCCGATTTCATCACAGACGGAGCAGGACACTAGAAGGTACGCGGATTTTTGCAGAATCCCGGTATTCGATCCTACATCACCTGAGGAAGCTTATCAGATGATTCAGGATGCCTTTGAATACTCAGAAAAATACAGCACACCAGTACTTTTCAGACCTACAACAAGAGTGTGCCACGCATATGCGTCGATTGATGCTGCGGAGCACACAGAGCCTAAGAAATACGAGGGCTTCGTCAAAGACTCAAACAAGTGGGTAATTTTCCCTAAACTTTCAAATGCCAACCACGGTATGATCGAGAAGAGAAACGTAGAAATCGGTAAGGATTTCTCATCCTACGCTTTTAACGAAGTGCAGGGTGCAAAGGCAAAAGGCAAGGCAGTTATGGCTTCAGGAGTAAGCTACCAGTACGCTAAAGAAGCACTTAGAGACTGTCAGGATGTGAAGCTCATAAAGGTGGGAACTGCATATCCTCTGCCAGAGGATTTCCTGCTGGAAGCACTCAGCGGCGTGGATGAAATCATCTGCCTTGAAGAACTGAGTCCATATATCGAGGAGCAGCTCCTTAAGCTTGCTGGCAAGCACCACCTGAATATCAAGGTATCAGGCAAGCTTGACGGTAAGGTACCTGCAAACGGTGAGCTCAGTGCCAATATAGCTGCAGACGTTTTGGGAGAATTCCTCGGAATAGAAGCTGCTAAGGAAACTTTAGATTTATCAGATATGCCGGCTTTGCCGGTTAGACCGCCGGCACTCTGCGCTGGATGTCCACATAGAGCTGCTTTTTATGCAGTTAAAATCGCAATGAAGGGCAAGAGAAGCTACTTCTGCGGAGACATCGGCTGCTACACGCTGGGTAATGCGATGCCGCTTGATATGGTGGACACTTGCCTTTGCATGGGTGCTGGAATCACAATGGCCCAGGGCTTCCACTGGATCGACGAAGAGGGCACATCCTTCGCATTCGTGGGCGACTCAACATTCTTCGCATCAGGCCTAACAGGCGTTGTGAACGCGGTATATAACGAAGCTAATATGATCCTCTGCGTGCTGGACAATTCAACAACAGCCATGACCGGTCATCAGCCGCATCCGGGAACAGGTTTCAATATGCAGGGTAATTTCGTCGATAAGATTCAGATCGATAAGATCCTGGAAGGCATCGGTGTTAAGAAAATCCTGGCTGTGGATCCGCTGGATCTTGACGCATCAGTTAAGGCGGTTCAGGAATGCTGCGAAATTAAGGGTGTGAAGGCTATAATCTTCAAATCACCTTGCATTGCAATCGCGAAGTCAAAGAAGAAGGCAATAGTAAATGCTAGCTGCACAAACTGTAAGAAGTGCATCAGAGAGCTTGGCTGTCCTGCACTGATAACAGAAGATGGTGCCGTTAAGATAGATAGGAACCTGTGTACAGGCTGCATGCTGTGCAGTCAGGTTTGTCCGTGCGGCGCGCTTACGCTGGAAGGAGGTGGCAGCAATGAATAAAGACATTATGCTTTGCGGCGTTGGCGGCCAGGGAACTGTTCTGGCGTCAAAGATCATAGCAGCAGCTGCCATGAGCGAGGGAAGCACTGTTCATTCCGCAGAAACGATCGGTATGGCGCAGCGTGGAGGCTCTGTAACAAGCCACGTTAGAATTGGCGATGCCTATTCACCGCTTATCCCTCTGGGAAGCGCTGAAATGATTCTGGCTTTCGAACCTGCTGAAGCGGTTAGAAATCTGGCTTACATGAAGAAGGATGGAATAGTGATCACAAATACCGTTCCTGCCAAGCCTGTAACCGAGTCACTGGCTCCATCAGGATACGAAGGCGCAGAAATGGTGGAATACCTTAAGAATAAATGTGAATGCATAGCTATCGATGCGAACGAAGTTTGTCAAAAGTTCGGATCGACAAAGTTCTTGAATATAATTATGCTTGGCATTGCTGCCGGAACTGGCAGACTGGGAATCGATACTGAAACTATCGCAGAAGAAATCAAGAAAAGAGTTCCTGCCAAGTTTGTGGAGGCAAATATTGAAGCCTTTGCATTAGGCTTTGAAATAGGGGGAGAAAAATGAGACTGAATGAAACACAGCTGGCGCAGGTGGATGCGCAGATCAAGAGACTGATAAAGACTGACAGCTACTACGGTAAAATATATAGAGAGGCCGGCATTGAGGGCGTTACCTCCCAGGAAGATTTCGAAAAGCTGCCCTTCTCAAGTAAGGACGACCTGAGAAACGCTTATCCTCTGGGTATTCAGGCTGTTCCTGACGAAGAGGTGGTTAGAATCCATTCATCATCAGGGACTACAGGTAAGCCTGTAATCATCCCTTATACTGCCAAGGACGTTTCAGATTGGGCTACTATGTTTGACAGATTCTATTAAACTGCAGGAATTACTAAGAATGATAGAATTCAGATCACTCCAGGATATGGACTTTGGACTGCAGGTATCGGTTTCCAGGCAGGCTGCGAGAAGCTTGGCGCGATGGCAATTCCTATGGGCCCTGGCAACACTGAAAAGCAGCTCCAGATGATGATGGATCTAGGTTCAACTGTTCTGACTGCAACTTCATCATATGCACTGATGCTGGCTGAAGAGATTAATAAGCGCGGCATTAGAGATAAGATCAAGCTTAAGAAGGGCGTGTTCGGTTCAGAAAGATGGAGCGATAAAATGCGCACATACATCCAGAGAGAACTTGGCATCGAGCTTTATGATATTTACGGACTGACAGAAATCTACGGCCCTGGCATCGGCATCAACTGCACAGGCCAGCCAGGCATGCACTACTGGGATGACTATATTTACATCGAAATCATCGACCCGAAGACAGGCAAGCAGGTTCCAGATGGCGAAGAAGGCGAAATCGTAATCACAACTCTGGTTAAGGAAGGCGCACCGCTCCTCAGATTCCGTACTCACGATATTTCAAGAATCATTCCTGAAGAATGTCCATGCGGAAGCAAATACCCTAGACTTGATATCATCAAGGGTAGAAGTGACGATATGTTCAAGGTTCACGGCGTTAACATGTTCCCAAGCCAGGTTGAAGAAATCCTCGGCATGGTTGACGGCGTATCAAGTGAATACAACATCAACATCGCGCACGATGACGAAAAGAACCGCGACATCATTATGGTTACAGCTGAAGCTGAAGGCCGCGTAAACTTCGAAAAGACAGCCGCTGAAATCAAGGGCCTCTTTAAGTCAAGAATGAGCGTAACTCCTAAGGTTACTATTGTACCTGTGGGAACTCTGCCAAGAACAGAAAAGAAGGCGAAGAGGATTATTGACCACAGAGAATTGTAATATGTTCGGGCTTCGCATTCCGGTCCTCGTCGCAGGATATTTCTAGAAGTTACTTTTCCTGCGAAAGAATGCTCCGCCGAGCCATATTACAAAATAATAAACAAAAACAAAAAGCTGCACACCACCCGCGTGCAGCTTTTGAGCTTTAAAATTAATCTAATTTCTGGTCCTGATCTAAATCGTAGTAGCGAACGCCGCTTCTATCTACGTATCTCATGTAAGCTCCCTGGAAGAGTGCTGTCAGCATGTCTTTGAACTCTTCAGCCTTAGTTTCGTCTGAAACGTCTGAGATCATCCACATGATTCTCTTAGCTGATACCTGTTCTGAGTAGTTCATCTTCTTAAAAAGATCCATTTCCATCTGAGTGAGCTTAACTTCTCTAACGCCTGGATTCATCGGATACCCTCCTATGTAAATATCTAAAAAAGTTATTTCGTAATTATGTACGGTACTAATTTATCATAATCGTGGTATACTTGCAATGGACTAAAAATTCGGGAGGGATTGCAAATGACAGAAGAAATCATTATGACAGCGGAAGATCTGGAAGAAGCGAGAAAGTTTTTTGCAGGAGATAAGTTCGCGACTGTTGCAGACGGAGCAGTAATCGACGAGATTAAATATAAATATGCCAAGTGCAGCCTGGAGATCAAGGATGTTCACAGAAATGCACTGGGAGCAGTAATGGGTGGCGCTATGTATACGCTGGCAGACTTTTGTTTTGCTGTAGCGTCAAATTATAAGCAGAACCCTACAGTTACAGTGGTTAGCCAGATTTCATATCTGGGCCAGCCAAAGGGAGATAAGTTAATTGCAGAATCACGCCTGATCAAGGACGGTAGGAAGAATTGTTTCTACGAAGTTAATGTTACAGACGAAGGCGGCAAGCCAGTTGCTGTAGTAAGTATGACAGGTGCACATCTTTAATAAAGGAAAAAGAATATATGGATAGAATTTTATACCTTGATTGCTCATCAGGCATCAGTGGAGATATGACGCTGGGTGCGCTTTTGGATCTGGGGATCGATGAGCAGGTATTTAGAGAAGAACTTAAGAAGCTTGATTTCGGCAGCTATGCACTGGACATCAAGAAGGTCCAGCGCAGTGCGATCGATATGATGGACGTTGATGTTATTCTGGACAGCGAGCATCGTCACGATCACGATCACGGCCATGTTGAGGCTAGACCGCATGACCACGTTCATAGAAACCTCAAGATGGTAATGGACATCATCGATGGAAGCGGCATTACTGATAATGCTAAAGAAATTGGCAGAAAGATATTCACAGAAATCGCTAAGGCAGAGGCTAAGGTGCATGGTAAGCCTATCGATCAGGTGCACTTCCATGAAGTTGGCGCCATCGATTCACTGGTCGACATTATGGGCGCTGCGATCTGCTTTGACATTCTGGGAATAACAGAAATATATGCATCACCTCTTCATGAGGGAAGCGGTAAGATAATGTGTCAGCACGGCATACTGCCGGTACCGGTACCTGCAGTTGCGGCGATCCTTGAAGGATCAGGAATCCCTATCATCCAGGAAGATGCGGACACTGAACTCATCACACCAACTGGTGCGGGCATTGCTAAGTCAATGGTAAAATCATTTGGCAAAATGCCGCCAATGACTATCGAGAAAATCGGATACGGTCACGGTAAGAGAGAGACAGGACTTTTCGGTGCGGTAAGAGCCATCATAGGTAGACCGTACAGGGAGGAAAAATAAATGGAAAAAGATAAACTCGAACAGCTTTTGAATGACGTTGCAGAGGGGAAAGTCGGAACTGCGGAGGCTTTGCAGGTTTTGAAAACTCTCCCTTACGACGACATCGGAATTGCGAAAATCGATAAACATAGAGAGCTCAGAACGGGGCATTCAGAAGTTATCTTTTGTCTGAACAAGACGCCGAAACAGGTGGCTCAGATCGTGAAGAAGATGACCGAATACTCTAAACTGATTATTGGTACCAAGGCTTCACCCGCCCACTATGAAGCGGCGAGGGAAGTTGTGCCTGAGGCTAAGTACGATGAGGATGCGGGCATGATCATAGTTGGCGAAATGCCGGAGCCTAAGTCTGATAAGGTCATCGCTATAGTAACGGCTGGAACTGCGGACATTCCTGTTGCTAGGGAAGCTGCACTGACAGCGCAGTCATATGGCCACAAGACTAAGGAATACTATGATGTTGGTGTTGCGGGAATACACAGACTCTTTGACAAGCTTGACGAAATCAGAGAAGCTAATGTAATCATCGCGGTTGCAGGGATGGAAGGCGCTTTGGCATCGGTTCTTGGCGGTCTTGTTGACGTTCCGGTCATTGCTGTTCCTACAAGCACAGGGTACGGCAGCAGCCAGGGAGGAATGGCGGCGCTCCTCGCTATGCTCAACTCCTGCGCGCTGGGAGTATCAGTAATGAACATCGATAATGGGTTCGGTGCGGGATATTTCGCGTGCAAAATCAACAGATAAGCTGCTTACAGCAGCGCTTTAGCAGCTAAAAGTCCTTGACATTCGAAGTTGCCAGTGCCAAAATAGAAGGGCGGGAGATTTTATTATGAAGAACAAGGTTAACAATAACACAGCAGTATATTTTGCCTTTAGATTCCAGAACTACTATTATTATGGTTCTGGTAATTGTGCTGCTGTAAACATTTTTGATTAAAATCATCCTAATAATAAAGCTTTAATCAATCCGATGTTTGCGTAGCAGGCATCGGATTTTTTTATCATTTACTTTGGAGGAAAAAATGGAAGACATAAAACGTAGAAGTGAAGAAATCGACAAAGAGATTCAAAAGCTCTATAAAGAGCGAATGAAACTTAGCAACATGACAATGGAGTTAGCAGACTTGGGAGACGTTAAGTCTATAGTAGAAACTGCACTGAAAAACACACCTGAAGTGTTCCCGGATTGTGCCCTTGTAGCATGTCAGGGAGTACCAGGTTCTTATTCACAGGCAGCAGCAAAGCAGCTCTTTAATCATCCTGATATCAATTTTTATAAAAACTTTGAAGATGTCTTTCTGGCAATTGAGCGTGGCGAATGCGAGTACGGCGTTCTGCCGATCGAAAACAGTACAGCAGGCTCCGTAAACAAGATATATGACCTGCTTATCTATCACAGATGCTATATCGTTAGAAGCACTAGACTTAAGATCAACCATAATCTCATGGCGCATGCAGGCAGCAAGCGTAACAAGATTCAGAGAATCTATTCACACGAACAGGCGTTAAACCAGTGTGAAGGCTATCTTAAGGGCTTCGATGATGTCGAAGTCCTCACATGCAGCAACACTGCTAAGGCAGCTAAAATCGCAGCTGAAGATGAAACTGGAACAACAGCAGCAATATGTTCATCAAGCTGTGCTGAAATATATGATTTGGATATTCTCGATAGAGCGATTCAGGACAATAACAATAACTATACTAAATTTATTTGCATCAGTAAGACACCGCAGATTTTCCCTGGAGCAGATATCACAAGTATCATGGCCAAGATTTCACATAAGCCAGGAAGTCTGTTTGAAGTAATGAAAATATTCGCAGAGAAGGGATATAACCTGACAAAGCTTGAAAGTAGGCCTGTACCTGATACAGCGTTCGAATTCATGTTCTACTTCGACTTTGATGCACCTATAGTCCACGAAGGTTTCGTAGACGCAATTATGGAAATGAGTCTTCACTGCGAAGACCTGGAATACCTGGGAAGTTACACAGAAAGGATTTAAGAACAGAAAGGATTTAAGAAATGATTACAGTATTAAAAAGCACAGCAACAGCTGAACAGAAAGCTAAACTGATAAAGTGGTTTGAAGCACAGGGCGTTAAAGTTCACGTATCAGACGGTGAATACCAGACGATTCTGGGCCTTGTTGGTGATACAACTCTCATCGATGACGAGCTGGTCGACGCACTGGAAATCGTTGAAGCGGTTAAGAGAGTAAGCGAACCTTACAAGAGAGTAAACAGAAAGTTCCATCCAGAAGACACAGTTGTTGACGTTAACGGCGTTAAGATCGGCGGCGGTCACTTCGGTATCATCGCTGGACCTTGCTCAGTAGAATCAGAAGCACAGATTCTGGAAGTAGCAAATAGTGTCAAGGCTGCAGGCGCTACAATGCTCAGAGGCGGAGCATTCAAGCCTAGAACATCACCTTACGATTTCCAGGGAATGAAGTCAGAAGGTATCGAACTTCTGGAGAAGGCAAAGGCTGCAACAGGCATGCCTCTGGTAAGCGAAGTAATGAATGCTGATCACCTGCCGCTCTTTGAAAACGTTGACGTTATCCAGATCGGCGCTAGAAACATGCAGAACTTCGAACTGCTCAAGGCAGTAGGCAGAACTAATAAGACCGTACTCCTGAAGAGAGGCCTAGCTAACACTCTTAAGGAAATGCTCATGTCAGCTGAATACATCATGTCAGAAGGTAATGAAAACGTTATCCTCTGCGAAAGAGGCATTAGAACTTTCGAAACTTTCACTAGAAATACGCTGGACCTTTCAGCAATTCCTGCACTTAAAGAAAAGTCACATCTTCCAGTAGTTGTTGACCCAAGCCACGCTACAGGCATCGCATCAATGGTTGAACCTATGGCAATGGCAGCAGCTGCAGCAGGCGCTGACGGTCTGATGATCGAAGTGCATAATGATCCTGCTAATGCGCTTTGCGATGGTAAGCAGTCACTTACCCCAGCACAGTTCGCATCAGTTGTAGAAAAGGTAAATAAGATTAGAGAGGCAATCAAGTAATGAGAACTATTGGTGTAGCAGGAATGGGCCTCATCGGAGGCTCATTCATTAAGGCATATAACGAAGCCAAAGACTGGAGGGTTTACGGTTTTGATATCGATAAGAAGATAGTACAGCTGGCTGAACTGTCAGAGGATATTGCAGGTGAGCTGACTAAAGAGAACATCGGCGAATGTGATCTGGTCCTCATAGCTCTTTATCCTGAAGCGACTGTAAACTACCTGAGAGATATGGCTCCATTCATTAAAAAAGATGCCATCGTAATCGACTGCTGCGGCGTTAAGGGAGATGTGTGCAAGCCTTGCTTTGAAATTGCAAAGGACTACGAATTCACATACCTTGGCGGACACCCAATGGCAGGTAGACACGTATCAGGTTACAAGTACTCTACAGAAAAGCTCTATAGAGGCGCACCTATGGTTATAGTACCTGAACATTTCGATGATATCGATCTGCTGTCATATGTTAAGGAACTTTTGGCACCAGCACAGTTTGGCTCCATCAGTGTTACAACTGCAGATAATCATGATAAGGTTATAGCTTTTACATCTCAGCTGGCACATGTTGTTTCAAACGCATACATGAAGAGCCCGACTGCGCTGGAACACAGAGGTTTCTCAGCGGGGAGCTATAGAGATATGACAAGAGTTGCATGGCTTAACGAAAACATGTGGACTGAGCTGTTTATGGATAACAGAGAACATCTCTTATTTGAACTTGATCATATTATTGGAAGTTTAACTCAGTATAGAGATGCCCTGGAAAGCAAAGATTATGATACAATGAAGGAGTTACTTAAGGAAGGTAGAATCCTCAAGGAACAGGTAGACGGATTCATTAAATAATCGAAGGGAATACTTAGATATGAAGTGTAGAATTATCAAACCGGCAGATAGCGGAGTTGTGCAGGCGCCACCGTCAAAGTCAGCGGCGCACAGAATGCTTATAGCAGCCGGATTATCAGGGATAGATATTGAGAACTTCTGTAAGGATGTTTCTCAGGATATGGATGCGACTAGAGACTGCATCAAGGGAATCTTAAGTGACGCCAAGGTTAAGCAGGTTTCATGCGGCGAGAGCGGTTCTACTCTCAGATTCATGCTTCCTATAGCAGGCGCACTGGGTGCAAACACTCAGTTCAGAGCTGCAGGCAGACTGCCGAATAGACCTCTGGGCGCTCTTAGAGAAGCCCTTGAGAGCCACGGTTGCACGATGTCAAAGGAAGGCAACAATCCGATCTGCATCAGCGGACAGCTTAAGAGCGGCGAATACACACTGCCAGGTGACATCTCATCACAGTATGTAACTGGTCTTCTCATGGCGCTGCCGCTTGTTAAGAAGGATAGCCACATTACTATCGTGGGCAAGCTTCAGTCAAAGCCTTACGTTGACCTGACAATGGACACACTTACAAAGGCGGGCATCAAGATCGTAGAGAAGCCGTATGGATATATGGTACCTGGCGGACAGAAATATAACCTGCCTGTTAAGTACGTAGAAAGCATCGAAGGCGACTGGTCAAACGGCGCATTCTGGCTGGTAATGAAGGCAATCAGAAGCATGGGCATCGAATGCGAAGGTCTGGACCTGGCATCAGCTCAGGGCGATAAGGCGATCGTTGATATCATCTCCGGAGCAAGCCAGAAGGGCGAGCTCATCGTAGATGCATCAGACATTCCGGACCTCATTCCGGTTGTTTCAGTTCTGGCAAGTGCACGTCGCAAAGGCCTCATAACCAGAGTAATAAACGGCGAACGTTTAAGATATAAGGAAAGCGATAGACTGGAAGCTGTTGCCAGAGTGATGAACGGCCTCGGCGCAGATATCGAGGAGCTTGAAGACGGCCTTATCATTAAGGGCGTTGAGAAGCTCAAGGGCGGAGAAGCAGATGGCTGCAATGACCACAGAATCGTTATGATGGCAGCAACAGCAGCATGTATCTCAGAAAACCCTATTACTATAGACGGATACGAAGCAGTAGCCAAATCATATCCGAACTTCTTTGACGAATATCAGAAACTCGGAGGTGAAATCGAATGGCTATAGGATTCGGTCAGAATATCAGAGTAAGCATATACGGCGCTTCACATGCACCTCAGATTGGGGTAACAGTTGAAGGACTGCCTAAGGGCGCACCAGTTGACGTAGAGAAGCTCCAGGCTTTTCTCACTAGACGTGCCCCAGGCAGAAACGAGTGGTCAACTCCTCGTAAGGAAGCTGACGCACCTGAATTCATTTCAGGACTCGAAGATGGAATCATAACTGGGGAGAAGCTTGAGGCCATCATCAGAAATACGAATACAAGACCGCAGGATTACGGTAATGTGATTACAGTTCCTAGACCTGCACATGCTGATTATCCTTCATGGGTTAAGCAGGGAAAAATCGAAACAGGCGGAGGCAGATGGTCAGCTAGAATGACTGCACCTCTCTGCATTGCAGGCGGTATCGTACTGCAGCTTCTGGAAGAGATGGGAATTAATATCAAGGCGCATATTAAAAGCATTGGAGGGATAGAGGATGTAGCTTTCTCAGGCGGAGAAGTTTCTGAAGAAGTTGACACTGAATTCCCGGTTATCGATAAGGAACAGGGCGAGAAGATGAAGGCCCTGATCAGAGAAACTAAGAAAGCTGGAGATTCTGTAGGGGGAATCATCGAGTGCGAGATCCGCGGCATGAAGCCAGGCATTGGCGATGCGCTGTTTGGCGGACTTGAATCCAGCATTTCACAGAGCATTTTCGCGATTCCGGCAGTTAAGGGCATCGAGTTTGGCTGTGGATTTAAGGTGGCTGAAATGAAGGGCTCACAAAATAACGATCCGTTCATCATTAAGGACGGCCGCGTGGAAACTGTTACTAACAATCACGGCGGCATCCTGGGCGGTATGTCATCAGGTATGCCCATCATTTTCAGAGCTGCTCTTAAGCCAACACCTTCCATCGGTATGGAGCAGCAGAGCGTTAACCTGGCTACAATGGAGCCGGCTACACTGGCAGTTAAGGGCAGACACGACCCCTGCATCGTACCACGTGCGGTGCCGGTAGTTGAAGCGGCTGCAGCAATTGCAATTTATGATGTTATTTTAGGAGAAATCAATGGGTAATGATAATAATAAGGGCCTTTACGGACTTCTTGGCAGAAAGCTGGGACACAGCTTCTCACCACAGATCCATAAGGCTTTTGGCGGATATGATTATGAACTTTTCGAAAGAGAACCTGAAGAAGTCGGCGATTTCATCAAGAACGGCGGTTTTAAGGCTATCAATGTAACGATTCCATATAAGAGAGCGGTAATGGAGTTCTGCGACGAGCTGTCAGAAGTTGCTATCGCAGCAAACAGCGTTAACACAGTTATCCGCATGGATGACGGCAGAATCATCGGCGACAACACTGATTATTACGGCTTCAGATACATGCTGGAATCAGAAGGCCTCTCACCTGCCGGACAGAAGACACTGGTTCTTGGCAGCGGCGGCGTTTCAGGAACTGTTATCAAGGCGCTTCAGGATATGGGAGCTTCTGAAGTCATCACTATCTCACGTTCAGGCGAAAACAACTACGATAATTTGGATAAGCATTACGATGCAGGCTTCATCGTAAACACAACTCCGGTAGGAATGTATCCCGATAACGAAGGCTGCGTAATCGACGTGAAGAATTTCCCTTCATGCAAAGGCTGCGCAGACCTGGTTTACAATCCTCTGAGAACTCGTTTCGTAGTAGAGTCACGCGAAGCTGGTATCCCGGCTGTAAGCGGACTTTCGATGCTGGTTGCACAGGCTGCAAAGGCATGCAATCTCTTCATAGGAATTGATGTGCCAGATGAAGCTATCAGAGAGCAGGTTGCGATTCTGGAACGTGGCCACGAAAACATCGTACTGATCGGAATGCCTGGCTGCGGCAAGAGCTCAGTAGCTGCTGAGCTTGCCAAGATCACTGGTAAGCCGCTGGTGGATACTGATACCTTAATCAAAGAAATGACAGGCCGCACACCTTCAGAAATCATAAACGAAGACGGCGAACCTGCATTTAGAGATATCGAAACAAAGGCGCTGGCCGAAGCTCTTCATACAGGCGGTAAGATCATCGCATCAGGCGGCGGTATCGTAGAAAGAGACGAAAACCGTCTGCTTATGATCAGAAACAGCCGCGTTCTCTACATTAAGCGTGATCTGGAAAACCTGCCATCAAATGACAGACCGGTTTCACAGAGAGATGGCGTTAAGAAAATTTACGAAAGACGCCACGGTAAGTATGAGGGCTGGAGCGATTTCACTGTTGATAACAATGGCGAATTGAATTCGACAGTTGAAGAGGCAGCTTGGGTGCTTGGGTATAAATAAAACATAGAATTAGTATAAATGTGATAGAATAAAATAGCCCGTTAGAGATAGCTGTGAAAGGGAATGCTAGCGGGCTATTATTTGTTGACTTGTTAGAAAAAGGGCATTTACAAGCGAAAAACCAATCACCCAATAATGTGTCAGGTCTTCTCATAGTATCAGCGCCTTGCTTATTCAGTCGTTCTCTTTTTTCTTGTGTAAACAGCAGTGCCGGCTGTTCCTGCTCCCGCAAGAAGCATCAGCGCAAGCCACAGAGCGAGGTTGTTATCGTCTCCGGTCTGTGCTGAATCCTTATCTGATTTAGAATCATTGTCGCTACCATCGGTCGTTCCGGCTGCCGCGTTATCTGTTACATTATCCGGATCCTTGCTTACTACGTGAATCGGCGCATAAAAAGGTTTACCCAGCAGCGTTCCAATATCTGCATAAATACAGACGATATATCTACCATCTTTAACTTTCGGTATTGTTAGGGTTTTGCCGTCCGGGCTAACTGTCACGTCTTCTAACGGCACGCTGCCATCCGTTATTTTTTGTTCATATACATCTAAAAATTTGAAGCTGTATCCATCGTCATCTATTCCCTGTGGATTTTCATTATTATACCGCTTTGTTTTAGGATTGAGTTCTTCGATAGAAATTACACTTCCTGCCTCTGCCCAGCATTCATCTGTTTCGAATTTATAAACTTCCTTGAACAGGTGTATCCACCCGAAATCACTTCCGCTTAGCCCCTCATCACCGACAGATGCCGTTACTTTAATCATGACATTTCTATCCTCATCAACCCATTTTTCATTTATTTTAAAATGTAACAGGTTTGGGTTATCAGCATCCACTTCGTATGATACATAATCTGATAATTTATTAATTGTATCCTTATCATATTGATCATCGTGTAACACAACATCCCAGGCAACACTAACTTTTGAAGTATCCATATCAATAACCTTGCCAGACGCCGCGTCAAACTTCTTCCAGCTTACTTCAGCAAAATAATCAGCACTGTCTCCCGGAAGCGAAGGTTCAATATATCCAGGATTGTTGGTAATCTTTACTGATAATAATTCCTTTTTTACATAAGATATGTGTGTCCATCCATAATCTATTTCTTCATCTCCCCTACGGAATGTCGGTCTAATATCGAAATGAGATGCCGGGCTGGTTTTATTTACTTTGATATCAAGCCTATTGCTTTCTTTCGACGAAAGAATGGTATATTCGTTAATTATATTTTTCTTTTCTGATTCATCGTCTATTTGAATTACATTCCACTCCACAGTAAAATCATGTATTCTTGTAGTGGTCGTTTTTTTACTTTCCTGGGTGTATTCGTAACGGTACGCCCTTGCCGTAAAGCTTATCGTCTCTCCCGGAAACACTTCATAGCTACCAGGTGCTCTATCTACATAACCTAAATACTCCACATACACTGAAGAGTCAGATTCTTCCGATTCCTCTCCCAGTCTGGCTGTGTCCTTCCCCTCTGTCTGCTTCTCGCCATCGAGGGTGTTCCCGTCCTCTGTGTTAACCTCAGGCTGTTCAGCTTCAACATTAACCGCCTCGCCTGCTGCACCTTCGCCCTCTGCCTGAACTTCATTAGCAAAGGCAGCGCTCGACCCGCAGGTCAAAGCCATTACTGCTGCCAGCATCCAGGCAATCAGGCGTTTTCTTGACTTTTTCATAGAATCCTCCTCAAAACAATTAACTAAATCTCCAGTTGGTATCATCATTAAACTCTATTTCCTGTCAGCAGTGTAGGCAAAACTTATTGCGGATTCGCATAGTAAAAGAAGCGGTTATGAACCGCTTCTATTTTTTTAAGTTAAATACTATGAGTGACGCAATGATAATTCCGCCGCCGATAAAGGTTCCGGCATCCGGCGCTTCGTGCAGCATGATGAGGCCCAGGATAGTCGCCAGTATCGGTGTGATGAACATAAAGTTAGTAACCGAGCTGGTTTTGTCAGCGTAGTCCATAGCCTTTGCCCAAAAGAAATAACTCACCGCGCTCGGCAGAACGCCCAGGTAAACCGCCCAAAGCACAGCGCTCGTGCTTGCTGTCTGAATGACTCCGATCGTATGCGGCACGAAAACCAGCAGCGCGATTGCCGCCACCGTCATCGCATAAGTTATAACTTCAAGCGAAGTCAGCGTCTTCGTCAGCTCCCTTGTCAGCATATTATATATGAAGAAAAGGAACGCAGCCGAAAGCGTCCAAAGCGCCCCGGCGTTTATCGAAAGCACACCGTTCCAGCACATGAGCACAACTACTCCTCCAAAGGCTGTAAAAATCGATATCCATCCAGAGATGCTGATTTTTTCTTTATATATTATGCGCGATCCGATAGCTACCATAATCGGCACAAGCGCGATGATGATACTGGATGTCGCCGAGGTGATGCTATGAAGCCCCAGCGAAAATACTACTATATATATAGCGAATCCGCATACGCCCGCCACGATGATCTTGATCCAGGTGTTTCTGTCCTTCGGAATGCTGATTTTATTAAAAGCTCCGATTGCGAGTAGCAGCACTGATGCCGATACACATCGTATAAGTGCCAGCGCATACTGGTCGATCTGATCGCCTATCATTCTGGTCACCGGAAAGGCCGTCGCCCAGATAAGTATAGTGAGCGACGCGTAAATATTCATTTTTGCTCTATTTATTTGATTTGCCATTTTATATCTCCTGCACGGTCGCTTTCAAATGTAGCACAGGGCAAAAGAGAATTCAAGGTTAAAACCAGAGGCGAGAAAGAACGCGCTGCGCAATCAGCTCGTCTAGCACCTCGGCATCCAGTACGTCATCCTTACCTTCCAAAATAAAAATATTAGCACTCTCATACGGTGAGTGCTAAAAAAGTGTTGACTTTCGTAACACACAAGAATAAAATGAGGCTGTAGGAGGACGCGTACTCCTTACAAAACTTGAAAATGAAGAAAAAGGGAAAAGAACACCCAGAATATAAATAGAGAGGTGAAAACATGAACATCGAGAAATACACACAGAAGGCACAGGAAGCAATCATCGATTGCCAGAACATCGCCATCGAAGAAGGACAGCAGCAGCTTGATGGTGAACATCTCCACCTGGCACTGCTCATGCAGAATGATGGCCTTATTCCTAAGCTGCTGAACTACATGGAAGTAAACACAGGTGAAGTGATCGGCGCAGTTGAAGCTGAAATCGACAAACTGCCTAAGGTATCAGGCAGCGCTGATTCAATGTACACAACAAGAAGACTGCAGCAGATTCTGCTTAATGCAGAGAAGAAAGCACAGCAGCTCAAAGACGAATACATCAGCGTAGAACATCTCTACCTGGCGCTGCTGGATGAGAGAAACACACCATCAGCTAACATCTTTAAGAGATATAACATCACAAAGGACAGCTTCCTCACAGCACTTAATAAAGTCAGAGGCAACCAGAGAGTAACAAGCCAGAATCCTGAGGAAGGCTATGATGCACTCACTAAATACGGCAGAGACCTGGTTGAAATGGCTAGAGACGGTAAGCTTGATCCGGTAATCGGTAGAGACTCCGAGATCAGACATACAATTCAGATCCTTTCAAGAAGAACAAAGAACAACCCGGTTCTCATTGGTGAACCTGGCGTTGGTAAGACAGCAGTAGTTGAAGGACTGGCTCAGAGAATCCTTAAGGGAGATGTTCCTGAAGGACTTAAGGACAAGACAATCTTCGCACTGGATATGGGTGCACTCATTGCGGGTGCTAAGTTCAGAGGCGAATTCGAAGAAAGACTTAAGGCTGTACTTAACGAAATCGAGAAGTCCGAAGGCAGAATCATCCTCTTCATCGACGAAATCCACAACATCGTTGGTGCTGGCAAGACTGAAGGCGCTATGGATGCAGGTAACCTGCTCAAGCCTAAACTCGCTAGGGGTGAACTGCACTGCATCGGTGCTACAACACTCGACGAATACAGAAAGTACATCGAGAAGGACGCTGCTCTGGAAAGAAGATTCCAGAAAGTTCTCATCGACCAGCCAAACGTAGAAGATACAATCTCAATACTCAGAGGTCTGAAGGAGAGATTTGAAATCCACCACGGAGTTAGAATCACAGATAACGCACTCATCGCATGCGCAACATTAAGTGACAGATATATCAGCGACAGATTCCTGCCGGATAAGGCAATTGACCTCATGGACGAAGCGGCAGCTAGAATCAGAACAGAAATCGACAGCATGCCTGAAGAACTGGATCAGATCTCCAGAAAGATCATGCAGCTGGAAATCGAGAAGCAGGCACTTGGCAAAGAAACTGACAAGGCTTCAGAGCAAAGGCTACAGGCTCTAGAAGAAGAGCTCGCCCAGCTTAAAGATGAGTCAAATTCCATGAGAGCACAGTGGGAAGGCGAAAAGAAGGCGATTACAGAAGTTAAAGCCTTAAAGCAGGAAATCGAAGGCCTCAAGTACCAGATGGAAGAAGCTGAACGCGCTTACGATCTGGAGAAGGTAGCACAGCTTAAATACGGAACAATTCCTGAGAAGGAGAAGGCTCTGCAGGCAGTGCAGGAAACTGCTAACAAGGCAGAGGAACAGAGACTTCTGAAGGAAGAAGTTGGCGAAGAAGAAATCGCAGAAGTCATTTCAAGCTGGACAGGAATCCCTGTTGCTAAACTTGTAGAAACAGAAAGAGAAAAACTGCTCAGACTTCCGGAAATTCTCCATAAGAGAGTAATCGGACAGGAAGATGGTGTTAAGGCAGTAGCTGAAGCGGTGCTTAGAGCTAGAGCTGGACTTAAGGATGAGAAGAGACCTATCGGTTCATTCATCTTCCTGGGACCTACAGGTGTAGGTAAGACAGAACTGGCTAAGGCACTTTCAGAAGCGCTGTTTGACTCAGAACGCAATATGGTAAGAATCGACATGTCAGAGTACATGGAGAAACACTCGGTATCAAGACTGGTTGGAGCTCCTCCGGGATACGTTGGATATGATGAAGGCGGACAGCTTACTGAAGCAGTAAGAAGAAAGCCATACAGTGTAATACTTTTCGACGAAATCGAGAAGGCTCATCCAGATGTATTCAATATCCTGCTCCAGCTGCTTGATGACGGCAGACTTACTGATAACCAGGGTAGAACTGTAGACTTCAAGAATACTATCGTAATCATGACATCTAATATAGGAAGTCAATATCTCATTGACGGTATCCGTGATGATGGTACAATAGCAGAGGACGTTAAGCAGAAGGTTGAAGATGAAACTAAGAAATACTTCAGACCTGAATTCCTCAACAGAATCGACGACATCGTAGTATTCTCACCACTGACAGCTGACCAGATCAAGAACATCATCAAGCTGTCCATGAAGGACATCGAGAAGAGACTTGGCGAAAAGGAAATCTCAATCAGACTGACTGAAGAAGCAGCTGACTTCATCGCTAAGGAAAGTTACGATTCAGCATACGGCGCTAGACCTGTTAAGAGATTCCTCCAGAGAAGTGTGGAAACACAGCTTGCTGGCGAAATCATCAGAGGAAACATCAAGGAAGGTGACAACGTAGTCATCGGAACAGATGGAGAGAAGCTTACATACACGACAGAATAGACTACATTATATATAGGAAAGGATAAGTAAGTAGCAAATGGTTTTAAGTTATATCGCAGGCCCCATAATAGGAGCAGTAATCGGTTATTGTACTAACTTCATAGCAGTTAAAATGCTTTTCTTCCCTAAGAAGGAAGTAAGGATCGGAGGAGTTAAACTTCCGTTCACACCGGGCGTAATCCCTAAAGGCAAAGACCGCCTGGCTTTAGCAGTAGGTGATGTAGTTGGTAACAAACTGGTCACAGCGGAAGACATGGAATCACAGCTACTTAGTGACGAAGTAGGAATGAAGCTGGCGAGCAGCCTGGCGTCAAAAATGACAGTGACTTTCAAAGAAGGTTTAACAGAGCTAACCGGCATGTCAGAAGAAAACTACATAAATAATAAAGAAAAGGTTGTATCCGCAGTCAGCGATATGGCTGCGGACGCAGTCGTTAAAATGGACCTTAACGACTTCATGATGCAGAGAGTACCTGCAATTTTAATAGAAAACCTCAATAACCCAATGCTGGCCATGTTCATGACACCAGAGCTCATCCAGCAGATAGTCGTTCCTATGGGTGACAAACTTAAGGAAGCTATTGTAGAGGAAAAAGAAGAACTGATAAAACCGGTCATCCAGAGCAAGATGGACGAGATCGAAAGTGCAAAGGCTGCAGACTTTGCTCTTTCATTGGGCTTTAATGAGGCGGAAATTGAGAGCATGCTGTCATCAGTTATCCTTAATGTGATGAAGGGTTGCCTTGGTGATGTGCTTGCTAAAGTTAATGTTGAAGGCATCGTTAGAGATAAGATTAAGGACATGAGTGTCGATGATTTAGAAAATTTAGTCTTAAAAGTTATGAAAAAAGAACTTGACACAATCGTAAACTTGGGTGCTGTAATCGGATTCATAATCGGCCTTTTAATGATATTCTTCTAAAAAATTCATAAAATGACAGAAAATTCCAAAAACTGTTTTTAAACTAATACAATCTTAGTTAAAAACAGTTTTTCTTATTTGTCGATAAGAAAACGTAAATTATGAATGTTTTTAAGGCTGTTGACACCCGTATTTTAATACTGTATCTTGTATACAAGATGAGAAATAAGCAAACATGGGTGTAGTTTGCTACAGATAAAAATGATATTTTAACCAGTAAGATAATTTGCGAGAAGCAGAAAAGAGGTCTTAAAATGAACACACAGTGGAATGGATTCAAAGAAGGCGCATGGATGGATACAATCAATGTTGATAACTTCATCAACATTAACTACACACCATATGATGGTGATGAAAGCTTTCTGGCTGGCCCAACAGAAAGAACAAACGAAGTAAACGCTAAGGTTAAGGAACTGATCGAAGCAGAAAGACTTAACGGCGGTACATTAAAGGTAGATTCAAGCAGAATCATGAGAATCAATGCTTTTGAACCTGGCTACATCGTAGAAGGTAAGGACATCATCGTTGGTCTGCAGACTGATGAACCTCTGAAGAGAGGTATTTGCCCATTCGGCGGTATCAGAATGGTTAAGTCAGAACTGGAAGAATACGGCGAAAAGCTTCCTGAAGAAATCGATTTCATGTTCAAGTATGTAACATCACACAATGATGGCGTATTCAAGGCATACTCACCTGAAATGAAGGCTTGCAGACACTTAGGTTTCATCACTGGTCTTCCTGATGCATACGGCAGAGGCAGAATCATCGGCGACTACAGAAGATGTGCTCTCTATGGTATCGACAGACTGATCGAAGCTAAGCAGGCTGACCACACAGAAATTACTTCAAGACCAATCATGTCAGAAGAAAACATTAGACTGGCAGAAGAAGTTTCAAACCAGATCATCGCTCTTAAGGAAATCAAGAAGATGGCAGCATCATATGGTTTCGATATTTCACAGCCAGCTAAGGACGTTAAGGAAGCTATCCAGTGGGTATACTTCGCATACCTGGCAGGTATTAAGGAAGAAAACGGTGCAGCAATGTCACTGGGCAGAACTGCTACATTTATCGATATTTACGCAGAAAGAGACCTGGCAAACGGTACTTACACTGAAGAACAGATTCAGGAATTCGTCGATGACTTTATCCTGAAGCTGAGAGTTGCTAGACACCTCAGAACTCACGAATACAACGAACTGTTCGGTGGAGACCCAATGTGGATCACTGAAGGTCTGGCAGGCGTTGGTGCAGACGGCAGACACAGAGTAACTAAGATGACTTACAGATACCTCAACACTCTGTACAACCTGGGACCAGCTCCAGAACCAAACCTCACAGTTCTCTGGTCAGAATCACTTCCAGAAAGCTTCAAGAAGTTCTGTGCACAGGTTTCAATCGATACTGACTCAATCCAGTACGAAAACGATGACAAGATGAGACCTTCATACGGTGAAGACTACTCAATCGCTTGCTGCGTATCAGCTATCCAGATGGGTCAGCAGATGCAGTTCTTCGGCGCTAGATGTAACCTGGCTAAGACTCTGCTGCTGGCAATCAACGGTGGTGTTGATGAAAGAACTGGCGAACACCTA
Organism: Bacillota bacterium; assembly: GCA_029006195.1. Taxonomy (GTDB): domain Bacteria; phylum Bacillota; class Clostridia; order Peptostreptococcales; family Anaerovoracaceae; genus Lentihominibacter. Next base: position 30,023 of record JAQXGH010000001.1, read on the forward strand.
GGACCTCAGATGGAACCTTTAACTGAAGGCCCTCTCGACTACGATGAAGTTTGGAGAAGATACAACATTTACCTCGAATGGATTATGAGCGTATATGCTAGAATCATGAACATCATTCACTTCATGCACGATAAGTATGATTATGAAAGATCACAGATGGCATTCCTGGATTCAGAAGTTAAGAGACTGATGGCATTTGGTGTTGCTGGCTTCTCAGTAGCAGCTGACTCGCTCTCAGCAATCAAGTATGCTAAGGTAACTCCTATCGTAAACGAAGATGGTATCGTTGTTGACTATAAGACAGAAGGCGACTTCCCTAAGTATGGTAACGATGATGACAGAGTTGACAGCATCGCAGTAGCAATCAGTGAAAAGTCAATCGCTGAACTGAGAAAGCAGCCTGCATACAGAGGCGCTGAAACTACACTTTCAGTACTGACTATCACTTCAAACGTAATGTACGGTAAGAAGACTGGTAACACTCCTGACGGAAGAAGAGCTACAACTCCATTCGCTCCTGGTGCTAACCCAATGCACGGCAGAGATTCAAAGGGCGCTATCGCTTCACTGAACTCAGTAGCTAAGATCGACTGGGATACTTGCAGAGACGGTATTTCAAATACATTCAGCATCATTCCAGACGCACTTGGTAAGGATGAAAGCGCTAGAAGAGAAGTACTGGTAGGACTCCTTAGCGGATACTTCAAGCAGGGTGCTCACCACCTCAACGTAAACGTACTCAACAGAGAAAAGCTGATGGATGCTTATGATCACCCAGAAAAGTATCCAGATCTGACAGTAAGAGTATCAGGATACGCTGTAAGATTTAACGCACTTTCAGATGCACATAAGAAGGAAGTAATTTCAAGAACATTCCACGAAGCTCTGTAAGGGATCAGCGTATACCAGAGGAATAGGATTAGAGTATTAAATGATAAAGACTAGATTGCATTCTATTGAGACATTCGGAGCAGTTGACGGTCCTGGAATAAGAACGATCTTCTTCTTGCAGGGCTGTCCTGCCAGATGTATATATTGTCATAATCCCGACACTTGGAAGGCAGGCGGCGGAGAAAGCGACATAACACCTGAAGAGGTGCTCCAAGTTGCCAGTCGTTCAGTGAACTACTATGGCAGCGAAGGCGGTGTGACTTTTTCTGGCGGTGAGCCTCTCATTCATGGAGAGTTTGTACTGGCGACAATGAGGCTCCTTAAAGAGAACGGAATAAAGTCTCTTGTCGACACAAGTGGTACATATTATGACGAATACACTAAGGATATCTTTAAGGAATGTCAGGTTGTGCTTTTAGATATTAAGCATAGCAATCCTGAAAAGTTCCATGATATCTGTAAATGTGATTTTGATAAACTTTTAAAAGTCATGGATATTGCTAATGAAGTAAATGCTCCTGTCTGGGTAAGACAGGTAATCGTGCCAGGGATCAATGACACTGAAGAGAACGTCATTGATCTGGCTAACTTCATTAAATCGCACATTAACAATGTGTATAAGGCAGAACTTCTAGGCTATCATACATTGGCCCTTGATAAATATAAGAAACTGGAAATGACTTATCCACTTGACGGTGTCAAGGCAATGGATAAGGAAAGACTCAAAGAACTTGATGTAATACTGCAGGAAAATCTTAAATAAGATTTTATTATTGTATTTACTGTTTGTTAAAATCAATTGGTTCGAATTCCTGTAAAGGCGCCAGATATCCCTTAGCTTCCAGCCTCTCCTGAATGAGATTGAGCACTGATTCGCTCTTGGCTGAAACGCTGTGATAGTGGTAGCCTGATGTGACTTTCAGAAGCAGGCTTGACTTACCTGAACTGATGTTTTCGAGAAAATTATCGATATCCAGTCTTGAGCGTATGTCCATTTCGCCCTTAATGATACCGTAAGCTCTGTGAAAGACGAAAACGTCTTCAACAACGCCTCCGCAGTCTATGATAGTTGAGAGTTCATCATGAACCTGGTCTTCTGAGTGCTTTACCTTGAATACTCGTCTGCACTCATTGCTGCTCATGAGGACATAACCCTGGTTTGTTGATAAGATGTCTGATCCATTAGCTCTGATAAGAGCGATGTCTTGGACGATAACCTGTCTGCTGACTTCGAATATGTTGGCCAGTTCTCTGCCTGGAACTGGTGATTCGGAGCTTGACAGTATGTCCATTATTCTTTTCCTTCTCTCGATTCCTAACATTCTTTATTCCCCCTGTTAATCGTTCGGGTGGAGATTTTTAAGTGAAACATCCAGAAGCCGCATTATATTAGCAGCATGGGTTGATGCAGTCGAAGCAGATAGCGCACTGCAGCATGCGGCAGCAATCATCATCGGCATTGCTATAGCCACGGCCAGCTGCCTGATTTCTGTAACCGAATCCCTGGTTCATCATGCTCTGGAAGTAGCGCTGATATTCGTAGTTGCCAGGATCCATCTGAGTAGCACGCTGCATGTTTGACATGGCTTCATCATACCAGCCCTTTCTGGAGCAGAGAACGCCTCTTAAGAAGTAGTACTCAGCGCTGCCGTCATTGAGGGAATTCAGCATGCTTTCTGCACCCATCAGATTGCCCATATCGATAGCCTTCCTGACTTCGGCGAACTTAGCCTTGTTAACGTTTGATCCTGCGCCCTGTCCGTAAGAGTTAGAGTAGCTGCCGGCACCAGCGTTATTTGTTAACATATCGTATGCTTCGTTGATCTGCTGGAGCTTCTCCTCAGCCAGGTCTGCCAAAGGATTGTTCTGGTATCTGTCCGGATGATATTTCTTAACAAGAGCCTTATAGGCTGCCTTGATCTCTTCCTGTGAAGCGCCTTCTTTAATTCCTAATACCTCATATGGATTCATCATCATTCTCCTTATCGTCTGATTCATCGACTGTCTTACCATTCAGAACTTCCTCGGTCTTCCTATTAAGGCCAAAGTAAATGATATTGTCGATGATCCCCTTATTCTTCTTTATGTCCATTCTATCCACAAGCTGACTTATTACAGCCAAATAGTGGAATAGATTAAAACTCACTTTTTCCTTTATTCTATCGTAAAATTCCTCTCCTGTCTCTATGGTTTCGTAACCATATCGATAGAGAAGGGGATTGTAGGATCCTTTTTCCAGATTTTCGCTGATATCGTCAGCTGCATCCATTAAATATATCCACTTGCCTAAATGATACCCTATATTTGCAAAGGATTGGTGAAGAGCGGCAAATTCTTCTCCCATTCTCTTTTTATGCAAAAGCTTCGCGCCCTGAGAAAATATCGCCCTCATGATAAGAGCGAAGGGCTCACATACCTGGTCTAAGCTTTCGCACTTAGCCTCCTCAAGTTCGTGGAGCTCCTTGAGTCTATTTTCTATTTCCAGGCAAAGCCCAGAATGCCTGCGGGCAATCTCTTTGAATTTCTTCTTCATTGTCAGCATTGCAGCCTTGGCTTTAACGCTTCCGTCATCGCGGGCATCATCCTCGAGTTTATACCAGGCTAAGAGGAGCATGACATCTCCTGCGTAAGCTATGGCATCATTGGAGATTACTGAACGCTTAGCCATAGGGTGCACTATGCAGTGCTCCCACTTGATGTTATCCTTGGCGTCACTTATGCAGGCCAGCATAAGCGCCAGGAAGGCGGCGTCATAACTGAGGGCTGCACGAGGAAGCTGTCCGAAATTTTCGCCAATGTATTTACATATGCCACAGTAGTAGCCCTGATAAACATCGTATTCCCTGACTTTAAGTTCGGGTTTGTAGATTTGAACGTATCCTAACATATTATTGTTCCCAAATTTTCTGATACTGCTTGTATTTGCTCAGTTCACATGAACTGTTCCACGGAATGAAGCCGCCGGTGAGGCCCGCGTCATTCAGCGCATCCACCTGTTCTTTCAGCTTATCGTAGCCGTAGTTAACAGTTGGGTTATTATACGGTGTGTTGTATCCTGTGATCCATGTTCTGGCAATTGCAGGTGTAGGGATATGAGACTGCTGCTCGGCAGCGCTGCTTGCCCATGAGTGCATTACTGAATATGGATTTGACCATGTGTCTGTTGTTCCGAAGTGGTCGGTGTACGGCATGCTGCTGATGGCATCAACAACATTGGAAATTGCAGGCCAGTACTGACCGTATGCTGTTACGTATCCGTTTGAACATTCGCCAAAGACATCCGCTGAGAAGTAGGCTCCCGCTTCGTGGATCTGGTCGGATGCGTAGAAGCAGAAATTCTGAATGGCCTGTGCCTTTGATTCGTCAAACTGATTGCCAAAGTCTGTGCTTCCGCTAGTTGACATATTGTAGGCTGTTTCAGGGAATCTGACGTAGTCGAACTGGATTTCGTCAAAGCCTATAAGTTTAACAGCTTCAACTGCCATTGATACCTTGTATTCCCATGCGTTTCTGCTATAGGCGCTTACCCATTCGGTAGTCTTACCGCCTGTCTTAATGCAGTCTTCCGGATGATCCTTAGCGTAGTTTGTATCGTTGAAGCAGGCGATTCTGCCAATTGTATAGATGCCTGCATCAGTATATTTCTTGACGGCTTCCTGGTACTTCTCAAGGCTCATGTGTGCATCCTTATATGCACGCGGGCAAAGCTCCTGAGCGACCGGTGATTCGTAAGCCAAAGTACCGCCATCAATATTGATGACAACGGCATTGGCGCCGCTATCCATAACCAGATCGAAATATTCGTCCTTAGTTACAGCGCCCGCATGAAGGTAAACAGCGCGAGCATTGTCGCAGAATTTCTTGCCTTTGATATTTCCCTTTTCGTGAGGGTAGTAGTCCAGATCTTCAGCATCGCCACCATAAAGCGGAATTGAATATCTGTCCTTCTTAGCCTTATCATATTCTCCGTTTTCGTTATAGTACTTGTCAGCTTCTTCCTGACTTAGTACCAGGTATTTGGCGTAAACATATCCCTTGCCTTCGCCGCAGTTGATTCGGTACTTGTTTACATTACCGTTTTCGTCGATTTTATCGAAGCCGGTGATTTCGAGCTGGCTGCCTTTGCGTGCGAAACCAGCGATTTCAGGACCCTTCTTTTTAGCGTAAACGGTTACCGGAGTGCGGACATAGGCCGTCTTTTCCTTAACGCACTCAGCCTTTGTCTCTACCAGGGCATCTGACTCGATGAAGTAGTCATTTTCGCCGTAAGTTATGCCTGTATACTCCACGCCGTCTGATGAGGCCTGACTGCCTCCCTTGTCGACTTTGGCGCCTCTAGGGAGCTCGCCGTCTTCCTTCAGATTGCCATTATTATCTATTGAATAAACTGCCACTGCATTCTGATTGGATGCTACAAATGCAGGCTCTTTTTTAGGAGCGAAGGCTCCAAGATCAATGCCGCATACTGCACCGATAGAAAGGGCAGCTATGACTAATGTACATATTATTACTAAAGCTTTTTTCATGTTGCCAGTTTGATCCTCCTGCAGGTTAGATTATAGCATATAAAAAAGAGGCATTAAGCCTCTTTTATTGTTTAGATTCCGATTTTCAGAAGTTCGATAAACTGTCTGGCAGTTCTCGGGCTTCTGCCGTTATGTCTTATTGCAAAAGCTTCAGCCTTCGTATTAAGCGCTCTAAGTGTTATTGCACCTTCGGCAGGAACAGCAGCCGGATCTTCATCGTCATAGTAGAGGATTCCGTACTCGTCAGCCAGTGATCTAACGATGCTGAGGTAGTTATCCTTTTCTGGACGCATGAATGTGATAGTCAGTCCGAAACGGGCAGCCAGGCTCATTGTTTCCTGGATAGTATCGTTAACGTGGATTTCTTCGCCAGTTCTGTCAGACATGCTTTCCTTAACAAGATGACGACGGTTACTTGTAGCAAAGATAGCCACATTGTCTCCGCATCCGGCAACGCTGCCTTCGAGAGTTGCCTTAAGAGCTGAGAAGTTATCGTCATTACCTGTGAAAGATAAATCGTCAATAAACAATATGAATTTAAGAGGGTTTGATGACAGTTCTTCCAGAATTTCTGGGATCTGGAAAAGCTGTTCCTTCTTTATTTCTATGATTCTAAGTCCCTGGTCAGCGTAGTGAGCAGCAACTGCCTTGATAGTTGAGCTCTTACCAGTACCCATATCGCCGTAAAGAAGCATGTTGCTTGCGCCCTTACCGCTAACAAGAGCTTCTGTGTTCTTGATAATGAGGTTTCTTTCGCGTTCGTATTCAAAGAGCTGATCCAGTCTCTGGAAATCAGGTGAAGTTACAGGTGTGATCTTACCGTCTGAAATACGGAAGAAGTTGTAACGAGCGTACATGCCGTAACCTGTAACAGGGATGTCGGCAATCTTCTTATTGAAGTCATCCGCTAAAGTGATATGCTGGCACTTCCAAGCCGGCAGAGTGATAGGCAGCTGGCCGTCAAAACATGCATCTGCGATAGCCTGCTGCATCTCGTCTGAAGAAATCGATGCGATCTCCTCCAGAATGTTTAATTCGCGTGTAACCGCAGCCTTAATGTCATCGCTCATTTCTCTGCCTGCGGCAACATTCTTAACATAGAAGTTGTCATCGCTGAGAACGATCTTCTTAACATATTCTGAAATGTTATCAGTTTCAGGATACAGAAGTGAAATGAACTGGCTGTATAAGTCGATGCTTGGGCTTTCGATAAGATCAAGCAAAGCCTTCATAGCCTTATCGCTTCTAACTTCTCTAAAAATCGCGAGCGAATCAGCCTTGATTTTTAAATTATTATTCTCCATCAAAATACTCCTTTATATATTTGCTGACGATGTCTATAGCTTCCTGCATTCCCTCTAAAGCTTCCCAGTCGTCAGATATTAACACCTTAACGAGTCCATAGATTCTGTTTCTGTAATATTCGATTGCACCTTCAAAATCCATATTCTCTGCCTGAAGGTCTCTGATTTCAGGAACGCCGTAGTCTACAGTAATAGCTCCGCGTCTCTTCTCAGGGCCGTCAGTAACATCGATAATATTGAATTCACATTTATAGCTATATGCTGGTTCTGCTACCAGTTTGATCTTTCTCATAATCTCTCTCCATATAAGTGTTATAGTAAGTTTAGTCCTTCTTAATTATACACCATTTATGATATAATGGTCAGAAAGATTAGTTTCAGTTAGTAGATTAGAAAGAATAGATATGAGATTAAACAAATACATTGCGACTGCAGGCGTTTGCAGCCGTAGAAAAGCAGATGAACTCATCTCAAATGGTAACGTTAAAATCAACGGGGCAGTAATGCGTGAGATGGGATATAACGTTGAAGAAGGCGACAGAGTTGAAGTAAACGGTAAGCCTATATTCGCAGAAGAGAAGAAAATCTATGTGGCAGTTAATAAGCCGCTGGGCTACATCACTTCAATGGATGACGATAAGGATAGAGCTACAGTTGCTGAACTGGTTTCAGACATTCCTGAAAGACTCTTCCCGGTAGGTCGTCTCGACTACAACACGACAGGTCTTCTCATCATGACTAACGACGGTCAGCTGACATATGCACTGACTCATCCTAAGCACGAAGTGTATAAGACTTATGTGGCTACAGTAGCCGGTGTTATTTCAGATGTCAGACTGGCTAAACTCAGACGCGGAGTTGATATCGGAGGATTCATCACATCACCGGCCAAGGTTCGCGTAATCAAACAGAACAGAAGATCAACTGTAGTAGAAATCTCCATAAGAGAAGGTAAGAACAGACAGGTAAGAAAAATGTTCAAGGCTGTCGGCAACAACGTGCAGGCTTTAGAGAGAGTCGCTATCGGCGACATCAAACTGGGCCGTCTCATGGAAGGTCATTACAGAAAACTCACTAGAGAAGAAGTGGAATATCTTAAGAGCTTTTAAGGGAGGGATTTAATAATGATCAATGTATATTTAGCTGATGGATTCGAAGAAGTTGAAGCGCTGACAGCTGTGGACGTTCTGAGAAGAGCGGGAATCCCGGTACAGACTGTTTCAATTACAGACGATAAAATGGTAAGAGGAACTCACGATATCTACGTTCAGGCGGACACTGTTTTCGCAGACGTAGATCATAACGATTGTGAAATGATCGTTCTTCCTGGCGGACTTCCAGGTGCTGCTAACCTGCAGGACTTTAAGCCGCTCGAAGAGCAGATTATAGCTTTTGCACAGGGCGGCAAGAAGCTGGCGGCAATTTGCGCAGCACCAATGGTATTTGGCGAACTGGGTCTTCTCGAAGGCAAGAACGCAACAATCTATCCTGGAATGGAAGAACATCTTAAGGGCGCCAACGCCACAGACCTGGCAGCAGTGGTTGACGGAAACATAACTACAGGCAAGGGTCCAGCCTTCGCGATGACATTCGCACTCACTTTAGTTGAGGTTCTCCAGGGAGAAGCAAAGGCTTCAGAAGTTGCCAGCGGTTTACTTTTAAAATAGGCTTGACGATAGTGGATTAAAATAGTACACTATAAATGCGGGAGGGAAACCTCTATATATAACAGTTCAAACATCAAATAGGATATTGAGATATTTAAGGAGGAAAAGAAATTATGAAATGGGTATGTTCAGTATGCGGTTACACTCACGAAGGCGATCAGGCACCAGAAAAGTGCCCACAGTGTAAGGTACCTGCAGAAAAGTTTAATAAGGTTGAAGATGAAGAAAGAGTATGGGCTGCAGAACACGTTGTTGGCGTAGCTAAGGGCGTTGATGAAGAAATCATTCAGGGTCTCAGAGACAACTTCAATGGCGAATGTACAGAAGTTGGTATGTACCTGGCAATGGCTAGAGTAGCTCACAGAGAAGGTTATCCTGAAATCGGTCTTTACTGGGAAAAGGCTGCATGGGAAGAAGCTGAACACGCTGCTAAGTTCGCAGAACTCCTGGGCGAAGTAGTTTCAGATTCAACAGAAGCTAACCTTAAGGCTAGAGTAGATGCTGAATGGGGCGCTACAGCTGGTAAGACAGAACTGGCTAAGAAGGCTAAGGCTCTTAACCTGGATGCTATCCACGATACAGTTCACGAAATGGCTAGAGACGAAGCTAGACATGGTAAGGCTTTAGCTGGCCTCCTCGCTAGATACTTTGGCTAATGCTTGTTAATTATCACTGTGCATTTATAAATGAATGAGATAGGGACTATCGAGAAATCGGTAGTCTCTTTTGTTTTGTTGAAACAGCCTGATTCTAACAGTAAATGTAGCCAAACATTCCCCGTGTGGCACACTCTGAAACTATGTAAAGCTTTTGTAAATGTATGTAAAAACAATTGATAAAAAAGGGTTGAAACTTGTAAAATTTATGTTATAACTGTACTTGGTTAAGGTTTGATTTTTGACAATAACTAATGGTTTTATATAGAAAAGAGGAAAGTAAATGAGTGTTGTAAATGTAATCTCGCTTCTTGGAGGAGTTGCCTTATTCCTGTTCGGAATGCATCTTATGGGTGACGGCCTGAAGAAGGTTGCGGGAAGCAAGCTTGAACTTATCCTGTACAGATTAACAAGCAGCCCTATCAAGGGCATTATGCTGGGTACAGGTGTTACTGCAGTTATTCAGAGTTCATCAGCTACATCAGTAATGGTTGTAGGTTTTGTAAACTCAGGAATGATGAAGGTTAAACAAGCTATCGGTATCATTATGGGTGCCATCATCGGTACAAGTATCACAGGATGGATCATCTGTCTGTCTTCAGTAAATGGAGGCAGCGATGGAAACGATGTATTCGCGATCCTTTCTACTGATACCTTTACTACAATTGTTGCAGTAATTGGTGTAATACTGATAATGTTTACTAAGAAGGAGAAGAACCATCAGCTTGGTTCTATCATGTTAGGTTTCGCGGTACTGATGTTCGGTATCGGAGCTATGAGTGACGCTGTATATCCACTTCGTGAAAGTGAACAATTCATTCATATGCTGACTACATTTTCAAACCCTGTAATCGGCATCCTGATCGGTCTGCTGTTTACATGTGTTATCCAGAGTGCATCAGCTGCTGTAGGTATCCTGCAGACACTAGCTGTTACAGGAGCTATTGACTTCGGTCTGGCTTTACCTATGATTATGGGTATCGCTGTTGGTGCTGCTGTACCAGTACTGCTTTCGGCTTTAGGCGCTAATAAGAATGGTAAGAGAACTGCTTTGATATATCTTCTGGTAGACGTTCTCGGCGCTATTATCTTCGGCATTCTGTTCTATGCGGTTAATGCCGTTGTGCATTTCAGTTTTATGGATATGTCAATGAACATGGCGGCTATCGCTCTGCTGAACACAATTTACAGAGCTGTTATCGTTCTGATTCTGACACCGTTCATCGGAACTCTTGAAAAGCTGGTTACTAAGATCGTTCCTGGCGGCGCAGAAGACGAAGCTCCTGTTGCTGACGTTGATCTCCTGGAAGAAAGATTCCTGAGCTACCCATCAATCGCTATCGAACAGACTAGACTTACTATCAACTCAATGGCAGAAAGAACTAAGCAGAATCTTGATGATGCAATTAGACTGTTCGATCATTATACGAAGGAAGGCTTCGATAAAGTCTGCGAAATTGAAAGTGTTGTAGATACATACGAAGATAAGCTTAACGCATTCCTTATTAAGATTACTGAGAAGGAATTGAATCACGAACAGAACCAGGCAGTAAGTAAGTACCTGCATGCGATTACTGACTTCGAAAGAATGAGTGACCATGCTGAAAATCTGGCAGAAACTGCGCAGGAAATGCACGATAACAAGATCAGTTTCTCACCTGCAGGTGCTAGCGAAATGGCTACACTCAAGGAAGTAGTTGAGGAAATTATTGGACTTACTATTAAGGCTTTCGTAGAAGATGATATGGAAGCTGCATATAGAATCGAGCCTCTCGAAGAAATCATCGATGGCCTTTGCGATGGAATGAAGATGCATCATATCGAGAGAATCACAACTGGCGAATGTCACAACAGTAACGGCTACGCATTCAATGATATGCTTACAAACTTCGAACGTATCGGCGACCACTGCTCAAACGTTGGTATCGCAGTTAAGATGAAGTACGAAGAAACTATTGAGGCTCACGGCCAGGAAGCTAGAATGGAAATCGAGAGACAGCACGGCTTTGATAAGTACTATGACGAATACGTTGAGAAGTATCACGTTCAGAGATAAAGAATGTAATAAGAGCGAACTCCGGATGGGGGCGCTCTTTTTTATTATTGGGCGTGCGCGGCTGCATGAAATTATTTGGCTTCAAACTGTGAATTTGCTTATAAAGAATGTTATAATAATTCCACTAAATACATGAGGAGACAGAAATGGTTGTAAATAAGAATGAATTCTTCGGTAAAATCAAGAAGATCCTCATCCCAGAGGATCAGATACAGGAAAAAATAGCGGAAGTAGGTAAGCAGATCAGTGAAGAGTATGAAGGCAAACCTTTGCTTCTCATTAGTATTCTGAATGGGGCATTTGTGTTCATGGCGGATATATGTAGAGCTATTTCGATCCCATGTGAAATCGGATTTATGGCAGCGAAGAGCTATGCCGGTACACAGTCAACTGGTGAAGTTAAGATTTCGCTTGATGTTACTCAGGACTTGAGCCAGTATCACGTGATTATAGTTGAAGATATTATTGATACAGGAAGAACTCTTTCTCTTGTTGTAGAGAAGCTCAAAGAGAGAAATCCGCTTTCCCTTAAGGTTGTAACTCTTCTCGACAAGCCAGAGCGCAGAGTGGTTGATTTTAAGGCAGACATTGCGCTGTTTACGATTCCAGATCACTTTGTAATCGGTTACGGCCTGGATTTTGATGAGGCATACAGAAATCTGCCGTATATTGCTGAGTATTCAGAAGATACTGATGAAGTTTCAGTAGACGTTTAAGATATATAGTTATTGTTGTGTTTATCCATACTTATTGCTAGTTTGGAGGAGAATCATTATGGTTAAATCAATTTTTAGCGCTTGGAATAAGCTGAGCCTGGTTAAGCGTATCATTATCGGCTTAATCGTAGGTATCATTTTATCATTCCTGGCACCTGAGAAGCTGTCATTCATCACTATTTTCGGAACACTGTTTGTAAGCGCACTTAAGGCAGCAGCACCTGTGCTCGTACTGTTCCTGGTTGCTTCGGCAATCGCACAGCACAAGACAGGTCAGAAGACAAACCTTAAGACAGTAATTTGTCTGTACATCATTGGTACACTTACAGCTGGTATAATCGCAGTACTTGCAAGCTTCGCATTCCCGGTTACTATTGCACTGAGCAAGGGCGTAGAGGCTGCTGATATTACTCCACCAAGTGGAATCGCAGAAGTATTCCAGACTTTACTTGGTAATATCGTTTCAAATCCTATCGCTTCAATCGCTGATGCTAACTACATTGGCGTTCTGGCATGGGCTGTTATTCTGGGTGTTGCATTAAGACATTCAGCAGACAGCACTAAGAAGGTTATTAGCGACGTTGCAGATGCACTTACAACAATCATCAGATGGATCATTCAGTTCGCACCTCTGGGCGTTATGGGTCTGGTATTCAGCTCAATCGCAGAAAGCGGCGTTGAATCACTCATCAGCTATGGTAAGCTGATTCTGGTTCTTGTAGGATGTATGCTTGTTGTTGCATTTATCACTAATCCGCTTATCGTATTCCTGGCTGCACACAGAAATCCATATCCACTGGTACTCAAGTGCATCAAGGACAGCGGTATCACAGCATTCTTCACTAGAAGTTCAGCTGCTAACATTCCTGTTAACATGCAGCTTTGTGAAGAACTCAAGCTCGACAAGGACACTTACTCAATCTCAATTCCTTTAGGAGCAACAATCAACATGGCTGGTGCAGCAGTAACTATCTCAGTACTGACACTTGCTGCAGCTCATACACTGGGCATCCAGGTTGACCTGCCATCAGCTATTCTGCTTTGCTTCATGTCAGCTCTTGGCGCATGCGGTACTTCAGGTGTTGCAGGCGGTTCAATTCTGCTGATCCCTATGGCAGCTGCTCTCTTCGGAATTCCTGCAGACATCGCAGCTCAGATCGTAGGTGTTGGTTTCATAGTTGGTGTAATTCAGGACTCATGCGAAACAGCTCTGAACTCATCAACAGATGCTGTATTAACAGCTACGGCTGAATACAGAAGAATGTGGAAGGAAAGCAAGAAAGCTTAATCGTCACTAGACTACAAAGGGAGCGTTAAACGCGCTTCCTTTTTAATTGTTAAGATTCACAGTTTCTCCTTCCAAACATCATAAATAAAGATTAGAATTAATGTGAGAAGATAGGTTTTGCATAACAAAGGAGACGAATATGATTACAACTAAAACTATGAACGTAAATGGTAATATTCTTCAGGGTATCAGCATCAGCTCACCTGGCGGTGAAGGCCATCCAAATATGCTTGTTATCGTAGGAACTAAGGGATACATTATGTGCGGTTATCTGAATCAGGAGGCTGCTAAGAGCTTCGGTGACGTTGCATGTGTTATCAGCGGCAAGGAACTTGAGGACCTGCTTGATGCACCTGTTAAGGCTGTTTTACCTGAAGCTGAGAAGCTGGGAATCCAGATCGGAATGACTGGTGCACAGGTGTGTGAAATTATCGCATAACAGGAGGAGGGATTAAATGAGAAATAAATTCAGAGCATTGCTTGCAGGCGGAATTGCTTTGGCGATGATGTTTACAAGTGTATGCGCATATGCTGAGGACGTGACTATTGATTCGGGCGATCAGCCTTATCTGTCGCTGGGGGCTGATTTGACAGAGGATCAGCAGAATACAGTGCTTGGATACTTCGGAATTAATTCTAGCGATCTTTCAAATTATGATGTACATTATGTTACTAATGACGAGGAGTATCAGTATTTGGGTTCAAGACTTGATGCTTCTAAGATCGGAACGAAGGCTTTATCATCTGTTGTTATTAAGGATAGCGGTGATAAGAACATCGATATCGATACTTATAACATCAATTACTGCACAGAAGGCATGTACAGAAATGCGCTGGTAACTGCAGGCGTTAGCGATGTTGATGTTATCGTTGCCGGACCTTTTGAAATTTCGGGCACAGCGGGTCTTGTTGGCGTTATCAAGGCTTACGAGAATATGACTGGTGAAGAAGTGCCTGATGAAGTTATTGAAAGCGCTGTAGATGAAATTACAACAACTGGCGAAGTAGGGGAAGATGTAGGCGATAAAGAAGGAGTAGAAGCCATTATAGCGACAGTAAAGGAAGAGATGGCTGAGAACCCTTCGATGTCAGCTGAGGAAATCGCTCAGGCAATCAGAGACGCTGCTGATAAGTATGGCGTTGATATTTCAGAAGAAAATATACAGAAGATCGTGAACATGCTTCAGAAGCTGCAGAATTCCGGCGTTGACTGGGATAATATCATGAAGCATTCGGATTCTATCCTCAAGCATTTCGAGGGCCTCTTCTCAGGCGACAATGCGGATGCTGCTAAGGGATTTTTACAGAGAATCATAGATTGGTTTGCTGGTCTGTTCAGTTAATTAAATAAAACAGAACATAAAAGTAGTGCACCACCGGGAAATGGTGCACTATTTTATTTGACGCATACTCATAATTCGAGAGTTGGATAGATATCATTTATAAGTATGCCTTAGGACCCTGGTGCTCACAAGAATGGGGTTCTTGTTACGGGAAATAAGCAGCCAGGTCCAGTCTGGAATTTAATTGCATATTTTATAGTGAAACAACCTTGCTGTTTGGACCAGCCTGGGCGATTTCTTTATTCATATTAGGGTATTTAGCTTTGAAGTTATCTTCGAACATTTTAGCGAGCTTAAGAGCCTGCTTATCATATTCTTCGCCATTTGCCCATGTATTTCTCGGATTTAATATATTAGATGGAACTCCTGGACACAGCTTAGGGATATCAAGATTAAATAGATCGTCGTGAACGTATTCAACTCCATCTAAAAGTCCGCTAAGAGCAGATGTAATCATGTGTCTAGTGTATCCTAATTTCATTCTCTGTCCCTTACCATAAGGGCCACCAGTCCAGCCTGTATTAACCAGGTAAACCTTAGTGCCATACTGATCAAGTCTGTCACCCAGCATCTGCGCATACTTTTCGGCACGCAGAGGCATGAACGGTTCTCCGAAGAGAGTTGAGAATGTTGGCTGCGGTTCCTTAACGCCTCTTTCTGTTCCTGCCAGCTTTGATGTGAAGCCGGTTACGAACTGGTACATCGCAGCGTTCTTTGACAGTCTGGAAATTGGAGGTAATACACCAAATGCATCAGCTGTAAGGAAAATTACAGCCTTAGGAATTCCGCCAACTCCTGGGATTTCTGAATTTGAAATGAAATCGACAGGGTAACCTACACGAGTGTTTTCTGTAAGACTACGGTCTTCGTAGTCAGGTGTGCCTTTATTATCAAGTACTACGTTTTCTGTTACGGCACCAAATCTAATGGCATTGAATATTTCCGGCTGTTCGCTCTGCTTTAAGTCGATGCACTTAGCATAACATCCGCCTTCTATATTGAATATCCCATCACAAGACCAGCCATGTTCGTCGTCGCCGATGAGCTTACGCTTAGGATCGGCAGAAAGTGTTGTCTTACCGGTTCCGGAAAGACCGAAGAATACTGCTGTGTCATTTGCAGTCTTCCCCATGTTAGCTGAGCAGTGCATTGGAAGCACGTTATCTTCTACAGGAAGTGCAAAGTTCATTACTGAGAATACGGATTTCTTGATTTCGCCTGCATAGTGTGTGCCTGCGATGATAACGAAGTGTGCTTCATAATCGATAATGATAGCCGCTTCTGAATTGAGCCCGTATTTTTCCGGGTCGCACTTAAAACCAGGTGCGCACAGAATTGTGTAATCCGGTTCACCGAAGTTCTCAAGCTCCTTATCTGTTGGACGAATGAGAAGGTTACGGATGAAGAGATTCTGCCAAGCAAACTCGTTGATTACTCTGAACTTACGAGTGTACTTGCGGTCAGCTCCTGCGAAACCATCAAAAACATAAATCTCTTTGCCTCCAAGATACTCAATCATTTCTCCCCTAATTGCATTGAATGTATCTCTGGAAACAGGGCGGTTCACCTTTCCCCAGTTAATTAAATCATGAACTCCCTCAGTATCAACGATGAATTTGTCATGTGGTGAACGTCCAGTATACTTGCCTGTTTCTACAGCCAGGGCGCCAGTCTCAGTCAAGCGACCTTCGCCGTTTTGAAGAGATATTCGGATAAGCTCTGAAGGACACGCATTATAAAGAGCTTTTTTAGCATTGATATGAAGATTTTCGATTCCGATTCTAGTCATTTCTGTTCTCTCCTGTTTTACTATATGGTGCTGCGAGGCGTATGAGATTATGTTTTATTGTTCTGTGGGTTTCCCCGTTGATTAGAGTATAGTTGAATGATATTATATAATCAAATATATATATTTCTATGATTTATATAGTTTCAAAGCTATAGTTATAAATTGGAGGAAAGCTATGTTTAAAGGCATGGATTACGTATATGAACTGTATAAAGAAAGGAATTTTTCACGTGCTGCAGACAATATGTTTATTTCGCAGCCATCGCTCAGCGCTAACATCAAGAGAGTTGAAGACAAGGTTGGATATCCGCTTTTTGACAGAAGTACTAAGCCGATAGAACTGACACCTGTAGGGGAGCAATACATCAAGACGATCGAACAGATAAGAATGGCAGAACATGAATTTGAATCTTTCATTACTGACCTGGCAGAGCTTAAAACGGGGAAAATCGTATTCGGAGGAAGTAACTTCTTCTCATCCTGGGTGCTTCCGGAAATGCTGGCGAGATTTTCTGCTCAGTATCCTGATGTTACGATTGAGCTTATGGAGTCGAGATCGGTTAGACTGGCACAGGCTCTTCAGGATGCGTCAATAGACTTCTTATTAGATAATAAGGAATTGGATCTTGACGTATTTGATAGACACATTATGGGAGAAGAGGAACTTCTGCTTGTAGTTCCTAAATCATTCAAAGCCAATGAAGGCCTCGAGAATTACAGGATAGATCTTGAAGATATAAGAAGCGGTGCCTTTAAGGATGAGAGTTTCAGATGTGTGGATCTGGAGTATTTCGCAGGGTCACCGTTTGTCCTTCTGCGTTCGTTTAATGACACGGGAAGAAGGGCAGAGCTCATCTGTCAGGAGCATAACTTTAAGCCTAATGTTGTACTCAATCTGGACCAGCAACTTACAGCATATAATGTAGCAAGTTCCGGGGTAGGAATAGCGTTTACAGGGGAAATACTTCTGCGAAGTGTACCTGCCAACCCGAATCTTGTGTACTACAAACTCTCAAGCAAGTATAAGACGAGAAGCATATACTTTTACTGGAAGAAGGGTCGTTATATAAGTAATGCCATGAAGGTTTTTCTTGATTCCATCATATATAACACAGATTTCAATTCGCTTCAGAAATAAAAAATGCCGTGCATCTTATTGATGTACGACATTTTAATATACTCTTAAATTAATTATGCGAGTGCAGCTGTGATGATTGCCATCTTGTAAACTTCGTCAGCGTTGCAACCTCTTGACAGGTCGTTGATTGGAGCGTTAAGTCCCTGAAGGATAGGGCCGTAAGCTTCGAATCCACCCAGTCTCTGAGCGATCTTGTATCCGATGTTACCAGCGTTGATGTCTGGGAAGAGGAATACGTTAGCCTGACCAGCAACCTTTGAACCCTTACACTTAGTCTGAGCTACAACTGGTGATACTGCTGCGTCGAACTGTAATTCGCCGTCGATAGCGAGCTCTGGAGCTGCTTCCTGTGCCAGCTTGCAAGCTTCTACCATCTTATCTACGTCTTCGCCCTTACCTGAACCCTTAGTTGAGTATGACAGGAAAGCAACCTTAGGATCGATACCGAATGTAGCAGCTGTGTGAGCTGTTTCGATAGCGCATTCAGCGATTTCTTCTGGTGATGGCTTGATGTTGATAGCACAGTCGCCCATAGCCAGCATTTCTGCCTTGCCTTCTACTTCTCTAGTCAGGATGAAGCATGATGATACGCTCTTGCTGCCTGGCTTTGTCTTGATCAGCTGGAGAGCTGGTCTTACTGTATCTGCTGTTGAGTAAGTAGCGCCACCAAGAAGTGAGTCTGCCTTACCCATCTTAACAAGCATAGTTCCGAAATAGTTACCCTTTGAGAGAGCGTCTGCACACTGTTCTTCTGTCATCTTGCCCTTTCTCAGTTCAACCATCTTAGCTACCATTGCGTCCATTTCAGGATAAGTAGCAGGGTCGATGATTTCGATTCCTTCGATGTCGAAACCGCCAGCCTTAGCAGCAGCCTGTACTTCGTCTACGTTACCAACGAGAACTGGAGTAAGGAATCCGCCTTCCTTGAGCTTAGCAGTTGCTTCGAGAATTCTAGCATCTGGACCTTCTGTGAATACGATCTTTCTTGGGTTTGCCTTAAGTACTTCGATTAATTTGTTGAACATTGTTTCTCCCCTCTTGCAGTATTGCAAAATATATTGTATCGGTTTGCGATATTTACCGCATTTCATAGCTATAAAAATTATAGCACAGAAAAATAAACTTGGATATATTATGCAAATTCTCCGAAATACATTTTCTCTGCATTTTTGCAATGCCGTTATCTGAATTTTTAATATATACAAAAGCCTGTATATATATGATATAATATTTTGTCAACTCATAACAATAAGATTGCCTATACTCATAAAGGAGAAATGACATGAAAATTGAGGTTGGTTTTGGCCATGGCATACAGGAAACTAATGTGCCAGACAAAAATATAATAAGGATTTTATGCGCGAATGAAGTGGAAATCGAGAGAAGAGATGCTGACGCAGTAAAGTATGCTCTTGATAACCCCATCGGAGCACCGAGACTATCTGAGATAGTTAAACCTGGTGAGAAGATCGTTATCGCAACGAGTGATATCACAAGACCGATGCCAACTTGGGTGGCGCTTCCTCCAGTGCTTGAGGAACTATATAGCGCTGGTGTGGATCCTGCTGATATTACACTTATCTTTGCCAGAGGCAGTCACAGATCACATACTGAAGATGAAATGAGACATCTGGCAGGGGATGAGGCTTTTGCGAAAATAAGATGCATGGACTCGGATCCCGGTGATGTGGTGAGACTCGGTGAAACATCAAAGGGTACACCTGTAGACATAATGAAAATCGTTGCCCAGGCGGATAGAAGAATATGTCTTGGCAACATCGAATACCACTATTTCGCTGGATATTCAGGAGGAGCGAAGGCTATAATGCCGGGATGCTCAACTCCGGCAGCAATTCAGGTAAACCATTCCATGATGGTAAACCCTAAGGCTCATGCGGGAAACATTAAGGATAATCCGCTGAGAACTGACCTAGAGGAAGCTGCTGATATGTGCGGTATTGATTTCATCCTGAACGTAGTTCTCGATGAACATAAAAATATAATCTATGCGGTTGCAGGCGATGCGACTTTAGCTCACAGGGCGGGCTGCAAGTTCCTTGACAGTCTGTATCACGTTGAGATACCGGAAAAGGCTGATATTGTTATCACCTCACAAGGCGGTGCGCCTAAGGATGCTAACCTCTATCAGACGCAGAAGGCTCTCGACAATGCTAAGCATGCTGTTAAGGATGGCGGTACGATCATACTGGTAGGAGCATGTAATGAAGGCATGGGCTCGGCGGTGTTTGAGGAATGGATGACCGAGGCAAACGAGCCAGAAGATCTGATAAAGAGGATCAAGGAGAACTTCAAGCTGGGCGGACATAAAGCTGCAGCAATCGCGATGATTATGGAATACGCGGATATAAAACTTGTTTCACAGATGGATCCGGACTATGTAAGGTCTATATTTATGGAACCGTGCGAAAGCCTGGATGAAGCGGTTAAGGATGCATTTGCGAAATATGGAGAGGAAGCTAAAGTGATTATAATGCCATATGGCGGATCAACTCTGCCTGTGATGGGATCGAAGGGAGAATAAAATGGATTATCAGAAGGAATCGTTAAGACTTCACGAAGAAGAATGGAATGGTAAGATTGAGGTAATTGCCACTGTACCTGTAAACAACAAGGATGACTTATCACTGGCATATACACCTGGCGTTGCTCAGCCTTGTCTGGAAATACAGAAGGACATCGAGAAGAGCTACACTCTTACAAGAAGAGCTAACATGTGCGCTGTAATCACTGACGGTTCAGCAGTACTTGGCCTTGGTAACATCGGACCTGAAGCAGGTATGCCTGTAATGGAAGGTAAGTGTGTACTGTTTAAGGCTTTTGCAGATGTTGATGCATTCCCTATCTGCGTTAAGTCACAGGAAGTTGACGATATCGTTGAAACTGTTTATCAGATTTCAGGATCATTTGGCGGAATTAATCTGGAAGACATCAGTGCTCCTAGATGTTTCGAAATCGAAAAGAAGCTCAAGGAAAGATGCGACATTCCTATCTTCCACGATGACCAGCACGGTACAGCAATCATCACACTGGCAGGTCTGACAAATGCCCTCAAGGTAGTTGGTAAGAAGAAGGAAGATATCAAGATCGTAACTTCAGGCGCAGGCGCAGCAGCTATCGCAATCACTAAGATCCTGCTTTCAGCTGGCGTTGGCAACGTTGTTATGTGCGACCGTAAGGGCATCATCTACAAGGGTAGAGAAGGTCTGAACTGGATCAAGGAAGAAATGGCAGAAGTAACAAACAAGAATAACGAAAAGGGTACATTAGCAGATGCAATGAAGGGTGCAGACGTGTTCATCGGCGTATCAGCTCCTGGTCTTGTAACTAAGGAAATGGTTGCGTCAATGGCAAAGGATCCTATCATATTCGCATGCGCTAACCCAACACCTGAAATCTTCCCAGAAGAAGCAAAGGCTGCAGGCGCAGCAGTATGCTCAACTGGCAGATCAGACTATCCTAATCAGATCAATAACGTACTGGCATTCCCTGGAATCTTCAGAGGTGCATTCGACGTTAGAGCAAGTGATATAACAGAAAACATGAAGCTGGCTGCAGCTGAAGCTCTGGCTAACCTGGTTAAGCCGGAAGAACTGACTGCAGACTACATTATTCCTAAGGCATTTGATCCGGCAGTTGGACCAGCAGTTGCCAAGGCAGTAGCAGAAGCAGCAAGAAAAGACGGAGTGGCAAGAATTTAAGCCTATTGGTTTCAAACTATTAAGCGGTCATAATCGTGGCCGCTTTTAAGGTATATGCGAAAAAACAGGAGAAAGTATGAGTGTATTGGTAGTTGATCACGTGTCACACGGATTTGGCGGAAGACAGATCCTTGACGATGCGTCGTTCAGATTAAACAAAGGAGAACATGTTGGTCTTGTAGGCGCAAACGGCGAAGGTAAATCAACTTTTCTGAATATCATCACAGGTAACATTATGCCTGATGAAGGCAGTATCGAATGGTGTAACAGAATTACAACAGGATACCTGGATCAGAGAACAACACTTACGCCGGGCAAGACAATAAGAGAAGTGCTTCAGGAAGCTTTTGGTCATTTCTTTGAGCTTGAGCAGGAAATGCTGGGCATCTATGATAAAATGGGTGAAGCGGATGAAGACGAGATGACAAAGCTTATGGAAGATGCGGCTGAAATTCAGGAGATATTGGAATACGGCGGCTTCTATACAATAGATGCCAGAATTGAAGAATTCGCTAACGGCCTTGGCCTTGGAGACATTGGTCTTGAAACAGATGTAACAAACCTTTCTGGCGGTCAGCGCTCGAAGGTTTTGCTTACTAAACTCTTACTAGAGAATCCGATGATCCTCATCCTGGACGAACCTACGAACTACCTGGATGAAGAACACATCATCTGGCTGACAAGATTCCTTCAGGAATACGAGAATGCATTCATACTCGTATCACATGATATCCCCTTCCTCAATAACGTAGTAAATGTAATTTATCATGTTGAGGATGCGGTACTGACAAGATATACGGGCAACTACGATGACTTCCAGCGCATGTACGAAATCAAGAAGGCGCAGATTGAGCAGGCCTACAAGAAGCAGCAGAAGGAAATCGCAGATCTTGAGGACTTCATTGCCAGAAACAAGGCCAGAATCGCCACAACAAACATGGCGAAATCCAGACAAAAGAAGCTGGATAAGATGGAGAAGATCGAGCTTACTAAGGAGAAACCAAAGCCCGAGTTCAGATTTGACTATTCCAGAGCTCCAGGCAAGTACGTTATTTCATGTACTGATCTTGTAATCGGGTATGATGAACCGCTTACTAAGCCGCTAACCTTCAACATCGAGCGCGGTAAGAAAATTGCACTCAAGGGAGTTAATGGTCTGGGTAAGTCAACGTTACTTAAGACTATGCTCGGAATCATTCCGCCTGTAAGCGGAAAGGTTGAAAAAGATCAGTTCGCACATCCTGCATATTTCGAGCAGGAGCATGACGGCAGCAGCAATACTACTCTCCAGGAATTCTGGGATGAGTTCCCTGCGTTGACTAACGCAGAAGCTCGCCGTGCGCTGGCAAAGTGCGGTCTGACAACAGAACAGATCGAGAGTCAGGTCAGAGTGTTAAGTGGCGGTGAAAACGCCAAGTATAGACTTTGCAAATTGATGCAAAAGCCACTGAATCTTCTGGTCCTCGATGAACCGACAAACCACCTGGATCCTGTTGCTAAGGATGTGCTTAAGGAAGCTATCCGCGACTTTAAGGGAACAGTGATCCTGGTAAGCCACGAACCTGAATTCTATGAAGGCGTGGTTACAGATGTTTGGAATATAGAAGACTGGACGACAAAGATCGTTTAAGTAAGGGGGAGAAAAATGAATAATGATTTTAGATATCAGGTAGTACTGAGCCAGGTTATGCTGCCGCAGAATGCTAACGTAGCAGGCAATGTACACGGCGGAGATATTATGAAGATGATGGACGCAGCTGCTGGCGCGGTAGCCATCAAGTACTCAAAGGGAAATTGTGTAACTGCACGTGTTGACGAAATTGAATTCCATCTTCCGATTTTCATCGGAGCGCTGGTTACATGCACAGCTTCAATCGTATATGTAGGCAGAACATCTATGGAAATCTACGTAAAGGTAGAAGCTGAAGACTTAGAATCTCACAGCGGTCCTCAGCCTGCACTTTCCGCATCATTCACAATGGTTTGCATGGGTAAAAACGGCAGACCTCAGCAGGTTCCTGAATACATTCCGGAAACTGAAGCGGAGAAAGAAATGTACGAAATCGCGAAAGCTAAAAAAGAATCAAGGAGCCGTTAAATACACGGCCCTTTTTTCTTGTATATACATATACAAAAAGGTATAATATTGAGTGTATGTGCCACTTATTGCATACATATTAATGCGATTTACAATACCGAAAGGAGTTATTAATATGGCTGAGAGTATCATTGTAGGAATTAACTGGGGAGACGAAGGCAAAGGCAGAATGGTTGACCTACTCACAGAGAAGTATGACGTTGTGTGCAGATATCAGGGTGGCGGCAACGCTGGACACACTGTAATCAACCAGTATGGTAAGTTCGCACTCCATCTGCTCCCATCAGGACTGTTCAGACCTGGAACAATGAATATCCTTGGAAACGGTGTTGCTGTTGACCTGGAAAGCCTTTGGGAGGAAATGCAGTCAGTAATCGAACAGGGCGTTGACATCACTCCTGAAAACTTAAGAATCAGTGAGAGAGCTTCACTTCTCCTGCCTTGGCACAGAGAACTGGACTCACTTGAAGAAGCTAGACTTAAGGATAAGAAGTACGGATCAACAAAGCAGGGCATCGCACCATTCTATTCAGATAAGTATCAGAAGAAGACAATTCTGGCTGGAGAACTGTTCTATCCAGAATATCTCCTGAACCACGTTAAGGATCTTGTTGAATGGAAGAATCTGACAATTACTAAGGTTTACGGCGCTGAACCTTATACAGTAGAACAGGTTTACGGATGGCTCATGGAATATGGCGAAAAGCTCAAGCCATTCATCTGCAACACAGCTAAGTATTTGAGAGACGCTCAGGCTGAAGGTAAGAACATCCTGTTCGAAGCACAGCTTGGCTCACTTAAGGATCTGGATTTCGGTATTTGTCCATATACAACATCATCAAACGCAATCGCAGCTTACGCTCCAGTAGGTTCAGGTCTCACAACTGCTAAGATGGATGACATCATCGGCGTTGTTAAGGCTTATTCAACAGCAGTAGGTGAAGGTCCTTTCACTTGCGAAATGTTCGGAGAAGAAGCAGAAAAGCTTCGTGAAGCTGGCGGTGAATACGGCGCTAAGACAGGTAGACCTAGAAGAGTTGGTCCTATCGACCTGGTTGCAACAAGATACGGCGTTCAGTGCCAGGCTGCAACAAACATCGCCCTCACTAAGATGGACGTACTCAGCTACATGGATGAAATTCCAGTATGCACTAAATACATCGTAGACGGCGAAGAAACAGACGAATTCCCATTCCCTGTTGCTCTTATCGATGCTAAGCCAGTAATCGAATATGTACCAGGCTGGAAGGTTGACATCTCAGGTGTTAGAAACTGGGAAGACCTGCCACAGGAAGCTAGAGACTACGTTGAAATGATCGAAAAGGCTATCGGCTGCCGCATCGGTTATGTCTCAGTAGGTCCTGAAAGAGATAGTATCATTATTAGATAAATAAGAAAGGTTATTAGAGATATGAAAGATCGTTATGAATCACCATTATCATCAAGATACGCATCACCATTCATGCTTCAGCTTTTCTCACAGCAGAAGAGAATAAGCACATGGAGAAGATTATGGGTAGCTTTAGCTAGAGCTGAACATAAGCTTGGACTCCCTGTAACTGCTGAGCAGGTTGCAGCACTGGAAGCTCATATCGATGATATCGATTTCGAAATGGCTCGTAAGAGAGAACTGGAAGTAAGACATGACGTAATGGCTCATGTTTATACATATGGTCAGGTAGCTCCTGAAGCTGCTGGCATCATCCACCTTGGAGCAACTAGCTGCTATGTAACAGACAATGCAGATATGATCATCTACAAGGAAGGCCTGGAATACATAAGAAAGGAACTGCTTCAGGTAATCGAAAGGCTGGCAGATTTTGCATACAAGTACAAGGATATGCCAACACTGGGTTACACTCACTATCAGCCTGCACAGCTGGTAACAGTTGGTAAGAGAGCCAGCCTCTGGCTGCAGGACTTCATGTCAGACCTTGAAGAACTGGATTTCGTTATCAGCACAATGAAGCTTCTGGGCTGCAGAGGTACAACTGGTACTGAAGCAAGCTTTATGGAACTCTACGGCGGAGACGAAGCTAAGATCGACGAAATGAACAAGATGATCGCTGAAGAATTCGGATTCGAAAAGTGCTTCACAGTTTCAGGTCAGACTTATCCTAGAAAGTTCGATAGCAGAATCCTGAACGTATTATCAGCAATCGCTCAGTCAGCATACAGAATGGCTGGAGACATGAGACTGCTTCAGCATGACCGTCAGATGGAAGAACCATTCGAAAAGAACCAGATCGGTTCATCAGCAATGGCTTACAAGAGAAATCCAATGAGAAGTGAAAGAATCTGCTCACTGTCAAGATACCTCATCGCTGATGCTGCTAACCCAGCAATGACAGCTTCAACTCAGTGGCTTGAAAGATCACTGGACGACTCAGCAAACAGAAGAATCTCAATGCCAGAAGGTTTCCTCTGCGCAGATGCTATTCTGAGACTGGTATCAAACGTAACTGATGGTATCGTTGTTAACGATAAGGTTATCGCTAAGACTGTAGAAGAATACATGCCATTCATGGCAACAGAAAACCTCATGATGGAAGCAACTAAGAGGGGCGCTTCACGTCAGGACGTTCATGAAATCATCAGACAGTGCTCAATGGAAGCAACTAAGGAAATGAAGCAGGGTCTGCCTTGCCGTCTCCTGGAAATGCTCGCAGAATATGACGAAATTCCAATGACTCTCGCAGAAATGGAAGACGTTCTTGCTCCAGAAAAGTACACAGGAAGATGCCCTCAGCAGGTTGAAAGAATCGTTGCTGAAGCTAAGGCTATCGTAGCTGCCGGCGAAAGATTAGACGACGGCGGAATCGAAATCCTGTAGTTTAATCACTAGATTATTTATCCCGGCGGACTGCGTTTCGCCGGGATTTTATGTGTGTGCCAGGCGCGGGGTTCGTCCCGGGACGAAAACGCCGAAAAAATCGCGTTTCGGGGCGTTTTCGTTGTTTGAACAGAGAGGAAACGTAATGACAAAGACTTGCTTGATAATATCAGGCGGCGATTTCAGTATGCCGCCGGAAGATGCGCTCGGGAGCGATATCATAATCGCATGCGATAGCGGATATAAGCATGCGGAAAAGATGGGTGTGAAGCCGCATGTGATAGTCGGCGATTTCGACTCGGCAGAAAAACCGGAAACAGGGGACATCCCGATTAAGACGTTCCCGTCAAGAAAAGACGACACTGATACCATGCTGGCGGTCAAGCACGCGCTTGATGAAGGTGCTTCTTACATTTGTATAGCTTGCGCGCTTGGCGGAAGAATGGACCATACTTTTGCTAATATTCAGGCGGGAGCATATATCGCAAACGCTGGAGCACACGCCAGAATAACGGATGATAATACGGTGATCGACATCTTTAAAGACGAAAAACTTGTGATCCCTAGACGAGATGGATGGTCTTTCTCAGTATTTTCACTGGCTGATGAATCAAAGGGAGTCAGCATCAGCGGAGCCAAATATGAGATTGAAAATGCGGATGTAGTGAACACCTTCCCTTGGGGACAGAGTAACGTTTGGGCTGCAGATCAGGCGAAGATCTCGGTAAATGACGGCATGCTCGTCGTGATCCAGTCGAAGCTTAAGCCGGGAGAACATATTTAGTGCTATGCGCATACCGCGATTGACCAAATTTCGACATAATTTTTCATTTGGTTAATCACCAGCAAAAATAAAAAACCCGAACCAGCCGGTTCGGGCTTTGTAATAGTCTTACAGTGCTGCCTTAATAGCTGCGAGAAGGTCGTCGTATTCTTCGAATGCAGGATACTGTGGGTAATCCTTCTTGATCTGTTCTGTGCTCTTGAAGAGGAAGCCAGCCTTTGAAGCCTGAATCATTCCCAGGTCATTGAAGCTGTCGCCAGCAGCGATTGTTTCATAGCCGCATGACTGGAGAGCAGTTACAGTAGTCAGCTTTGACTTAGGGCATCTCATGTGGTGCTTAATGATTTCGCCGTTTTCTGCGATTTCTAAAGTGTTGCACATAATCGTTGGCCATCCCAGCTTCTCCATCAGTGGAGTTGCAAACTGTTCGAATGTATCGCTCAGGATAACTACCTGTGTGATCTTTCTCAGTTCATCGAGGAATTCCTTAGCGCCTGGCATGGGATCGATCTTAGCGATTGTTTCCTGGATTTCCTTGATTCCCAGACCATGTTCTCTCAGAATGTTAAGTCTGTATTCCATCAGCTTATCGTAATCTGGCTCGTCACGAGTTGTTCTTTTCAGTTCAGGAATTCCTGCAACCTCAGCAAATGTGATCCAAATTTCTGGAACCAGAACGCCTTCCATGTCTAAACATACAATATTCATTTTCTTATTCTCCCCTTAGTATATTTATCTATTTCGCTTAAAAAAAGCGATTTTAATCATGATTAAACCATTCTAACACATATCTATGTGCAAAGGCTACAAAATGCCATAAAAGGACCATTAGATTTTTTGCCAACTTTTATTGAAAGTATGGTTCAATGAATATATAATACTATATTAAATCAAATAATAATCAAATTTAATTAGCATATAACAAATTTTAAGAAAATGGAGGGCGAAATGGCTAAAATATACGAAGAACCGTCAAGAACTTTTAGTGAATATCTGCTGGTGCCTGGTTATTCATCAGTAGACTGCAGAGTTGAGAATGTTTCACTCAAGACTCCGCTTGTTAAATTTAAGAAGGGCGAAGAACCTGCTATCACAATGAACATCCCTATGACATCAGCTATCATGCAGGCTGTATCAGGTGATGAACTGGCAGTAGCACTGGCTAAGGAAGGTGGTATCTCATTCATCTTCGGATCACAGTCAATCGAAAGCCAGGCTAATATGGTAAGAAAGGTTAAGAGCCACAAGGCAGGATTCGTACAGAGCAACACAAACATCAGACCTGACCAGACAATCGGCGAACTCCTCGAACTGAAGGAAAAGACTGGTCACTCAACAACAGCAGTAACAGAAGACGGTACTTCAGAAGGTAAGCTCCTTGGTATCATCACAAGCAGAGACTACAGAATTAGCAGAACTCCTCTTACAGATAAGGTTAGTCAGTACATGACACCATTTGAAAATCTGATTTATGCAGAATCAGGAATCACACTTAGCGAAGCTAACAACATCATTTGGGATAACAAGCTTAACTCACTCCCAATCGTAACTAAGGACCAGAGACTTGAATACTTCGTATTCAGAAAGGACTACATGGATCACAAGGAATATCCAGACGAACTCCTGGATTCAGCTAAGAGATACATTGTAGGCGCTGGTATCAATACTAGAGACTATGAATTAAGAGTACCTGCTCTCGTTGAAGCTGGTGCAGACGTTCTTTGCATCGACTCAAGTGAAGGTTATTCAGAATGGCAGGCTAAGACTTTAGCATTCATCAGAGAAAGATATGGTGACACTGTTAAGGTTGGTGCTGGTAACGTAGTAGATGCTGATGGATTTAACTATCTGGCTGAAGCAGGCGCTGACTTCATCAAGGTTGGTATCGGCGGCGGCAGCATTTGCATCACAAGAGAACAGAAGGGCATCGGTAGAGGTCAGGCTACAGCAGTAATCGAAGTTGCTAAGGCAAGAGACGAATACTTCGAAAAAACTGGAGTATACATTCCTATCTGCTCAGACGGCGGTATCGTATATGACTATCACATGACATTAGCACTGGCTATGGGTTCAGACTTCCTTATGCTGGGAAGATACTTCTCAAGATTCGATGAATCACCTACAAACAAGGTTCAGCTCAACGGAACTTACTACAAGGAATACTGGGGTGAAGGTTCAGCTAGAGCTAGAAACTGGCAGAGATACGACCTGGGCGGCGACGCTAAGATGAAGTTCGAAGAAGGCGTTGACTCATATGTTCCATATGCAGGTTCATTAAGCGACAACGTTAGACAGTCACTGCTGAAGGTTAAGTCAACAATGTGCAACTGCGGTACTTTAGATATCCCAACTCTCCAGAGAGAGGCTAAGATCACTATGGTATCAGCAACAAGTATCGTTGAAGGTGGCGCACATGACGTTATCCTTAAGGATCAGATCAGCTCAGTAGGCAAGTAAATATATGACATAATGTCCGTAATTCCAATGGAATTGCGGACTTTTTTGTTAACCTGAGAAACTTCACAAGGCTTTCACATGCGCTACCACATATTGAGATATTATTTATCAAACTGGCTAAATATGGTATACTACAGTGTGATTGTATTGAGAAAGGTAAAATCGTATGATTCAACTTAAAAATGTGTCCAAGTTTTACCACAGCAAGGGCGTGATCTCCAGCGGAATAATGAAAATCAACCTCACACTTGATAAGGGTGAGTTCGTTGTGATAACCGGAGAATCCGGTAGCGGTAAGACTACACTTTTAAATGTAATCTCGGGACTCGATTCATATGAAGAGGGTGAAATGTATGTGAATGGCAAGGAAACAAGCCATTTCATGGCATCGGACTTCGAGAAATACAGAAACAAGTATATAGGTAACATATTCCAGAACTACAATCTGATAAACAGTTACACAGTATATCAGAATGTTGAGCTCAGTATGAGAATCAACGGATGCCGCAGAAGCGAAATGAAGCAGCGCGTTAATGAGATACTGGAGAAGGTGGGACTAGCTGAATTCGCAGGAACTAAGGCGTCTAAGCTTTCCGGTGGACAGAAGCAGCGCGTTGCTATCGCCAGAGCATTAGCTAAGGATACTGACATTATTGTAGCGGACGAACCGACAGGAAATCTGGACAGTGAATCAGCTAAAGATGTAGCTAAGCTCCTCTCAGATATCTCTGCGGACAAGCTGGTTATCGTAGTAACACATAACTACGAGCAGTTTGCAGACTATGCCACAAGAAGAGTCAAGCTTCATGATGGTTCAATCATCGAGAATGCTGTTGTAAACATGGAACCTCAGGAGAAGGCGGCTGAAGTAGCTAAAGTAGCTGAACCAGCTAAACCTGCCAAGAAGAAAAAAGGCCCTAAGGGCAGACCTTCTGTATTTAGTATCATAAGATTAGGACTCAGAAACACGTTTAACATCGGTTATAAATTCGTGCTTCTGCTTGTTGTATTCTTGTTTATGGTTGTGGCTGTCACGTCTCAATATACAAGTTATCTTAACCAAAAGGCTGAAAGCGACGCGGTTGGGTACAATTCGTATTTCTACAATTACAGCGCGGACCGAATAGTTCTCAAGAAGAAGGATGGATCAGCTTTCACAGAGGATGACTACCAGGCCATCTCTAATATAAGCAATGTTAAGAGCATAGCTAAGAACGATATGGTACTGGATCAGACTGTTTATCTGGAGAATGATTCATTCTCGTATCAGTCATTCATGCACACTATGGATGAATTCACAGGGGACCTTGCTAAGGGCAGAATGCCTGAAAAGAATAACGAAATCATCCTCATGGGCAATAGAGATGATTATATGTTCTCTGATGCTTCACTTGAGAATGTTTTAGATAAGGGATTTACTATCTATGTCGGCTCAGATACTAAGCTTGAGCTGAAGGTAGTAGGAATAGCATATAACGAAAATGCTGAGAAGTATGAAAGTGCCGGCGATATATTCATGACAGACGCCAAGATGAAGGACGTCTTACTGGCAACATACAGCAGCATCAGTACAGTGTCTACGACAATTAATAAGCAGCTTCAGGAATACGTTCCCGGCAGCTCTTATTACAGAATAATGCCTAATGAGCTTGTCAAAGACGGTAAGGCAATGGTTTACGAAGAAGTAAACAGCTACTACGACGACGGCAATGCTACTGGTAAGAAGATACAGGTAGAAGTTGATAACCTCTATTATAACCAGAAACTGACACTTAAAATTTCAGATATCTATAAAGAAAAAGGCTTCTTGTACAAGACTGGATATAAGAGCTTTGAAGATTACGGTGGAGCCATTTTCATAAGCCATGGAGATTACAGGAAGCTCTTTGGCAAGGGCAACTTCCAGTGCTCTGTATATGTTAAGGATACAGAAACTGAAGACCAGACAATAGAAGCTCTTAAGAGAACTGGTTATACTACACTGGCTCTTAGAGATGCTCTTGTAACAACAGATAATGATCTTATGTCATTCCTGCAGGTACCTATGATAATCATCATATTGCTGGCGGTATTCTTCATAGGATATCTGGTTATCAGATTGATATTCAGATCAAGAACAAGCTATTTCGGCATAATAAGAATGCTGGGAATGTCAAAACGAAACATAATGGGTGTCTTATGGATAGAGCTCTTTGTTGTCATGAATATAGCTTTTGCAATTTTCATGGGAGCAGTAACGCTCGTTCAGAAACATATCATAAATGTGGAATACCTGAATACGCTGATCAGATATATGGAAGGCTATAATTATGTCGTCCTCTATATCGTAATAGCGCTGATGTCAACTCTTATTGCGGTTAGGTTCTCAAGGAGACTGTTTAAGAAAACAGCCATGGGATCCTTTAGAGAGGAGGCGTAGCGATGATCAAATTAATAAATGCTGATAAATATTTCTTTAAGAATAATAAGAATGAAATCCATGTTATAAACAACACTACTTTAGACATGGAAGGCAAAGGCCTCATAGCGCTCCTTGGTCCAAGCGGTGGTGGTAAGACTACTCTCCTGAATGTTATGGGCGGCCTTGATAAGGTTGGCAGCGGCAAGGTCTTTGTGAATGGACATCAGATTTCCGGACGTCCATCATGGGTAGTTGATAAAATCAGAACTTTGAACATAGGTTACATTTTCCAGAATTATAATCTTATCGATAATATGACTGTCTTTGATAATGTGGCACTGGCACTGAAGATGACCGGTGTGACAAACAAGAAGGAAATCGAGGAAAAGGTCAATTACGTTCTGGAAAAGGTCGGTATGTTCCGCTACAGGAACAGATATGCGGATATGCTTTCGGGCGGTGAAAGACAGAGGGTAGGAATCGCCAGAGCTATCGTAAAGAATCCGCCGATAATCATAGCGGATGAACCTACAGGAAACCTGGATAGCAGAAATACTCTGGAAGTAATGAATATCATTAAGGCGATTTCAGAGGAGAAACTTGTTGTGCTGGTTACTCATGAGGAGAAGCTGGCTAACTTCTATGCTAACAGGATCATCAGAATAAGTGACGGTACCGTTATTTCTGATGAAAACAATGAACATGAAAATGATCTGGATTATAGGATCGAAAACAAGTTCTATCTTAAGGACATTAAGGAACATAAGCGCCTTAAAACTGAGGGCTACAACCTGGATTTCTATAACGATACTGGCGATGCGATAGACCTTGATATCGTTATAAGAAACGGAAACATATACATAAGGACAAACAATCAGGATCAACACATTGAAATCGTTGATAAGAACTCGAGCATTGAACTGATAGATGATAACTATAAGGCCATGACTATGGAGGAAACTGCTGAGCAGGCCATCGATCTTAAGACGCTCGAGTCAAAGCGAAAGAAGCGATACCGATCAATACTGAATCCGTTTACCATGCTGATAAAGGGATTCCATTCGGTTTCAAACTACAGCTCCCTAAAGAAGGTGCTTTTGGTAGGATTCGTTGTCTCAGCTATGTTCATAACATATGCGGTCAGTATGTTCTTTGGAGTGCTCAATATCTCTGATGATGAGTTCTCAGGCGCAGATAGAGATTACATAACTGTGGTGGGCAAGAATATAAGCGTCAATAACTACAGGGGGTATGAGAACAATGAGGAATACAGTTACGTATTCCCAGGCAACTCACTAATCTCATTGGAAATGAAGTTTGATGATTATATTCAGACTAAAGACTTTGTCGCTAATCTGGATGGATCGCTTTCGAGCGTTAATAAGCTTTCTGAAGCGAGCATTATTTATGGACGAATGGCCCAGGACAGCAAGGAATTAGTAGTCGACAGGATGGTTATAGATTCTGTTATTATGGGACAGAGCAGTATTGAAGTCGGTGCAGGAAGGGTCAGAGATTTTGTCGACAGAACTGTTGAGATAAAACATATGGGTACTTTCAAGATAGTAGGTATAACAGATCTGAAGACACCGTGTATCTATGCTGATGAAAGTCAGTTCATAAACATTATTGCAAACTGCCCTGAATCATCCATGGAAATCCAGGATGACCCTACTGCCAGCAATCAGGAATTCATCGACTATAAGCTTATGAAAAACAGCGTAAGGCTTAAGAAGGGCAAATGGCCTGAGGGCAATTACGAGGTTTTAGTAAACGAAAAGAATAAAGGTGATTCTGCTTACAAGATCGGGAAGAAAATAAAGACAAAAATCAACGGACGTAAGCTTAAGGTAACGGGCTACTACGCTGATGATTATTACAGCGATTACATGCTTGTAAATGAGAAGATGGTAAAGTACAACCTTGTTAAGACGAAGAACAACGTCACTCTTTCTCCGTACAACAAGGAAGCTGCACTCTCCATGCTGAAATTTGAAGGTGTTAACGTTAAGGATACTTTTGAAGAAAGTAAGGAACACTATATCAAGCAGAAATGGGCATCAATGAAATCAATGCTCATAATGGCAGCTATAATACTTATTATTTCATTTATTGAAATATACCTGATAATCAGGGCTTCCTTCCTCTCACGAATCAGAGAGGTGGGCATTTACAGAGCTATCGGTGTTAAGAAGCTGGATATCTACAGAATGTTTGCAGGTGAAATCATAGCGATAACAACATTTGCCAGCATTCCTGGTTTCGCACTAATGGCGTTCATACTTCATAACGTATCGAAGGTATCGTACATGTCAGACATGTTCCTTGTTAATGTGCCGATGCTGATAGCGTGCGTTGTAATAATATACCTGCTCAACTTACTGTTTGGGCTCTTGCCGGTATACAAGACAATAAGAAAGAGGCCGGCAGTAATATTAAGTAGAAACGACATTTAATCTTGTGGGATGAAAGACTATGAATAGTTATGAGAAGAAAGCAAAAGAAAAAAAGAAAAGAAAGAGAAGACGAATAATAAAGAGAATCATAGCTCTTATTATTCTTATCGGAATCATTGGTTGTGCATCAGTAGCAGGCTATGCTTATTATGTAATCAAGAATGATGCTCATGAAATCGATACTGCAACTATCTACGACCAGATGAGCCAGAGAACCGTGGTATACGATGATAAGGGTAAGGAAATCTCTACTATCAGCGTAATTGGAGGAAACAGAACGCTTCTTAAGTATGCGGAAATACCAACTACTATGAGAGCGGCAATCGTTTCGATCGAAGATAAAACATTCTTTGATCACAAGGGATTTAACTTCAAGCGTATGGTGGGTGCCGTTCTCGAAATGTTAAGGGGCGGCGGACAGATCAGCGGTACGTCAACTATCACGCAGCAGCTGGCCAGAAATATCTACCTGGAGGACGTTAAGTCCGAAAGATCCATAAAACGTAAGATCCTGGAAGCTTACTACACAGTCCAGATAGAAAAATCCATGTCAAAGGAAGAAATCCTGGAAGCTTACCTGAATACAGTTTACTTCGGTTTTGACTGCTACGGCATTTCAGCAGCAGCTGATAACTACTTCGGCAAGGATGCTAAGGATCTTGACATTGCTGAAGCGGCAGCACTGGCGGCACTGCCTCAGTCACCTGACGTATATGCGCTCGTAAAGGTTACTTACGATAAGGATGATACTAAGCTGCCTATTATCGAGAATAATTCGGAATTCGCATATCTTTACAATGGCGAACTGACAAAGGGTAGAAGAAATACTGCAATCAAGCTCATGGCAGAAAACGAATTCATCTCTGACGTCGAAAAGAAGGAGGCACTGGAAGAATCAGAAGACCTGCAGAAGCATATCCACATCGGCGGCGGTATCACAGCGCAGGCAGACACTTACTATGTTGACTATACCATTACCAAGGTTACAGAAGACCTTATGGAAAAGTACGGTATGGACGAAGCTTCAGCCAACAGACTGGTATATAATGGCGGACTCAAGATCTATTCATGCATGAACAGCTCTATTCAGAGAAAACTTGCTAAGCAGATCAACAAGGATTCAAACTATGTAGACCTGCAGAATATCAAGTACGACAAGAAAAAGAATATACTCAATCAGAACGGAAACGTTATATTAAGACCTTACGGCACATACCTGAATAAGGAGGGTTCATTTGTTCTCAAGAAGGGCGAATTTACAAAGGATGAAGAAGGTAATCTCATAATAAAGAAGGGCGGTAGACTGGCCCTCGTTGATGTAAGCTCAGATGCCGGATCAAGTGTTGACCTTCAGTTCAGAAGCATGTACACAAAGAAGGGGAATGATCTCAGCATAATCGAAAGCGGATCTATCAACATCCCTTACGGTTATACTTCATTTAACAAGCAGGAAAACTGTGTAGTTTCAGCTAAACTCTTCGAAGACTACCCTGATATTCTGGTAGAAGATGGCGATAACTACAAGGTTTCATCTGACTACATCACACTTAGCCAGAAGGTTCCTCAGCCACAGGCGGCTGCAGTAATCATCGATAACAAGAATGGCGAAGTAAAGGCGCTGTCGGGCGGTCGTGACTGCACTGGCAGAAAGCTCTTTAACAGAGCGGTCAACCCTAGACAGCCTGGATCAAATATCAAGCCTCTGGCTGTTTACTCGACTTCACTTCAGGAATCGGTTGAACTCATGAAGGACGGCGAGTCAAAGAATCAGCATCAGGGCTATGGCGATGCATTTGGTCAGTACATGACTGCCGGCAGCGTAATTAATGACGCTCCAGTTGAAAGAGGTGGAAAGGTATGGCCAAAGAACTCATCCGGCGGCTATATGGGTCCTATCACAATGAGAAATGCTCTCAGATACTCAGTAAATACTTGCGCGGTTAAACTTTATGAAAACCTGCCTCAGGATTATATAGTTAATAACCTGAAGAAGCTGGGAATCACTACAGTTGTAGAAGATGGTGAATATAACGACTTAAACCCTGCTGCTCTGGCACTGGGCGGAATGACAAAGGGAATTTCACCTCTTGAACTGGCTGCAGCATATGCAACATTCCCTAATGAAGGTGTTTATAGAGAACCTCTTCTCTACGATAAGGTGCTCAACAGTGACGGCGAAGTTATCC
The DNA here is from genome assembly GCA_029006195.1 of Bacillota bacterium. GTDB lineage: Bacteria > Bacillota > Clostridia > Peptostreptococcales > Anaerovoracaceae > Lentihominibacter. Next base: position 66,331 of record JAQXGH010000001.1, read on the forward strand.
TGGAATCAGATCAGAAAGAAACGAGAGTTTACGATGAAGGCGTAGCATTCATCATGACAGACATGCTCAAGGGCGTTGTTAGAACAGGTACAGGTACAGCTGCAAATATCGGCACTCAGCCGGTAGCAGGTAAGACTGGTACAACATCAGACCAGTACGATATCTGGTTCACTGGATTCACACCTCAGTATACAATGTCACTTTGGGAAGGCAGTGACGTGAACATTCAGCTCACATCAATGTCATCAGCGGCAGCTTCATTCTGGTCACACATTATGAAGAACGTTTGCGAAGGTCTGCCAACAGGCTCATTCCCTAGCGCTCCGTCAAACATCACATACCTTGGCGGCGAATTCTATGTTAGAGGAACTATCGACCCTGCACTCTTCACAACAACTACAACAGAACCTGTAAGCGAAGAAACTGCAGCACCAGCGCAGTAAGATAAAAGAAAATGAATTACGAGAATATAGTCTTTGCGAAATTCATAGATAGACCGAATAGATTTGTAGCTCATGTAGATCTTGACGGTCAGACAGAAACAGTACATGTCAAAAATACCGGGAGGTGCAGGGAACTGCTCCTTCCCGGAAGTACAGTAGTTCTCGCAAAGGCTGCAAACCCCGCCCGTAAAACCAAATATGATCTCATCGCAGTTATAAAAGAAGGGCTGGGATGGGTCAATATCGATAGTCAGGTGCCTAATGCCTGCGTTAAAGAATGGCTGGAGGCACAAAAAAATGAGTCTGATATCAGACTCATTAAACCGGAATATAAATTCGGTAATTCCCGCGTGGATTTCTATTTAGAATGCGGAGAAGGGGATGACCTCAGAAAGATTTTGATCGAGGTCAAGGGCTGCACCCTGGAAATCGATGGAATCGGGTATTTCCCCGATGCGCCCACTGAGAGGGGGGTTAAGCACCTTAACGAGCTGGCAGGAGCCTGCGGTCTGGGCTATGAGTGCTATATAGCTTTTGTTATAGCAATGCCTTCAGTAACTGAAGTAAAAGCTAATTATAATACTCATCCGGAATTTGGATATGCGCTCGAAGCGGCTAAGGCTGCTGGCGTTAAAGTGTTGTTCCTTCCGTGCAGTGTGGAACCTTCATCAATTCAAATTGTTCAAAATTACATCCATTTATGATGTCCTGAACAGTGATGCTGAAGAAGAAATCCCTTGTTATCTGATTGTATTTAGTCCAAAGGGGAAGGGTTATGCAGTGTTCTTTTCTAGGACATACCTCGGCATTGTTCGCCAGGCAAGCTACCGGCGCTAAATTGCCTTCAGCTAATTCTAATATTTCACCTACAGTATATTCTGAAGGCTTTCTTGTCAATTTGTAGCCACCGCCTTTACCGCGATGACCTTCCAGAAGGCCTTCTTTGACGAGTACTTTAATTACGATTTCTAAATACTTAAATGATATTTCCTGACGTTCAGCGATTCCGACAAGCGGGATGAATGTATTCGGATCCTGCTGTGCCAAATCAATGATGACTCTTAGCGCGTATCTTCCTTTTGTTGAAATCATTGGCAAGCCTCCCTGGTTTTGTTTTGTTTATTATACTACTAAATAAGTAGGAATATAAGTCTTTTGTAAAAAACTTCAGAAAGTTTAAATTCAAATTAAAACTATGTATACATAATACAGAACGGGTTGATGTACCGATAATGATATGTTACAATCACGCTGGGAATAGGGAAAAGAAATTAATTCTTTATAAGATTAAAGTATAAAAGAAGAGAGGAACAATAAATGAAATTATCAGAAAGAGTAGCAGCAATGCAGTTTTCTCCAATTCGTAAATTCAATCCACTTGGCTTCAAGGCAGAAGAAGATGGTAAGACTGTTTACAGATTAAACATCGGACAGCCAGACGTTGAAACTCCAGCTTGCTTTATGGATGCTATCAAGAACTTTGATAAGAAGGTAATTGCATATGCTGAATCATCAGGCGTTAACGAACTTTTAGATGCTATCATTAAGTATAATGGCCTTTATGGTATCGAACTTAACAGAGAAAATATCATCGTAACTAACGGCGGATCAGAAGCACTGTCATTAGTATTCACTGCAATTATGAACCCTGGCGATGCTGCTATGATGGCTGAACCATACTACACAAACTACTCATCATTCCTTAACCAGGCTAACGGAACTATCGTTCCAATAACAACTACAGCAGAAACTGGTTATGCATGGGCAGACAAGGAACTGTTAGAGAAGTCAATCACTCCTAACACTAAGGCTCTTTGCTGCATCAGTCCAGGAAACCCAACTGGTAGAGTATTAACACTGGATGAAATGAAGATCGTTGGCGAATTCGCTAAGGAACACGATCTTTGGATCATCTCAGACGAAGTATATAGAGAATTTGCATATGATGACAGGAAGGTTGCTTCATTCGGAATGCTTCCTGAATATGCTGATAGAGTTATCCTGATCGACTCAGTGTCAAAGAGATTCTCAGCATGCGGCGCTAGAATAGGTTGCATCGTAAGTAAGAATAGAGAACTCATGGATGGCGTACTTAAGCTGGCTCAGGGCAGACTGTGCTCACCAACATTAGAACAGGTTGGTGCTGCTGCTCTCTACAACTTAGGACCTGATTACTTCGCAGAAGCAAAGGCTACATACGAAGCAAGAAGAAACGCTGCATATGAAGAAATCTCACAGATTCCTGGCGTTGTTTGCCAGAAGCCTGGTGGTGCATTCTACCTCATGGCTAAGCTTCCTATCGAAAGCTCAGAAGATTTCCTCATGTACATGCTGACTGAATTCGAAGATAAGGGAGAAACTGTTATGTTCACACCAGCTGAAGGTTTCTATAGAACTCCTGGAATGGGCAAGAATGAAATCAGAATCGCTTACGTACTTGAAGCTGACAAGATGAGAAGAGCCGCTGAACTTATCAAGCTCGGTATCGAAAGCTACAAGGCTAAGAAGGCCTAAAAATTTAATAAAAATAAATAGAGATGTTGTAAAGGCTACGGACTTGTGTTTGTAGCCTTTATCTTTTTTTTGTGTAACGAAAAATTTTTTTCATTCACTCATCACATTAAGGTGGTATCGTCTAATACGAAAGCTTATAATATATAGCAACTGTTAACTTGAAATAGAAATGAAAGGTATGAATATATGCAAATTGTTATACAGGTAGTTATTTTAATAGTAGGATTTGTCCTTCTGATTAAGGGCGCTGACTGGTTTGTGGAAGGCGCGGCCGGAATCGCCGAGAAATTTGGCATTCCGCATATTGTTATAGGCCTTACCATAGTTGCTATAGGCACATCGCTTCCAGAGGCTTCAGTTAGTATTGCTTCTGCACTGAAGGGAAGTGGAGCGATTACTATAGGAAATGTTTTGGGAAGTAATATATTGAATGTTCTTCTCATACTGGGAATCACTTCTTTAATATGTAAAATTCCAGTTGATAAGATGACTATGAAGGTTGAGATGCCGTTTCTTATCGGTGTGACAGCTCTGCTTGCTATACTTGGCCTTCAGGATAATGTGATATCTCTTGTAGAAGGTGCAATTCTGCTGGGACTTATGGCGCTGTACCTCGCTTATCTTGGCTGGAGATCAAGATTCGAAGAGGAAATACATGAGCTTGTTGATGAAGAAGTGGGACGCCCGGAAGTAGAGGTTGAAGAGGAAGCGGATGATAAGAAACCGCTTACACTTCCTAAGATGATTTTATTTATCCTTCTTGGCATCGTTATGATAACTGTAGGCAGTGATAAGACAGTTGATGCGGCTACGGCGATTGCGACTATTCTGGGAGTTGATGAGAGGATTATAGGGCTTACGATTGTAGCCTTTGGAACATCGCTTCCTGAACTTGTTACAAGTATTACGGCAGCAACTAAGGGAAATACGGCCATTGCTATCGGGAATATAGTTGGAAGTAATATCTTCAACATTCTGTTTGTTGTGGGAATTACGGCGGTTATTACGCCGGTTGAATATAATGCGTCATTCCTTATTGATAGTATCATCGCTATCGTAACGGTTCTGCTGCTTATGGCATGTGTTCTGCCAAAGAAGAATCTTAATAGGATCACCGGCGCTATTATGCTGGCGGTATTCGTAGTTTATTATGCAATATTGATAATATAGTCTAAAAGCTAGAGTGTTCTTACTCTAGCTTTTTTCTTGGAAATGAGGAGGAGCACCTCAGCACCTTCTCAATATTATTCTTCTATGAACTTAAGCAATGCTTCGGCTGCTATACCGATATCATCTCCATCAGGGTTGATGCCGAGATGAGTGAATGCTTCGCCGATGAATGTGCCGTTGTCCTTAAGTGTCTGGAATACTTCATCGATAATAGGCTTACACTTTGACTGCTTCTGCATAGGTCCGAAAGGATTAGCGAAGTAAGTTTCTGAAAGGCCAGTTTCCTGAGTAGTTCCCTTAGCCATTCTTCTGCCGCCGATGAAGATGCCCTTAGCTTCTTCCAGGTCCTCGATTTCTCTAAGACCTGTTGCATCGTCGTAGTTGTTAGCGTATGCGAAGAGGTCGATCTTGTGATTCTGAACGATAACCGGATAAGGAGCTGCAGGAGTGATTACTCTTGAGTTGAGCTTATCTGGGTTAAAGAAGATTGATCTGTCGATATCTCTATAAGGGGTACCTGGATCCAGGTCATCGAGTCTAACGAACGCGCCTGTTTCTGTACCCTGTGCGTATACTACGCCGTCTTCGATATGGAATGTTCCCATGTCATCGAATACGATTTCCAGCTTCTGAATCTTGTCGTTACCAAGTGACTTGAGTGCTTCGATTGTTTCTGATTTGCCGGCACCTGAGTCGCCCATGAGGCAGATGCCTTTCTTTGTTCCGTTCTTGAGGAAAACGTTGATGAATGCACCATGGATAGGTAACCAGCCGTGTTCCATCATGATTACGTTATGAAGAGTCAGAACCATCTTCTTCATGTATCCGAAGTAGTCAACCTTAGGATTTGATGATACGCTGCCTACCCACAGATCTTCGTCTCTGTCGTGGTAGAATGTGCACTGTCCCAGATCATCAGGGTTACCGAATAGTACGATGCCGTCAGGCTTACCCTGAGCTTCCTCTGGAGTTGCGATTTCGAACAGGTTAGCGCATGATACTCCGTTAGCCATATAGTTTCTGTGGAAGCAGATGTAAATCATCAAGCTGCCTACCTTAGCAGGGAAGCAGAAGTATTCATCTGGATCTCCGGAGAATGTAAAAGCTGGATTCTTCTTAACTTCTTCGAACAGACCTTCACGCTTATTTGACTTAGGATGAAGGATAAGTGGTGTACGAAGCATGATTGAATCGATGAAGAGGATCTGCTTTAAGAAATCATATCTTTCGCTCAGCTGGATGCTCTCGTTATAGTAACAGGAAATACCTGCGTCTGTACCAGCATGCTGCTGGCGGAATACCTTGTTCTTACGGCTGGCGAATGTCTGCTCTAAAGTTCTAAGTGCATCTCTGATAAGATCATTGAACTCTGAGTTGGCATCTACGAATGCTGTAGTACCCATATCGCTCTGTCTATTAGTTGTTACTGAATATCTTTCATGTCTCTTCCAAAAGTTGAACAGTCCCTGGATAAAATAGAGGAAATTATCTGTTCCATCGAGATATGGGCTGTGAAGTTCTGAACGGTCAAATGCCAGAGCCATTCTAGCAAGCGCATTCAGTTCTTCAACGGCCTGCTCTGGCTTTCTTTCGTTGTTGTTTGTTAACCAGTTGTACATGTCTGGGTCTTTATCTCTTAATCTGTCGACATATTTAAGTACAACTGCCTTGAATTCTGGTGTTTTCATTAAACCTGACTTAGTGCTGGGGAATACTAAATCGAAGTTTATGATGGCCAGATCATCTGTTAAATAGAATGTGTCCTTCATTGGGGGTTAACCCTCCTTTATTTATATATTCTTATCCAAATTATGATAAATTATATCACATATCAATGGCTCGATGAGTGAAGAAAGCTCCGAATTGTACTAGTTTCAGAACTCTTAAAGGTGGGTTAAATATTGCTAAACCATAAAATTTGGGGTTATGCAAATAAAAAATGAAAAATGCTTTTTTGCATATCTAAGAAAAAACAGGTGTGCCCGTACTGGTAGGTAGTTGTTGAAAAACTCCACATGTTAGGTTTATAATAGATAGGTAAAAAGCTAGAAAAAAATAATTGTATATTTATAAATAATTCATAGGGGGAAACATAAATGTCTGATGTTAAAAAGTTATTTGTAATCGGTGCAGGTTTCATGGGTATGGGTATCGTACAGACTGCTGCTATGCACGGCTTTAAGGTAAAAGTTTTTGATAAGAACCCAGATGCTGCTAAGAATGGTATCCAGAAGGTAGGCGCTCTGTTTGACAAGGGCATTGCTAAGGGCAAGTACACAGATGAACAGAAGTCAGAATGGCTGGGAAATATGTTCGTAGCAACTGATATCTCAGAATGCTGTGAAGCTGACTATATTATCGAAGCAATCGCAGAAAACGAAGAAATCAAGAAGGAAATCTTCAAGGTTGTTGATACATATGCTAAGGCTGATGCTGTTATCGCATCAAACACTTCATCAATTTCAATCACTGCTCTAGCAAGCGTATTATCAAATCCAGCAAACTTCATCGGCCTTCACTTCTTCTCACCAGTACCTGTAATGGGTCTGCTCGAAATCGTAAGAGGACTGCTTACAAGTGATGAATGCGCTACTAAGGCTCAGGAATTTGGTAAGCTGATGGGTAAGACAAGCATCACATCAAAGGATGAATCAGGCTTTATCGTAAACAGACTGTGCATCCCTATGCTGAACGAAGCTTGCGTTCTCCTCGAAAGACAGGTTTCAACAATCGAAGAAATCGACACTGGTGTTAAGCTTGGTCTGAACCATCCAATGGGACCTCTCGAACTGGCTGACATGATCGGTATCGATATCTGCTTATCAATCATGACTGTACTCCATAAGGAAACTGGCGATGATAAGTACAGAGCTGCATCAACTCTCAGAAGAATGGTTAACGCTGGACTGCTTGGCAGAAAGTCAGGAGAAGGTTACTACATCTACAACGCAGATGGAACTAAAACTCCTAACCCTAAGCTCGACGTTGTTAACTGCACACACTGCCAGGGTGAAAGAGCATAAACTAAATTAGACAATTAAAATGTGGCGGAGTGATTTTCACTCCGCTTTTTTATATGCTTAGAATATTAAATTGATAATAATGCCCGATATCACGCTGAGGAGAAGCATAATTCCTACGATTGTGAAATTCTCCTTCATGCTGCGATTGCTTCTGAACAGAACTATAAGTCCGATTCCGGCATTTGAAAGTAGGCCTGAGAAAAGGCCGCCGATGCCAAGAACTCCTGTCAGATATGATTCTGTGAGAATGATTGAAATTGAGCAGTTAGGGATAAGTCCAAACAGCCCTGTAAGGATTTCGCCTATAATAGGCTGATTCAGAATTGTGCCTGATAAAGCTTCGATGCCTATGGACTCGATAACAAGAGTAAGTCCGATATTAACGATCAGAAGCATAACAGCAATCTTGAGCGTGTGAACTAAAGCTGCAACAAATACGCTGCCTTCTTCTTCATCGCACTCGCAATGCTCTCTCTCGCAAAAGCTATGGATGTTCTTACCAGTACTGATCTTGACGATAACATCTGTGATATATCCAAGGATTACACCAAGTACTGCCTTGCCAGCCATAATCATAACGATTGTTCCTATGCCGATGCTGAACTGACTAGTCAGCGATGAAAGCATTACAGGAAGCATTTCGTCGGATGTTGCGAAGAAAACTGCCAGCATTGTTCCCAGAGTAATCGTTCCTGTTGAATAAAGCGTAGCTGCTGCACCTGATATTCCGCATTGAGGAATAACACCTAGCAGGCCGCCGATAACAGGACCGACTTTTCTGGAGTAGTGGCAGAGGACCTTCTCGTTCATCCTCTGGCTGCCTTCAAGAATCTCCATAAAAAGGTATGTGACAAAAAGTATTGGTACACTTAATGCCGTATCTTTTAAGCCGTCTAATAGGGCGTCTATAACAATATAAATACTCATAACAGCTGATATTCTATCACAGTTTTTTTAAAAAATCTTCTTAATTATTGCTGGGAAGCAAGAAATGTTGAATTCTTCACATTCGTTGCAATGTGAGATGTTAGGAGACTTAGCTCTATCGATTTCAAACCAGCCGTACTGCTTATAATATTCCGGCACCTTAGCACATGCCCAGATCTCACTGGCGCCGCGTTTCTGTGCTTCTTCGAGAACCTTGTCATGAAGAGCTTTGCCGATATGCAGTCCGCGGTATTCTTCCTGAACAGCTAAATCGCCAAGTACATAAAGACCATCACGGATTTCAAGTGTTGATGCAGCTACCAGAATGCCCTTGTCAAGATCAACGCATTTCCAGATTTTCTGCTTAGTTTCCGGAACTTCTTCGCTTACTTCGATTTCGAGGCCTTTGCTTTTAAAGAATGATGAGATTTCCAGATAGTTTAAATCCTTGATGTTATTTTCGATGTCATAAATGATGCTTGTCTGATACATTGTTTGTCCTCCTTACAATTCACATGATTACTGCTAAAATTATAACACAAAGAATAGAAAGAAATGGGAACTTTGTGGTATGATAAGAACGTGCAAAATTTTTTGATAAAGGAGAAAAAAATGAGCGATTATAAAATAAACACTAAGTGTGTTCAGTCAGGTTACACTCCAGGGAACGGTGAACCTAGACAGATTCCAATTATTCAGTCAACAACATTCAAATATGAAACGAGTGAAGCTATGGGTGCGCTCTTTGATTTAGAGGCAGAAGGCTATTTCTATACAAGACTTCAGAACCCAACAAACGATATGGTTGCAGCTAAGATCTGTGACATGGAAGGCGGCAGCGCTGCTATGCTGACATCATCAGGCCAGGCAGCTAACTTCTTCGCACTCTTCAACATCTGTGAAAACGGAAGCCACATCGTTGCTTCATCATCTATATACGGCGGAACATTCAACCTCATCTCAGTAACACTGAAGAAGATGGGTATTGATGTTACTTTCGTTGAACCAACTTGCACAGAAGAAGAACTGAATGCAGCTTTCCAGGAAAACACTAGAGCTGTATTCGGTGAAACAATTGCTAACCCAGCACTGACAGTTCTGGACATCGAACTGTTCGCTAAGGTTGCACATGAACATGGTGTACCGCTTATCATCGATAACACATTCCCTACACCAGTAAACTGCAGACCTATCGAATGGGGCGCAGATATCGTAACACACTCAACTACTAAGTATATGGATGGTCACGGCGCAGGCGTTGGCGGCGCTATCGTAGATTCAGGAAACTTCGATTGGATGGCACATGCTGACAAGTTCCCTGGACTCTGCACTCCAGATGATTCATACCATGGAATCACATATGCAGAAAAGTTCGGTCAGGGCGGAGCATTTATTACAAAGGCTACAGCACAGCTCATGAGAGACTTCGGCTGCATCCAGTCTCCTCAGAATGCATTCATTCTCAACCTGGGTCTGGAATCACTGCACGTTAGAATGGCTAGACACGTTGAGAACGGTCAGGCTGTTGCAGAATTCCTCGATGCACAGGATAAGGTTAGCAAGGTTAACTATTCAGGACTTCCTGGAGATAGATATTACGAATTAGCACAGAAGTATCTGCCAAACGGCGGATGCGGTGTTGTTTCATTCGAACTTAAGGGTGGCAGAGACGCTGCACTGAAGTTTATGGGCGCTCTTAAGATGATCGCTATCGAAACTCACGTAGCCGATGCTAGATCATGCTGCCTCAACCCAGCAACTTCAACTCACAGACAGATGACAGATGAACAGCTTGAAGCAGCTGGAATCCCAGCAGGACTCGTTCGTCTCTCATGCGGTATCGAAGATAAGGAAGATCTTATCGCAGACCTCACTCAGGCACTGGCAGCGATCTAATTAATAGACTATAAAAGAGCAGTTCATCTGCTCTCAGACTGTAGACAAAGGCTCGGTCGAGCGTAGCTCGACACGAGCTTTATTATTTGCTGAAATCATTGGAATTTCAAGGCTCGCAGCGATTTTTCCTTTATTCAACTGTCAAACTCCCGTGAATTTGATGAGGAATTGCTGCTCGATGACGATATTATTTCGTTCTAGGGGATGCTCGTATCCGCAGCTTTTAATGTGTATGATGTTTATTCATGGTATAATATAACCAATAGAAGAGAGGTTGCAATGAATAGAGATCCTTTTGAAAAATACATAATTGAATTGGAAGCAGATAAGCGAACTCGCGGCTATGCCTGGTCAACAGCGATTGGACTTCAGGATGTTGATGGACTTAAACCTTCAAAGTATCTGATCGATACTGCTATTAAGAATATCGAAGGGGAAATCAGTATTGATGAAGCGCAGACTTTGCTTGCCTCATATTATGAAGAAAATCCTTCAGTTGATCCGGCTGATCGAACTCAGGAAGCAGACCAGGTTTCGGCTAGAATAGCCAAGCTGCTTTCGGAGAATGCATTTAGCTTCAGTCCTAATGAATATATCTCGATACATAGGAAATTATTTAATGGGATCTACAGCCATGCTGGTAAAATCAGAGACTACAATATTACCAAGCAGGAATGGGTTTTGGATGGGGAAACCATTGTTTATGGAAGTGCAACGGAGTTAAAGGCTACGCTGGAGTATGACTTTTCTGTAGAAAGAGATTTTTCGTATAAAGGGCTTAGTATAGATGAAATGATCAGGCACCTGGCAGTGTTTGTTTCGAGATTATGGCAGATCCATGTGTTCAGTGAAGGCAATACCAGAACAACAGCAGTATTTTTTATTAAATATTTGAGAACATTAGGCTTTGATGTAACAAATGATATATTCTCAGATAACGCATGGTATTTTAGAAATGCGTTGGTAAGAGCGAATTATACGAATCTTACCAAAGGGATACATGAAACAACAGAATACCTGGAGCTGTTCTTAAGAAATCTACTGCTTGGTGAAAAGAACGAACTTCATAATAGAACAATGCACATTAGTCGTACATTTGAGCAGAAAGCGAATATTCGTACACAAAAAGCGAATATTGAGGGTGGAAAAGCGAATATTCATGAAAGACTCTCTTCGCTGCTGCCAAATTGTTCTGCAAAGGCAATTCAGCAAGTTGAAAGAATCGTTACAGGTTTTGCCAGCGGAATAGTGTTCAGCAGGGCTGATGTCGAGAATATAACTGGTCTGGGGTCAACAAGATCATATGAGCTGATTAAGCTTATGCTTGAGCATGGCTTGGCTCAGACGGTGAAAGGCCAGGGTAAAGGCCGATATCGAATCTGGTTAAAAATAGATGAATAAAATTGATTAATAAAATATAAATATGTGATTTGAGTCATCGCGACCTTCGAACTACAAATTAAATATGGCAAGGAGTTAACACATGAAAAAGGTTTTGATTTTAAACGGAAGTCCCAGACCAGGGGGAAATACAGCTGCGCTTATCAAAGAATTTGAACGTGGTGTTAAAGAAAGCGGTAATATAGTTAATATTTGTGACATTGCAAGAATGAATATTCATCCTTGTGTTGGATGTCTCAGGGGAAATGCTCAGAATACTCAGAGCCCATGCTGTCAGAAGGATGACATGGATATTGTCTACAAGTATTATAATGAATGTGACGTTGTGGTTTATGCTTCGCCGCTTTATTTCTGGAATTTTAATGCACAGACAAAAGCTGTGATCGATAGAATGTTTGCAACAATGGAGGGAGAATCCCCAGATCCTGATGTTCCGGCATATGTTTACTATCTGCAGAAAAAGGAAGCATATCTCATGATGCCGGCAGAGGAAGAGACAGAAGCCAATTTCCAGCTGATCAGAAATTACTGGGACGGCTTTTGCGAGAGAATGGGTTACACAAACTGCGGCAAGCTGCTCATTGGAGACCTGATGGCTGTGGGAGACATCAATAAGAAACCGGAAGCGCTCGAGGCTGCATATAAATTTGGTAAGACGATTAAATAACTGGTGCAAACAATGGAGAACAGATACGATACCATAGAAAATTTTAATATGAATCTGGAAGAGTGCAGGCAGGCGTTAGAATCTATAGGTGGATTGATCATTGTAGACAATGACGGTTACATCAAATTTTTTTCTAAGGACATAATGAATATAATAGAGCGTGTTAACGCCAAGGATTTGCCAGACGATCTGATAGGAAAGCATATCTCTGAAATTCATCCTACTTCCAAAATAATAAAACTTCTTAATGAGCCTTTTGAAGAAAAAATTACAACTTATAAAATGAGTGGGGTGCTTAATATTACTCGAATTCTTCCATTGATGCAGGACAATAGGCGCACAGGAATTATTGACCTGGATCTGTTCCGTAATAACTGGGAAATTTCGAAGTTTCTCAAGCAGCTTGAATCCATGGAACTGGAAGAGAGCCTTAAACTTCCGGACACAAAGCGAGAGATGGAAGAACAGCTGAACAGAATTAGCCAGAAAAAGTACACAATAGCTGATCTGGTTGGAGACAGCTATGTTATTAAGAAACTTAAAAATGATATTTATAAACTGGCGGAATCATCATCTACAGTTCTCATCACAGGAGAAACAGGAACCGGAAAGGAAATTGTTGCACATGCGATCCACTCAATAAGCGGCAGACAGCTGCACCCTTTTATAGAAATCAATTGTGCTGCTATACCAGAATCACTTTTTGAATCAGAGTTGTTCGGTTACGAAGAAGGCACTTTCACAGGAGCGGTAAAGGGCGGTAAGGCAGGCGTATTTGAACAGGCTAATCACGGCACGCTCTTCCTGGATGAAGTTGATCAGATCCCGTATAATATGCAGCCCAAATTGCTGAGGGTATTACAGGAAGGTGAAGTTACCAGAATCGGAGGTAAGAAAATACCTGTTGACGTTCGTATCATAGCGTCAACGAACAAAGACCTGAAGGCTATGGTTCTGAATAAACAATTCAGAGAAGACCTTTACTATAGATTAAATGTTATTAATATCAAGACTCCGGCACTAAGAGACCACAGGGAGGACATAAAGAGCCTTATAAATCACAGAATCAAAATTCTTAACAAGGTAATGGATATGGATATTGAAGGTATATCAGAAAAGGCGCTTACATTACTTAAACAGTATGACTGGCCAGGCAACATTCGTGAACTCTTTAATGTCATAGAGCGTGGCGTAAATATGTGTGAAAGCAGGATGCTGGATGTCAATGATTTCAAGGATATCTTCTTTGATGTGAATCAGAAGGATGCAGCACAAAACGATGTTGGCATTTCAACATTAGACGAGATCATGCGGTTCACAGAAAAGGAGAATATAATCAAAGCGCTGCGTATTTGTGACAATAACAAAACAAAAGCAGCCGAAATTCTGGGAATATCCAGGACTTCACTGCATCATAAAATAACAAGGCATAACATACATAGTGAAAATATTTAACAGCGTTCACTTTTGTCACACCATAAAAATATGTTGAAATTTCAATATTTTGCAATAAATTCAAGAATAGCATGTGTGAAAATACTTAACACACCTGCTATTTTTTGTTCAAAAAACCTTGAAAATTCAGCATTTCTATTATGGCACGCTTATTGCAATATATGGAAATGTCGCGGCATAAGTTATTTCAAATATTATAAGCGGAGGATAAATAATGAGTAGATTTCTGAATTTGGGAATCATTCAGAGTACAGGAAATCCAGATATCGAAGAGAATCTGAAACGAATCGAGAAAAATGTTGACGATCTCATGACAAGAACGATGAAACCTGAATTGATCTGCGGAGTAGAGCTTGGAATCGGCTCACTATGGATGAAAGATCAATGCTATGACACTATTCCCGGAAGAGCAACGGAGAAACTATCGGAAATTGCCCGTAAGCACGGTATCTATTTGATCCCTGGCAGCATGACTGAAATTGTAAAGGACCAGGAAGGAAATACGAAATATTATAATTCTATTCCTATCTTTAATCCAAGTGGAGAAATCATAGATGTTTATCGTAAAATGTGTCCTTATTATCCAGGGGAAGAGGCGATTACAAAAGGAGAGAAGTTCGTAGTATTTGAGATTCCTGAGAAATCTATCAAGGTCGGAGTTATTAACTGTCATGACTGGTGTTTCCCGGAAGTGAGCCGAATAGTTACATTAATGGGTGCAGAATTAATACTGAGACCTGCAGTGGATCCTGAAGGGCTTTATGATGTATGCAAAAGCATATCTCCAACCAGGGCATTTGAGAATCAGGCATATTTCGCATCAATTAATATGGTGGGAAGATACAATCATCTGGACGCCTACGGGCATAGTAATGTATATGCTCCTGATGCAGCACTTCTGTATGAAGCGGGTGATAAAGAGTGCCTTGCGACAGTTACCCTTGATATGGATATCGTAGAAAATGCCAGACGATACGGCACACGTTATACAGAACAATTGCTGAGGCAGTATAGGTATTTCAACATAAAAAATCCTTATGCGGATAATTTAGATGAAGCACCTCTGTATGCAAACCTCCCTAAACCTGATTTGACACTTAAAGATCAAAAAGAAGACTTAAACAAAATGGGTATTATGATAATTGGAAAGCAGGTGTAAATAATGGAAGCAACTTCAAATAGAGAAAAACTACCTCTCAAATTAAGACTTGGATATGGAATAGGGCAGATGAGTGACTCTTTGCCATATAATTTTATAGCAACTTATGCACTGTTCTTCCTCACTAATGTTGCAGGAATTCCTGTAGCTCTGGGAGGAACAATTGCGATGATCGCTATACTTTGGGATGCTGTAACAGACCCGATCGTTGGACATATGTCTGATACAAGCAAGTCTAAGTACGGAAGACGTAGACCGTTCATGATTGGATCACTGTTTCCTATGTGTCTTTTCGTTGTTCTGTACTTCACAAAGGTTGATTTCGGAACTGTAGGAAATTGTGTTTACTATATTCTGATTGCAATGTTATACCGTACGTTCTACACAGGATATGTAATCCCATATTTCTCACTGGGCGCAGAAATAACTCAGGACTATGATGAACGAGTTACACTTCAGTGCATTTCAGCATACTTCGTATACTTCGCAGTATGGTTCTGTACTGCAGGCCCAATGAAGGTAATTGAAATATCACTGGCTAAGGGACTCAGCTACAGTACTTCATGGTTCCTTGCAGCTATATCAGTTGCAGTATGTACGATCATTTGTGGATGGATATCATGGAGAAGCATGAGAGGAACCGAAATGGTTGACAAGCGCGATGATATTTTTGACGATGATGAAGACAGAAGTATCAAGGGCGTAGTGCAGACATACTGGACATTATTAAAGGATAAAATCTGCGTGAAGATCATCCTGTTCAGAGTTACATTCATTTTCTCATCAGGTCTGGCAAGTGCAGCCTTTGTTTATCTGATGTCGGTAAATCTGGGACTGAGTGAATCACAGCAGGCTCTTTACTGGACATTATATAGTGTGATTTATATCATCGACATTGCTATTTGTAACTTAATATCAGATAAGACAGATAAGAGATTCCTGATGGGTGCAGCGGTACTGTTCGGAATCTTGGTAGGTGTATTCTTCTACTTCTTCAATATTAATTCATTTGGACAGCTGGTATTATACACATTCCTCCACTCATTCAGTGCAGCAGCATTCTGGTCAGTTGGAGCTACTATGATGTATGACTACAACGAAATAGTAGAGTTTAAGACAGGAAAGAGACAGGAAGGTTCAGTTTCTGGCGTTATTCTGTTTGCACAGAAGTGCGGTTCAGCTATTTCAGTATGGACAAGCGGTATGGTACTGGCATGGGTTGGTTATGATGGAACAGTAGAAGTTCAGTCAGAAGCAGTAAAGCACGGAATCTTATTCCTGAACACTCTTGGCCCAGCAATGATTTCAGTGTTAACATTACTCTGCATAATTTTCTACCCTATTACACGTAAGAACTTTGACCTGCTGAGAAACGCTCTGGAACTGAAGAGAGCAGGAAAAGAGTACTCAACAGAAGGTTTTGAAAAGTTACTTTAGGAATTATGACTGGAAAGAAGAGTGAACAATGAAAAATAAACAGAATGATGCAAGAGCATTCATTACAAACTGGAATAAAGAAAATGCTCAGGTGTATTATGATGTTGCTGATCAATTATGGACAAACCCAGAATTGCCGATGCAGGAATACAGTTCATCAGCAGCCTTGGTAAAAGTACTGGATGAGGCTGGTTTTGATGTGGATACAGGTGTTGCCGGAATGCCGACCGCGTTCATTGCATCCTACGGAAGCGGAAGACCAGTTATTGGTATCAATGCCGAGTACGATGCTCTGCCGGGGCTGTCTCAGAGCTTGGAGTCTCTTGACAAGGAGCCAATAGTACAGGGCGGCCCAGGGCACGGCTGCGGCCACAATCTCCTGGGAACAGCAGGGGTCAAAGCTGCAATAGCAGTGAAAAACGCGATGTGTGAATTCGATTTATCTGGTACGATTCGTGTTATAGGAGCTCCGGCAGAGGAGCTCTGTCTGGGCAAGCCATATCTGGGAAAGGCTGGTTACCTTGATGGATACGATGCCATTCTTGATTGGCATCCTGACTTCGCAAACTACATAAACTATGATACTTGCCAGTCCTTCTTCAGTGCCAAATTTCACTTTACGGGAAGGACTGCCCATGGCAATGCTCCCTGGAACGGTCGAAGTGCACTGGATGCCGCTATGCTGCAGGCGCATGCCGTTGAAATGCTGCGTGAACACATCTACCCCGGCAATGCTCCTAATGCCACTAACACTATAAACTATACATTCACCACCTGTGGCCCGGAAATTGCCAATGTAGTCCCTGACTATACGACAGCTTGGTATACTGGAAGATTTGCAACAACTGAGGAGATGCTGGACGGGCTGGAGCGCATTACCAAATGTGCCAGGGCAGGTGCTCTTGCTACAGATACAGAAGTTGAGAGGGAAATAATTACTATGACACATCATAAAATCCCTAATAAAGTTCTGGCTGAGCGCTTGAGAGCAAATGCATTTGAGTTCGGGCTTCCGAGGTTCACTGAGGAAGAGCAGGAGAAGGCAAAGACAATCCAGAGAAACTTAGGCGTTGAAGAGGTTGGAATGCATACAGACATTCTGCCATTTGAAGGTGGATGGAGCGGTTTGTGTGATACTTCTGAATACAGCTGGAATGCACCATATGCGACTGCATGGATCGCCATGGCGCCATATAACTGTGGCTGGCATAATTGGGCAGTGACAAGGTGCAGTGGAGACAGCATGGGAAAGAAAGCACTTGATGCTGCAGCTGGAGCAATTTCCCTAACAGCACTTGATATTTTATGTGAACCTGATCTGATAAAGGGGGCTAAGGAAGAATGGGAAGAGAGAATGGATGGTAAAAGCTATGAGTCACTTCTCGAGGAAAATATGACGCCGCCAGTTGAATTGAATCAGGACACCATGGAAAAATACAGACAATAATGAAGAATAAATCTATAAAAGACGTTGCACTCAGTTGTAACGTCTTTTATTTTGTCTGGCGTGGGGATTTTTGGATTTCGCATCCGTCAATAAAACCGTCAACCATCTCCTTATTGTGAACCATCGATGCAAAGCAAAGAAAGCAGCGAAGATAGCTGGATTAAACAAATTTCTCAGAATATACTATGCGAGAGTAAGCGAAGTATACTCATAGAACAACATTATACAGTTTTGAGGTCGGCTATGCCGGCCTGTTTGTGATGTGATGAAAAGAGGAAACCTGCTAAGAAAAAGCAGTTGACTTTTCTTAGCGGGTTTATATGCGTTTTTTTACTTTTATCTTGTTTAATACCGATGTCTTTACGAATACCGTAAAGGATTCGACTATGAGAAGTCCTATGGCAATAGCACCGGCCATACAGAGCATCTCGATGCCTAGGTCTGCAGCCTTTGCCATATCGCCATCCTGGATGGCCATCATAGTATTGAACACATTGATTCCGGGAACCATAGGAACGATACCTGGAATAATGTAAACTGTGCTGGCGTTCTTCATGACTCTAGATGCTATGAAGCTGGTGATGCCAACAGATGCCGCTGCGAAAAGGCATCCCAGTATAGGTGATGCGTAATAGATCATCGAAGCCTTATATATAACCCAGGCTATGGCGCCGATCAGGCCGCATACTGGTAAATCACGTTTGCCTACATTGAACAATAGGCTGAAGCCCATGGTAGCAACCATGGCAGTTATGAATTCAAATAAGAGGTTCATTAGAATATACCTCCTAACATCGTCCATAGCTTAATTACGATACCGGCACCTGCTGCTAGGGACACAGCGGTTAGAATAACTTCTGATATTCTGGATTCTCCGGAAATCAGCTGGCCGTCCAGAAGGTCTCTGATGCAGTTGGTTATGGCAACGCCAGGAACAAACAGCATGAGAACTCCTACGACAATAGGTTTGTAGGTTACCAGCGGTGCCAGTGGTGAAGCTACAGAAAGCGCCATGGCCAAAAGTCCGGATAGCGCAGAACAGCATACATTCTTGATAAAGAAGTTTGCATTGTAACTGTTCATCAGAACTGCCAGGCAGAAGCTGATCATGCCGATTACGAAAGCGGCAAGGGCTTCCCATATGTTAGCTCCGATAAGAAGGGAGAAGGCTCCTGCGCCAACCCCTGCACCTATGAGTCTAAACGGGAACGGGTAAGGCTTTTCATCTTCGATGGCTTTAAGGATAGCCATCCCTTCATCTATTGTCATATCCGTGGAAACGAATTCCCTGGAGAAACTGTTCAACTTAGCTATTTTGTTTAAATTAGTTGAAGTACTCTTTATCTGTTTCAGGAATGTATATGTATCATCATCTGAGTCGCCGTTATCGATACTAATGAATATTCCTGTAGGAACAGCGAATGATTCAACGTACTGGATACCGCAGGCTTTAACGATTCTGGTTACAGTATCCTGGACTCTGGATACCTCAGCACCGTTTTTCATAAGAAGCTCGCCAGCGTATAGAGCCAGTATGAGTATTTTTTTTTGCTTTTCTTTATCCAATCTCAATCACCTTCGAAATAGTCTATATAGAGCTCATTGCCCTGGACCACCCTATGGTCATTGCTACCGCAATGTGGGCAGGCGGTTTCATTCTTGTCCTTTATATTAATTAAAATTTCTCGTTATGTATCTTTGTCATATCCAGGCTATCGAGTGTGTAGCCTTCAGGGTGCTTATCGATTGCGCCAACTGAAAGAATAGCCTGCACTTCGAACTGCTCAGGAACACCAAGGAGCCCCTTGATGTATTCACTTGTGCTCTGTCCATCAGGAGTCTGACGGAGCCTGCACTGGATCCAGCAGCTTCCGAGGCCCAGATGATCCGCCATGAGATGCATGTTTGACATTGCTATTGAACAATCTTCTGTCCATACATCAGATTTGGAAGTATCACCAAGAACTACGATAGCGCAGAAGGCACCTTCAAGCATCTTGGCTGAGTGGTCTCTGCAGTCAGAAAGCTTAGAAAGCATATCTCTATCTTTAACTACTACAAATTCCCAAGGTCTTGACTTCCTGCTTGAAGCGCTAAGTAGACCTGCCTGAAGTATAGTTTTTATATCTTCATCTTTAACGGGCTGGCCGTTATATTTTCTCATGCTCTTACGAGTCTGAAGTATTGTAAGTAAATCCATATTATTTCTCCCTACGTTTATTTCTGCGTTAAGTTTATTCGAAAAACAATGCAATTACAAGAGCTGCGGGAGTATAATGAAAAAGTAAAATGGTTATAAGGGAGGAAAATTTATGTTATACACTAAACTTACAGATATGATAGGTAACACTCCGCTTTTCCTGGCATCAGCATATGCTAAGGCAGTAGGGGCACAGGCTAACATCATGGCTAAGCTGGAATACTTCAATCCGGCTGGAAGTGCTAAGGATAGAGTTGGAGCTGCAATGATAAAGGACGCTGAAGAAAGAGGAATACTTAAGGAAGGTTCAGTTATCATCGAACCGACTAGCGGTAATACTGGAATAGGCCTTGCTTCCATCGCAACAGCTAAGGGATATAGAACAATTCTTACAATGCCTGACACAATGTCAGTTGAGAGAAGAAAGCTTCTGGCAGGATATGGCGCAGAAATCGTACTTACTCCAGGAGCTGAAGGCATGAGCGGTGCCATCGCTAAGGCTGAAGAACTGGCTGCAAGTATCGAAGGTTCATTCATTCCTGGACAGTTTGATAATCCTGCAAACCCAGCTGCACACTACGCATCAACTGGCCCTGAAATCTGGGCAGATACAGATGGCAAGGTTGATATCTTCGTAGCAGGCGTTGGTACAGGCGGAACCCTTACAGGCGTTGGCGAATATCTTAAGGAACAGAATCCTGACGTTGAAGTTTATGCAGTAGAACCTGATTCATCGCCGGTTCTTTCAGAGGGCAGAGCAGGAGCTCATGGAATTCAAGGCATCGGTGCCAATTTCGTACCTAGCATCCTGAATACTGATTTATATAAGGAAGTTCTCAGAATCACAAACGAAGATTCACTCATCGAAGCTCGTCGTTTTGCAGCATCAGAAGGTATTCTGGTAGGTATCTCATCAGGAGCTGCCCTTAAGGGTGCCGAGATCCTGGCTAAGAGACCTGAAAATGCTGGCAAAAATATCGTAGTTCTTCTGCCAGACTCAGGAGACAGATATCTTTCAACAGCACTCTTCGAAGACTAAATAAACGCAAAGGCTATCATCTAATGGGTGATAGCTTTTTTTCATATTAAAAACCTATTGACAAAATAGGTTTATAGAGTTATACTTTGGTCAATTCGATAATAAACCTACTAATAAGATAGGAAATAAATATAAAGGAGCCAAAGGAAATGACTAAAATTAAGAGAGAAGATAGAAAGTTAAAATTTGAAACACTAGCTTTACATGTTGGGCAGGAAGAACCGGATCCAGCTTCGGATTCAAGGGCGGTTCCTATCTACGCGACTACATCATATGTATTCAGGGACTCGGCTCATGCTGCAGCCAGATTCGGACTGGCAGATCCGGGGAACATTTACGGTAGACTTACTAATTCTACTCAAGGGGTATTCGAAGATAGAATCGCGGCGCTTGAAGGTGGAGTAGCTGGCCTTGCTGTAGCATCAGGAGCAGCAGCTATAACATATACTATCCAGGCTCTGGCTACGCAGGGCGAACACATTGTTGCTCAGAAGACTATTTACGGTGGCACTTCAAACCTTCTGGCGCACACACTTAAGCTGTATGGCATTGAGACAACGTTTGTGGATGCTCATAATATCGAAGAAGTGAGAGCCGCAATTCAGCCTAACACTAAAGCTATATATCTGGAAACTCTGGGAAATCCTAACAGCGATATTCCTGATATAGATGCCATATCACTCCTGGCTCACGAAAAGGGACTGCCGGTCGTAGTGGATAATACTTTCGGAACTCCTTACCTCTTTAGGCCTATCGAGCACGGAGCAGATATTGTTATCCACTCGGCAACAAAATTCATCGGTGGTCATGGAACTACACTCGGTGGAGTAATAGTAGATGGGGGAACTTTTGATTGGGAGGCAAACGGTAAATATCCATGGATATCAGAACCAAATCCAAGTTACCACGGAGTTAAGTTTACAGAGGCCGCAGGCGCTGCAGCTTTTGCAACATACGTTAGAGCAATACTCCTTAGAGATACGGGAGCATGCATATCGCCGTTTGCAGCCTTTCTGCTCCTGCAGGGAACTGAAACTCTCTCTCTTAGATTAGATAGACATATTGAAAATACGAAGAAGGTGGTTGAATACTTGTCAAACCACCCGCTGGTCGAGAAGGTAAATCACCCATCGCTTCCGGAGCATCCGGATCACGAGCTATTTGAGAAATATTTCCCGGGCGGCGGTGCGAGCATATTCACATTCGATATTAAGGGTGGACAGGCAGAAGCTCATAAATTTATCGATAACCTGGAAATCTTCTCGCTGCTGGCAAATGTAGCAGATGTTAAATCGCTGGTTATCCATCCAGCAACTACAACTCACAGTCAGTGCACAGAAGAAGAGCTGCTGGCTCAGGATATTAAGCCAAGCACAATTAGACTTTCGATTGGAACAGAAAATATTGATGATATAATTCAGGACCTGGAAGAAGCATTCAAGGTTCTTTCGGAATAGAGGAGGATAGAGTAATGACAAAGATTTATGAAAGCGTAACAGAGCTTATTGGCAAGACACCGCTTCTTAAGCTTAACAATTTCAATGCAGGCGGCAAGGCAAACATTTTAGCTAAGCTTGAATATTTCAATCCGGCGGGATCAGTTAAGGATAGGGTCGCTGCTAAGATGATAGCAGATGCCGAGGGGAAGGGTCTTCTTAAAGAGGGTTCGGTTATAATCGAGCCAACTAGCGGTAACACAGGCATAGGTCTGGCGTCTATCGCTGCTGCTAAGGGATATAGGGCAATTCTGACAATGCCTGAAACAATGTCTGTAGAGAGAAGAAATCTTCTAAAGGCATATGGAGCAGAAATCGTTCTTACTCCGGGTGCAGACGGCATGAAGGGCGCTATCGCTAAAGCAGAGGAGCTGGCGAAGGAAATTCCTGGTGGATTTATTCCTGGACAGTTCGTCAACCCTGCTAATCCGGCAGCTCATCTGGAATCAACAGGACCTGAAATCTGGGAAGATACAGATGGTAAGGTGGATATTCTTGTTTCAAGCGTAGGAACAGGTGGAACTATAACAGGAACAGGTACATATCTTAAGCAGAAGAACCCTGATATCAAGGTGGTAGCTGTTGAACCTGCAGGATCTCCAGTGCTTTCACAGGGTCATGCAGGACCACACAAAATTCAGGGAATTGGAGCAGGCTTTGTTCCTGATATTCTGGATACTGACATTTATGATGAAATTATTACTATAGAAGATGCGGATGCATTCGCAACTGGCAGAGAGTTCGGTAAGTCAGAAGGCGTTCTTGTTGGCATTTCATCTGGTGCAGCGCTTTATGCAGCGAAACAGCTGGCGGCTCGTTCTGAAAATGTGGGTAAGAATATTGTAGTAATACTGCCTGATACTGGAGATAGATATCTTTCGACTGCGCTCTTCGCGGACTAATAGTGAGTAATAAAAAAGGAGGGGATCAATGTCATGTCCTCTCCTTTTGGCTATCTAGTAATTAGATTTCCTTACCAGTAAGAAGTGTATATGCTTCCTTGTACTTAGCGATTGTCTTATCGATTACATCCTGTGGGAGTGTGTAGTCGCTGTCTGGGTTAGCCAGAAGCCAGTCTCTTACGAACTGCTTATCATATGAAGGCTGACCCTTTCCTGGTTCATAACCTTCAAGCGGCCAGAAACGTGAGCTGTCTGGAGTCAGCATTTCGTCGCCGATAACCATTACGCCGTTTTCGTCGATACCGAATTCGAACTTAGTGTCAGCGATGATGATGCCCTTTGACAGAGCGTATTCAGCGCACTTCTTGTAGATACCGATAGTGGCATCCTTAAGCTGCTGAGCATATTCTTCGCCCTTACCAGGATATGCCTTCTCAAGTACTTCGATACTTTCTTCGTATGAGATGTTAATATCGTGATCGCCGATTTCAGCCTTAGTGCTTGGTGTGTAGATAGGTTCAGGAAGCTTATCTGATTCCTGGAGGCCTTCTGGAAGTGTAATGCCGCAAACAGTACCGTTTTCGAGGTAGCTCTTCCAGCCGCTGCCTGTGATGTAGCCTCTAACGATGCATTCGATTGGCAGCATCTCCAGCTTCTTACACATAGTGCTCTTCTTAATGAATCTTTCCTGCTGGAAGAATTCAGGCATGTCACTGTTATCAACTGAGATAAGGTGGTTAGGAATGATATCGCTAGTGTAATCAAACCAGAACTTTGACATAAGTGTCAGAACAGCACCCTTATCAGTGATAGTGTTGTTCAGGATGTGGTCGAAAGCTGAAATTCTATCAGTTGCAACCATGATAAGGTTATCGCCGTTATCATAAATTTCACGAACCTTACCTTCTTTAATTGGTGTATATTCTTTCATTGATGGATCCTCCATATAATCAGTAAAATTATTGTTCAGTATATCACAAATTTCGGCTAATGTGTTGAATTGGTGTGCAAAATCTGCAAGCATTATGAATTTCAACTTGTTTATATTTACTGCCATCACAAAAAAATGTATAATAACTTCGTATGCAATTAAAATGAGGTGTAATACGTGAAAAAGATTAAAATATTAGCAGCAGTGATGGTTTTAGCTGTTACAGCAATGTCACTCACAGGCTGCATTACTTTCGATAATTTCAAGGCTGCTTTCATCGACAAACCGCAGGATAAGCAGGCTATCATACAGATCGGTATTTTCGAGCCTATTACAGGTGCGGATTCCGTAGAAGCTGAAGCGGAAATCAGAGGCATTCAGCTTGCCAACAGCGTTCATCCAAATGTTGATGGTAAGGCTATCCAGTTAGTGTTTGCGGATAACAAGTCTGATATCGATGCTGCGGAAACAGCTGTGCAGACTCTGATCGTTAAACAGCCTGCTGTAATCTTAGGAAGTTACCAAAGTGTATACTCACTGGCAGCGGCTCCTTATATTGAGGATGCTAAGATTCCAGCTATAGCTATCACAAATTCCAATCCACTGGTAACAAAGAATCATGATTTCTATTTCAGAGTATGTTACGTCGATTCATATCAGGGTGATATTCTGGCGGATTATGTTCTGAATCAGAGACACGAGAAGACTGCAGGTGTCCTGCTTCCATCCAGGGATGAAGCGGCTCAGGCTATGGCTTCGGAGTTCATGAATAGAATCAAGGAAACAACAGGTAATGAAGATGCTATCCTGGCATACGAAGAATATAAGGCCGGAACTAAGGATTTCTCTGAGCAGCTTGATATCATCAAGGCATCAAGAGTTAAGACTGTTATCCTGCCTGGAGAAGTTAAGGATTCAATTAATATCATTAACCAGGCCGCAGAAAAGGGAATGTCAGTTCAATTCCTGGGCGGTCCTGAATGGAATGAAGCATCTTTTGCCAAGGCATTAAACGATAAGGTCAAATCAGAGAGCCTGGCCTTCGTAAGTTTCTTCGGATCAGAGGGCAAGGTTGTTGAGCAGTCTGAGTCAGTAAGCGAAGAAAGAGAGAAGTTCCTGAAGGCGTATAGTGATATGTACGGCGAGGATTCAGTACCTTCAGATGCCGTTGCACTGGGCTATGATGCATACCTGGTTGCAATCGATGCTATAGGTAAGGCGCATACTGCAACTGATGGTGAAGCGATCGCAGATATTCTTCGCAGCCCTAAGTATTCATTTGATGGAGCTTCAGGATACATTAACTTCAGCAGCATAGGCGATCCCATTAAAACTGCCTACATTAACACTTGGCAGTACGGGCAGCCTACAACAATATACACATATGAACCAGTTAGATAATTATTAAATTATATATATTAAGGAGAGATGAGAAATGGAACAGAAGATTAAGGAAGCACTTAACGTAATCAGACCAGTACTTCAGAGAGACGGTGGAGATATTGAATTCGTAGAATATACAGATGATAACATCGTTAAGGTTAGACTGCAGGGTCACTGCGCAGGCTGCCCAGGCGCTCAAATGACAATCAAGGGCGTTGTAGAAAGAATCCTCGTTGAAAGCTACCCTGAAATCAAGGGCGTTGAATCTGTACAGTAATTATGTCAGATATGATCAGATTAGAAGAAGTATATAAGAAGATCGAAGACAGTCAGGCAGAGATGGTATCGTCTCTGTCTGCACTTATATCTGTACCAAGTGTGTCTGTTAAAACTCCTGGAGATAAGCCTTTTGGCGAGAATGTCCATAAAGCATACGAAATGATGATGGGTTATGGACAGGACGCGGGGTTCTTAACTTACAATGCTGATAACTACGGCGGTCACATTGAGTTTCCGGGAAGCGGAGCCGGCATTATCGGTATCGCAGGTCATCTTGACGTTGTCCCTGAAGGAGAAGGCTGGGATCATGAACCTTACTCAGGAGATGTAGTAGACGGCTTTATATGGGGCAGAGGAACTATCGATAATAAGGGGCCTGTTGTTGCTTCTTTCTACGCTATGAAGGCGTTAAAGGAATGCGGCTATGTGCCTGAAAAGTCTATTCGAATGATTCTGGGACTTGACGAAGAGACAAACTGGGACGGAATGAGATACTATCTTTCACACGTTGACAGAATTCCTGACTGCGGGTTTACACCTGATGCGGACTTCCCGGTTATTCGTGCGGAAATGGGTATCCTCATCTTTGATATAGTGAAGAAACTTCCGGCATCAAGAGGCAAAGGCCTTGAACTTAGAGGTATCAAGGGCGGAACTGTACCTAATGCTGTAGCTGAAAATGCCAGAGCTGTGATCTGTGATACTACAGGAGGCGGCTATGAGTATATCAAGGCTATGGTTAACAAAGCCAGAGAAGAGAAGGGCTGGAAGATCAATTGTAAGGGCCTTGGCAAGAGCTTTGAAATCACAGTAAAGGGTGTGCCAGCACATGGTGCTATGCCTGAGCTGGGACAGAATGCAATAACGATCCTTATGGAATTCCTCGGTGGACTCAACTTCCTCAATGACGGAGTTAATGACTTCATCAAGTTCTACAACGAATGTATAGGATTCAACCTACATGGTGAGAAGATCGGATGCTATATGTCAGATGAAGATTCAGGCCAGCTGAAATTCAATGTTGGAATGATAGACGTTGATAAGAACACAGCTGACCTTAAGATAAATATCAGATTTCCTGTTACTTGTGCTAGAGACGACGTTTATGACGGCATCATGAATGTTATTGATAAGTACGGAATGGGAATAGTTAAGGGCGAATACCAAGCACCTATATATTTCCCTGAAGATAATGAACTTGTTCAGACTCTTCTGGACGTATACAGGAAGCACACAGGGGATATGGAAACTGCTCCTATAGTAACAGGCGGCGGTACATATGCCAGAGCGCTGCCGAACTGTGTAGCCTTTGGATCTCTATTCCCTGGAGATCCAGAACTTGAGCACCAGAGAAACGAACGCGTTGAAATCAGTAAACTGGTGCAGATGTCAAAGATTTACGCTGAAGCCATTTACAGACTGGCTGGTCAGGCTATGTAGAGAGGTTTATTATGTCACCTTTAGGCAGGCTTAAAACTGCATACGAGAATCATAAGATATTCACTAAGGTGCTTGCCATTGCGCTTGTGATCAATCTTTTGTTTGCGGGTGCTTTTGTGTTCACATCCATTATGGTTAAGGATATTACGGTATCTGTAAACGGTAAATCCATAAAGTATAGGACGATGGCTAAGACTGTTGACGATATGCTGAGCGGATGGGGCGTTAACCTGGATGAAGGTGATGTTGTTGCGCCCGGTCAGAAAGCTAAGCTGAAGGATGACATGGATGTTTCCATTGATCTCTATGAAGTGGAAACTGAGGTGGTCAAGGAGGCAACTGACTTCAAGCAGAAGGAGGAGTATACTTCTGATCTTCTCGAGGGTGAGGAGAAGGTTACGACAAAGGGAGTAAAAGGCCAGGATGAAGTAACCTATGAAGTAACTTACCTTGGTGGCGAGGAGCAGAGCAGGAAGGAAGTCGACAGGAAGACTATCAAGAAACCAAAGACTCAGATCCTGTCAAAGGGTACAGCTATTGCCATAAATGGTGAACGCTATTCACGTAAGCTAGTGGTCCAGGCTACGGCTTATTCGGGTGGAGGAACAACCGCGACAGGTACTCGTGCCCGTGTTGGTGAAATTGCGGTAGACCCTAGAGTTATCCCTCTTGGCTCTGAATGCTATATCGAAGGCTTTGGTAAGGTGCGTGCAGAGGATACGGGTGGTGCCGTTAAAGGCAACATAATAGATATATACATGGCGTCACGCGGAGCTGCCATCAGATGGGGCAGAAGAACGGTAACTATATACATTAAATAAAATAAGGCGGTAGGATTTTATTATTTGTGATCTTACCGCCTTTTGTGTGTCTATGTTATTTAGAATTACTGCAGATGTTTTCCTAAGAGATCTGCGAAAAGTGCTGCATCTTCGTCAGTCTTAAACATTGCGCGAGCGCTGATATCATTGCCGCCGCCTTTGCCCTGATAGAATGATGCGTATTCCTTAACCAGCTGACCGCACTTTATCTTGCCGTCTGAGACCAGAACATATGAAGTATCTGGAACTGAATAGAGCATGATGAGCTTGCCGCCGCAGTCCGGTTTACCCATATATGTCTTAGACATATTGAATGTATCATCAAGCGACAGATGCATAAGCTTGTAAACCAGAACCTTATTAGGGCTAGCTGCGATTTCTTCATTAAGCTTAGCGCATTCGCTTTCAATCAATACACGCTTAAGCTGGTTCAGTTCAGTCTTGGCATTTGCCAGCTTTTCTTCCTGAGCGCGAAGCTTCTTAGGGAAATCCTCTATTGATGATGAGTAATCGTTTGAGAGCTTATAGAGCATTGAGTGCTTAGAATCGTAGTCGTTAAGAGCTCTTTCGCCAGCTTCGAAGAATACACGGAACATGCCCTTGTTCTTTTCTACCTTAAAGATCTTGATGAGGCCTACCTGGCCTGCACTCTTAGGATGTGTTCCGCAGCAAGCTACGCAGTCAGCTGCATTCTCTGCAGAACCAATGCATACGATAGAGATATCTTCGTCAAAAGCTAAGGCCTTACGGAGAGGCATTTTCTCAGCTTCAGCGCGAGTAGCAAATCTAAAAGTACGTACAGGCGCGTTTGACCATATAACTTGATTGGCGATTTTTTCTACGCTGAGGCACATTTCATATGTCAGCTCATCAGGCTTCTTGTTAGCTTTATTTGTTGGTTCGTCTTCCAGGCTTATGTCGATAGTCATATATTCATCGCCCATATGGAATCCTCGATTAACACCGCCGCATTCCTGATAGAAGATACCTGACAGAATATGTTCGCCGCAGTGACGCTGCATATTGTCAAAACGTCTTTCCCAGTTGAGGCTGCAGTGAACGAAATCGCCTTCTTTGGGCTGTCTGTTACCTGAGTCTTCTGTAGCCTTAAGTGTATGAACAACTTCTGCTCCATCTTCCTGAACATCTATTACGTCAAAAGTATATGGTTTCTTGCCGTCGATTATCTGGAGAATTCCTGTATCGCAGCTCTGTCCGCCGCCTTCTGGGAAGAAAGCGGTTCTATCAAGATATACTTTTCCATTTTCATCTATTGACGTGATGGTTGCATCCCATTCACGAGAATAAACATCTAACTGATATAATTTTGTTGTTTCCATATCGGTTCTCCTATACAAGTATTCTACTGAGAAGTTTAATTATTGGTAGCAAAAAAGTCAAATTTTATATTGTTAAAAAACTAACTGGAGAGTATACTAGCCATAACAAATAAGTTGTCAGAATATTTTACCAAATGAGGTGATAAGGGGATTTGTTATAATATTTAAGGAGAAGGAGTTAGTAAGGAGAAAGATATAAAACAGGCATGTGAATTGTTTAAAAGTGCTGTAAATCGCAGAATTTCCACGTTTTTGGGGGTTTTGCAAAAAAGCAACAAAGTTGTTCGTCAAAGCTGTGGATAACTTGGTACGAAAAATAGTTCTTGACACGCTAAAACGTTGAAATTTCAACAATAGTAAAAAAATGGTTATCCACAGGGGGTTTTGGATAAAATTGTATACAATCTTAAAAAGCCTGTGGATAAGTGGTGAAAACCCACAAATTGTAGGAAAAACGACTGTTAACCAATTCGAGAACAAAAAAGAACACGGGTTAACATAATATTGTGGATTAAGGTGAAAAAATGCTTAAGGAAAAAATTTTATATAAAGATGAATTGCCAGTAAATGTCATAGTGGCAAACATCGAAGAATACCCTATCCACTTCCATGAAGACATGGAAGTTGTTTATGTGCTAGAAGGTAGTATTGTCTTAAGAAATGGGTACTATACATACACCTTAAAGCAGGGAGATATTTTTATCCTCAATGATAGAGAAATGCATAGTTTCGATAGCAATGGGGATTACAATATGATTATGATGCTGCAGATGGATCTCTCTTATTTCTCAAGATACTACGACAATCTGAGAAATGGTTTCTTTGTTACTGATATGGAGGATGACAAGGACGAGAGTCTGGATGTACTCAGAAATATACTGGCGCGCATTATGATGGAAGTGCTGCAGAAGGGTTACGGATATGAACACAAGGTAATCGAGAGCACTCATAATCTGATCGCCTGCCTTATTTCAGACTTTAGATATTTCGTTATGGAGGATGGCAAGTTTAAGAACGAAGTAAAGAATAAGGGAAATAAGATTCTGGCGGGCCGTCTTAACAGAATTACTGATTATATGTATGACAATTATAATCGTAAGCTGACTCTGGGCGAGATTGCTGATAGAGAACATTTAAGCATCTATTATCTCTCACACATAATCAAGGAAGCTACTGGATTAAGCTTCCAGGATCTGCTGAGCTACATCAGAGTCGAAGAGTCTGAGAAGCTCCTTTTGGGAACAAATAAGAAGATAGCCGTTATTGCAGAAGAAACGGGATTTTCTGCAGTTAGATATTACATAAAGCATTTCGAACACTGGTATGGAATGCATCCTATAGAATATAGGAAGAAATACGTAGGAAAGATAATCAGCAGAGAAATAGAAGCTAAATATACAAGGTGTGACCCTGTACATATTGAAGATGCTATCAAGCATCAGGTGAAGGGTGTTTATGCTGATTACGAAGATAAATTCAAAGCAAAGCCTGTAATCGTCAATGTAGATATCTATGACGATTATGCTGAAGTTCAGAAGGACACTCCTAAGCTGGCAGAGGTAATGGGTCATAAGCCTAATGAAGTGCTTGCTAAAGTGTTTGATCAGTTCATGTCATTAGGAGAGAATGTCATAGCTTCAGGAAATAATTATATTGTTACGACAAGAAATAAGTATCCTGGCCCTTTGGACAGCATTTCAGTTTTGGTTTATAGCTTTGACGATAATGTATATGCTGCTCTGCACAAAATCAAAAGCGAAATTGAATTAAAGAAGATCATCCAGAATAGCGATGGAGAATCGGAATTCCTGGTTAAGTGTAATGGCTTCGCTGGAAAATATAACATTGTTAGATATAGATTGGAGAGAGAACAGCTTGTCAGCATGATCGAGCACAAGAATGATGTGGATGCTGATGTGCCGCCTAGAACAAAGCTTAGAAACGGCATATCAATGATGCCTAATATTTATAAGGAATCTGTTACAACTTCTGATGCAATAAGTCTTAGAAGCATCTTTAAGGGAATAGGCGTAGAGCTTATCCTTGTGGACCCTAAGTAGATAGGCTGAATTAAAGCAAATTGACAAAACTTCTGGCATGATGCAAACTATTCCTATGAAAAGAATAGATGTCATAGTTCCTTGTTTTAACGAGGAAGATAATGTTAAGGCCTTTTATGATAAAACTAAAGAAATAGAAGGTTCTTTAACAGATTACAATTTTAATTATATATTTGTAGACGATGGCAGTACTGACAAGACGCTGGACGTTATCAAAGAAATAGCTAAAAATGCTGTAGATGACATAACTGTGGTCAAGTACATATCCTTTAGCCGTAACTTCGGCAAGGAAGCTGCCATGTACGCGGGAATCAAGTCGTCAACCGGTGAGTATGCTGTAATTATGGACGCAGATCTGCAGCATCCACCGGAACTTTTGTGTGAGATGATAAATAAGATCGAGGAAACCGGCTGCGACAGCGTGTCAGCAAGACGTGTTTCCAGAAAAGGTGAGCCTAAGATCAGGAGCTTTTTCGCCAGATCTTTCTATAGGATCATGAACAGATTCAGCCGCATAGATATCGCTGACGGTGCGGTGGATTTCAGGATAATGAGCAGACAGATGGTCAAGGCCATTGCCTCGATGCCTGAAACTCAGAGATTCAGCAAGGGCATATTCGCCTGGGTTGGCTTCCACACTGAATGGGTTGAATTCGAGAACGTTGAACGTGCACATGGAGAGAGCAAGTGGTCAATGTGGGCTCTTGCCAAGTATGCGCTGGATGGGTTTATAGATTTCGCAGATTCGCCGCTTAAAATCGTAGGACTCTTCGGAACCTTCACGGCTGCAGGATCTGCCATATATTTCATCATTGAAGTATTAAAGACGATAATAATGGGCAAGGATACACCGGGTTATGCATCACTTCTGTGTCTGATCCTCTTTTTTGGCGGTGTGATTATCTCCATGCTCGGACTTATCGGTGAATATATCGGTAGAATGTACCTTGAGACAAAGGGCAGGCCGATATATGTAGAAAAAGAAAGTAATATTGAAGATTAGAGTTAAAATGACAAGAATCAAAAGTTTTTTTTACAACAATAAATTCGCATTTGCAGCATTTGTACTCCCTGTACTGATAATGTTTATAGCGCTGATAGTTCAGGAAACATATCCATTTGGCGATACTCAGGTGGCAGTAATCGACATGTATCACCAGTATGTTCCCTTTCTCAGTGAACTGCAGTATAAGCTTCAGCACGGAGGGAGTCTTTTTTATACCTGGAATGGTGCAGGCGGATGTAATTTCTGGTGCCTGGTAGCCTATTATGGTGCCAGCCCGCTCAACCTGCTTCTGGCACTGGTTCCGTCAAAATTTGTAATGGAAGGCATCACAGTTATCCTTCTTATCAAAATCGGACTTGCAGGCAGCTTTATGTATATCTGCCTCAGAGACGAAAGACGTGATAATGAACTGATAATGCTGGCCTTCTCTACACTCTATGCACTGAGTTCATACGTTATGGGATACTACTGGTGCATTATGTGGATCGATGCAGTAATGCTTCTTCCGCTTGTTATGATGGGATTGAGAAAAATCATCGCAGGTCAGGGTATTGCGCTTTATACTATCGCGTTGGGACTTACTGTATTCTCGAATTACTACATATCAATAATGGTATGCATATTCATACTCTTTTTCTATCCGGTCCTTTACTTCACAAGACCTGAAGGAATAAACAAGGGGTGCGTTAAAACTACACTGAAGGCTGTTGGGTGTTCGCTTCTTGGCATAGGCCTTGCCGCTATAATGCTGCTTCCAACTTACAAGGCAATGCAGAGCACATATTACATTTCATCCGATATGCCTGAGGACATGATTCTTTACTTCCACCCCCTCAGCATCATAAACCAGATGCTGCCTAGCGCACATCTGACTTACAGAAGCGGGCTTCCTAATCTCTACTGCGGTATGCTGGTGGTAATTCTCCTGGTAGTTTACGTTTTATGCAAAGGCATCAAATCCCGCGAGAAGGTGATTTACGGGGCCTTCCTGGTATTTATATTCTTTAGCATTAATATAAACAGATTGAACTTCATATGGCATGGGCTCCACTTCCCTAATGAACTGCCATATAGATATACTTTTGCTGTAATTTTCGTGCTGATATTTATGGCGTATAGGGCCTTTGCATATATAGACGGAATAGAGGTTAAATCTTTCTATGCGATTTTGGCGGTCGGCATTGGCTATTACGTTTTCGCCGAGAAGCTTTTGGCTGAAGATCTGGATAATGCCAACATCTTCGTATATTCAGGACTGGCTCTTCTCACTATATATATCGCCCTCTTCGCGCTGTATAAGAACGGGAAATTTGGCAAGAAAGAACTCTCCATAATGATACTAGCTATCGTTGCAGCGGAAATGTGCTGCAATACATGCACATCTCTTGATCTGGTAGGCAACTCCTCGAAACACACATATTCGGAGAATGTGAAATCCATGCGCAAACTGGTTGAATACACTAACACTTTAGGTTTTGCCAGAACTGAGTCAAATAGCATGATTACAATAAATGAACCTGCCAGACTTCACTACAAGGGAATCTCTCAGTTCTCATCTTCGCTTAATGCTGGAACAACTGGTCTTATGGAAGCTATAGGTATGGAAGGTGAGCCTGGAAAGAATAGATTTAATTACAATCTTACCGATCCTGTTACTGACGCTCTGATGAACGTTAAGTACATAATTTCCAGAAATTGCGGAATCGATAATGCTAATTATAAGCTTATCAAGAAGGCTGGAAACTCCAGACTATATGAGAGCAAGTATCCTCTCAGCATTGGATATATGACATCTCCTGCAGTCAGAACCTGGGGTGCCAATGAAGAGAATCCGTTTGTGAATTTGACTGAGTATATGGATCTGGCAACTGGCAGAGATTATGATGATCTCTTTATTTCGCTGGGCAATCCTCAGGTTTCTTCTATGTGTGCGAGCGCTGAATGCACATTGGATGACTATGTTGATGTGTATACAGAAGGAGGAACTAAGCAGGCTAGCGTTGATTTAAGCTATGTTACACCGAAGGCTGGCAATTGTTATATCTGCATCGAGACGTCTAATGCGGATACCATAATGGTCCAGAGGGAAAACGATGCTAAGAATACTGAAATCGAAAACGATTGTAACTCCATAGTAAACATCGGCAGATTCGAAGAGGGAGAAAGCTTCAAAATCAACGTCCTCTACGAGGAGGGCCTGGCTGGAGCGATTACAGTTCATGCTTGCATTATGGATGAAGAACTTTGGGATGAAGCCTACGGATATCTGTCTGCTGATATGCTGAAAGTAACAGATTACGATGATACTCATCTTAAGGGAACTATAGAAGTAGAAAGCGAAGGCCTTATGGTTACTTCAATACCATATGATGAGGGCTGGACTTTATATGTAGATGGAGAAAAGAAGAAGGTCATCGAACGAGTAGGCAACGCATGGATGGCGACAGCACTGAGTCCGGGAACTCATGAAATCGAGTTCAAATTCAGACCGCCAGGATTTATACTTGGCCTTATCATTTCCATTTTATCTATTATGCTGCTGGCAGCACTTTGCATAATTGGTAGAATAAAAAGAAAGCCCCAGGATGAACCTGAGGCAGAAGATTATGATCTCCAGGATGAAATCAGCCCCGCAGCTACAGATGAAATTTCATCAAGCGGAATCTGATTGTAATAGAGAATGATTGATTTAGTATCACTATCTAATTTAGCGGATTGATTAATAATCGCAGGGATGCCGAGTGCTTCGGCATCTCTTTTTAATTCCTCTGTAGACTTATTGGAATCAACATCTACGATTATATTGATTCCTGAAGCGGTGTTTCTGACGTTTATGAATCCGTCAGATTGTTTGCTCAGCTCATCGGCAATTTTTGTGAGTTTAGAGGAATAGAGCTTACGCAGTTTCTTGATATGTGTCTGATAGTAGCCTGTATTCATGAACATAGCCAGTGTCATTTGTTCAAGTTTCGAGCATGTCTGAGAATATTCATGTGCAATTTTATTGAATTCTTCACTCAGCGAAAGAGGGAGAACCATATATGAAATTTTAACTGCAGCGAAAAGTGTACTTGAAAAAGATCCCAGATATATTACTCGTTCGCTATCATTAAGGCTTTTTAGGGAAGGAATAGGTCTTCCGAAATATCTAAGTTCACTGTCGTAGTCGTCTTCGATTATGTAACTATCGTTGTTGTTTGCCCAGGCAATAAGTTCATATCGTCTGCTGATCGGCATTACAGCACCGGTGAAGGCATTGTTTGAAGGACTGACATAAGCGGCCGTTCTGATGTTAGCCGGCAGTTTCTCTATAGTTAGTCCTTTACCGGTTGATGGAACTTCGGTTATGGCAAACCTTCTATCTCTAAAGGCACTCTTGACAGGTTGGTATGCAGGCGTCTCTAATGCGACGTGCTCTATACCCTGTCTTCTCAAAAGCACGGCAAGCTGAGTGGTTATCTGCTGAGTACCGGCACCAATGACGATTTGAGCGGGTGAACATTCAACACCTCTGGACAGATAAAGGTAATTGGCGATCTCGTTTCTTAGGCTCAGCTCCCCTTGAGGATCGCCTTCGAAGTGAAGCTGGTAAGAGAAATCATTTATGACTCTATTCATGCATTTTTTCCACTTATTAAAGTCAAAACAGTCTGTGTCATATTGCATTTTTGACGTTTCGAGAGTGACTGTTTGTTCAAAAGATGACACTTTTTCGTCAGAAATGCTTAAATCTGTACGTACAGTGCTGTTTGAGAACGCATTTATAGAGTTGACATAGTACCCCGAATTGGCCTTGCTGTAAATGTAGCCTTCAACCAGGAGCTGGTTATATGCCTGCTCTATTGTTGTGATGCTAAGCGATGTTGATTTAGCAAGGCTTCTGAGCGATGGCAGTTTCTCATCCGCATTTATATCACCGTCTAAGATCATACGTTTAATGTGATTGTATAATTGTAAATAATAAGGTTTCTTCTTATTTTCCTCGAGAACAGGCACTATTGCTTTCATAATTTACCTCAAATTGTACTTATAAAAGAAATTAATATTGTATATATATTAATATACAATATTAATTTATGATAGTATAAGATTCATTATTAAGGTAAAAAAGGTGAAATTTTGGAGGATAGAATAAAAATGTAGACAAATACAATATCAAAATCTTTAAGACTAGTAATGACAGCGATGACAATGTGTCTTATAATGGTAGCGATATTTGTTTTAAGAATTCCAATCCCTTTCACACAAGGGTATGTTAATTTAAGTGATGCTATTATTTTTTGGGAGTACTTGTACTTGGAACTAGAGATGGCGCCATAGCAGCGGCAATCGGCAGCTGTCTGGGAGACATTTTGGGAGGTTTCCCGGTTTGGGCACCATGGACGTTGGTTATTAAAGGTGGAATGGCACTGGTTCTGGCTGTAGTTTTAGAGAAAACATCATTTAAAAAGTTTTTCCATTACAAGAAACTGTCACAATAATAAAGTATCATAAACCGAGAAAGGAAATCGAAGTTTATGAGAAATATACAGGTTAGAAATATTACGCTGGATACAGGAAGACCTAAGATTGCGATTCCTGTAACAGGCACTACGCAGGAAGAAATCGCACAGCAGTGCGAAGCAATAATGAAGCTTCCTTGCGATATCATAGAGTGGAGAGTTGACTACTATCTGGCTTCTTTAAGTAATCTTGATGAACGCATCGCATCAAATGAAGTTCATCTGGAAATCATCAGAATTCTTGATGATATTGATTACATTACAAATGGTATGCCTGTAATCTTCACTATCAGAACAAAGGCTCAGGGAGGCGTGGTTTCTCTGGACTCATACAAAATCCACGATCTGGCAAGTCTCGCGGCTCAATCAGAGCTTGTGGCTTTTGTTGACGTAGAATTATTTGATGAAAACGATAATCTGAATCAGGTACAACTTGCTAAGAGAGTTGAGGAGATCCACGAATTTGACGTTAAGGTTATAATGTCTTATCACGATTTTGGAAGAATGCCGTCACTAACGGAAATCAATAATATCGTTAAGGCAATGAGAACGCTTGGCGGAGATATAAGTAAGATCGCAGGTATGGCTAAGAGTAAGAACGATGCGCTGCTTATGCTTAAGGCTGCTAAAGATTTAACTGAGGGCGACAATGATCCTGTAGTGATGATCGCTATGGGTAAGGAGGGAATGATTTCCAGAGTCGCTGGCGGCAAGTTCGGATCATGCATTACCTTCGCTGTTGGCACAGAAACAACAGCACCTGGTCAGGTTAGCGCGACAACACTAGATAGATTACTGCGTGAATGCTATGCGAAATAATAATTTGGTTTGGAGATAAAATGGATTTTATCAAGGCTGAAAATTTAACATTTGAATACGTTAAGACTGACGTAGAAGGAGCTGTTCACAAATTAAAAGCTTTGGACAACGTCAGTTTTTCTGTGAAAAAGGGAAGCTTTACTGCCATAATCGGGCAGAACGGTTCAGGTAAGTCAACGCTTGCCAAGAACATTAATGCGCTGCTTATTCCTACTGAAGGCAAGATGTATGTGGATGGCATAGATACGTCAGATCCTGCTCGCGTATGGGATATCAGGGAGCGCGTTGCTATGGTTTTCCAGAATCCTGATAATCAGATCGTATCATCTATAGTAGAAGACGATGTAGCCTTCGGACCTGAAAATCTGGGAGTAGAGTCCAGCGAAATCAGGAGAAGAGTAGACGCGGCTTTAGGTGGAGTCGAGATGTACGAATTCAGGAAGAAGGCGCCTCACCTTTTGTCAGGTGGACAGAAGCAGAGGGTTGCCATCGCCGGAGCTATTGCCATGAAGCCTGAGTGCATCGTATTTGATGAACCTACTGCGATGCTGGATCCTAAGGGACGCCAGGATGTTATGGATGTAATCAAGTCTGTAAATGCAGAGGGTTACACAGCAATTCTGATTACTCACTTTATGGAAGAAGCGGCTCAGGCTGATCATGTAATCGTTATTCATGATGGCGTGATTAAGATGGAAGGTACACCAGAGGAGATCTTCTTAAGAGGTGATGAACTTAAGGCGCTTAATCTGGATGTTCCTCCAGCTGTTGATCTGGCTATGAGACTTAGAGATAAGGGATTTGATATCCCTGAAAATATTATTGAAACTGATGAACTTGTGGAGTGCATATGTCAATTGAAGTAAAAAATCTTACACATATATATAATATTGGGATGCCACACGAAACTGTTGCGCTCGATGACATCAGCTTCGGGGCTGAAGACGGAACTTTTATCGGTGTCATAGGCCATACAGGTTCAGGCAAATCCACAATGCTCCAGCATCTTAACGGGCTTCTTAAGCCATCTTCTGGAACTATCGTTGTAAACGGCGTAGATATTACCGCCAGCGGAACAATAATGCGTGATGTTAGGAAGAAGGTAGGGTTGGTTTTTCAGTATCCTGAGTATCAGCTTTTCGAGGAGACTGTTGAGAAGGATGTAGCCTTTGGACCTAAGAACCTGGGTCTAAATGATGAAGAGATAGCTGAGCGTGTTCGCGAGGCGGTGGGACTTGTTGGATTGGATTTCGATAAGATTCATGACAAGTCTCCATTCGATCTTTCTGGCGGACAGAGGCGTAGAGTTGCTATAGCAGGCGTTATTGCCATGAAACCGGATGTGCTTATTCTGGATGAACCTACAGCAGGTCTTAATCCTAAGGCGCATAAGGATATTCTGGATATGATCAATACTATCCACGAAGCATCGAAGAATATTACTGTTTTTGTTTCACATAACATGAACGATATTGCCAGAATGTCGGATAGGATACTGGTAATGAATAGCGGTAAGCTGGTAATGAACGGAACTCCTGAAGAGGTTTTTGCCAGAGAAGATGAACTTAAAGCAATGGGTCTGGCTCTGCCTGACTCAATGCAGATCGCATCGAAATTAAGAAATGCAGGCCTTAATATTGAAGGCAGCTGCATTAGTATGGAGGAATTAGCCGAGCAGGTGGCTAATAGTCTAAAATAAATGATTAGAGATATTACTATTGGACAATACTATCCGGGTGAATCCTGGGTGCATAAACTTGATGCTAGAATCAAGATTGTGGCAACGCTTCTTTATATAGTGGCGTTGTTTGTTGTACATGATTTTATTGGTTTCGCTATTGCATTCGTGGCACTGGCAGCTGTAATAATCGTGTCAAAGGTTCCACTCAAGTTTATTCTTAGAGGTTTGAAGCCGGTATTTTTAATATTAGCATTTACACTTATACTGAATCTGTTTATGATACAAGGTGAGGTTCTGGTTCAGATAGGTATATTCCACATAACAAGAGAAGGTGTTTACACAGCTGTATTTATAGCAATCAGGTTAGTGCTGCTCATTGTGGGATCGTCGATGCTGACACTTACAACAAGACCTATTGGGCTTACTGACGGTATTGAAGCTCTGCTTGCACCCTTTAAGAAGATAGGTCTGCCGGCTCATGAACTGGCTATGATGATGACTATTGCGCTGAGATTCATACCTACACTTCTCGAAGAAACTGATAAGATTATGAAGGCTCAGCAGGCGAGAGGTGCTGACTTTGAGAGCGGAAACCTCTTTAACCGAGCTAAGGCGCTGGTTCCAATTCTTGTACCGCTTTTTATCAGCGCATTCAGAATCGCACAGGATCTGGCAATGGCTATGGAAGCCAGATGCTACGGTAGCGCTAGGAAGAGAACCAGAATGAACGAAATGAAGATGGGAAGCAGAGATGTGGTTTCGATCATTCTTCTCATTGCTTTCCTCGTAATTATTATTTTAGAAAGAATTTTACTGTAGAGATGAGACAGCGTAGAGCGAAGAATATGGAAGAAAGGCT
This sequence comes from Bacillota bacterium, assembly GCA_029006195.1. GTDB lineage: Bacteria > Bacillota > Clostridia > Peptostreptococcales > Anaerovoracaceae > Lentihominibacter. The sequence goes on from JAQXGH010000001.1 coordinate 106,628, forward strand.
GCAGGAATGCGGCAAATATTTGATAAATGACCCGTCCCCGGAGGCTTTGAAAGGCTGCTTTGGTGGTGACGGGGATTTGTTTTTAGAGATAGGATGCGGAAAGGGCCAGTTTATCATTAAGAAGGCTCTGGAAAACAGCGATTCTAACTTTGTGGCGATAGAGGGACAGGAAGCTGTCATGCTGCGTGCACTTGAGAAGTGTGCGGTGCTTAATGGGGCGATTGTAACAAATGAAGATACTGAGGGACAGATTGAATTCCTGCGTAGGATAAAAGATGCTTCGTATGATGAGGATGCAGAAGTTCTGGAGAACCTCAGGTTTATATGTAAATTTGTAAATGGAATGGATGAATTGTTTGGCGAGAGCAGCCTTAGCGGTGTTTACCTCAACTTCAGCGACCCATGGCCAAAGGCGAGACACAATAAGAGAAGACTTACATATCGTGGTCGTCTGATGGATTATGTCTGGGCACTTAAACCGGGTGGCTTTATCGAAATAAAGACTGATAATGAAGGGCTTTTCGAATTTACTTTAGAAGAAATTGCAAGCTGCCAGGAAGAGCATCCTGAAGCGGGAATGAAGATTTGCCAAATGACCAGGGACCTGCATTCGGAAGCTTGTGATTACGAATCAAAGAAAACCATGACTGAATATGAAACTAAATTCAGCAGCAATGGTAAGAACATTAATTATGTTAAAGTTATAGCTGAGAAGCGATAATGTAATTTGAGATGGGAGATGGATAAAATGGCAGAGTACATTTTAGCAAGAGAAAATGGAAGAGTAATTCCTAAGGAAGACAAGAATTTCGGTATCAGTAATAGAGCAAAGGCTGCAATCAGGGAATACGGGAAAGACGCAGTTGTAAACTCAACTATCGGTACACTTAATGATGATAGTGGTGACTTAATCGTGCTGGAATCAGTTCACAAGGTTTTCCAGACACTTGGCCCTAAGGACTATGCAGAATATGCTCCAATCGGAGGAACACCTGCTTTTAAGGAAGCTGCTAAGAAGGCTGCTTTTAAGAACAACGTTCCAGAAGGATTTATTGAAGTAGTTGCTACACCTGGTGGCACTGGCTCACTGAGAAATGCGATTTCAAATTATACAATATACGGAGATAAGGTTCTGACAACTGATTGGCACTGGGCTCCTTATAAGACAATTGCTTCAGAAATCGGCAGAAAGATCGAAGTGTTCGAACTGTTCAACGCAGAGAGAAAGTTCAACATTGACGCATTCAAGGCATCAGTAAATGATATCCTGGCTCAGCAGGAAAGCATCGTTGTTATCCTCAACACTCCTGCTCATAACCCAACTGGTTATTCACTGACTCCTACAGACTGGGATAATGTTATTGCTGCACTTACAGAGAGCGCACAGACTGGCAAGGCTATCGCTCTGGTTGTTGACGTAGCATATATGGATTTCGCTGGTGATGAAGATGAATACAGACAGTTCATCCCTAAGCTCTCAACTCTTCCTGAAAACGTTCTTCCTATCATCGCATATAGCGGTTCAAAGACATTTACACTCTACGGTACTCGCTGCGGAGCTATGATCTGTATCGCTAAGACACAGGCCATCGCAGATGAATTCAAGAGAGTATGTGAATTCTCATCAAGAGGTTCATGGTCAAACAATGCTAAGGTTGGACAGGTTATCCTGGAAAAAATCTTTGATGACGAAGAACTTCTGGCAAGCGTATCAAAGGAAAGGGCTTATTATAGAGATATGCTCCTGGCTCGTGGTAGAGCTTTTAGTGAAGAAGCTGCAAAGGTTGGTCTGGAAATCGTTCCTTTCGATGCGGGTTTCTTCGTAAGCGTACCATGTGACAATCCAGAAGAAGTAGCGGCTAAGCTGGAAAAGGAAAATGTATTCCTCGTACCGCTTGCTAAGGGACTTAGAATTTCTGTTGCTTCAATTCCAGAAGCAGCATGCAGAAAGCTTCCTGCAATGATCAAGGCAGCTCTGTAACTGCAAAAATACAACTAGGCCACTATTAATTGACATATTTTTCCAGTGTTGATATTATCATCACGAAAGAGGTGAGTTGTTTGCTAGCGCAAACAGGAAAGGAGATAATATCATGTCAGGTTATGACGAGGAAAGAGATGTCCGTTATGAGATAATTGAAGAAATAGGTGTTATAGCCACTCTTAATACGGGCTGGACTAAGGAGCTTAACCTAATATCCTGGAACGGCGGTGTGCCTAAATATGATATCAGGGAATGGGATCCGTTCCATCTGCGTATGTCACGTGGTATAACACTGCACGAAAATGAAATGCGTCAGATTATCGAATTGATAAGAAGACGAAGAAGTTACGCATCCAGAGCAAGACGTAATCCTATGGTTCAGCGCCAGCAGGAAACGGCGCAGCAGGCCAAGGCCCAGGATCCGCCGGTGCAGGTGACTCAGGATCCACCGGTGCAGGTGGCACAGGAGCCGGCGCGAATGGAAGCTGCACAGACGCAGGCGGAAGAGATGACGCCGGTAGAAGAGATGCCACAGGCAGAGGGGGATGCAGCTGAAGGTGGCGGAGCCTTTGAGAGCGGGATGTATTCAGCTTTAAGTGTCGAACAGCAGATGGACGTGGCGGAGGATAGGGCTTTTTAGTAAAATCCTGCCGTATGTGATTTTCGTAAAATAGTACAAATAATGAGACACGATGTATGTGTTTGGCATCGTGTCTTTTTATATGTTATACTTATTTACAATTGAAATCGTATTATGATCGAGGTGATAACTATGTTAATGCACTTAAAAGTACCAACATTATCAAATCGTCCGAGCGATATCAAGACTGTGGAAATCAGGGTTGAAATCGGGCAGACGCTTGAATCGGTTACACGTGAGTTTGCAGGGGAAGCTCCATATACTATTATTCTGGGCAGAGTCAACGGTGTTGACAGAAGCCTTACTTACAGGCTTAGAAGAAGTGATCGTGAGGGAATTATAGAGCTTCTTGACCTGAGAACACACAGTGCTGCGTTAACATATCAGAGAAGCCTTTGCCTCATATACCTTAAAGCTGTGTGCGATACTTATGAAGAAATGGGTATCGTAGGTGCATCTGCTGCGATCGAGAACTCGCTGGATAAGGGCTTTTTCACTAAGCCTATCTTAAGACCTAATATCGAGGGTACACTTGATGAGCCGGATGATGAAGTGGTTGAGAAAATCTCTCGTAAGATGAGAGAAATCATTAACAGCGATGAGAAGATAGTACCAGAGAGCTTATCTAGAGAAGAAGGTATGGAGTTTTGGGAAAAGTTCGGCTATATGGAGAAAGTTGAGCTTCTTGATAGCGTTTACAGCGTTGACTTCCCGTACCAAATCTTCACAATCGGCGATTATGGCAACTATTTCTTCGGACCTATGGTGCCGTCAACTGGATATATCGAACGCTTTGAACTCAGAAAGTATAGAGATGGTATCCTGTTAAGATTTCCATATTCTACTGCGCCTAACACGCTGCCGCCGTTTAATGATGATTTTAGAGTTTATGAAGCCTTTGGAAGAGAAAAGAAATGGCTTGAACTTCTCAAGGCACCGTTCCTTAGCGACATGAATAAGATCGTCAGCGAAGGTAAAGCGAAGGACTTGGTTCTGCTTTCTGAAGCTCTGCATGAGAAGAAAATCGCAGAAATTGCTAATGAAATAGTCCAGAAGAAGAAAAGGATCGTTCTTTTGGCAGGTCCATCATCATCGGGTAAGACAACAACGGCTAAGAGGCTTTGCGTACAGCTTAGAGTAAACGGGATGGATCCGCTCTATATGGGAACTGACGATTACTTTGTTGAGCGCTCTGAAACTCCTATCGATGAAAATGGCGATTACGATTTCGAAAATCTCAATGCACTGGATATAAATCTGTTCAACAATAATATGAATGATCTTTTGGCTGGTAAAGAAGTTGACTTGCCGGAATTCGACTTTATCGAAGGAACTAAGATATTCGGTAAGAGAATAACAAAGATAAGTGATGATCAGCTTATAGTAATAGAGGGTATTCATGCGCTGAATGGTAAGCTTACAGAGCAGATTCCAGAAGAAGAGAAGTATAGAATCTATATTAGCCCGCTTACGCAGCTTAATATAGATACACACAACAGAATTTCATCAACAGATGGCAGAATGCTCAGAAGAATGGTTAGAGACTATAAATTCAGAGGACGTAACGCTGCAACCACAATAGATGAGTGGCCAAACGTAAGAGCGGGTGAAGATAAGAACATCTTCCCCTTCAACGGGGAAGCTGACGTACTCTTTAACTCAACACTTCCTTATGAGCTCATGGTGCTTAAGAAGTACGCTGTACCTCTCCTTGAAGCGATAAGACCAGGAGAGAAGCAATACAGCGAAGCTATCAGACTGCTTGAATTTTTGAAGTTTGTTAGAGTTATTGATGAGGAAAAATTTGTACCGAACAATTCAATTTTAAGAGAATTCATTGGAGGGAGCGTATTCGTAGAATGATAGTAATAATTGGCGGAGTAGAAACAGCAGTAAGAATTAGAATGATGCCACCTAAGAGCGAGGACGAGTTTGATCAGGGCATGGAAGATAACGACGCCGTAGTCAGCGAGAAAACAGTAGGCGGTCTGGATGCTACTGGTTTTGATGCATACATCCGTAAGCAGAGAAGAGCTATGCAGTCAGATAACTACTGGGATCAGGTGGGAACATCAATGAGTAACTTCGGAGGATATTCTGCGGTTGCCTTTGATGATGATTCGGATATTTCAATTAATAATGATGGTTGCGGATTTAATGTAGCTAAGATTCTGGGCAATAAATTTGCCGGAAGTCAAGAAGTTGTGCTTCTGTCTGCACTGGGAACTGACGGCAGCGGACTGGCTGCAATGTGCGAACTGGATGAAGCAGGCGTCGACTCAAGCAGAGTTAAGCGTGTTCCTGGCAACACAGCGGTTACAGTTGAAATGCGTAACATGATGGGCGACATTCAGTTCATGAGAAAGTCAACGGGCGCGATCAAGGGGATTGATATCGCATACATCGAAGAAAATAAGGACATTATCGATAAGGCTGATGTTGTATTCATGGACGGAAGTCTTGATGGCGAAGTAATGCGTTACATCAGTGACATTTGCCAGGGCAAGAAGCTTTACTTCGACCCAGGTTCAATGGATGGAGCTTTCAAATATGCTGAAAATGAATGCGCAGCATACGGCGTAATGCCAGGCAGAAGAGAATCAGAAGCCATGACAGGCCTGACAGTTCTGGGCGTTGATCAGCTTATGGCAGCAGGTAAGGCCCTTGAAGAAAAGGGTGTAAAGCACACTATTATCACTCTTAAGGGCGGCGGCCTTTACTATAAGGAAGGACTTGATGAAGGTCTCATCGAACCGAAGAAGGTGCTTTCGTTTGCTCAGACAACTGGTGCTGGAGACGTAGTTACAGCTGCGGTTCTCTTCGAAATCCTGAATGGTAAGAGCTTCAAAGAAGCTGCTCAGGCAGGTATTGATGATGCTGGAATCTATCTTGCAGATGCTGTAGATGAGGATACAGCTACTCAGTTAAGAAACAAAGGCTTAATAAAATAATAAAATTTGAAATTTGCTGCAGATCTTGATGCAAAGGCTACAAACGGCTGATATCAAGGGCTGCAGCTTTTTTATTTGTTGAAAAGCCTGACAATTTCACAAATTTTACGAAAAAATTTAAAAAAATAGTAAAAA
>JAQXGH010000002.1 GCA_029006195.1 Bacillota bacterium
CCGATAGTAACTACGACAAATGCCGATCTGGACTTCCTTTACGAGAGCATGGGTGAAGCAGTTTTCTCGCGGTTGGTATGTATATGTCAAGCTGTAAAGATGCAGGGAATTAACTACAGGCTCAAAAAACTCTATTACTAAGTGTGAGAGAGGCGGTCACAATGCGATTGCCTCTCTGTTATTTTTTGATTAAAACCTGATAGTCTTGGAATAGCAAGCATCGCATCCTTACTCCGCAAACGGAAAGGACGCATATGTAGCTTCCGAGTGACTCGCAAGCTGCATTCAGGGCTCTGCCCTGCGACCCGTAAGAAATGTAGCTGATAATAACGCAATCATTGTTTGCAATAGAATAATAAATTATAATAGTGCGTAAATCAAAGGTGTAATAGAAGTGAAGATGTGAGCATCCTAAAAAATGTGAGATAAGTGCTTAAGAAGGCGGTGAATTTATGGGTGAAAAAGATTTGATAATTACGTCTGAACTGGCTTCGGTTGTTGACGAAATTAAAACTGTTATGGAGACAGCCATAAGTAATGTCGCACGGCAGGTTAATAGTGAACTTTTGAATACATACTGGAATATAGGTCGTATTATTTGCGAGTATGAACAGACAAATCCAGATAGAGCAGATTATGGAAAACGAACATTAAAAGAGCTGGCAAAATTTTGACTGAAGAATCTGGCAAGGGCTTTTCTAGAGCTAATATCTACAATATGCGTGTGTTTTATTTAACATGTGAAAAAATCAAGACACTTCTCTGTTTGAAAGATTGCTTCTTTCCCGTGGAGATCCAAACAAGGAACAAGTAACGGAGCTGGCTCTTCAAGGGAATGAAATCAACGAACCTGAAGACGTTATTCGTAATCCATATGTCTTTGAATTTCTAGGATTTCCTGAAGACAAGCCGGTGATGGAAAGCGACTTGGAAAAAGCACTAATACAGCAAATAGAAAAGTTCTTATTGGAACTTGGAAGAGGATTCATGTTCGTTGGTACGCAGCAGCGGGTAACAGTGAATAATAAATACTCACTACTATGTAGATATGGTTATCTATAATAAAATTCTGAGAGCGTATGTATTAGGCGCAGAAAATTAAGCCTTTAGATGAAAACACAGCGCCAAGGTACATGAAATACATACCTTATTGGGCATAGATTTAAGTTGCAGTAACTTGCAGCAAGTTGCAACAATCCTAATAAGTAGTATTGTTTAAATGCATCGAGAGACTCAGAACCCTTGAAAATGCATGGGTTAGAGCAAAGGTTAACCATAAAATGGCAGCTATATATTGAAAATTAACTTGCAGTAAGTTGCAGCTGTGCTGATATTTACTGCTTACATGATAGTGAATATAGGATTTGATACTTAAGACTTGCTTTCCTACTTACCAAAGTAAGAGGGCAAGGCATTGCTGTCTTTGTGGTAGGTATGCAGGTGGAAAATAGAACTTCAGCATATAAAGCAAGTTGCTGATGGCGGTGAGGATACTGCAGATAATTGCATTCCCCTATGTCTCGATTGCCATGCAGAAGTTAAAGCATATAATCCACGTCATCCAAAAGGAAGAAAGTTTTCTGAAGCAGAGCTAAAAGGACATAGAGATAGGTGTTATGCTAAATATGGAGTAAGCGTTGAAATTAATGTGGCTCCTGAAGAAGCCGAAGAGTCTGTTGCAAAATGGTTTTCTAAATATGAAAATCCTCAAAGACTTCAAATAACATGGGGCTTCTCGGATGTGGATAAAGCTTGTCCTTTGTTTCCAGGGACGATTGCGCTTGTTGCGGGGTATACTTCTGCTGGAAAAAGCATTTATGTACAGCAAGCGATGTTAAAAAATATGGCAAGAAGAAATAAGGTATTATATTTTCACTTGAAAGATAGTGCTGATGCAATAATAAATAGTATTATTGCTATAGAATCGTTGACAAACCTTGAAAACATTCAAAGTCAGTTATTAACTGAAAAAGATTGGAGCAGAATAGCAAATGCATTAAATAGTATCAATTTTGATTGTCTGAAACTGGTGCCTTTCAATTTGAATTCTTCTGTGAAAGAGGAAATACTAGTAGCTTTAGAGAAAAGTAATGCAGAATTGATTGTAATAGATGACATCAATGCACTAAATTTACAGGATAACAATAGTGTTGAAGAATTCTTTTACAAATTAAAAAGGTTAGCATCTCAGACAAATACAACAGTTCTTATCATTACGAATGTTACACAAAACCATAACCGCATGGACAAACGACCTATGATACAGGACATACAATACGAGGCATTATACCGTATGTGTGATATAGTACAGTTTATCTATCGAGGTGGATACGATTATTATGATTCTCAAGCGGAAAATCGAATCGAAGTCATTACCGTAAAAAAAGCCGGGTCAAATAATGCTAGAACCGTGGAGCTTAAAATAATACCACAGATACCAATTATTTGCTCGTCCGATAATGAAATGGAAGAAAACACAGTAACCTATCATAGATGAAATGAAAATGACAAACTGTATGTTGATTATTATGTTAAACTAATGAATTGTTGTGCTCGAATAGAAATGTGGAATGGAGACATCGGAGGTATTCGATTACAACATCAGTTTCTCCCGTTTCTCCCGACTTTTTCCCGACTTTTTGGTTGAAAAGCGCCTCAAGAGACCTCAAGGCGCCAATAATTGCCAATCGCCACAACCATTGTAATTTCAAGCTTTTATAAGAGAAATCAAATAATTGCAAAGGGCTTCGGCAAGCTCAGTTTTTGAAAGATTAGTTCGGGGTTCGATTCCCTGTGGGGGTGCCACATGTTACCGCTAGCAATAAGCTGGCGGTTTTTTTATACAAATAAACCGTTGCGGTACACGGGCACAAATAATATAATTAATCTTTGGGAAAAGAACACAAAAGTCCCGATTCACAAGAAACAGAGGAAACGAAATGTTAAGCGAAAGAATAAAAAGAATGAAGGAAAAACACCTTAATACTATTCCTTCAATCACATCAGAAAGACTGGTTTTGGCAACTGAAGCATATAAGAAATTTGCGGGCGATGCAGTTCCGATTTTCAGAGCTAAAGTTGTTAATTATATAATGGAGAACATGACTACGCTTATCAATGATGATGAGCTTATCGTAGGAACTCCATCAAATGTATATAAAGGTTCAAATCTTCATCCGGAATTTCAATCAAGCTCATGGTACGTGAGTGATATCGATGAGTTTCCGGCAAGAAAAAAGGACCCTTACAATATTACGCCAGAAGACAGAGAAATCATCCTGGAAACTCTCAAGTACTGGGAAGGCAAATCAATGGAAGATCTGTCAGATGAAATCATGCCTGCGCACATTCAGGAGCTCGAGGCAGATGACATTATCTGCGTAGGTCTCGAAAACGGCGTATCTGGAGAAACAACACCAAACCATTATAAGATTTTAGAAGTGGGAATCAAAGGCTACATCGACGAATGCCAAAAGCACATTGATGAAACTATTCCTCAGACAATGGAGGAACAGGCTAAGGTCGATTTCTGGAAGGCATGTATCATTCAGAGCAAAGCCCTCATAACTTATGCGAACAGAATGGCTGATGAAGCGGAAAGACAGGCGGCTGAATGCGAAGATCCTGTAAGAAAGCAGGAGCTTTTGACTATCGCTGCTGACTGCAGAGTAGTTCCTGAAAATCCGCCAACTACATTTAGACAGGCACTCCAGATGATTTGGTTTGTCCATGTGTATTTTTACATAGAAGTTTGTACAACTGCATGCGGTTTCGGTCGATTTGACCAGTATATGTGGCCTTTGTATAAGAAGGATGTTTTAGACGAAAAGAATCTGACTAGAGAAGAGGCTCTGGAACTTCTGGAATGCCTTTACCTCAAGTCAAGTGAAGTATTTGAAGTTAGAGACAATTGGTATGCTAAGTCATTTGCCGGTTATCCAATGTGGCAGACACTGGTTGTTGGCGGTATGGATAAGGATGGCAATGATGCGTCAAATGACTTGTCGCTGCTTTGTCTACAGGCTGCCGATGAACTTCAGGTTAAGCAGCCGGTTATGGCGCTTCGTGTCTGCGAATCAACTCCGCATGAACTTATTGACCTGGGATGTAAGATGATCCAGGAAGGTCAGGCAAATCCAGGCTTCTTTAATGATGAACTGGCTGTTCAGATGGCAATGGCCAAGGGCGGCACACTTGAAGAAGCGCGCGACTGGACTATCGTTGGCTGCATTCAGGCTGCACCAGGCGGCGGAAGCGCAGACGGTTCACCAGATGCCGGATACGTTAACATGGGTAAGATGATTGAATTCGTACTCCATGATGGCGTTGACCCTAGAACTGGTAAGCTCATGGGACTTCAGACTGGAGACCCTCGCGAGTTTAAGAATATTGAAGAATTTAAGGATGCTCTCAAGAAGCAGATAATTCACCACTATGGACTTATCCGTCAGGGTTACAATCTCATGCAGAGCAACCATATGAATAGATATCCTGTAATCTTCGCATCAATGGTAACAAAGGGATGCGTTGAATCAGGAAAGTCAGTACAGCACGGCGGTGCCAAATACTCGACTTGTGGCCTTTACATAACAGGTGCAGCAAATTTGGCAGACAGCATTGCCGCAGTCGAAAAGTGCGTATTTGAGGATAAGGACATCACTATGGATGAACTTATCAAGGCTTGCGATTCAAACTTCGAAGGCCAGGAAAGACTGAGACAGATGCTGCTCAATAAGCCTGAAAAGTACGGTAACAACAAGCCGCATGTTGACGCAATTTACAACGAAATGATGAAATACATAGCTGACACAGTTCAGCAGTGGACAGACGCTAGAGGCGGACACTATGCCTTTGGTATTGACTCACAGACCATGAACATTTCACACGGTGAAGTTACAGGAGCGCTTCCTGATGGCAGAAAGGCTGGAGAAACTCTCTGTGATGCTTCTTCACCGATGATGGGAAGAGACGTGAATGGTCCGACAGCAACAGTTAAGTCCGTTGCCAGCATTGTAGAAGGCTCATTCCAGGAAGGCGCACTTTATAATCTGCGTTTTGACCCAAAGGGTGTAGCAGGCGAAAAGGGCAGAAAGATCATTGAAGGCGTTATCAAAACTTACTTCCAGGATGGCGGACAGCACATTCAGATCAACGTTGTTGACAATGAAACTCTCAAGAAGGCACAGGAAAACCCTGAGAATTACAAAGGCCTCATGGTTCGTGTTGCCGGCTATATGGCATACTTCACTGAGCTGGACAAGTGTGCACAGGACGCTATCATTTACAGAATGCCGCATCTTTCATAAGGAGAATAATAAATGTCAAAAGCTTTAATTGGCAGTTTGCAGAAATTCTCCATTGAAGACGGGCCAGGAATAAGAACAACGATTTTTTTCAAAGGCTGCCCGCTCAGCTGTAAATGGTGTCATAACCCTGAACTTATTGACCCGGCGCAGCAGCTGATGAACACGCCAAATAATTGCATAGGATGCGGGTTTTGCGTTGAAAGTTGCCCTAACGAGGCTTTGGCAATGAGCGAAGAGGGCATTCAAATTGACAGAGACAAATGCCATCTGTGTTTTAAATGTGCAGAAGGCTGCTATGCCAAAGCTCTGAGACCGGTTGCCAAAGAGATGACTGTGAGCGAGATCATTGATATCGCAGAGGAAGACCGCGGTTTCTACGAGAATACTGGCGGCGGCATTACCTTAAGCGGAGGGGAAATACTCACGCAGGCAGCCTTTGCAGATGAGCTGATAGATGAAGCGGCAAAGAGGGAACTTAATGTTTGCATAGACACCTGCGGTTTTGGCGATTCGGGTATACTTCTGAATTTGGCGTCAAAACCAAATGTGACAAATGTTTTATACGACATAAAGTCAATTGACGATGAAGTGCATAAGGAATATACCGGTGTGAGCAATGTGCTCATCCTGAAAAACCTCAGGATGCTGGCACAGGACCCAAATGTCAAAGACAAAATCATAATTAGAATGCCGCTCATAAAGGGCGTGAATGATGGAGATGAAATAATCGCGCGCTCGGCAGCATTATATAAAGAGCTCGGACTTACTAAAATTGATCTGCTCCCATACCACCCGCTGGGTGTTGGCAAGATGGCGAACATTGGCGGCCAGCAGGAAGAGTTCGAGACAATTGATGAAGACCGCATTTCCAAAATCAAGAGGGGTTTTGGAATTGAATAAACGTTATTATTTTTTAAAGGAGATTTATTATGGACGGTAATTTAGGGATCCTTACTCTGATCCCGGCAATCAGTTTCTTAGTATTTGCGCTGGTTACTAAGAAATGTATCTTAAGCATCATGCTTTCGGGTATATTGGGATATATACTCTACTACAAGGCTGGCTTCTTCGTGCCAATGATGGACGCGCTGCTTGAAGCTTGCTGTGACGGCGACAATAACTGGATCGTTCTTATTTGTCTGCTGTTCGGATGTCTCATCCAGCTGCTCAGACAGTCAAAGGGCGCAGATGCTATCTGTAACATTGCTCGTAAGTATCTCAAATCCCAGAAGCAGGTTATGCTGTTTACTTGGATTTGCGGTATCATCATCTTTATCGATGACTATCTCAGCATGGGTTGTATTCTTCTCGGGCGTATTTGGCGAACAGCCTGAAGCTGCAGCTTTAGGCGATAGTGCAATGAGCATCTACTACGGATGTATGCCTTACTTCTTCTATCCATTCCTCTGCGTTATCTTCGTCCCGCTTGTAATACTGGGAATCGTTCCTAAGATGGGCGGAATCAAGAGAGCTTTCCAGAGAGTTGAAGAAACAGGAGCTCTTTGGCCTGAAACAAGTAACATGCAGAATCAGGGCGATGACCTTGGTGAAGTTATGGGTGCTATTACTGATAACAGCGAAAAGGACGAAAAGGAAGTTAAGCCTCATCTGTGGACATTCATTCTTCCAATGGCAGTTGTAATCATCGCAACACTGAAGCTTGATGATATCCTCCTCGGTGTATCACTGGGTATCGCGGTATGCTTCGTAACATATATTCCAACAAGAGTAATGACAATGGGTAAGTTCTGTGACGCTTGCTACAAGGGCCTCGAAGATATGCTCTTTATCGCAGCAGTACTTGTAACATCGCTCTTCTACAGAGATGCGATCAACCTCATTGGCCTTTCAGACTACCTCATCGAAGTAGCTGGCCCATACATGAGCGCTCACTGGATCGCAGCAATCGCATTCGTACTGGTTGGCCTGGTTTGCTTCGCAACAGCAAACATCTGGAGTATCCCAGCTGTATGTACACCAATCATTCTGCCACTTGCTGCAGCTGCAGGTGCAAGCATCCCACTCACACTGGGCGCTATCATTTCAGCAGCATGCTTCGGAGCTCAGACTTGCTTCTACTCAGACGTAACTCTGCTCTCAGCATCAGCATGTAGAATTAACAACGTAGACTACGCGGTTGCTCAGTTGCCATACATCGGCATCGTTTCAGCAATCACATTCATTGGATATGTTGTAGCGGGATTTGTGTTATAATATGTGAAGATTTTAGACCTCCCTTTACGGTGAGGTCTTTTTTATTACATTTAAAAGGATTGTACTGGTAAATTATGGTAAATGCTGTACAATTCGCTCAGAACCGGGATGCGATGGCAACACCACAAATTTACAGAATTTTACGAAAACTTGTTGAATTGTACATTTAAAGTGCTACAATTTAATTACAATAAAGGAACGGAGGTGGCACTATGGAAATTAGAAAAATGTTACACATCAAGACAATGCTTGAGGAAGTGGAAGCTGCTAAGGCAGCGGGCGGAATCATAGTAGATGTTAGATCAAAAGGTGAGTATGAGGATGGTCATATCCCTGGTAGCATCAATATTCCTGTGAACACTATCCACGACATCAAGCAATACATCAAGAGTAAGGATGATTTAATTTGCCTGTATTGTGAGAGTGGCATCCGTGCTAATAAAGCACAGGGCATTTTGAACGCGCATGAATATCACAATGTGAAGGTTTTGGGTAAAATCCGAGACTATAAGGGCGAACTCGAGGAATAATAACCAAAGGCTGTGGGGGGCCACAGCCTCTTTTAATTTTAAATAGAGTGTTTGAAATCAAACATACAAAATGAGAAAAGAAGAGTAGTTTATTGATGAAGAATTAGTCAAATGATATACTTTTTATATATTTGAGGAAATGGAGGCGCGGAAATGGAAGTATACAGATTAAATGAGACAGAACGTGTTAAGTATTTTATGGAAAAGGCCGTTCAGGATACTGTAGACGAATATAATGCTAAAGAAGAGAATAAATTTAAGTTTGCGAAGCCGATTTGTGGTTATGCAGATACAACAGATGTAAGATTTGACGCTTTCTTTACTAGACTGCTTTGTCAGCATCCTAAGGCTCTTTATAGACCAGGATGCTGTGCGTTTGTTTTCTATCTGCCTTTCGAGGAGGATCAGGTGGGAAACTATGATGCGTTCTATGCTGGAATGAGATTGGCAATGGAAGTAAACAGGGCGGTAAGAGAAGCTCTTAGATGGCAGGGAAGACTTTCATCACTTTGCAGTTCAATGGCTGACTGGTCAAAGGTTCGTTGCCACTATGAATGGGACAATAAGATTGCAGGTGCTATTGCTGGTATCGGACAGATGGGGCCTGGCGGATCATTCCACACAGAAGCTGGCTGCAGCGGCAGAGTTGGCGTAATTTTATTTGATAAGCCTTTTGCTGAGAAGGAAGAGCTTAACAATGAACAGCTGGAAGCAATGATTCAGAAGTATTACGAAGATTGCAAGTTCCAGGAAGCAGGTAATCTGGAATGTAGCGATGAAATGATTGCAGCATGTCCAGGTGGCGCAATCACTAAGGAAGGTATCGACCGTAAGAAGTGTCAGGAATACTGTATGACAATCAACAGTGCACTCCCTGATCCTGAACTTTGCGGCAAGTGCTTTAGATGCAAATAATCAAATAAATAAACCCGAGATGGTCTTCATGAGTTTCTCGGGTTTTTATTTGTCTAATTGTCATTGGCTGAGGCTTCTGCCATGTTATAAAGATGCTTTTCGATTTCCTGAATCATATTTTCGTTACACAGAATCAGAAGGCGGTCATCTGCTCTAAGGACGGTTTCGCCTGAAGGGACGATTTCGTTTTCATCTCTTTGGATGGAAATTATAAGTGCTCCTTTTGGCATATTCATCTGAACGAGAGGGCGGCCATCCATAATGCTGCCTACTTGAATGAAGCTTTCTAACATGACTTTTCGATTTGGTGCTTTGTGCTTTTTCTTAAGCAGAGCGTCAAGAAGCTGCTCGTAAATCGGTTGAGCTTTGAGAAGGTCAGCCACAACGTAAGCCACAAGGCAAACAACCGAAAGTGAAAGTAGATGCGACAGGCTGCCGGTCATCTCGCTTATGAGGATGATGCCTGTGATAGGTGAGCGGACGATTGCTGTGAAGTATCCGGCCATTCCCAAAACAATGAAATTTGAAACGTACATCTCGTTGCCGGTTGCCAAAGCGAAAATAGATCCTGTTATTCCGCCAAGGACGAGCAAAGGCAAGAAAATTCCACCAGGTGCGCCTGAGCCAAAGCTTATCATTGAAAATACGAATTTGGCGGCGAGCAGAATTATCAGAGCCTTGAGTTCCCAGCTTGATGCTGCCAAATCATCTATCAGAGCATTGCCTCCACCGAGAACATATGGGTAAAAGTAAGCCAAAATTCCAGTCAAAACCAAAGGAATTGCGACTTTGACGGGCATAGGTTTGATGTATGAATAAGCCATCTGGATCAGCTTTATGGTGTTGTTATATAAAACGCCAAAGAGCCCAAGAACCAAACCCAATAAAATGAGCAGCCAGTAACTTGAAAGCGGCATTACTTGCTCCAGCTCAATGTCAAAGACTGGGGATAAACCGAAAATGTATGATGACACGAAGTCGGAAGCTATGCAGGCTGACATTGATGAAAGCATAAGTTCCAGTGACCAATTCTTGTGGATTTCTTCAAGTGAGAATACTACGCCGGCAAGAGGAGCGTTGAATGCTGCAGACAATCCTGCGCCTGCGCCTGTTGTAATGAGGAGTCGCTGCTCGGTTTGCAGCCTTTTCGTAAGTCTTGAGAAGGCTTTGCCGGACATGGCACCGATCTGAACTGACGGACCCTCGCGGCCTACTGAGAAACCAGCTGAGATTGCTGCTGCGCCGCCTAGAATTTTAGTAAGCAAAAGCTTCGGAGAGCTCACTCGCATTTTGCCTGCGAGCTCGCCTTTGACTTGCGGGATACCGCTGCCAGAGCAGTTCGGTTCGTATTTAAGCGATGCAACTACTATGAGGTACATGGCGATAAAGAAAAGAACCGTCCAAAGGCTAAAATCTCTGGTTACATATCCTCTAAGTTCCTCTCCGTAGTTTATGAGAACTCTGAATAAAGAAACTGCACAGCCGGCAATCAGGCCGACAGCCAGTCCTTCTAAGACGAGATAATATTTGAAATTATTGATTCTTTCTAAGGTATTCTTGGTTTCCATTTTCTTCTTATTCCTCAACTTGTTAACAATTGCAGATTATAACATATGTAACTTTTTATTAACAGATGATAAAATGTGATTATGATGAAACAAAGCGTAGATAGGATTGTCAAAGAGACAATAGAAAAGCACAATTTAATAGAGAATGGTGACACTATCGTTTTAGGACTCTCGGGAGGACCTGATTCAATGTGTCTTTTTGACGTTTTGGTCAAATTGTCAAAGGATATGGATCTGAAAATACAGCCGGTTCATGTTAATCACAAGATGAGACCGGGAGCTGCTGAGCGCGATCAGGAATTCGTTGAATCTGTTTGCAGGAAACACGGCCTTGAGTGCAGGACGTACATCGTCGATTGCCTGTCTATGGCACAGAGCCAGGGGATGACAGGTGAAGAAGCTGGCAGGAAGGCGAGATATGACGCTTTTTATGAGACAGCAAAGTCGCTGACAGGGAACGTCAAAATCGCGGTTGCTCAGAATGCCAATGACCAGGCAGAAACGGTTCTCTTCAGACTCCTTCGCGGGACAGGAACAGATGGCCTGGCTGGCGTTGCTTATGAGAGAGACGAAGTGAGAGCGGGTGGATCCTTTAAGGTTATCAGACCGCTGCTGGATGTTTTTAGAAGCGATATCGAGGACTACTGCCAAAAGCAGAAACTGGACCCTGTCAGAGATCATACAAATGACGAAGCTATATATTCTAGAAATAAATTAAGACTTGAGCTGCTGCCTCTCCTTGAAAGGGAGTATAACGAAAACATCTTTGACGGACTGGTAAGGCTGAGTAAAATCGCAGCTGCAGACAAGGAATATATTTGGCAGCAGGTTGAAGCGGAATACCAAAGAGTTCTAATAAGCGAAACCAAAGACCAGATTATCTTTGACCGTCAGAATTTGGCGGAGCTTCATGACGCAATCAGGCATAGGATAGCGCTTAAGGCTTTTGGACAAATCGGGCTGACAAGCGATGTCTCTGCAGAACGTCTCGCTGCGGCGGACAAAATCATAGGAGTGAAGCAGGGGCCAAAGGTTGTGGAATTCCCAAGGCACTATTTCATTAAAGTTGCCAAAGGCAAGGTGATATTCGCCAAAATGGTGTAAATTCAAGGGTGCAACCGCCGGTTGCAACCATTGGTTGCGCGATTTCAAAGGGTAGTTGGTAGTGTGCAACCATACCAAATGTTATGTTTTAGGCACAACATAACATTCAGGAGGCATAAAATGATATTAGCAGACAAATTAATCGAATTAAGAAAACAGCACGGTTGGTCACAGGAAGAACTCGCTGAGAAGATCGGTATTTCCAGACAGTCGGTTTCTAAGTGGGAAAGCGGAACTTCAATTCCTGATCTCGATAAAGTGTTAAAACTCAGCCAGATTTTCGGAGTGACTACAGATTATTTAATCAAGGACGAAATTGAAGAACTTACTCCAGAACAGTCGGTGGAAATGGAGGACGACCTCAAGAATGCTAAAACAATTACATTAGATATAGCAAATGAATTCTTGAACGTAACTCCACCTGCGGCAGCTGGAATAGGCAAGGGTATAGCGTTTTGCATATTCGGGCCGGCTATCTTTATGTACACTATGGCTTTGGCCGAAGGCGGAATGTTATCTGAGAAAATCGGAGGTGCAGTTGGAACAGGAATCCTTCTTGTGCTGATCGCTATCGGCGTTGCTGTTGTAATTACAAGCGCGATGAAGATAAGTAAGTACGAGTACATTGAGAAGGAACCTATTCGTCTGGACTATGGCGTTAGCGGTATCGTTCAGAAAAGAAGAGATGAGTTCGAGGGAACTTTCAGGAAGTGCATCGCGTATGGCGTTGGGCTCTGTATAGCATCATGCATTCCTCTTATTGTAGTTGGCGGTATTCTTGAGTCCGATGTGGGCACAGTGCTTTGCGTTGGTATCCTGCTTACATGTGTAGCGATCGCGGTATATATGTTCGTTTGGGCGGGGGTGATCAGAGGCTCATTTGACAAGCTGCTTCAGGAAGGTGATTACACTGTTGAAAATAAGAAGCTGGAGGAAAAGACAAAGTTCTTCCCTGGAATCTACTGGTGCGGCATTACAGCCATCTATCTGGCAATCAGCTTCATCTCCAATAGCTGGGAAAGGAGCTGGATCGTATGGCCTGTTGCAGCGGTTGCATTCGTTGCAATTCATGCTTTCCTCAAGCACATCGCAAGAAAAGTGACAATTAAGTGAATTTTCTGTGAAGGCGCCACAAAAGGCGCCTCTTTTGTTTGAAAAGAAGGGTCAATTATGATAGAATGTGGTGCAAAATTGTGTGTTACAAACAAAAACCTTATTCTAAGTTTATATATTGCATAGGAGGAATTAGGATTTGAACAAATTTAGAAAAACACTCCTCGTGTACGTGCTGATAGCAGCACTGGTAGTGGGAGCGCTCTACATGTTTAACGGAGATAAGGATTCCGGAATGAAGGAAATCAAGACTTCAACAATGGTTACTCATCTCAAGGAAAATGATGTAGAAAAAATCAACGTTACAGAAACTAAGCTTACTGCGGAATTAAAGTCAGGTGAAGTAGTTTATACGTACGTTAACAGCGTAGTAGATATGAACTACCTCTATGAGAACTACATTATACCGCAGGTTGATGCCGGCACACTCAAATTACAGAGTGATCCGCCAAAGGAACCATCGCCGTTCATGCAAATGCTTCCGACATTGCTCATGATAGGCATAATGGTATTCTTCTTTGTGCTCATAATGAGACAAAGCGGTGGCGGCGGCAAGGCTATGCAGTTCGGCAAGAGCCGTGCGAAAATGGCCAAGAAGGATGATCTCAAGAAAATCACATTCAAGGATGTTGCCGGATTAAAGGAAGAAAAGGAAGAACTCGAAGAAATCGTAGACTTCCTCAAACATCCGCTCAAGTACAACTCACTGGGCGCTAGAATTCCTAAGGGCATTCTGCTCGTGGGCCCTCCGGGAACTGGTAAGACTTATATTTCAAAGGCTACAGCCGGCGAAGCCGGAGTACCTTTCTTTACAATCAGTGGTTCAGACTTCGTTGAAATGTTTGTCGGCGTTGGTGCATCAAGAGTAAGAGACCTGTTCGATCAGGCTAAGAAGAACGCACCATGTATCGTATTCATTGACGAAATCGATGCTGTTGGACGTAAGAGAGGCGCTGGCATTGGCGGCGGCCACGACGAAAGAGAACAGACACTCAACCAGTTACTGGTTGAAATGGACGGTTTCGCAGAAAACTCAGGAATTATCATCCTGGCTGCAACAAACAGACCTGACGTTCTCGACCCTGCACTCCTGAGACCTGGCAGATTCGACAGACAGATTGTAATCGGAATCCCAGACATCACAGGCAGAGAAGAAATCTTCAAGGTGCACTCCAGAAACAAGCCACTGGCTGAAGGCGTTGATGCTAAGGTTCTGGCTAGAAGAACTCCTGGATTCTCACCTGCAGATATCGAAAACATGCTGAACGAAGCGGCACTTTTAGCAGCAAGACGTAACGGTATGGTAATTAGAATGGAAGAAATCGAAGAAGCTATTACTAAGGTAATTGCTGGTCCAGAAAAGAAGAGCAGAGTAATCAGTGAAAACGAACGTAAGCTTACTGCTTATCATGAAGCTGGTCACGCAGTAGTTGCTCACTGTCTGCCTAAGTCAGACCCTGTTCATCAGGTTACTATCGTTCCTAGAGGCAGAGCTGGCGGATTCACAATGATTCTTCCTAAGGAAGATAAGTACTATGGTACTAAGGAAGAAATGCGTGAAAGCATTATCCATCTCCTTGGCGGACGTGTTGCTGAACAGCTTACTTTAGACGATATCAGTACTGGCGCAAGCAACGATATCCAGAGAGCTACAGATATTGCTAAGGATATGGTTACTAAGTACGGATTCAGTGAAAAGCTGGGTCCTGTAAACTACAGCTCAGGCGAAGAAGTATTCCTGGGTAATGACTTCACATCAAAGCAGGCTTACTCAGAAGAAACTGCTAGCGAAATCGATAGAGAAATCAAGGCGATCGTAGAAGAAGCTTACGAAGCTGCAACTAAGATCTTAACAGAACATATGGAACAGCTCACAGCAGTTGCTGAAGGACTCCTCGAAGTTGAAACTATCGACGGTGAACAGTTCGTTCAGCTCTTTGACGGCGTAAAGACTCCAGCTCAGCTTGGTGAAGACACTAGAGCAGAGAAGGAAGAAAGAGCTGCTAAGGATAAGCTGGAAGCTAAGGAAGCTGCTAAGCAGAGAAGAAAGCTCCGTGAAGAAGCTAGACGTAATGCCGAAGAGCAGCAGATGGAAGAACTGAGAGAACTGGCTGAGAAACTTAAAGAAGAAAATAAAGGCAGAAAGTTTGCTCCTAAAATCATGATCTACAATGATAAGACAAACACTGCTGAACCTGTGGAATTACAGAAGCCAGAGGATCAGGATGTTCCTGAAGATGAAAATCTGGCAGATGACATGCCTTCAGAAGAAGAACTGGCTGTTTACGATACAGATTATCTGGCAGATGATTCAGAAGAAGAAACTGAAGAATCAACAGAAACTGATGAAAAAAAGGAAGATGAATAAATGAAAGCAACGGTAAAAGATTGTCTTGAGCTGGATGCATTTATTGACGCTAAAGTAGTAGCTTCACCGGGGCATCTGTTGAACGAAGTTAAATCTGTATCGGTAATTGACGCATGTAGCGGCAACGATATGGACCTTATCGGCATAGAAGCTAAAGATCTGCTTCTTACTGGTTTTCTGAACATAAGATCAGATGTCGAAAGACAGTGTCTAATGATAAAGAAAATCGCAGCAGCAGGGGGAGCAGGGCTGGCAGTTTTCTTCGTAGGAAAGGGGATCAAAAGCCTTGATCCTAGAGTTATCGAAACTGCAGAAAGATCAGGTCTGCCGCTCATCATGATGGCGCCAAAGATCGGTTATTCACAAACTATTTCAGAAGTAATGGATAGAATACTTTATGGCGATAGCTTCGGCAACAGCCTTATCAACAACACAGTATTCCACCTCCTCAACTTCGAGAAGCACAGCAGTTTCCAGTCCGCACTTAGAGAAGCAGCTATAAATAATGACTTCCAGATCATATTGCTCAGCGAAGAATTCAATCCTATCCTGACAATTGAAACAAGACATAAAGCAACAATTGCAGATGCTATCAGACTCGGTAAAGAAAGAAACGTTGAAGGCGACACTAACAGAGTTTATACAATGATAGACGTAAACGGCGTTCTCACATACTGGGGTCCGGTAAGCATCGGAAGCGACAACTACTACATGTTCATCGTAGATAACGAAGATTCCTACACAGCTGGCGAAATCACTAAGCTGGCAGAAATCATCGAACTGGCAATGGGCATGTGGAAATACACTCCAGAAAGAGACGCTAAATCAGACTTCATTAAAGCCCTCATCAGAGGTAACAAGAGTCTGGCATACACTCTTCAGGACGAAGCTAAAATCAGTGGTTCCTATATAGTAAGCGTATTTTTCTGCAAAGGCCTCAATCGCGACCTGGCGAGCAAAGCCTTCACAGACTTTGAGAAATCAACTGATATGTCCATCCTGAGAAGTGTAGAAGATGACGAAATCTACGGAATGATCCTCAATACTGATGAAGAGCACTCTGTAAGTCAGTCACTTAGCGAATGCGCTGAATTCTTTGGCAAGCTCAACGAAAGTGAAGACGTCAAAGTATTCCACGTTACCGGCATCAACGGTATCGAAGGCGCAGGAGATGCATACAAGCTCATAAACGAAAGCTGGACATTTGTACAGAACATATTCCCATACAAGAGCACGTTCACTAAGTACGAACTCACGCTGGTAAGCAACTGTATCAATATCCAGATCCAGGGCGGCTTTGTTAAGAAGAACTACACTGAACTTATCGAGCCTTTTAAGAGTGCTGGTGAAAACAAGGGCAAACAGCTCCTTGATACCTTAGAAACGTTCGTACTCGATGCGGGCATGAGCAGTGGTAAGACAGCGGAAATCATGAATATTCATGTAAATACTGTTCAGTACAGACTTAAGAAAATTAACGAAATGCTGGGCGTAGAAGTAACAGGAAACAGAGTAATTCCTGGACTGACAATGGCACTGGCGCTTAAGAGACTGGAAAGAGCGGTAAGTTAGGATTTATAGCTTTTGCATAAGAATTTATCAAGCGAATATAAGAATATCTTAATTAAAAAATGGCACAAACTTATTAAAGTTTTTGCCGTTTTTTTATATAATAAAAGAACAGTATCAAAATTGACCAAAATAAATCATGAAAAGGAGAAAACGATGTATTTCAATTACTTAGAAAAAGCAGATCCTGAAATCACTGCTGCTATTAAGAAAGAAATTAACCGTCAGGAAACAAAGATCGAAATGATCGCTTCAGAAAACTTCGTAAACTACGAAATCATGGAAGCTGCAGGAAGTGCGCTGACAAACAAGTATGCTGAAGGTTACCCTGGCAAGAGATATTACGGCGGATGCGAATTCGTTGACGAAGTAGAACAGCTGGCTATCGATAGAGCTTGCCAGATCTTCGGAGCTGACCACGCTAACGTACAGCCACACTGTGGAGCTAATGCTAACACAGCTGTTTACCAGGCTTGCTTAAAGTATGGCGATACAGTTCTTGGTATGGACCTTTCAAATGGTGGACACCTGTCACACGGCTCAGCTGTAAACATTTCAGGTAAGTCATACAACTTCGTACAGTATGGTCTGGGCGAAGACGAAAGAATCGACTATGACAACGTTAGAGATATGGCTAAGAAGCATCAGCCTAAGCTGATCGTAGCAGGCGCTTCAGCATATCCTAGAGCAATTGACTTCAAGACTTTCAGAGAAATTGCTGATGAAGTTGGCGCTCTCTTTATGGTAGACATGGCTCATATCGCTGGTCTCGTAGCTGCTGGTTTACACGAAAACCCAGTTCCATATGCAGACTTCGTAACTTCAACAACTCATAAGACTCTGAGAGGACCTAGAGGCGGTCTGATCCTCTGCACTGAAGACTGGAAGAAGAAGATCAATTCAGCTGTATTCCCAGGAACACAGGGCGGTCCTCTTATGCACATCATCGCTGCTAAGGCTGTTTGCTTCAAAGAAGCATTAGAACCTGAATTCAAGGCTTACCAGCAGCAGACAATCAACAACGCTCAGGCTCTGGCTGAAGGTATGATCAATCACGGTTTCGAACTGGTATCAGGCGGAACTGACAATCACCTCATCCTGGTTAAGCTGCTCAACAAGAACATCACTGGTAAGAAGGCAGAAAACCTCCTGGACGATGCAAACATCACAACTAACAAGAACTCAATCCCTAACGATCCTGAAAAGCCTTTCGTAACTTCAGGTCTGAGAATGGGTACACCAGCTATGACATCAAGAGGATTCAAGGAAGACGATGTTAAGTTAGTAACAGATGCTATCTCACTCGTAATCGACAATCCAGAAGATGCAGCTAAGATGGAAGAAGCTAAGGCAATCGTAAAGAGCCTGACAGACAAGTATCCTCTTCACAAGAACTTTGCTTACTAATATCTGAGAAATAACATGGATCGCCTTATGGCGATCCTTTTTTATGTGCGCGTTTGTTTAGTGGCCGGCAAACGTCTCAAGATAATTAGTTAAACTAACTATATGCTTGAAAAATTCATAAAAACGTATATAATAAGAATGTTATATAGATGAGAGGTGCGAGTGTTGCACTTAATATATTAGGAGGAAGATTATAGATGAATAAACTTGAAGAACTCCGTGAAAAAAAGAGAAAGATTGCCATGGGTGGTGGCCCGAAGAGAATCGACGCACAGCATGCTAAGGGCAAGCTTACAGCAAGAGAAAGACTAGAGATTCTTTTTGATAAAGACAGTTTCGTGGAAACTGACGTGTTCGTTACACACAGATGTCATTTCTATGGCATGCAGGACAAAGTTGCTCCTGGTGATGGCGTTGTAACTGGATATGGTCAGATCGACGGACGTGTTGTTTTTGCATTTGCTCAGGACTTCACGGTAAGTGGTGGTTCACTGGGTGAATACCACGAAGAAAAGATTTGCAGAATTCAGGAGAAGGCACTGGCGTGCGGAGCTCCAATCGTAGGACTTTTGGATTCAGGCGGCGCTAGAGTAGAAGAGGGTGTTGCTTCACTTACTAACCTTGGCAAGATGTTCAGAAATAACACTATTTCATCAGGCGTTATCCCACAGATTTCAGTTATTATGGGACCTTGCGCAGGTGGTGCTGTATATTCACCAGCTCTTACTGACTACATCTTTATGGTGGATCAGACTTCACAGATGTTTATCACTGGACCAAACGTAATCAAGACAGTAACTGGCGAAATTGTTACAGCTGAACAGCTGGGCGGCGCTAGAACACATAATACAACAAGTGGTGTAGCTCACTTCCTGGGATCAAATGATGAAGATGCTCTGCTTAAGGTAAGAGAACTGCTTTCATACATCCCTTCAAACAATATGGAAGGTGCACCAGTTTATGCGTCAACAGATGATGCTAACAGAATGATTCCTGAATTCGATACTATCATTCCTGATAATCCGAATAAGGCATATGATATGTACGATATCATTAGAGGAATCGCAGATGATGGCGTGATTTTCGATGTTATGTCAATGTACGCTAGGAATATTATTACTTGCTACATTAGACTGGATGGACAGACTGTTGGTGTAATTGCTAACCAGCCAAGTGTTGGCGCTGGATGTCTGGACATTAACGCATCAGATAAGGCAGCTAGATTCATCAGAAAGTGCGATGCTTTCAACATTCCGCTTCTGACATTAGAAGACGTTCCGGGCTTCCTGCCAGGAACTAATCAGGAATATGGCGGAATCATCAGACATGGCGCTAAGATGCTTTACGCTTACTGCGAAGCAACTGTACCTAAGGTTACAGTTATCCTGAGAAAATCATACGGTGGTGCTTACATCGGTATGTGCAGTAAGGGTATTGGAGCTGACCTCCTCTTCGCATGGCCAACAGCTCAGATTGCTGTAATGGGAGCTAGCGGAGCAGTAAACATCATCTCATCAGTAAAGAAGGAATTAAAGGAAGCTGCAGATCCAGATGCTCTCAGACAGCAGAAGATCGACGAGTACGAAGAAACCTTCAACAACCCTTACTATGCAGCTAGCCTTGGTTATGTAGATGACGTAATCGAACCATCAACTACTAGACAGAGAGTTATCAGTGCGTTCGATATGTTAGCAACAAAGAAAGAAACATTACCTGCTAAGAAGCACGGCAATATTCCACTTTAGTAGGAGGTCGTTTATGGATTTAATGCAGCAATTTGCAAACCCCGAGACTATAGGAAGTTTATCCTTCGGAGATAAAATGCTGGCATCACTTCTGACTATGGGTATCGGCCTGGGAATCACATTCCTGGTGCTCATCATTATTTGGATTTTTATCGATATAATGGCATTTTTAGTTAGAAAAGCACGTAGAGCTAAGCTCGCATACTACGAGTTCACTAGACTTGAACCAGCATATGTAAACATGCATCCTGAACTTGAGGTTGAGTACAGAAATAAGAGAAGAAGAGTTTCGAATAACGTTTCTTCTAAGGGTGCAGGAGTTATTGCTACTAAGCCAATATCTAAGCCCAAGCAGGAAGAGAGCCCTGAAAAAAAGAACGAGGTACCAAAGGAAGAACTCGTTGCAGTTATTTCAGCGGCGATTGCAGCTTTTGAAGGTGAGAATGCAAACAACCTGGTTGTTACAAAGATCACTAGAAGAGCAAATGGCCAGACACCTTGGACAGTAGCGGGTCTTAACGAAAGAATGGAAACAAGAAAGATCCTGTAATATATACTCGGAAAGGAATAAAGAAAGATGAAGAAATATAACATCACAGTAAATGGAGAAACATACGAAGTTGAAGTTGAAGAAGTTGGCGGCGTTTCAGTACCGGCTCCTGTAACAAGAGCTGCAGCGCCAGCGCCAGCACCTGCTCCTGCAGCAGCGGCTCCAGCACCTGCAGCTACTCCAGCACCAGCACCTGCTCCTGCAGCAGGGGGAAATTCGATCACATCACCAATGCCAGGAACTATTCTCGATGTTAGAGTAGCAGTTGGCGACGCAGTAAATACTGGCGATGTACTTATGATTCTGGAAGCAATGAAGATGGAAAACGAAATCAAGGCTTCAGCTCCTGGAACAGTTTCAGCAATCAACGTACAGAAGGGCGCAGCTGTTAACTCAGGAGACGTTCTCATCACATTTTAATTAAAATAGCAAGTCGACTGGGTGATAAAGACCAGCGGCAAAGCGGAGGTAAAATAAATATGTTATTAGCATTTGATGTAGGTAATACAAACATCGTATTAGGCGTATTCAAAGATGGAAAGATGATCACAAACTGGCGACTCGAAACAGATAATCGTAAGAGCGCTGATGAATATGGCATGATCATCCATAACCTGTTTGCATATGAAGGACTCAACATTAAGGCAGTTGAAGACGTAATCATTTCAACAGTAGTTCCATCAATTCTATACACACTGCAGCACCTGTCACAGAAATATTTTGACAAGAAGGCGATAGTAATTGGCCCTGGAATCAAGACTGGTCTTATCGTAAAATACGATAACCCTAAGCAGGTTGGCGCAGATAGAATCGTTAATGCGGTAGCTGCAATTGCTAAGTACGGCGGACCGCTGATCGTAATAGATTTCGGTACTGCTACAACACTTTGCGCGATCACTGACAAGGCAGAATACCTTGGCGGTACAATCGCTCCTGGCCTTAAGATCTCATCAGACGCTCTGTTTGAGAAGACAGCTAAACTCCCTAAGGTTGAGCTGGAAGAGCCTGGATGTGTTATCTGCAGAAATACAAACACAAGCATGCAGTCCGGCCTCGTATACGGCCACATGGGTGTTGTTGATTACATCGTTCGTAAGATGAAGGTTGAACTGGCTGATTACTGCTGTGAACACGGCGAAGACGTGAAGCCTGAAGACATCAAAGTAATCGCAACAGGCGGTCTCGCTACACTCATCGAAAACGGAGTTGATTGCATTGATTACGTTGACAAACTCCTGACTCTCGAAGGTCTAGAATTAATTTATAACAAGAATAAAAAGCACAAAGCGAAATAATGAAGAAACTACAAATCGGCAATTTGCAATTTAAGAACCCATTCCTGCTGGCTCCGCTAGCGGGGTTCACAGATAAAACAATGAGGACCCTCTGCTCAGAGCAGGGGGCTTCTTTAACATTTACGGAAATGGTAAGTGGTAAAGGCCTCAAATACGGCGACAGAAAAACCGGCCAGCTTTTGACACTTGGCGAAGATGAAGGCCCTGTTGGCTTTCAGGTGTTTGGCAGCGAGCTTGACGTAATGGAGTTCGCCGGCAAAACTCTGGCGGACGGCACGTGGGGTAACGTGGTTTTGGATCTCAACTGCGGCTGTCCGGTCCCAAAGATCGTCAAAAACGGCGAAGGCTCAGCCCTCCTAAAGGACCTGGACAAGATGTATGACGTCATCCACGCACTGGTCAAAGGCGCGGAAGCGGCTCAGGAAAACCCTATGCCGGTAACTGTCAAAATGCGTATGGGCTTTAAGAAAGACCAGAACATCGCAGTCGAAGCTGCAAAGGCTGCAGAAGCGGCTGGCGCCGCTGCGGTTACTATCCACGGGAGAACGCGTGAGCAGTTCTATGAAGGCAAGGCTGACTGGTCTGCTATCGCATCGGTAAAGGATGCCTTAAGAATCCCGGTAATCGGAAACGGCGATGTCATGTGCGGCCAGGATGCCATCAGGATGATGGATGAAACAGGCTGTGATGGCGTAATGATCGCCAGAGGAGCTGTGGGTAATCCGTGGATATTCAATGAAGCCAAAAGCCTTTATGAGGCAGGATGGAACAGTTCAGAGAGTGAAGCTTTTGCACTTGAAATACTGCCGGATAAGCCGTCAGCGAAGGACAGGGTGGAGATGCTCATAAGACACCTCGACATGCTTATCGCGGACAAGGGAGAAGGCGTTGCGGTAAGGGAGATACGAAAGTTCATTGGAGCATATACGAAGGGGCTTCGCGGAGCGGCAGCGATACGCCGCGACCTCAACGTAGAGACAAATGTTAAGGTAATAAAGGACACACTGATAAATCATTTGGTTAGATAGTCATGAGGAACATAGTATACATTCTAAAGCGAGACATACGAAGAATACTTGCCAGCTGGGTAGCGGTTATAGTTATCCTGGGTATTTGTGTGCTTCCATCTCTTTATGCATGGTTTAATATCGCGGCAAATATTGATCCGTATGAGCATACGGGAAATATCAAAATCGCGGTAGCATGTCAGGATGAGGGAACAGTGCGTGAGCCTATAGGAAATGTGAATGTCGGTAAAACTATTGTTAAGCAGCTCGGAAAAAATAAGTCGCTTAGTTGGGTCGTTCTCGATGAGGATGAAGCTATAGAGAGCGTTAAATCCGGTGAATGCTATGCGGCTATAGTGATTCCGAAGCAGTTTTCGAATGAACTGACAAGTTTTCTTGGTGGCGAAATAGACACACCGGTAATCGACTATTATGTAAATGAGAAAAAGAACGCCATCGCGCCTAAGGTTACAGATACCGGGGCGCAGGTTATACAGCAGACGATCGATACAGCCTTTAAAGGTGCTGTATCTGAAGCTATTCTGAAGACACTTGGTGAAACGGCTGGACAGATAGATAGCGATATGTCAGAAGACAATAACAGAATCGTATCGTCGATAGACGAAGCGATAAGTGCTATCGATAGCTATGAAGCGGCAATAGCAAGTTTTCACTCGACATACAAAGGCAGTCTGTCGGCTGCACAAAATGCCAAGAAACTCTCCAAGTCTGTATCAAAGACTTTGGAGGATTTGAACGACATCATAGATACAAATGATAAGGTAATAGGTTCAGTTAAACAGGATACAGAGGAAGCAATCAAGGCGGTAAAAGAATTTCAGGAAGAATACCCTGATATTTTGAGACCGATCACTGATGATCTTTTGGCAAGTCTGCAGGAAGTGGATACAATTCTTAATAATACAGACGCATCTCTGAATAAGGCCAAAGGGCTTGTGACATCGATTGAGCCGGCAACATCGCAGGTTAGCGATATGCTGGTAAGTCTAAGTGCAGGTCTTAAGAGCACTGACGAGGCTTTGCAGAGCATGAAAAGCGCGCTCCAGGCGACTGAGAGCCTGCTGCTTGATGCACGAATCAGCATCAATTCGCTGAGCAGCGCTGAAGCGGTAAAAGAGCTCAAAGAAATTTCAGAGATGGACTACGAGAAGATGTCTGAATTCATGGCATCACCGATAAAGCTGGACACAGAGCCGCTCTATCATGTTGAAAATTACGGCAGCGGCGTTGCGCCGTTCTACACTATGCTGGCTATATGGGTCAGCGGACTGATAATCATCGCGATTTTCTATTTCGAAGTTGATCTTGAAGGCGAAGAAGAACGCCACATCACAACGAGTCAGGCATACATTGCTAGGGCTGCATTGTTTACATTCATCGCCCTGATACAGTCAACTATCATCTGCCTGGGTGACATCTATCTGATGGGCATTCAGTGCGTGCATCCGATCGCCTTCCTGCTGGCAGGACTGGTGTCGGCAATAGTATTTGTTAACCTGATTTATGCTCTGGCCATTACATTCAGACATATAGGTATGGCGCTGGCGGTACTCATGGTTATACTGCAGATACCAGGTTCATCGGGAACATATCCGGTAGAGCTTACAGGCAAGTTCTTCCAGTTCATATATCCTCTGTTGCCATTCTCATATGGCATTGGAGCACTGAGGGAATCAATAGCAGGTTTTTACCATAATTATTACATAATTCAGCTGGGAATGCTTCTGCTGTTCCTGCTCATTGCGCTTTTCCTCGGTTTGGTAGTTAAGCCTAAAATCACAGCGCTTAATCACACGTTTGATACCAGACTTAGTGATACTGGATTCATGACCAGTGAAAGAGGCGTTAAAGCTAAAGAAAACAAGCTGGTTGAAATCGCACTGAACTTCGCATACAGCAATGAAAGCTACAAAGAAGGATTTGAGGAAAGAGCCGAGAAGTTCATAAGGTTCCATGATGCGCTTGAAAGCAAAGGCTTCAAATACGTTGTTATAGCTCCTGTGGTTCTGCTCGCGATGGTATTTATCATCCCGATGAAACCGCTGATGATAACAATATGGGTAGTATGCATAATCATCATTGCGGTATTCCTGATTTTCGTCGAGCATATGTATATAGTGCTGCAGAGTACAAATGACAGGAAGGAGGTTGGTTCTGATGAAGAACGTAATAGCGATATTTAAAGGCGACCTCCACAAGATCAGAAGAAATCTGATAGCATGGGTAATTATTTTAGGACTTATAGTTGTACCGCCGCTCTATGCGTGGTTCAACATATCAGCATGCTGGGATCCATATGGAAACACCAGAGAATTAAAAATTGCACTGGCAAATAACGACAAGGGTTACGACGGTCAGCTCATACCGATGTCTGTAAACTTAGGAGAAAACCTTGTTGCTAAAGTAACTGGAAACGATAAGTTTGACTGGGTCATTACAGATGCGGAGTCAGCAATAGAGGGAACCAAAAGCGGCGAATATTATGCGGCCGTAGTTGTTCCGGAGAGCTTCTCATCTGATATGCTAAGCTTCTTTGACAGCGATGTTAACCCGTCACAGCTCATCTATTACGTGAATGAAAAAGAGAATGCTATAGCGTCTAAAATCACTCAGAAGGGGGCGACTGCTATCCAGCAGGAAGTAGAAAATAACTTCACTAAAGAGATCATGTCGATAGCGTTAAATACGGCTAAAGCCTTAACGGATAATGGCGACATGACGACAGCGACTCAACTTATGGGCGATATGATGGTGTCCGTCAGACATGTTCAAGACATAGTAAATGCAGCGAATTCTTCGGTAGTTTCGCTTTCGGCATCTGTGAAATCCATGGAGAACATGCTTAAATCCACGAAGGAGCTTGCGGATACTATCAGAGAAATAACGGCATCAGGAAGAGAATTGTCGGACGATGCTGATAAAAACATCAATAAAGTGATCGGCGATATTGATGCTGAGGTCCAGCTGATAGATCAGTTCCTGAAGGAAGCACAGGAGGCTGGTGTACCGGGGCTTGAAGATATCATAGCCAAGGTGACAGCGCTGAAGGCTGACCTGGAAGCACTTAAGTCAGAACTGACATCGCTTAAGAAGGATTCAGATTCAGCCCTGGATGATATGGACAAGATCGCAGGCAATATAGAGAAGATATCAAGGGATACGCTCTCTAGCCTGGGCGTGCTGAGAAAGGCACTGGATAATACAGCTCCTATGTTAAAGGATACAGCAACCAGACTGGGCAATATGGCTGAAGAGCTGGAAGAAGGCAAGAACACAGGTGATACAGATGTCTTAAAGAATGTGCTGCACCAGAATGCAACGAAGCTGTCGGGCTTCATAGCAGCACCTGTCGAGCTGAATCGTATACCGGTTTACCACGTGGAAAACTACGGATCCAGCATGGCTCCGTTCTACACTTCGCTAGCGATCTGGGTAGGAGCTACAATACTGGTAGCATTGATGAGCGTAGCGCTTGAGGAATCAAGACGAAAAGAGCTCTATAAACTCAGAGAGCATCAAGTTTATTTAGGAAGGTACATACTCTTAGCACTTATCGGTCTGGCGCAGGCGTTACTGATATGTCTGGGTGACCTGTTCTTCCTGGGAATCCAGTGCGCGCATCCTCTGCTGTTCGTTCTGGCGGGTCTGGTTACAGCCATTGTATTTGGCAATATAATTTACACGCTTACCGCATCATTTGGAGATATCGGTAAGGCTGTAGCAGTAATAATAATGGTTATTCAGGTTGCGGGATCTGGCGGAACGTTCCCTGTAGAAATGACGCCTGAATTCTTCCAGATACTCTATCCGCTCATGCCGTTTAATCACAGCATGGCGGCTATGAGAGAAGCTATCGCCGGCATGTACGGAAACACATACTGGAGTGAACTCGGTACGCTTCTGATATTCATGAGTATCTCGCTCATTGTAGGCATTGTTCTGCAAAAGCCATTAAGACGCGGTAAGATAGCCTTTGAAGAAAGTCTTGAAAAAACTAAATTAATGTAAAAGAAAAACTCCCGGCAACCACCCCGGGAGTTTTCTTATTGTCCTTTTTCTGTATTAGAAATTATTGTATTTATAATTATTCTTCTTCGAGTTCGAAGTCATCAACGTCGTCGTAAGGAGTTTCCTTAGTTCCAAGCAGTCCGCAGATGATACCAACGATTCTACCAGTTACCATACCGATTACGATAGTGATAACGATTGCCAGAATCTGTACGCCTGCATTACCAGTTACGAAGATTGCTGACAGGCCGCCAACGATACCTGAGTATCCGTGGAGGTTCTGTACGCCGCAAGTATCGTCGCCCTTGATCAGGTTGCAAACCTTAGGCGCGATTACATTGTAACCAGTTGTTGTAACGATACCAGCGATGATACCGATCAGCATAGCGCCGCCCAGTGAAACTGATGAGCAAGCTGAACCGATTGCTACGCCGCCAGCCAGAGCTGCATTAGCGATGTCTTCAACTTCTGCCTTACCTCTGTAAAGCTTTGAGAAGATATATGTTGAAAGAGTTGATCCGCAAAGTGCGAGTACTGTGTTAACAGCAGTCAGGATTGCCAGATCACCTGATACAACTGATGATGTGAATGAAGGCCAGAACAGCCAGAGTACCATACTGCCAAGCAGGCAGAATTCGTTTGAAATCTTATCACTTTCTACGCCTGGCTTGTTTTCGAATTTCTTTCTTGTTGTTGCTACCATACCAAGACCGAAGAATGCTCCGAATGCGTGGATAGCAACTGAACCGCCTGTGTCGAGGAATCCAGCGAGCATACCGCTGTCTACTAACAGATATTCGTTAGCGAAGTATGCTGGAACGAACAGGATTGACATTACGAAATACTGGTCTGTAGTGAGCTTACCGAGAACAGCGCCCATAGCGATGAGCAGTGAAGCTGCTGCGAATTCAGCCCATAAGAAACCTTCGATGCTGCAAAGGCTATATTCTTCGCCCATAATGAAACCCTTGAGCAGCATATAAACTGGAATTGCAATACTTGTTGCGAGGAATGTTGCAGTCAGTGAAGTGAACTCATGCTTTCTAGTAAATACCATGAGGAATCCGAAACCGACGAGCAGCATAGCCAGAATGTCGATTGACTTGCTATAAGTGATTGCATCATAAACAGTCTGTGTCTGAGCATCAAGTGCTTCAGGTGTTGATCCCATGATTTGGTGGAAACCTTCTGCCACGTTACTGTTCGTCTGTGGGAAGAATAAAACTGCCATCAGAACAGTTATGATCAGAAATACGATCATTACAGGGATACTGCGCGCATTGCGCTTGTTGTTGTTCATTTTAACGCCTCCTAAATGATTCTCTACCCTTTTTCGCCTGCATGAACTATTGTGGACAGGCGTTTTACTAATATACATCTTATATATAGGAATTTAAATAGCTTTTTAAAAAATTTCTTAAATTTAGGAAAAAACTGAAAAACTACAACAATTTAGAATGTGAGGCTTTTGTATAAGAGATGGGGTATAATAAAAGACAATATTTAGAATTTGAGTGGAGACTATGACAGAATTAAACCTGATAAACATAATTGAACTTGTGGCTGCGGGGGTCGCTGGATTCTTCGCGGGGCTATTTATCGTGTTCGCGTTTAATAGGCTTCCGGCTCAGTGGCTTTGTGATTACGATGAAGAGCCTTCGCAGGAACTTAAGGATCCTAACGTTAAGAGGATAAAGGAGAATCCCTGGCGCTGGATTTGTGCTGCCGGCTTTGTATGCATCGGGCTTAGGCTGGTGAGTGCGGCGGGCAGCCCTGGGAATTTACAGCTGGCGCTGGCGGGAATGTTTGCCTGCTGGCTTCTTGCCATGATCGGAATTGCAGACGCTAAATATATGATCATACCGGATCAGTTCGTGGGGCTATTAGCGCTTTCGACTATCGGGTTTATTCCTGTGCATAAGGCGCTGAGGCAGAGCGAAGCAGTTCTTATTGATAATATGATGTGGGACCTTCTGACCGGGCTTGCCATTGGCGGCGGCGTTATGCTGGCGGCGGCAGGCATAGGCGCGCTTATTACGAAGAAGGAATCTGTTGGATTTGGCGATGTTAAACTGTGCGCTGCTATCGGACTTATGCTGGGAGTAGCCGGTATTGCGACGACGCTGGTGCTGGGGCTTTTGGCTAGCGGTCTATACGCTACAGGGATTTTAGTGACCGGCAGGGCCAAGAAGGATGACGCTATGCCGCTGGGGCCTTTTCTCTGCTGCGGTGCATTTACCTACATTATCATTGTGGTTCCCTTTTTATTAATGTATAATTGATGATAACTATGGAAAAAAACATATTGCTTACAATTGCATATGATGGATCGGTGTTTCACGGTTGGCAGAGACAGCCGGCGGCGAGAACTGTACAGGGGCATCTGGAGCAGACTTTATCCAGGCTTCTTAAGCGCGATATCATTCTGAACGGTACCAGCAGAACGGATGCTGGGGTTCACGCGTATGGACAGAGGGCGTCGTTTAAGGCTGATATTGGCATACCTGTAGAGAAAATGGCTATGGTCTTCAACAACGCGTTGTGCGGCAGAGAGGATGGAGCTTTCGCGGGAGCGCCTGTCAGAATCGTGAAGGCGGAGGAGATGCCGCCTGAATTTCACGCCAGATTCGATTGTAAGGGTAAGAAGTATATCTACAAAATATGCCGTGGTCAGCAGGATGTGTTCCTGAGAAATTACAGGTATTTTGTGAAAGATGAGCTGGATGTGGCTGCCATGAATGAGGCTGCGTCGTACCTTATTGGTACGCACGACTTTAAGTGCTTCGAGGCATCGGGCAGCAATCCTAGGGAAACTACCGTGAGAACTATTTTTGATGCTAAGGTAATCGATGGCGATTCTATAGAGCTTCACATTAGCGGAGATGGTTTCCTGTACAATATGGTTAGGATCATTACAGGTACTTTGGTCGAGGTTGGCCTTGGCAAGAGAAAACCTGGTGATATAAAAACAATTATTGAATCAAAAGATCGAACTAAGGCAGGTCATACGGCGCCGCCGTACGGACTTTATCTTGCCGAAGTTTATTATGAATAGGTAGGGAGAAGTTTGAAAAAGAATAGAGGTTACGGATAAATAAAAGAGTGTATAACAAAATAGCCATCAGGAGAGGTGGCTTAAGAAAAAATATTAGCAGACCATGTCAGGAAGTCACAGCAGCAGGTTTAGTTGTATCATCCTTA
>JAQXGH010000003.1 GCA_029006195.1 Bacillota bacterium
GCATTTCACGGCATTTTAAGGAGATTGAAATCTATGATAAAAGTATTATTCATCTGCCACGGCAACATCTGCCGCTCACCTATGTGCGAGTTTGTACTTAAAGATATGGTCGAGAAGAAAGGCATAAAAAACCAATTTGAAATAGCATCAGCTGCCACAAGTACAGAGGAAATCTGGGGCAGAGTAGGGAACCCTATATACCCGCCTGCATATGACGAGCTGGCTCGTCACGGAATAAAGGGGGCGGATGTTGATGCCAAGAGGGCAGTGCAGGTAACTAAGGAAGATTATAGATATTATGACTACCTGCTGTGCGCCGACAGAAACAACATTAGAAATACGATTAGGATCACAGGTCCTGACACTGAAAGTAAGATAAAACTCCTCCTGGACTTTGCCGGCAGGGAAGGCCAGAGCATCGCAGACCCATGGTATACCGGCGACTTCGTTTCAACATATAAAGACGTTGTAGAAGGCTGCGAAGGCCTGCTAAAATATCTTGGTAAATAATAAAAAGACCTCGTAGCGGCCTTTTTTATACTATTCTAATGATCCTAAAATCTGAGCTTTCCTTTGAGAGCTGAAGCATGAGCTTCTTCATGTGTTCCTCATTAAGGTCTCCCAGGATAGTCAGTTCGAAGGTTACAGCGGAATTGTCATCTGCGTAATGCAAAAGCTCCATTCTCTGCATATTATATCCGTAGTCACCAATCATGCTTAAGATCGAAGACATGGCATTAGGGATGTTCGGACGAGTAAGTTCCAGGGTAACGCTTGTAGCTTTTGCAGGAATTTCTATGCCTGCGACGAGCTCATCAAAGATGCCGTCAACCATTTCGTAGAGCTTGCCGTACTGATACATTCTGCTTGTTTCAGTTATCTTACGTACAACTGCCAGATAGCCGGCCTTACGGTCTTCGGGGATGCCAGCGCCAAGTTTCTCCAGGATGGCTTTTTCTCTATCTGCGCGGTAAATAGTGTAGTTGCCGTCAGCTACCTTAGATTCAACAACTCGCTTGGAGCAATCGAGTCTATCCATAAGAAGCTGGCGGATCTCTTTATCAATTCTATCTATGTCTACTCTGATTTCATCTAAACTCATGATTAACCTCTTGATTTATCCATTACAGCGTCAACAGCGTCAATGAATGCAGCTCTTACTGCATTGTGCTCGAGGGCGTCAACGCCAACGATAGTAGTGCCGGCAGGTGAGCATACATTGTCCTTAAGAACTCCTGGATGTTCGCCAGTTTCAAGCTGCAGCTTAGCAGTTCCCAGAATCATCTGTGATGCCAGTTCATAGCTCTGAGCTCTCTGGAGGCCGTACTTAACGCCTGCATCACCCAGGGCTTCGATAATAAGGTCGATAAAAGCAGGGCCGCATCCAGCGATAGCCATACCGATGTTCATAAGGTTTGATGGAAGCTCAGTTACAAGACCCATTTCAGCGAAAATATCCATAACTTCAGCGTGTTCTTCCGGTGTTAAAGTATTTTCTTTTTCGAACATGAAAACGCCAGCGTTTACCATGGCTGGTGTATTTGGCATAATGTACTGAACTCTTGTCTCGTCAGTCAGAATCTGTCTGTACTTATCAAGGCTCCATCCAGCTGCGATAGAAACCAGAGCCTTGCCCTTAAGCTCTTCGCCGATTTCAGCTACAATGCTTTCGATCTGATAAGGCTTACAGCCCATGATCAAAGTGTCTGCAAAGCCTGCAAGCTCCTTAAGTGAAGCACATGGTGTGAATCCGATTCTTTCTGCATTCTTTGCGAGTTTTTCCTGGTTAGGAGCGAATGAGTAGATGTCCTTAGCATCAACCTTACCGCTCTCGATTATTCCTATACAAATGGCCTGAGCCATATTGCCCATGCCGATAAATCCAATTTTCTTCATAATTATAACCCGTCTTTCTGCGAAAGACACCAATGGGGTCATGAAAATACCCGATGGCCTTTCGCTTTTATCTGTTTCCTGTTATAGTTTTCCTGCAATACTGGCATACTACACAGCACGTGGAGGTGAGTGAC
>JAQXGH010000004.1 GCA_029006195.1 Bacillota bacterium
TGCATTGGCTCAATAGTTATATTGCGTCTGCTTCCTACAGGTCTTGTTCCTTCTGTTACTGTGACCAGCGGTACCATTTGATTCTGTTTGCCTCTCTTCTTTCCAGGCTTCTGCATGTGCACGTGGTCTTCATCAGCATAGACATGAAGTTCCTTTACCGGTTTATTCTTCATTTCAGGCTGTTTCTCCGGGATGTTTGCTTTGACAATATGGTTATGTACAGACTGTCTGCTTACAGTGCCTCCGGTAACGATGTCTGCACTTTTTGCAAATGATACTTCTGTTGCTCTGCTAAGAAGCTGCGCTGTCACTTCATCCCCAATTCGCTCATATTTCCTGATTCCGAGCATATGATCAAGTGGGAACACATAGCTTTCATCGCCTTTGTCGTAGTAGTAATCTCTATTCCATTCAATCATTCCAAGCTTTGTGAGGATTTGCCGCGGACGATCCTTTTCCTTAAGCACCAGACCTTCCTGCTTGCGAAATGCCTTGTCTTCTCTAAACTGAAGATTACGAATGCGGACAACCTCATGCACGATCAGTTTTGCAGACTCTGTGCAGTCCTCAAATATCTCTGCTGCAAGCTTATCCAAATCTGTTAATTTCTCACTAAATGCTTTTTTATTGATTTTTTCTACCAGTTCAATTGCTATCTGCTGTATAATGTTTTCCATAGAGATCTTCCTTTCGTTGAATGATTTGTTGGTAAAACCATTTTAACACTTTGGGATTGATCTCTATTTCTTTTTCTTTAAAAACTCCACAACTACTTTACACTAACAAACATTCATTTAACCTTAATATAAATTCACAATTTAGCTATAATAATAGTTGTATAATAAAGAAAAACAAAAATTACTATTGATAAGGAAGGTAACCAATGAAAATCAAGAAATTATTATCAATTTTACTCATAGGATCATTAATGTTCGCTTTCGCTGCTTGTAGCAGTGATAATGAAGAAGCTGAAATCCCAGAAGAAACTCAGCAGCCTTCAGAACTTGTTACAGGTGAACCTGAGGAAGAAACTGTTCCTGAAGTGGGAGCTCCTGAAGATCAGGATATAACTGGTGAATGGCAGGATCAGACAAGCCAACGTGCATTCATGTTAATTGAAGGCACAAATGATAAGTGTCACATCACTATTCTTTGGGGAAGCAGCGCAACAGAAGAAACTGAATGGACAATGACATGTACTCTTGATAAGAACACTGGCAAATACGTTTATAATGACGGAGTGAAGAACATCAATACTTCAGATGAAACAGGCTCAACATTGAAGGCTGAAGTTTACACTGGCGGCTCAGGAGAATTCACATTATCAAACGGCACTATTACATGGAAGGACAACAAAGATACCACAGGCAAGGATTGTAAATTCATAAAAGTAAAGTAAAACATATAAAGAATGGCAGCTATATGAAAAACACTACTAATAATAAAATCACTTTAATAGTAACAATATGTTTCATTATTGTCTTAGCAAGACAAATGAATCTTCTATTATTCACTGATGACTTTCAAATCAGTATGGCTTGCGTATGCATAGCTGCTTCCATCTATATCGCCAGATCAGTTAATAAAATGGCAGTTATTTTAATCTCTGATATTGCCATTACATTAGTTAGTGTACTCGCCATTCATTCTAAGGATATTAGTTTTTACACTTCTTTCAAAATTTCATTACCGGAATCAACCTTCTATCTTGTTTTCGGACTATTAGTAAGTTTTGTAATTATCGTTAGCAATAATAAGATAAGCAAACTCGCCTATGCCGTTTTCGTTTGCTTTGCGGATTTCTTTTCAAACATCGTAGAACTCTCGATTAGAATCGGGCTTATAGGCTTAAATACACGTGTTATTATTGGCCTATTTATTATAGCAATTGTCAGATCTGTAATTCTCTGGATCATCCTTTCAATGATCAATAAATATAGGCTTACCCTATTAAAAAAATCTAATGCAGAGCGTTACGAGAGACTTGTAGTACTAATGTCCAAACTTACAAGCGAAATGGCTTGGATGGATAAAGGAACGGTTTTAGTTGAGGATACTATGAAGGAAGCTTATAGCCTTTACTCTAACCTTCAAAACGATGACATTAAACTGACTAAAGCAGAATCAGCCACACTAGCTCTAAACGTCGCTAAGAATGTTCATGAAATAAAGAAGGAATATATTCTTATTATGCGCGGCCTATCAGAAGCCATTGGAAACGAAGCGGAATTTAATAATGATAATGTTGAAAATCTAATTTTACTTATTGGCAACTCTGTCTTCAACAGTATTGAGGATAAAAGTAAACGCCCTACTATCGAAGTTCAATTTGATAACAAACTGATTACAAACGATACTTATGTCATTATTTCTATTTTTGACAATTTAATATCAAATGCAGTTGAGGCAGCTGATAGGAGAATAAATATATCGATCACTCAGACTTCAAAAGAAGATAACTATATCTTCTCGGTAAGTGACGATGGAGATGGTATACCCGAAGATATTGTTGATGATATCTTCGTTCCAGGTATATCTACTAAAATTGATTTTGAAACAGGGGTAGTTTCAAGGGGGTTAGGCCTTGCTATTGTTAAGGAACTTGTTGAAGACAAATTAGACGGCTCCGTAAAATGCCTTACAAGCAGTAAAAAAGGAACCACATTTGAATTAGTTATACCTAAGAAATCGTTTAAGGTGGAAGCATAAATGGAAAAAATCGTAATGATTGATGACGATAAATCTGTCCTTCAGATATTACAATTAGTTGTAGCTCGTCATGGAACTGTTAAAATTGCAGGAACATTTAATGACCCTATTGAGGCATTAGATGAAATCAAATATCTTGATCCGGATATCGTTATCATCGACCTGCTTATGCCGGGAATTGATGGTATCGAATTTATAAAGCGTGCTAAGAAAGTCAACCCTAATGTAGTTTTTATTATGCTTTCTCAAGTTACTGATGATGGCATTACATCATCCGCTTATGAAGCAGGCGTTGAATTCTTTATTCATAAACCGATCAATAGCGTTGAAGTATTAAAAGTAATAGATAACGTATGCGAAAAAATTCAGTATAAGAAGACAGTTGAACAGATGACTACTCTTATAACTGGTGAAAAGTCTGTAGGTCCTGCCAAATATACTTCTGAACAAGATAAAATGGAAAGATTAAAGAGTATACTTTCTAAAATTGGAATTCTGGGACATTCTGGCGCTGATGACATTATCACAATTTGCGAATATGCCATTAGTAACGAAGATAATTTTTCTAAACAGAAACTTAAGGATGTATGTGCCATTTTCTCTGATACGCCTAAAAGCATGGAGCAGCGAATACGTAGAGCTGCCGGTCAGGGACTTAATAACTTAGCATCTATTGGCCTAGACGATTTCTCCAATGAATACTTTAATGAATACGCATCATCTCTTTATGGATTTGAACAAGTAAAGAGTGAAATGAACTATATTCAAGGTAAAGCATCAACAGGCGGAACTGTTAAATTAAAAGAGTTTATAAGATCACTCCTTTACCATTGCACAAATATTTAGGACCACATAATGTGGTCCCCTTTTTCTTCTTATCTTTTATAATCCCATTTCCTCTCCTATGAGAATTACTTTAATTCTACCTGGGATTCTATTCATTCTCATTTCAACGATTTCTGCACAAGCGCACTGCGGATGCATGCAGTCCATACATATTCCAGCCTTAGTACACGGAAGATCAATTCCAAGTTTAAGAGCATTGATCGGTGCAGCATAGTTTCTAGCTCTGGCTCTAGCAGCCTCAAGATTAGGCTCAACCTTATTCATTCCAACGGTTAAGATTACAGTCTTTGGACCGTAAGCAATTGCAGCTATTCTATTACCGTTGCCATCGATGTTAACCATCTGACCATCCTGTGAAATGGCGTTTACACTTGAAAGAAATACGTCACATGTAAGAGCTTTTTTCATTATTTCCTGTCTTTCCTCAGGACTCTTAGCCAGCTCTCTATCAAGTACTTTATAATTTCCATCATGTAGGCTTTGCTTGATCCCCATGTCATCAAGAGTCATTGAACCGCCCCAACTAACACTTGATCCTTCCGGTATCAATTCTAAAACCTTAGCCTTAGCTTCTTCACTTGAATTTACATAATAGCCTTCATAGCCACGTTTTTCCAGCGCATTAACTATTCTCTGGCCAAGTAAAGCATTTCTCTGATCTATGTATCCCTTTGTAACTTTCATTTATGTAACCTCTTATTTAACAGTAAATTTCTTATTTACTAAATTCTTAGTCATACGAGTATCTTCAGCAGTGACTCTATAATAATAAGTACCCTTAGCCAGCTTACCGAACTTGATTTTTGAATCAAGTTTTACAACGTAATAAGTCTTCTTCTTTTTACCCTTAACATCGCCTACTGCTTTATAAACAGATTTGCCTGATTTATCATAGATGCCAACAGTTATATATCTGAGATAATAATTTGAAGTTACTTTACCCCTTATTGAAAAACTTTTTCCTTTCTTAAGGCTTG
The DNA here is from genome assembly GCA_029006195.1 of Bacillota bacterium. Classification (GTDB taxonomy): domain Bacteria; phylum Bacillota; class Clostridia; order Peptostreptococcales; family Anaerovoracaceae; genus Lentihominibacter. The sequence goes on from JAQXGH010000004.1 coordinate 4,533, forward strand.
AAGGTGGATAATTATAATTTGAGATTTTAAGTTTAGTAATTACTGGAGCCGGCACAGTAGGAGTTTCAGGTGTAGTCGGCTGAGTCTCAGTCTCAGTCTTCTCAGGTTCGCTATAATCGGATGTTCCTGCATATGAGGCGAAGCCCCTCTTCACTACTGCAGTTCCACTGGAAACAACGGTAAACTTATTACTTGCTGTTACTGTTTTACCATTTGAATCCTTAACTGTTAATTTATAAGTATATGATCCAGTACCAAGTTTACTGAATGACATGTAGTTATCTAAATTGTAAAGGCTATAAGCTGTCGTTCCAGGTGATAATGACTTAGAGTAAACTGAATTGCCAGAGCTATTTAATATTTCACCCTTAACGCTTGAAATCTTAAAGTTTGAAACAGCATATCCACTTACTGTAACGCCCTTTCCCTTAACAACTGTTTCCGGATATGAATATCCGCAGATAGAAGTGAATGAAGAACTTGAAGCACTTACTGTGGATCCGTTATAAGTCTTCCAGTATCCTGAAAGGCAAGTCTTACCTCTTGAAGCGGCTGTACTAACAGTATTAGCTGGAACCTCAAACTGCAGACAGAATTCTGTAGCAGCAATGTATGCGCCAGCAGCGTTGTTAGGAACATGCTTTAATGTTTCATAAACTGAAGGATAATCCTGAAGTTCAGTATTGAGGAATTCAAGCTGCATATTTATGTCAGCAATCGATACATTCTTCTTTAATGCCAAATTGAGAAGATTTGTTCTGCGTCCCAGTGATGTCCACTGGCAAAGGCCATAACCGCAGTAGTCAGTCTTGAAGTTACGAGATTCGCCTGAACCTGACTTATATGCACCCTTTCCTGCATCTACACGCTTAGTGTATTCAGCATCGCTTAAACCGTATCTTGTATTATAAGTATTTTCGAGGTTGTTTGGAATCATTCCACTCTCTGCGTAAATGTTTGTCATTACACCACAGGCAGCAGCTTTATTAAGCCCCAGATTCTTAGTAAGATAATTGTACACAAGATCAGCATTGCTTGTAGCTGCATAACAATCATCTGTAAGATTGTCTATAATATTCCAAGCTGTATCACCAACTTGATCAACTATAGTTTCATCTGAATTATTAAAATCAATTTCTTCCAGCTTGTTAGTATCAGTTATTTTATCCAGTTCGTTAGAACCCTCTTCTTCTCTATAAATAGTGATCCATGGTACATCAAGGTTTTCATCCAGATTATCAGCCAATTTATAAGTGTCATCCCAAACAGGTTTCATTGAATAAAAATAGAATTCAGTATTGTCGTAATCTTCAACAGCCTCCCATTTAACAGAGATCTGTTCCGGTGTAGTGCTGCTTCCAAGAAAAACAGAAAGCTCAGTAGGAAGAGCACTTGCAAGCTGTTCTTCTGTAGGAGTGCCTTCAAAACCGTAATTATAAGTATCAAGAATATCAAAACCAGTTATAGTGTCTGACTCAGTATTGTTTTCATTATCGTTTAACCCTACTGTATCAGCATTTTCTGGGTCAATTACTTCATCTTCAATAGTCTCATTAACCACATTTTCGCTTGTGTTTTCATCAGGAACTTCTTCACCAAAAGAAACCTGAGGCACAAGTGTCATAGTTAACATGATTATTAAACTAAAACATAACGTCCTATAAACTGATTTTAACTTCATTTTGCTTCAAACCTTTCTGGAACAATAACTATATTATGTAAACTATGCAAAATATCATGTTCCGTTCATAAAAACCTCTATAAACCAGCGCAAATTTTAGGCTAATTTATTACATTATAAAAAAAGAAACGTTGAAAAGTCAACGTTTCCAGGAATTCTATATAAATATTAAGCTAGTGCTATTTTACGTAATTTATTGCAATATTTTTATCCTTAAATTCATTTACAGATTCAACTTCAGTATCCTTTTTTATTATAACTTTACCACTCTCTATACTTTTAAGGACCTGCTTGTAAATGTCCTCGTTAAAATTATTGAAGGTAGCATTTTCCATCTCTAGACCTATGCCATCATTCTTTGCTGAATAACTTACAACGTTATTACCAATGAAATTACCTCTTCTGTATTCCTTCAGCATATCTTCTACAGCCTTTTCGATACCTTTCTCTGCTGAAGTAATTACTGTATCAGAAAGGCCGCTCTGATCAGAGTCTACTCCGATGATTTTACCATTGTTCTTTTCTGCAGCCTTTATAACAGATTTCCCCATTGATCCACCGCATGCGAAAATCACTTCAGTTCCATCCTTAAACCAGGAATCTGCCATCTTCTGAACATCGGCAGATTGTTCAAATGTACCAGCATATGTATAGTTTATAGTAATTTTACCAAGCTTCTTCTCTCTTGATGCTGCCTTAATTCCCTGAACGAATCCATATCCGTATCTTTTAACAGCAGGAAGATCTTTACCGCCGATAAAGCCAATGTTCTTATACCCTTCTACAGCGGCAGCATAACCTGCCAGATATCCTGCTTCTTCTTCAGCGAAAAGTATGCCTTGAGAATTATTTTGTAAAGCATACTTGCCATCACCATTATTAGGAACACCATCGATAAGAGAAAAGTTTACATCTTTGTAATCTTTCTGGAGATCATATACATTCTTTTCGAAGTTAGAACCGGCGAAAATAAGGAGTTTGCCGCCTTTGCTTATAGCTTCTTTTACCGCCAATTCTATATCTTCGTCAGATGCATTATCTTTTACCATATAATATCCGTAAGTAATTTCATTTTCATCACAAAACGTTTCAATGAAATTCCATGCAGACTCATTAAAAGAACCGTCATCAATTCTCTCACCACTGGAAATAAGTGCTACTTCAGTAGTATCACTCTCTTCTGATTTATCGCTCCCGCATGATGCTAATGTAAACACCATAGCAAGTGCTGCTATTAAAGCTATTATTTTCTTCATACAATTTCCTCCTGAAATTAGAGCATATTCTTAAAACTTTCACCTGTCAGTGTCTTTCTTTCACCATTTGTGAGAATATCAACTGCAGTTGCTCCAATATCTGCGAAGCTTTCTCTAATACCTAAATTTAAGTTACCCTTTACATTCTTACTGTATCCAACACAGAAAATATACTCTCTAGTATGATCAAAACCACTGTGTATAGGGTCATTACCATGGTCTGAACATAAAATGAGAAGATCATCATCCTTCATAGCAGCCATTATTTCAGGAAGTCTCTGATCAAATTCTTCAATCGCAGCTCCATACCCTTCCGGATCTCTTCTATGACCGTATTTGGAATCAAAGTCTACTAGATTTGTGAATATGAGGCCTTTGAAATCCTCTTTTAAGGCTGCGATAGTCTTATCAACGCCATCCATATTGCTATCTATGTGTACTGAAGTTCCAACGCCTTGACCATTGAATATATCGCTGATTTTACCGATAGCATAAACTCTTTTACCATATTCACTAACTTGATCAAGCATAGTCTTATCAGGCGGTGAAACTGCATAGTCGTGTCTATCACTTGTTCTTGTTCTCTTACCTGTTACAGGATCCTTAACATATGGTCTGGCAATTACACGACCACATGAATATTCACCCTGCAAAAGCTCTCTAGCGACTTCGCAAATGCTATAGAGTTCATCAAGTGGAACCACATCTGTATTTGCCGCAATCTGGAAAACGCTATCTGCAGAAGTATATACAATAACCTTACCTGTTGCTTCATGCTCATCACCAAGCTGTTCGATAATTTCTGTACCTGAAGCTACGCAGTTTCCTATATATCCTCTGCCAATTCTCTTCTCAAACTCATCCATGAGTTCCTTAGGAAAACCGTTATGGTAAGTCTTAAATGGCACATCTATGCGAAGTCCTGATATTTCCCAGTGACCTGTGATTGTGTCCTTGCCTTTTGACTTTTCAGCCATTTTACCATAGAAGCCAATAGGGTCTTCTACTTTAAGTCTGCCACCGGCAGCGCCCTCAATATTTCCCATGCCAAGTTTTCTTAAATTCGGCATTTTAAGACCAAATCTATCGTGGATATGACCAAGTGTATCAGCACCTTCGTCTCCATAATTAGCTGCGTCTGGAAGCTGTCCAACTCCTAAGCTATCAAGTACTATAATAGTAACTCTATTAATATCTAACATAATTATACCTCCTCAATAAGAATAGGCATGCAGTTTAGATAATCTGCAGAAACCAGTTTATAGTCAACACCGTGATGCTGGCCTTGAATAGTATTCTTAAATCCAATCTCATTATGGACATGTCCATAATAAACACGCTTGATACCGTAATCTTCAAAAAGTTGCTGAAAACCCGAATAACTTCCAACCTTTGACACTGGCGGATAATGCATAAAGCATATTATTTCATCCACATTATCATTTTCTTCGAATTTCTTCTTAGCGCTTACAAGAGACATTTCAAGCCTTAAAAGCTCTCTCTTATAAACCTTCATGTCATCATCAGTAAAGCCATCATTGTCGGGTGTATCCCAACCTCTAGTACCGCAAATAACCTTATTCTCGACTATCAGGCTGTCATTTTGAAGAAAAGTGATGGTGTCATACATCCTATTCAGTTTACCTATTCCCTGCCACCAGAGATCATGGTTTCCCTTCATCATTATCTTCTTGCCAGGAAGCTGGTCTATCCAGCTGAGATCATATGCAGCTTCATCAAGTTTAAGACCCCATGAAATATCCCCAGGAACTATTACTGTATCTTCATCTTTAACAAGCTGTCTCCAATTGATCCCAATCCTTTCCGCATGATTAAACCATCTGGGACCGAATATGTCCATGGCCTTATCATTACCTGGCGCAAATGAAAGATGCAGGTCACTTATAACATATATACTCATTAGTCATTCTCCTGCCCTGATTTCTCGTATACATTCTTCAGAGCCTTCTGTATTCCTCTCGTTCTAACACCGACCAGAGTTTCAAGTTCACTCTGAGTCTGATCCATTCTTACCTGTATTCTATTAAGAACTTCCTGGAACTTATCAAATTCAGTTCTGGTTCGTTCTAAAGTTTCCCATACTTCACCGGAACTTTCCTGAAGAGCCAGTGATCTGAAACCTACCTGGAAACTGCTCAAAATAGCAGCCAGTGTTGTAGGGCCAGCTATTACCACCCTGTATTCCCGCTGAAGTGAATCTGCAATATTCATTCTGAGGACTTCTGCATAAAGTCCCTCAAAAGGCAGGAACATTATCGCGAAATCCGTTGTAAGAGGCGGATATACGTACTTATTCTTAATATCCTTAGCAGCTTTAATTATAGCTCTTCTGAGGATATCCATCTGCATTTTAACCTCATCCCTGTTTCCACTATCATATGCATCAAGAAGGTTTAGATAAGCATCTCCCGGAAACTTGGAATCTATAGGCAAATATATACTGTTTCCTGATTCTCCAGGAAACTTGACTGCGTATTCAACTCTTTCGCTTGTAGCCTTTACCGCAACATTTTCCTCATACTGACTAGGTGCCAGCATCTCAGCTAAAATTGCACCAAGCTGTAGTTCGCCGATAATGCCTCTAGACTTAACATTAAGCATTAATCTTCTCAGATCATCAACACCTGATGCCAGACTATCCATCTCTCCAAGGCTCTTATTGATCTGTGACATTGTTCGATTGAACTGGTTGCCTAACTCCTGCATTCTAACATTATGTTCAGCATTTCTGGCGTTCTGCAGCTCTTCATTCTGCATCTGCGCCTTCACAAGCGATGAACTTAAAGCCCTGATTGTTTTCCTGGTATTAAGTTGTAAAATAATTGTAATGCCAACAAAAACCAGAAAACTTATGATCATGCATACAATTATTATAACATTATTACTCATGTCTAACCCTCTTAGCTTACCTGTTTACTAAGCTTTTGGCAACAGAATATGAAACATCAGCGCTAAAGCCGCGTCCAGCAAGCTTTCTTACTATTTTAGCCATTAACTTTTGTTTTTCATTGTAGTCCAAAGCCTGCAAATCATAATCCGAAACAACTTTGCCGCCAATTTCCATAGCCATTTCGTACTGATCAGGGACCTCCTCAAGTTCAGACAAAGCCTCCTCGATTATATCCTGATCAACACCTTTTTCGGAAAGCTCACGCTTAATCCTAAGTGCTCCGCGTCCCTTATCAAATCCAAGCTCGAAATACATTTTACTGAAGTTTAAATCATCGATAAAATGATACTCCATAAGCTCAGAAACAGCGTCCTCTATATCGGACTCATCATATCCTTTATCTCTTAAATATTTAATTACCTGCCATCTTGTCTTAGATCCTCGGCTAAGATAAGCTGCTGCTTTCTCTCTCGCATTCATATATCTATCTCCTGCAGCTTAAGTGAGCCTGGTTTGTAGCCTTTGCGATAAACAAGCGCAATATAAAGACCCTTCTCAGGCTTTAAGTCTGCGAATTCAACATCTCTTAAGTTAAAGGTGCAAGCTCCTCCCAGCACGTCTTTTAACCCAGCGCCTGTATACTTGGCATATGCTTCCTTTCTCACCCATACCTCAAAGAAACCTTCTTTACCATGCTTTCTTACATGATCCAGTTCAGCCAGCGAGAAATATCTCTTACTTAGCCGCTCATAGTTCACTTTCCTCTCAAACTGAACATCTAAACCTACGTTTTCTTCAGCAATTGCGCAGGCAAAGAGTTCTTCGCTATGACTTACAGAGATGCCAATAGGTCTATCTAGCCCCCTGACAAAAGGCTTCCCATTTTCGTCTCTAAATACCGATAAATCCCTCTTATCGCCTAAATATGCATCTAAGCATTTTAATATGCAAAAATCAGTAAGTAACTTACCGATAATTGTTTCAGTCTTAAATTTTGTTTTGTAATCTCTAATTATATATATCATTATTCACAAAAAAGACGGAGCATCATTTGCTCCGTCATCATAAACATGTCTGTACTATTATTCTTCTTTAAGCTTCTCAAGAACGATCTTATAGCCATCAGCTCCATATACGAGACATTTGTTAATTCTGCTTATTGTAGCAGTTGATGCCTTCGTAATCTTCTCAATTTCATTATAAGTTTTCTCTTCAGAAAGGAGCTTCGCAACCTGTAATCTCTGCGCTATGGCATGAAGCTCATTAATAGTGCAGATATCTTCAAAGAATCTGTAGCATTCTTCCTCATTATCCAAAAGCAGTATTGCCTTGAATAATTCATCAATATCTTCTCTCTTTAATTTTGATTCGTAAGCCATGTATTTTCTCCTTTTATGCTCTATCCCTTAAAAACATAAAAAGTATAACACTTTCACAAACTAAAGTCAAATAACTCTACTGTGCGAAAGTACATGTTATTTTAGTAATTCCTTGGCTTTTTCTAACGGTTCATCTGTATCAGTTTTTTCGTTATTCTTCACCTTAACATCTGGCTTTATACCTTTCTTATGAATAACGTGCTTATCAGGTGACAGATACTGCATTATTGTAAGCTTAAGACCTGAACCGTCTTCGAGTTCGAAAGTGCTCTGAATTATACCCTTACCAAACGTCTTTTCGCCTATGATTTTGAAGCCGTTATCCTTAAGTGCTCCCGCCAGGATTTCTGAAGCGCTGGCAGAGTTACCATTTACCAGTATAACAGTTTCAAGGTCAGTCTTACCGTCCTTTGCAACATATGTGTCACTATTGCCGTTTTTATCTTCAACATAGCATACAACACCTTCATCAAGGAACTGATCGGCAACATCCACACTTTCATCGACAAGGCCGCCGCCATTATCTCTTAAGTCTAAAACCAGCTTCTTAGCACCTTTCTTAGTTACAGCCTTAAGAGCAGAATCAAAGTCTTCGCCAGTCTGATCGATAAACTGCGTTATCTGAATGTAACCGGTCTCATCATCAAGCATCTTATATTCTACGCTCTCTTGCTTTATGTTAGCTCTCTTCATGGTTACTTTTTTGGCCTTGCCATTTCTTGTATATTCGATAGTAACCTTAGTTCCCTCAGGGCCTCTAATATTTGAAGCCATAGTATCTATATCAGTGTATGTCTTACCATCAACTGAGATAATGAAGTCTCCAGGTTCAACACCTGCCTTCTCAGCAGGAGAATCCTTTGAAATTGAAATAACTACATAATTACCATCTTCATCTGCAGAGAATGTAATACCAACGCCAGAATACTCTCCCATTGATGATGTCATATACTGTTCGAATTCATCCTTATTCATATACTGTGAATAAGGATCATCTAAGGCTGAAACCATGCCTTTATATGCACCGTCTTTAAGAGCCTCGTTTTCATAATCATTGAGATAATACTTATCAATATATGTCTCTATTTCATGGAATTTGCTCTGACTTCCCTGTATGCCTCCTCCAATATTAAATGCAAATACTGATCCCATTAGGCAAATACCTAGCATAAATGAGCCAACTAGGCATAGTATGAATTTTGTCTTTCCTATCTGCATAACTCGATCTCCTCAACTCTGAATTTTACCTGATGTCTTCCACGCCAAACCTGATGCATAAGGCTTCCTATAACATTTACAGAGCTATTGTTAAACAGTAAATCGTGATAATCCTGCGCCTTACCGAACAATACGCCATCAGCATATTCTCCGTTTGCATATATGACAAATCTCGCATGATTCTGCTTATCACCCATAAATGAAGTTTGTTTAATAACAGCATCTTTTATGCAAAATACCGGAGCAGGGTTACCTTCGCCAAATGGTTCTAATTTCTTAAGAGCCATGACCAGATCTACATTAACATCGTCAGGTGACAAAACCATGTCGAAATTCAAAACTTTATCAAAAATAGCACTATTTTCAGCTATAAGTTTGTCAACATTAAACAGAGTATTACTCTTTAACTGCTCAAAATTTTCTTCTTTAATCAGGAAACCGCATGCTCCCTTATGTCCGCCAAACTTCTCAAAGAGATCAGCTGACTTACTCAGAAGATCATAGAGGTCAATAGTATCAATGCTCCTGCCTGTTCCCTTAAGGAACCCGTCACCTGTTTTAGTAACGATTACAGCAGAGCGATTATAATACTCCTTTATCTTACCGGCTACAATTCCGGCAATCCCTTCATGAATGCCTTCAACATTTAGCATTATGAAAGTTTCATCTCCGCTTATCATTTTTTTACACTTTTCATAAGCATCTTCCTGGAGCTTCTTTCGCCTTTCGTTATATTCAACCAAATTAGCAACGCCTGCGCTTATGTCAGCCGGATTTTTGGCTATAAAAAGCTCAACAGCATCTGCCGCATGATGGATCCTGCCAGCTGCATTTATTCTAGGAACTATTCCAAAAGCTATATTCTCAGATTCTATCTCCCCTATGGAAGTTGCTTCAGCTAAACACTTGATAGCATCAGACCTTCTGGTATTAAGCAAATTCAGTCCGTATTTAACAAGTGTTCTATTCTCATCTCTAAGCTCAACAATATCACCAACTGTACCTATAGCAACAAGATCCAGTACTTCATTGAGCATACTCTTAGGTAACCCTGCAGTTCTCTGCAAAGCCTGAAGAAGCTTAAAAGCAACACCACATCCTGCCAGCTGCCTATATGGATACTGGCTCTTTGGATGCTTGGGATTTATGACTATACAGTCAGCAATAACGTCGTTAATAGTATGGTGATCTGTTACTATGACTTTGAGCCCGATTTCCTTAGCATGTTCAACTTCCTTATAGGATACACAACCGCAGTCGACTGTAATAATGAGGTTAGCACCTCTTTCTTTAATTGCATCTATTGCATCAGAGTTAAGACCATACCCCTCTTCGAATCGTGAAGGTATATAATAAAACAAATTATCTGTTAGATAACTTAAACCCTTAAGCATAATGCTTACAGAAGTAACACCGTCTGCGTCATAATCACCATAGATACAAATTCTATTTCCTTTTTCTATTTCAGACAACAACAAATCCACTCCGGCTTTCATATCATGAAGCAGGAATGGATCATATGTCTTCTTGGGCTTATCAGATAAGAACTCGTTAATGTCCTCATCTGATATAACGCCTCTTAATCTTAAAATGTCATTAATGATATCAATACTGTTTCTCATTACTTAGCATCTCAATTTATCTTTAGTAATAACTTAACGGATTAACTGTTTCCCCGTTCTTAAAGATTCTGTAGTCAAGATGCGGACCTGTTGATGAACCAGTTGATCCAATGTATGCGATAGTTTGGCCTTTGCTTACTTTTGATCCGTATGAAACGCATAATTTCGAGCAATGATTATACATTGTTACGATACCGCCGCCGTGGTCCACCTGTACGCTGTAACCGAAACCGCCGTTCCAGCCTGCTGAAATAACAGTTCCTGAAGCAGCAGCTACAATTTTAGATCCATAAGCAGCGCCAATATCAATGCCTCCGTGGAATTCACGTCCATGGAAAGGACATGTTCTCCAACCGTAATTTGATGTAATTGTTTCGTAACCTGGAGTCGGCCAAACAAACTTTCCTCCACTGTACTTTGAAGTCGAACTATTACTGATAGTACCGCTGTTTGACTTAGCAGTAAGTTCTGCCTCTAAAGATGCTGCTTCAGATTCCATTTCATCCAGCATCTTAGCATTCTCTTTATTATCACTTGCAATCTTTTTCTTCTGTGCTTCTATATTCTTCATCTCCTGCTCTACAGTAGCTCTAGAAGACTTAAGTGATTTTTGTAATCTCTCGACTTTATTTTTCTTTTTCTCTATCTTGTCATGAGCTTCCTGAAGGTCTTCAAGCACTTCCTTATCGCTGGCATATATGATTTCAACCAGGTCAAGATTAGTCAGAAATTCAGAAAAACTTGTTGAATTAAGCAGAACATCTAAGAATCCTACAGAGCCGTTCTTATACATGTTCCTAAGTCTTCCACTAAGATTTTCTGTCTGAGTGTCAACCTTATCTTGAGCTTCCTTAAGTTGTTTCTTTAACTTCTTAAGCTTTTTCTCACCGGAAGCAATTTGGCTATTAAGTTCATATACTGTACTTTCCAGTTCATTAAGCTGAGCCGAAAGACTCTTTTCTTTTGACTTACCCTTGTCGATTTCTTCCTGTTTAGCTTTAATATCCTTCTGGAGTGAACTGAGTGACTTGGCATATGAAGCACTAGTACCTAAACACATAGTTACAGTAAGCATCAAAACAAGAACTATGACAATAGTTTTCTTTATTTTCATACACTACTCCTGTTCTTATGCATCCAGGAACTTTCTCATGGATATAATACTTCCGCATGAACCGATGCTGATTCCAAGTGCCATGAAAATCCAAGCGAAATTATAGATAAGGAATGGCATAGGAACAACAGGCATTGAAAGCATTGAATATACTTCAGCACCAATAGCATCTATTAAGTTCTGATATACCACGGCAGTAATACCTATAGATACACCACTGGAAATAACACCTATAATAATACCTTCAACAAGGAAGGGGCCTCTGATAAACCAGTTTGTCGCACCAACGTACTTCATGATACTTATCTCATCAGCTCTGTTGAATACAGTAAGCTTAATTGTATTTGATACAACTATTACAGATACAACAATGAGGAATATCATTATGATAATTGCTGCAACCTGTATGAAATGAGTAGCCTTAAGCAGCTTATCAACAGTACTCTTATAATACTTAACATCTTCGATGCCATCAAAAGTAGCCGCCTTATTAGCTAAATCATCAGCCTTCTCAAGATTATCGATCATAATAACCACAGAGTTTGGCAGCGGGTTATCCTGAAGGCTATCGAGCAGATAGCCGTTTTCACCCCATCTGCCCTTGAATTCAGCCATTGCTTCTTCCTTGCTCTTATAATAAACGTCAGAAACGCCGTCCTCATCCTTCATATCATCAATGATAGCATTCGCCTGCTCTTCTGTTGTTTCATCAAGTAAGAAAATCTCAATTGAATCGTAATCTCCCTTAATAGTTTCAGCAGCAGTATTTACATTGATCACTAGAATAAAGAACAAACTCAAAATAAGCATCATGCAAGTAATGGCAAAAATAGAAATGAACGCCATGTTCAAGTTTCTGCCAAACTGAATAAATGCCTGTTTAATAGTATACAGGAGAGATCTCATTACTTGTTACCTCCTCTCCTGAATCTAGCCTTGAAAGTTCTCTGAGGAACTTTCATGGTATCAAATATTTTCTCAGGCTGAGCTGAACCATCGTCCAGCATTTCCTGATAACCATAGATACCGAACTCGTCTCTAACGATCTTGCCGTTTTCGATTGCTACAACACGCTTCTGCATCTTATCAACGATATCTCTGGCATGTGTAACCATAACAATGGTAGTGCCATACTGGTTGATTTTATTCAAAAGCTGCATGATTTCCCAAGCAGTATCAGGGTCAAGATTACCTGTAGGCTCGTCAGCAATCAGAATTTTAGGCTTATTAACAATAGCTCTCGCAATGGCAACTCTCTGCTGTTCACCGGCACTGAGTTCTTCAGGGTACTTATTCTTCTTATCAAGTATGCCCATCATTCCCAGAACCTGAGGAACCATCTTATCGATATCCTTCCTCTTCTTATGAACGATTTCCATCGCAAAAGCTACATTCTCATATACTGTCTTCTTGGGAAGAAGACGGAAGTCCTGGAAAACTATGCCTATGTTACGTCTAAGTTTAGGCACGTTTCTAGCTGACATCTTAGTGATGTCATGACCCTTAACCGTAATTCTTCCCGAGTCAGCATTTATTTCTTTAAGGATAAGTTTAATAAAGGTAGATTTACCTGCACCGCTGGGACCAACCAGAAATACGAAATCACCTTTATTAATCTTAATAGATACGTGATCTAGCCCTATGTTTGATTTGTAATATTTTGTTACGTTATCAAATTCTATCATTCAGTAAAATATCTCCTAAAGAACACCCTTTACTGCAGCAACGATATCATCAGCTGTCATATGGTATTTCTTTTTAAGTTCATCTGGCTTACCTGATTCGCCGAAAGTATCCAGCTGGCCAACCATAGCAACCTTACATGGTGCATTCTTAACAACAACCTGTGCAACTGCATCGCCCAGTCCGCCGATAATGGAATGTTCTTCTGCAGTAACGATAGCACCAGTTTCATTAGCCGCCTTAATGATGAGTTCTTCATCAAGTGGCTTGATTGTATGAATATCAATAACTCTAGCATTGATGCCTTCTGCTTCTAAAGTCTTAGCAGCCTCTACAGCATCACTTACTAAAATACCAGTAGCGATAATAGTAACATCGTTACCTTCCTTAAGAACGTTACCCTTACCAAGGATAATTTCATCATCTTCGCCGTAGAATACAGGAACTGCAGCACGGCCGATTCTGAAGTAGCAAGGTCCATCCATCTGAATGATCTGTTCAAGCAGCTTCTTAGTAGCTGTAGCATCTGAAGGGTTAACAACAGTCATTCCAGGAATAGTTCTCATAAGAGCAATATCTTCAAATGTCTGGTGGCTTGCACCGTCTTCACCTACTGTAATACCAGCGTGTGATGCACATACCTTAACGTTAGCATGTGTATATCCGATTGAGTTTCTGATAATTTCAAAAGCTCTGCCAGCAGCAAACATAGCAAATGTGCTAGCACAAACTACCTTACCGCTCATAGCGAGACCAGTTGCTGCACCATAAAGATTCTGTTCAGCGATACCCATATTAAAGAATCTTTCTGGGAATTCCTTCTTGAACATTGAAGTCTTAGTTGAACCTGAAAGGTCAGCATCCATAACTACCAGATTTTCGTATTTCTTACCAAGCTCTGCCAGTGCTTCACCGTAAGCCTGTCTTGTTGCGATTTTATCAGCCATTAACATTCACCTCCGATTTTTGCTGCAGCAGCTTCAATTTCTGCGATAGCCTGCTTAGTTTCTTCGTCACTTGGTGCCTTACCATGCCATCCAGCCTGGTCTTCCATAAATGAAACGCCCTTGCCCTTAACTGTCTTAGCAACGATTACTGTAGGCTGTCCCTTACATTCTCTTGCCTTACCTAAAGCATCAACGATTTCAGCCATATTGTGGCCATCGATTTCTATAACATTCCAGCCGAAGCTCTTAAACTTATCTGGAATAGGATTTACCTTCATAACATCATCGTTTCTACCATCGATCTGTAAAGTATTATTGTCAACGATAGCAACCATATTATCTAATTTATAGTGAGCTGATGACATAGCAGCTTCCCAAACGAGACCTTCCTGAAGTTCGCCATCGCCAAGTACAACATAAATTCTACCAGGATTGCCATCCAGCTTGTTAGCCATAGCCATACCAGCAGCAACGCTGAAGCCTTGACCCAGTGAACCAGTAGACATTTCGATGCCAGGAATCTTGATATTAGGATGGCCCTGGAACTTTGAACCCATCTTTCTCAGAGTCATAAGTTCTTCTACAGGGAAATAACCTCTGTGAGCCATAGCTGAGTACTGAGCTGGACCCGCATGTCCCTTTGAGAAAATGCACTTATCTCTATCCTTCATGTCGAGGTTTTCAGGATCGATATTCATTTCATTAAAGTAAAGTGCAGTTGTGATATCTGCAGCAGAAAGTGATCCGCCTGGATGGCCTGATCCTGAAGCATGCAAAGCTTCGATGATAGTCTTTCTGACCTCTGCAGCTGTCAATTCGAGTGTTTTGATATCCATTTATAATCCCTCCAAATATTGTTAAAATTAACGATATTTTTTCACATTTTTACGAAATATAGTATACAAAAATAAAGTGCTGCGTTCAACAGCACTTTAATAAAATGTAATAATTAAGTTAACGTGCAAAATGCCTTGAAAAGGCTATCTGCAATGTCTTTTGACGTCATTGAGACCTGTCCGTATTTTTTCGCAGCCTCATCCCCTGCAAGTCCATGTATATAAGCACCTAAGGCTGTTGCTTCAAGTTCACTTAAATCCAAATATAATGAAGCGCTAAGAGCAGCTATTACGCCTGTAAGAACATCCCCGCTTCCACCTGTTGCCATACCAGGATTACCAGTTGAATTTTCGTATATCAAATCGCCATCTGTAACTAGTGTTTTCTCACCCTTAAGCAAGGTAACCGCGTTTGTAGCCTTTGCAAGATCTATTGCAAATTCCATTCTTTTTTCGGGGTCATATGGTTTAGACAAAAGTCTGGCCGCCTCTCCCGGATGCGGAGTAATAATAACATTACCCCTTTCCTGCAAAGGCTGCAGCCCATACTTAGAAAGGCAGTTAAGCCCGTCAGCATCTATGATTACTCTGCCATCATATCTTCGCAGAACATCAATGATCATAAAGTAGTTATCACTGCTGACTCCAAGGCCCGGGCCTATGGCAATAGTATGGAACTGTGAAAGATCCAAATATGACAATTCATTTCTATCGATGCACATAGCTTCCGGTACCGAAATTTGCAGAATATCGATAAGATCGTTAGGTACACAAACTTTCACGATACCGCTTCCAGAGCGAAGAGCACCTTTTGCTGCTAAAACAGCAGCTCCAGCCATGCCTCTGGATCCTGCTATGATTAGTACGTGACCAGCCTGACCTTTATGCATATTGCTAGGTCTTGGCTTTATTCTACTCTTAACAAAATCGCCGTCGATTTTAATCAAATTCATATAAAGCTACCTTTTATATTATAATCCCATAAAGATATGAGCCATTACGAAATAAATCGATAATGCAACAGCATCGGATATTGATGAAATGGTTGGGTTTGCGATGAGCGCAGGGTCAAGTTTAACCTTCTTTACAAAGAGCGGTATCATGGAACCCAGCATCTTAGCGAAAATTACTATCGCCAGCATTGCTAAACAAACTGTAAGCGAAACCAAAAGCCCATTACCATCAAGGAAATATACTCTGAGGAAGTTAAATGCACTGAGCAGAACTCCCAGGAGTGCGCCTATTCTCATTTCCTTCCATAATATCTTCAGTGTATCAGACAAATCGACTTCATCGGTTGCTAGACCACGGATAATAAGAGTGGATGCCTGTGAACCTGTATTACCACCTGTACCCATAAGAAGAGGCATATAGGCAACAAGACAAATAACTTCAGAAAGCTTATCTTCGAAACTTGTAATAATCATTCCCGTGAAGATATAAGCTACCATTAAGATCAGAAGCCAAGGAAGTCTATTGATAGCGTGCTGCCATACTGTTGTATCGAGATAGTCTTTATCGTTATCTTCGAAGTCGATGATACCGGCCATTCTCTCGATATCCTCTGTAGCTTCTTCTTCCATGACCTCCATGATGTCATCGACAGTTACGATACCAACTAATCTGTTTTCATTATCTACAACAGGAAGAGCTATGAAACCATACTTTCTGAACACTTCCGCTACAGCTTCCTGGTCATCATATACATTTATATATACGTAATCTGTGTGCATCAAATCAGATACCAGAACATCAGGTTCTGAAATAACAAGCGCACTCAGCGAAACGATACCCTTAAGTTCTCTGCCGCCATGCTTAACATAACATGTGTATACAGTTTCGCTGTCCATACCCATCTTCTTAATATGCTCAAGTGCTTCCTGAACAGTCATCGTTTCCTGCAGACTGATATAGTTAGGTGTCATCAGACTACCTGCGCAGTCTTCTGGATAATTAAGGAAGACGTTTATGAGCTTACGTTCTTCTTTAGGGGTTTTATCGAGAATTTTATCTACTATATTAGCAGGAAGTTCTTCAAGTACGTCGATCTTATCATCGAAGTCCATTTCTTCCATAATATACTGTATTTCTCGATCAGTTATTGCGTTAATAATTTTAACCTGGTCATCACCTGGTAGATACGAGAAAACTTCAACCGAAACATCCTTAGGAAGCATCCTGAAAATGATGACAGCTTTATCCACGCTAAAATCGACGAGAATCTCTTCGATAATCTCGCCTATATCTACTTCGTTATAACTAAGAATTAGATCTCGCGCCTTAAAGTATGAACCTTCTTCAAGCAGCTCTTTGATTATGTCAACATCTTCATCAAATTGCTGATTTTTTGCCTCGATATCCATTACTTCTTCGAGCACTTCATCTTTAGTTTCAAATATATCTGTCATCGGCAAATCCCCCTTGTATCAATTTTGTGACACCTTAAACAGTATAACAAATTTGCTTCAATAATTAAAGGCAAGAAAAAGTAATAAAAATATAAATAAACGGCAAAATCCCAATATGTTTCCTATATCTGAAAATTTATATCAAATTTAAGACTTGTTGTTCAAAAATATTTCTCATTCTTATTTATGCATTACTGCATCCAAACCATTGACTCAAAAATATCAAAGTGGTATATTAGTATCACAAGGCATTAAAACTTTGCGAATTTATTTTTTAGAAAAAGGAGAAATAAAAAATGGCAAATTATGTAGAACGCGTAATCGAACAGTGTAAAGCTAACAACCCTGGCGAAATCGAATTCCACCAGACAGTAGAAGAAGTTCTTACTTCACTGGCTCCAGTTGTTGAAAAGCACCCTGAATACGAAGCATCAGCTCTTCTCGAAAGACTCGTAGAACCTGAAAGAGGAATCACTTTCAGAGTAGTATGGGTTGACGATGCTGGTAAGGTAAACGTAAACAAGGGATATAGATATGAATTCAACAGCGCAATCGGACCTTACAAGGGTGGTCTGAGATTCGCTCCAAACGTATATCCTGGAATCATCAAGTTCCTCGGTTTCGAACAGATCTTCAAGAACTCACTGACTGGTCTCCCTATCGGCGGCGGTAAGGGTGGTTCAAACTTCGACCCAACTGGTAAGTCAGATGCAGAAGTAATGAGATTCTGCCAGGCATTCATGACAGAACTGTACAGACACATCGGTCCTAACACTGACGTTCCTGCTGGTGACATGGGCGTAGGCGGCAGAGAAATCGGTTACCTCTATGGTCAGTACAAGAGAATCGTTAACAGATTTGAAGGCGTTTTAACTGGTAAGGGCCTCGAATATGGTGGCGCTCTTGGTAGAGCAGAAGCTACTGGTTACGGTATCGTATGGTATGCTGAAGAAATGCTGAAGGCAAACGGCGAAGAACTCGCTGGCAAGAAGGTTGCTATCTCAGGTTTCGGTAACGTAGCATGGGGCGCAGCTAAGAAGCTGACTGAACTGGGTGCTACTTGCGTTACTATCTCAGGTCCAGACGGATACGTTTACGATCCAGACGGCGTTGGCACTCCTGAAAAGCATCAGTGCATGCTCGACCTCAGAGCTAGCGGTCAGAACATTGTTGCACCTTACGCTGACAAGTTCCCTAACGCTACTTTCTATCCTGGTCAGAAGCCATGGGTTGCAGATGCTGATCTGTACATCCCTTGCGCAACTCAGAACGAAATCCAGGCAGAAGACGCTAAGTCATTCGTAGAAAGAGGAGTTAAGTTCGTATGCGAAGGTTCAAACATGTCATCAACTAACGAAGCTATCGCAATCATGCAGGATGGCGGAATCATCGTTGGTCCTTCAAAGGCTGCAAACGCTGGTGGCGTAGCTGTATCATGTATCGAAATGGGACAGAATGCTGGTCACGCTTGCTTCACAGCTGAACAGGTTCTCGATCAGTTACACGGCATCATGGTTGGTATCCACAAGGCTTGCGCAGAAGCTTCACAGGAATACTATGGTAAGTATGACCTCGTTAAGGGCGCAAACATCGCTGGCTTCCTGAAGGTTGCAGGCGCTATGATGCAGCAGGGCATAGTATAAATCTCGCAGAGTTTATATAAAACCTACATAAAGAAAAAGGATCTCTTCTAGAGATCCTTTTTTTATGTCCTTTTTTATTATAGAAACATGCAAATAAAAAGAGCACCCGGTATATCTGGATGCCCCCTCTTATATTCGTTCACTATTTATAAATTGTCTGGAACACGAGCTTATCATCAGAAGACTTACCTTCAACATAAGTTTCTTCTTCTGTACTCTCAACATAAAGTTTGATCTCATCACCAAGTCTTGTTTCACTAGCATAGTTAATGAAAAGCTCACTTGAGCAATACTTTCCGCTGGCTATTTCTGCGAAAGCAATATACTTAGTATTATTACAATGATTATTAAAGTCTATGTCATCATCACAAACCGTTCTAGTTGAAATGTATTCCGGGTTTTTCCCTTTAATTTTAGGGAACGTACCTGCAATCATATCATCTCCACCTGATGTTGGGAATACATAATCAGATTTAGCAAGTTTCCTGCTACTGTAGTGCATAAGACACCACTGTGAAGCCCCCTTTACAAGAGCCTTATTCTTATCCGGTACCAATAAATCGCTACCATCTACAGCGACCATAGGAGCATCAGCATCAGTCACATAATAATCTCTCTTGAAAGTAACACTCTTCTGTCTAACATGGAATGTAGTGCACTTATACTTTTTATTAGGCTGGATTTTAGCTTCAAATTCTACCTTTAATTTAGTAAGAACCCACATAAGGTCTTCTTTAAGTAAATCATCGGCACCAGCATGCAAAGCAGTTGAATGCTTCCCAGCAGCATTCTGGAACCAGTCCAGAATTATCTCTGCACGAATGTTTCCTTCGGAATCAAAATCTTTATCTGTAGTTTCTACATCAATTGTATAATAAGCCATTACTTGTTCTTGAATTCAGCCTTTCTCTTTTCGAGGAATGCGCTTGTACCTTCAACCATATCTTCAGTACCGAATGGAACGCCGAATGCATTTACTTCATAAGCTGATGCAGTCTTCATATCTGCATTGTAACCATTGTTGATGCAGTCCTTTGAAAGTCTAACTGCGATAGGTGCCTTTGATGCGATATTAGCGGCAATCTTTTCACATTCAGCAATCAGTTCTTCAGGAGCTACTAACTTCTGTACTAAACCGATTCTGAAAGCTTCTGCAGCATCGATCATATCAGCAGTATAGATCATGTACTTAGCCATGCCCTTACCTACTAACCTAGCCAGTCTCTGTGTACCACAGAATCCAGGAATCAGACCAAGGTTAACTTCTGGCTGACCAAACTTAGCCTTTTCTGAAGCGATTCTGATATCACATGCCATTGACAGTTCACAACCACCACCAAGAGCAAATCCATTAATAGCAGCAATTACAGGAATTCTGCAGTTTTCAATATTATTCATTACGCTATGACCCTTAGCACCGAAGTCTCTACCTTCGATTGAGTTCATCTTTGACATTTCTGAGATGTCAGCGCCAGCAACAAATGCCTTACCTTCACCTGTCAGAATAACGCATCTTAAATCATTATTAGCATCGATTTCTGCAAAAGCAGCAAGCAGTTCATCAAGAACCTGACCGTTAAGAGCATTCATTGCCTTAGGTCTATTAATTGTAACGTATGCAATGCTGTCCTTAATTTCGAATTTAATAGCTTCGTACATTGTTATAACTTCCTTTCTATATATGAATTATTTATTGTAGTCCATCCGTGATTTTATCACTTTCTTGCTCTGTTTTCAACCTTGCCTCATCTAATTTGCCCTTTTCCTTAATTACAATGAAACCTGCTGAAATTACAATAAGTCCGCCAATAAGCTGCACTAATGTAATGGATTCGCCCAGGAAAATAGCACCGAATATTGTTGCTGTAACAGGCATAAAATCAGAATATACTGCTGATGTTGTTGGCCCAAGCTTCTGTAAACTGTTTACAACAATTACAAAGCCAAGTCCAGAGTCAATTATACCTATGAATAAAAGCCCTGCTACAATTGCTGGAGTATAGCTTTCGATCGGCGGCATGTTAGGAATTACTACAGGCCATATGATGAGAAGTGTACACATCATCTGATTGATCGAAAGGCTGGTTGAATCATAACCATCAATATGCATAGTTATGAAATTATAACCATTCCACGCCAGCACTGCGCCAAACGCAAGCACATAGCCGATCGCCCTGCCACTAAACAGGATCGAAAGGTCCGAACCAATTACAAGTATTACACCTACAATGCAAATAGCAATGCCGATTATCATTACTCTGTTCGCTTTGATTTTAAATACTATCCTTTCTATGATAATAGAAACCATAGGAACGAAAGCCAGAATTATAGTAAGAAGCGATACCGGTATGTAATCCATAGCTCTGTATTCACAGAAGAAATACAGAATATCACCACAAATAACGCAAGCAATAAGCATCGGGATATCCTTAACTCTTAATATGTACTTTGATTTTGTTATGAGCTTTATTATTATCGCTACAGGTACTCCCAATATGTATTTGTAGAATAATAGACACATTGGTGTAAGTATCTCTAAGCCCAATTTAGCAGGTACATAGTCAAATCCCCAGCAAATAACGAGGAAAATCATTAAGGCATGCGCCGTTATCTTATCTTTAGAAATAAAAACCCCTCCCCTTACAAATAATCACTATATTACACTAATCTATTTAATTTCTCTCCGTTAAGAAAAGCCTTGAGATTATCAGCACATACTGATACTACTCTAGCTCTAGTTTCTTTAGGCATAAATGCCATATGAGGGGTAATAAAGCAGTTTTCACATTCCAGAAGTGGACAGTCAGCCTCTGGCGGTTCGTTAACAGTAACATCGAGACCAGCAGCAGCGATTTTGCCGGATTTTAAGGCCTTTGCGAGAGCTTCTTCATCAACAAGTCCGCCTCTGGCAGTATTGATAAAAATAGCACCATCCTTCATCTGTGAAATGAATTCGTCATTTATCATGCCTCTATTATTATCATCCAGTGGGCAGTGCAGTGAAATAACATCAGACTTAATAGTCGCTTCCTTATCTCTGCTGTAGATATTTACAGTCATTCCTAAAGCTTCCGCAATTGCAGCAACCCTCTTACCGATATTACCATATCCGATGATACCTATTGACTTACCTTCCAGAAGGTTAAGAGGCATCTTATTAAAATGAGGAGTACTGATATCAACCCAGTTTTTACCACCGTTAGCTTCACTTTCGATTGACTTTCTTAACTCCTTATCAAAATAATTAATTTTATTAGTTATATTAAGCAGATGTGAAATAGCATGCTGTGATACAGCTGTTGTTGAATATGCAGGCACATTGCAAACAGCAATACCGTGCTCCTTAGCAGCTTCTAAATCAATATGATTAAAACCTGTAGCAGCAATACCCAGATATTTAAGATTAGGGCAACTTTCGATAACCTCTCTCGAAATCGACGCTGAATCCATAAATACTATCTCAGCATCCCCTATTCTCTCGATTTTTTCATTTTCTTCTGTAGTTTCATATACTGTTAAATCACAAAGATTTTCAAGTGGTTCCCATGATAAATCTCCGATGTTGATGTCCTTATAATCTAAAAATACTGCTTTCATCTATATCTCCTTCTCAAAGTAGTAATAACCATACACTATAATTCTATGATTTCGCAATTAATAAATCAATATCAAAGACCCAAAATACTGCTCATTTTGACTGATTTAGCCAATAGGTGTAAAATATTGTATTAATTATGGAGGAAAAGAAAAATGGAAAACAAAATACACGAAACTAGAATGAGAGTAAAATATTACGAAACAGATGCTATGGCTATAGTTCATCATTCTAACTATATAAGATTTTTTGAAACTGCACGTACTGAAATGATCAGAAGTCTTGGATACTCCTATGCTGAAATGGAAGAATCAGGAATATGGATCCCAGTTCTCAGCGTTTCATGCAATTACAAAACTCCTGCAGTATATGACGAAGAAATTTCTGTATTTTGCTCTATCAAAAAGCTTGGCCCAGCATCATTCGAAATTGAATATGAAGTAAGAAATACCGCAGACGGAACGCTTCATGCTACAGGTACATCTAAGCATGGATTCACCGATAAAAACCTCAAACCAATAGCATTAAAAAAGGTTAGACCAGAAATATATGATCTTTTCCAAAAGTGTTTGATTTGTGAAAAATAGGCTCGGTTTATTTAATTTTAGTACTACATATGGTATAATCCCATCTTTGACACTTTGTTGTTAAAAAAAGCTTGCTATCCATTGGAATTACATGGGTTGCAAGCTTTCGTTGTTTGTATCGATATGTGCTATTTTTGGGCTTTTGTGCCAGTCGAATGTTTTGTTTCTCTGATAATACTTCTCATTTTCGCTTTTGAAATGAACTCATAGTCTGTTCTGAAGCCTGATTTTTCGTGTAACTTATCAGTCAGCTCTGTTCTCTCGTAGGATGGAATATAGCCGCTTTCTTTGCTTAGCAATGTCATCTGCATGTTTCTTAAAGTTTCGAGGGTTTGATGGCACGTATACTCTTCGTCTAGTATCTTTTCCAGTAAACGATATACAAGAAGGCTGATGTAGCATGTCAGAAAATGAGCTTTTATTCTGTCGTCTCTTTGTACATAAACGGGTCGTGCTTCAAACTCAGATTTCATAATTCTAAAGTTTTCTTCGATTTCCCATCTGCTTTTGTTGATTTTTATGATTTCTGCAGGGTCATCATCAAGGTTGGTAACAACCGTATAAAATCCATCATACATTTCTTCTTCCCTGATTTTGTCGATATCCAATTCGTAAATATTCTTTTCTGCGATTTCTCCATCACCGGTTACAGATGTCTTTTGAATAAAACGTGCAGGGTCATTTTGATTTTTGCCACGTCTTGTATTTCCGGGAGTTTGAATCATTTTCTCTGCTCGTTCA
>JAQXGH010000005.1 GCA_029006195.1 Bacillota bacterium
ATATCCAATTCGTAAATATTCTTTTCTGCGATTTCTCCATCACCGGTTACAGATGTCTTTTGAATAAAACGTGCAGGGTCATTTTGATTTTTGCCACGTCTTGTATTTCCGGGAGTTTGAATCATTTTCTCTGCTCGTTCAATTTGATGAGCACGAATTTTTCTTTGATACGCCTTGTATTTTGGTGAGTATGTAACAATCAGAGTTTCGTCCATATCGCCTGTAACAAGCGGAAGTTCTTTGTAGTAAACCGTATTAAATACAATTTCATTGGTTTCATCAAGAGTTCTCAAATCGATAAATTCATCTGATCCCGGCACTTTGAACTGTGTGGGTCTTAGTGCAACCTCTCTTTCTTCTTTTTTCATTTTCTTTAAAGAATGAGTGATTACATATGAACGGTTCCCAAAGCTGTTAAAAAAGCGGTTCTTTACGCTGCCAAGACCGGCATCTGAACAGAATACAAATTCGCTGCAGCCGAAGTCGCGGATTAGTTTGGTTTCAAGAGGTTTCAGAGTTACTTGCTCATTTTGATTTCCGGGAAAGATATCAAAAGACAGAGGAATACCATCAGCATCCATGAAAAGCCCCATGGTCACAATAGGATTTGGTCTGTGTTCCTTGCTTTTGCCGTACTTCCTGTTGCCGTTTTCTTCTTCTGTTTCGAAGTAGTAGTTGGTACAGTCATAGTAGAGGACTTTCGAATTTCTGCTGTGAATAAAGTTGGAATTACGATAGAGTTCTTCCTGTATGTAATCGGATTCCTCAGCCATTACCGAAAGGGCACGGTAAACATTCTGCAAGGAATATTTCGGTGGCTCCAAAAGGCACTGGCAATATGAGTAACTGCTCATTTTACTGGATGGCGAAAGAATTCTTGCGTAAATCAAGTCTGTTAGAATTGCGTGGAAATCATATGTGAATTTATGACGATTACGAATGTTTCTGCATATATTGCCAAGCTTTAGTTCAGTGCAAATCTGCTGCAGGAAGAGATATCCTACATTGAAATTTCTTTTTTCTTTTAATGGAATACGCATCATAGGAGATAGCTCAACAGAGACTTTCTCCTTTTGCCTGTTGTAGGCTTGTGTATCCTTAGCTGCTTCTTCTCTGGCCCAAGCCATCATAGCATCTTCGTCTCCGTCAAACTGATCAAGTAGATCGTTGAACTTGCCAAGTTTTCTGTAAATGCGTGAAGAAGTTTTCCCGTTTTCTTTACGGTATGATTGATAGATATACACATCTTTATTGTTAGTGCTGCCAGTGATATTAACATACATAAAAGATTCCTCCTAAGCGTATATATATTATACCACAACAAGCACAAACAAGCACTAACAAAATCAGTAAATTTGACAAAAAAATACACCGAAAACGGTGCTATTTCAATATGTTCAGATTAAGTTGTTAATTTACAAGTGTCAAACTCCCGTTTCCAAAAGTGTTTGATTTGTGAAAAATAGGCTCGGTTTATTTAATTTTAGTACTACATATGGTATAATTTAATGCGTATGAGAAGCTAATTTTTTAATGCTAGTTATATATTGCTAGATTTCATATGGAGGATAGAACATTGTCTGATTTTAACAAAAATAAATACGACAAAAGTTCCGATGAAGAATTCTTCTCAAAATTCGAAACCGGAACTCAAAGTGCCGGGGATGTTGTCCCTGACACGATTATTGCTCAGGGCAAAGATGCAGATGCCTTCAGAAGTGAACTCGATGCGGCACTGAAGGCCGATAAAAAAGCACCCCCTGCTCCTCAGCCTGCTATAGCTGATGCAGCTGAACCTAAACAGCCAAAATCAGCTAAGCCTACCAATAAAGGTAAAGGTAAAGCTGATAAGAAAAAGTCAGGAAAGAAATCTGTAGCCTTTGCATCAATTGGTAAGAAAGCTAAGGCTCCTATCAATTACAAACCTGACGGTACAGGCATGAGTTTATTGAAACTGCTGATTTCAATAAGTACTATTGGCGTTTTAGCCATTGGCATTCTTGTTGGTATCATCTTTATTACAGCACCAGCTATTAATACAGATGACATTTACTCAAATATCAACCAGAGATCAGTTCTCTATGATTGCAATGGTAAGGAAATCGAGAACCTCTACTATTCTGACGGTAACAGAACAGTAGTTAAATACGATAAGATTCCTGAAAACATGAAAAATGCTGTTATTTCCATTGAAGACCAGAAGTTTTATAAGCACAACGGCTTTAACTTCATAAGAATAGTCGGCGCGATTAAAGACAGCGTTTTCGGTGGCGGACAGATCAGCGGTACAAGTACAATAACTCAGCAGCTTGCCAGAAACGTATACCTTTCGGAAATCATGACACAGAGATCAATGTCTCGTAAGATAACCGAAATGTATTACACAATAATAATTGAGAAGGATTTGACAAAGGAACAAATCATGGAAGCCTACCTCAATACCATTTATCTTGGCTTTAACTCTTACGGTATTGAAACAGCTTCTCAGTCATACTTCTCGAAGAGCGCAGAAGATCTCGACCTTCTGGAATGTGCATCACTCGCTGCCCTTCCTCAGTCACCTGATACTTACGCTCTTGTATATTCTGATTACTATAACTCAATTACAGGACTTCCTGTTATCAAGAAGACTCCTTCTGTTACATACCTTTATAATGGTGACCTATCAAAGGACAGAAGAGAGCTCGTGTTAAGCAATATGCTTAGACTGGGATATATCGATGAATCAGAATATAATGAAGCTATCGCAGAAGATCTTCAGAGCGATATTAAGATCGGTGCTAGCGCTGATGCCAGCAATTCATCTTATTTCACAGATTATGCGATCAAGCAGGTTACAGATGATTTCGTTTCAGAATTAGGAATGAATGAAACTGATGCTCAGAATCTGATTTATACAGGCGGCCTTAAGATTTACACAACTATGGATTCTGACATTCAGAAGATCATGGAAGAAGAATTTAAGGACGACGCTAACTATACAACAATTGCCTACACTCGTACAAATGCAGATAACAATATCATCAGTGAAGATGGCGTAGTACTGGCTTATGCTTATACTAACTACTTCGATGGTAAAGACAATTTCGTACTCAAGGGCGATGAATTCAAGAAAAACGATGACGGCGGTATCACAATTTACGGTGGCAAGAGACTTAACTTATACGATATTGAAGTAGATGGAAACCCTGATGTTAGCATCGAATTCAAGAATATGTATAAGACAGAAAACGGTATCTTCTACTTCATCGAAAGTGGCGCTCTTTCAATCCCACAGGGATATAAGTCAAAGGATAACAACGGCAATTGCGTAATCTCAGCTCAGTTCTTCGAAGATTATCCAGATTTCTTTAAGAAGAGCGGTAACGACCTTGTTGTAGATGAAAATTCATATTCACTTAAGCAGAAGGTTCGCCAGCCACAGGCTGCAGCTGTTATCATCGAAAACAAGACTGGTTCAGTTAAGGGTATGATGGGCGGCAGAGGCGCTTCAGGTAAACAGCTCTACAACAGAGCAGTTAACCCTAGACAGCCTGGATCATCAATCAAACCACTTGCAGTTTACGGCCCTGCCCTTCAGATGAGTTTTGAATATCTTGAAGATAACAAGAAACTTTCACTTGATACAAGTGATGGCAGTGACTGGGGTAGATATGTTACAGCCGGAAGTATCGTAAACGATGCACTTACTAGAGATGGCAACGGTAAGGTATGGCCACTGAACGATGACCATTCATATCACGGAACATTATCAGTAAGACGTGGTCTCCAGCAGTCATTAAATGTTGTATCTTATAAGATTTACAAACAGATTGCTGCTAACGAAGGCCCAGAATATTGTATCGATATGCTTAAGAAGGTTGGTATTACTACTCTGAACGAAGAAGCAGATGCTAACCCAGCAGCTATGGCATTAGGCGGTTTAACAAACGGCCTCTCACCTTTAGAAGAAGCTGCTGCATATGCAACATTCCCTAACGGTGGTGTTTATAAGACTCCAATCTTCTATAACAAGGTTATAGATAGTAAGGATAATACAATCCTCGAAAAGGTTACAGAAGAAACTCAGGTTTACGACAAGGGCGTAGCTTGGATAATGACAGATGTACTCAGAACAGTAGTAACTAACGGTATTGCAGGTTCTGCTGCTATCAGTTCACAGCCTGTAGGCGGTAAGACTGGTACAACAAGTAACATGTACGATATCTGGTTCTCAGGATTTACTCCTCAGTACACAATGTCACTTTGGATGGGTAACGACATCAATATGTCAGTATCAAACTACTCATATAAGGCTGCAGGTTTCTGGTCAGCAATTATGGGCCGTGTATGTGACAAGAAGACAACTACTAGAGAAGACTTCTTCAAGATGCCTTCAAACGTAGTTAGAACTAACGGAGAATACTATATTGATGGTACATACTCAGTAGTACATGGTAAGAAGAAAGAAAAGACAAAAGATGAATCTTCATCAACAACAATCGAACCTACTACTGCACCTACTGTTCCTACAGTAACAGATCCTCCTACACCTACTCCAACTGCACCATCACCTACAAATCCAACACCTGCTCCAACAACATCTGGCGGCGGTGGTGGCGGCGGTGAAGGTGAATAAAATCAGTTAAACCGTAACTAGCACAAATGCAAATAACACATCAAACTGACGCACTATAAAAATAGTGCGTCAGTTTTTTATTGTCTTTTTAAGTACTGAACTACAATATAGATAATTCTCCCCTACCTCATGTTAATCAGCTTATTTACAAGAAAAGAGCCCAATAAACGTGCAATAAAAAAACGGCATTCCGAAGAATGCCGTTTAATTAATTTATTATGAACTTTTCAGCTACTTACTTAGTTGCAGCTTCATAAATTGCTTCAGCGTTGTCCCATTCAGCAATGATTTCAGGAATTACCTTGTAGAGGTCGCCTACGATACCGTAGTCAGCAACTTCGAAGATAGGTGCATCTGGATCCTTGTTGATAGCAACGATCAGTTCTGAAGTCTGCATACCAGCTAAGTGCTGGATAGCGCCTGAAATACCACATGCGAAGTAGATTTTAGGCTTTACAGTTGTACCAGTCTGGCCAACCTGATGTGAGTGATCAATCCAACCTGAGTCAACAGCTCTTCTTGATGAGCCAACAACTCCGCCAACCTTGTCAGCGAATTCCTTGATGAGGTTGAAGCCTTCTGGACCGCCAAGACCGAAACCGCCTGAGCAGATGATGTCAGCGTCAGTCAGTGAAACGAGTTCCTTAGCTGACTTAACAACGTCCTTAAGGTTGATCTTGATATCTTCAGCAGCGATTGATGGCTTGTAAGTAATGATTTCGCCAGTAGCGCCAACTTCTCTTTCTCTCTTTGACATTACGCCAGGTCTTACTGTTGACATCTGAGGTCTGTGGTTAGGGCAAATGATAGTAGCCATGAGGTTACCACCGAATGCAGGTCTAGTCATCTTCAGACCTAATGACTTAGGATCTTCCTTGTTGATCTTGCTAGTGTCAAGAGTAGTGTTCTTGTTAGCATAATCGATGTATTCTTCGATATCGATGTCAAGGTGAGTACAGTCAGCTGTCAGACCAGTATCCTGTCTAGCTGCTACTCTTGGAGCTAAGTCTCTACCAATGTGAGTTGCACCATACATAACGATTGATGGCTTCATTTCATTGATAGCGTCGTTTAATACCTTAGTGTAAGCATCTGTTGTGTAGTTCTTGAGTAATGGATCTTCGATTACGATAACGCCGTCAGCACCGTATTCGAAACATTCAGTAGCTAAGTGCTGTACTGAATCACCGATCAGTACTGCGTAAACCTGCTGTCCTTCTTCTTCAGGAAGTTCTCTTGACAGTCTGCGACCTTCGCCGATCAGTTCCAGAGCAACGTTCATAAGCTTGCCGTTTCTCTGTTCTGCATATACCCAAATATTCTTGTAACCAATAATATTACGTGCCATTTTATATTCCTCCTTAGATAGCGTGCTTCTTCTTTAAGTTGATCAGCAGAGCCTTAGCGAGATCCTTTTCAGTGTCGCCAACGAGCTTGATTCCAGGTTCCTTTGGAGCTGGAGTGAATGACTTAAATACGTTTGTAGGTGAAGCCTTCAGACCTACGATGTTTCTGTCAACGTTGATGTCATCAGCGTTCCAGATCTTGATGTCCTTATCAGCATAAATTCTGCCGATGCTCATGTATCTAGGAGCGTTCAGTTCCTTGATGCAAGTAAGCATGCATGGAAGCTGTACTTCGATTAAATCATAACCGTCTTCTAACTGTCTCTTAACTTCAACTGACTTTCTGTCTTCTGCCAGCTTGAATTCTTCAACATATGTAACCTGTGGGATGTCCAGCTTTTCAGCGATCTGTGGACCTACCTGTGCAGTATCTCCGTCGATAGCCTGTCTGCCAGCGAAGATTAAGTCATAGTCGCCGTTTTCAGCAACGTACTTATCGATAGCAGCCTTACAAGCGTTTGAAGTTGCCCATGTATCTGAACCACCAACTGCTCTATCTGATACGATGATACCAGCGTCAGCGCCCATAGCGATACATTCGTAAACCATAGCTTCTGCCTGTGGAGGGCCCATAGTTATTACAGTAACTTCTACGTCATCATACTGATCCTTAATCATCAGAGCCTGTTCGAGAGCGTTAGCATCATCTGGATTCAGGATTGATGGAACACCGTCTCTCTGAAGAGTACCTGTTTCTGGATTAATAGTGATTTCATTTGTATCAGGTACCTGCTTAGCGCATACTAAAATTCTAAATGCCATTTCTATTCCTCCTCTTTACTTACCCAGAACTGATGCAGCGATTACCATCTTCTGTACTTCTGAAGTACCTTCGTAGATTTCAGTGATCTTAGCGTCTCTCATCATTCTTTCTACAGGGTAATCCTTAGTGTAACCATAACCACCGTGGAGCTGTACGCACTTAGTAGTTACTTCCATAGCTGTTTCAGCAGCGAACAGCTTAGCCATTGCAGCGTAAGGGCCGTAAGGGATGTGCTTGTCCTTCATATCTGCAGCTCTGTAGACTAACAGTCTAGCAGCCTGGATCTTGCATTCCATTTCAGCTACCATGAACTGGAGAGCCTGGAACTTTGATAAGCTCTTACCAAACTGCTTTCTAGCCTTCATGTATTCGATAGTTACATCGAGAGCGCCCTGAGCGATACCGAGTGCCTGTGATGCGATACCGATTCTACCACCGTCGAGAGTTGACATAGCAACCTTGAAGCCTTCGCCTTCCTTGCCAAGTCTTCTGTCAGCAGGGATTCTGCAGTCAACCATGATAAGTTCAGTAGTTGATGAAGCGCAGATACCAAGCTTGTCTTCAGTCTTACCGATTGAGAAGCCTTCATCGCCCTTTTCAACGATGAATGCTGAGATGCCGTGGTTACCCTTTGACTTGTCAGTCATAGCCATAACTACGAATGTTTCAGCATATCCACCATTAGTGATGAATACCTTTGATCCGTTCAGAACGTAAGTGTCTGTTTCTGGATCATATTCAGCTCTAGTCTGCTGTCCTGATGCGTCAGTACCAGCACCTGGTTCTGTCAGACCGAAAGCGCCTAACTTTCTACCTGAGAGAAGGTCAGGAAGATACTTCATCTTCTGTTCTTCATTACCCCAGTTAAAGATAGGCCAGCAGCAAAGTGAAGTATGTGCTGAGCAGATAACGCCAGTTGATGCGCACTTTCTTGAGAGCTCTTCAACAGTGATAGCATAAGAAATGTGGTCGGCACCAGCTCCACCATACTGTGTTGGGAATGGGATACCGAGCAGTCCGTATCTTGCCATTTTTTCTACAGTTTCAGTAGGGAATCTATGTTCCTTATCGATGTCTGCAGCAATTGGTTCAACTTCAGTTTCAGCGAAGCTTTCAACCATTTTTCTTACGAATTCTTGTTCCTTCGTGAGTGAAAAGTTCATTTATTTGCCTCCTTAATAATTAATAACGTTTGTTATTTTTGTAACAAATCATATCACATTAATTAAACCATAAATACACATACAATACAAGACAAAATTCTCTTTCCCTTTATTAATAGTCTGAACATTTCTTGCATAAATGCATCGGAAATTATTTGCCTAAATTGCAGTAAATATTTACCGGTTTAACGATTGTGCTCCTTAAGTTCGCCATTTCTGTAAGCCTTGACTAAGTCCTTAAGTTCGTTTCTTTCACGAACCAATTCCTTACCCAAATCGGTGTCACCAACAAGCATTCTCTTATCCAAATTCTTAACGATCGTAATTATTGGAGGAACGAATTCCTGAGTGCCATCTTCCTTCATAGGCTGATACGGCTTATGTTCTGCCAGTGCCATATATCTCGAATTAAAGATAAATGTATAGCCGGCAATACCAGTTGTCTTCTGGTAAGCTTTAGACATGCCACCATCGATTATAAAGAGCTTACCGCCACCTTTAACAGGGCTTTCTCCATCTTTGATCTTAACAGGTACATGTCCATTTAATATTACAGAATTTCTACCTTCAAGGCCGAATTCCTTAAGTATCTTCTCGCATATTTTCCTATCGTTAATAAGTCTATAATAAGGTACAGTATGTTCCTTATGTGTAGCCTTATCCGCGATAAAGCAACGTTCAAATGTAGTCATCTGGTCTTTACCGAAAAGCGGTGACTTAGCACCAAGCCACAGATACCACATGATATCTCCAGGTCTACCAGTTTCATCTGATGTTTCAGGATTAAAGTAAGCCTTTCTAACCTGATCATCAAGGTAATCCAGAAGTTCTTTACCCTTAGCAGTTCTATTATTGATAGTAACCTCTTCGAAATCACCGTTTTCATCTAACGGGAGACAACCGTGATAAAGAAGATTGCCATTTGTTACTGAATAAAGTGCTCCGTGAGTAAAAATGTATTTGATATGTGCCTGAAGTTTCTCACTCTGTGTGAAGCCAGCTTCAATGGCATTAAGCATTATTTCTTCATCTTCAGAAAGCTTATATGGATCATTCGGATCTATAGTTGGGAAATTAGTATCCCTAAGCGGATATTCTCCCATAGGAAGCTTAACTGTTCCCTTCTCATAATCGATTTTATCGAGAAGGAGTCTATGGTCCATATTATATTCAGGGTGTGCCTTAATACGCTGTCCTTCGATTTTAAACTGACAGATGGATATAGCTTTATTCATCTTAGCCGCCAGGTTAATATCTACCGGATCGTACTTATTCTCTTCTATAACCTTCGGTATGAAATATTCACACGGGTCATCAGCATAAACCTTAGCAGCCATCGTTGCTAAAGGTCTAAGATTGATACCATAACCTATTTCAAGCATATCGAAGTTATTATAGTTAATATTCATTCTAAGTACGTTTGTAATACATACCCAGTTACCAGTAGCTGCTCCCATCCATACAATATCGTGATTACCCCACTGGAAATCCACATCATGGAAGTCCATAAGATAATCCATTATCTTATCAGGATGAGAACCTCTATCGAAAATATCGCCAATTATGTGAAGTCTATCTGTTGCCAGATTACTGATGGCATCAGTTACTTCAATAATGAACTCCTCGGCGATATCAAGCTCAACTAGTGTGTTAATAATCTGATTGTAATAATTCCCCATGTTATCAGAGTCATTAGCGTTAAGAAGTTCATCAATAATGTAAGCATACGATTTAGGAAGACGTTTTCTAACCTTAGACTGAGTATATTTGTTTGTAACTGATCTAAGTATCAAAATAAGTCTAACAATACTCTCTCTTTCCCACTTCTCAAAATCCGGTTCACTGATTTTACGTCTGGCTATTTCTGCCTTCGCATTATATACAAGTGAAGCAATTTCGTTTCT
Organism: Bacillota bacterium; assembly: GCA_029006195.1. Lineage (GTDB taxonomy): Bacteria > Bacillota > Clostridia > Peptostreptococcales > Anaerovoracaceae > Lentihominibacter. The sequence continues at coordinate 9,855 of JAQXGH010000005.1, forward strand.
CTGAGGACCCCTAAGATCATATCCAAATATTTCGTCAATCTTACCCTTGATTACACCGGATGCACTCTTAAGCATATGTATAAAGGCTTCATGCTCTCCGTGTAAATCACTTAAGAAGTATTCAGTTCCCTTAGGCAGGTTGATTATCGCACTAAGGTTTACTATTTCTTCGGCAGCAGACTTAACATTAGGATATTTCTTTGACAAGTTTTTTAGCAAATTCTGATCGGTCACCGTCATATCCTCCTACTTAATACTGTAAACTATTTCAATATAATTATACCTTTAATTTAGCTCAAGGTCTACAAACTAATACATTCAAAACCACAAAAAAAGAAGCACAAATCGTGTGCTTCTTTAAATATTCTTATAATGTTATTTAGCCAGTTTATTCTTAGCTCTAATGTCAGCAGCAGCTGTAAATAACGCGTCTACCGATGAGTTCAGTGCTGTCTCGCATGAGTCCTGAATTACTCCAACAATGAAGCCAACACCTACAACCTGCATTGCTATGTCAGCAGGGATTCCGAAGAGTCCTGTTGCCATAGGGATCAGCAGAAGTGAGCCGCCTGCAACGCCTGATGCACCACATGCACTTACAGCACTTAAGATACAGAGAAGAATTGCCTGTGGCAATGATACTTCAAGACCGAGAGTATGTACTGCAGCCATTGAAAGAATTGAAATAGTAATCGCAGCACCGCCCATATTGATAGTAGCACCAAGCGGAATTGAAATTGAATATGTATCTTCATCAAGACCCATTTCTTCACAAAGTTCCATATTTACAGGAATGTTTGCAGCTGAACTTCTAGTGAAGAATGCAGTAATACCGCTTCCCTTAAGGCACTTGAATACAAGTGGATATGGGTTCTGCTTTGTTGTAAGGAATACCATAATAGGATTCACAACAAGCGCATCCAGAAGCATTACACCTACAAGCAGGCATATGATTTTACCATATGAAAGTAATGCTGTAAGGCCGCTTTCTGCGATAGATGCAAATACCAGACCCATTACACCAAGTGGAGCAAACTTGATTACCCATTTAACGATTGTGCTCAGTGCACCTGCTACGTCCTGAAGAACAGTCTTAGTCTTATCGCTTGAATGTCTAAGTGCTAAACCTAAAATAACAGCCCATGCCAGAATACCAATATAATTAGCTTCAGCTAATGAACTGATTGGATTCGAAACAATGTTAGTTAAAAGATTAGTAAGTACTTCAGCTATACCTGATGGCGGAGTAATATCAGTTCCACTTGTTTCTGGTAAAGCGATCTTAAGCTTAAAGATGAAGCTCATAATTACAGCTAAAGTACCAGCACAAACTGTACCACAAATATAAAGTATAAGTACTGTCTTAATATTTGTCTTCTGTCCTGTCTTATGCTGTGCAATTGCAGCAGCTACAAGGAAGAGAACGAGTACTGGAGCAACTGCTTTAAGTGCTCCTACGAATAATGTACCAAATATAGCAATAACTCCCAGCTTATTTGGTGCAATCACGGCCAGAATAACGCCTATTACCAAACCAATAACAATCTGTTTAACGAGGCTGATTCTGTTCCATGTTTCAAATAGTTTTTTCACAATGTACCTCCTTTTGTGTCCAAACTATATGTTACTCACCCCACTTAAGTAACACAAAACACTTCCCAATATTTGTATATATTACCACGAATTATTTAACCGGGCAATTATATCTCCACTTACCTGCACTCTTACTTCCGTATTCAATTGCTTCCTGAGGACACTTGCAGATACATGCCATACAGTGAGTACAATTACCCTTCCACTTAACCTGTCCATCTTTTAATTCGATATTTTTAAGTGGACATACATTTACACACTTCCCACATGCGTTGCAGCTTTCAAGTGTCATGAACTTCTTATCCTTAAGAACAAAAGTGTAGAATGCTTTGTTTATTATTGAACTTGCCAGTTTACCGCCTCTTTTAGCCTTAAACGGCTTATCATCTATAATCTTAAGAGAAAGTCTCTTGATCTTTCTCGAAGCTTTGCTGATAATTTTAACGGATTCTTCCATATCAGGAACATTAAACATAGCAATATAATTTTCAGGCATAACAATTGGAGCACATCCCATATATTCCATTCCAATTTCACCTGTTAATGCTTCAGCATATTTACCAGCACCACCAATACTTGAGCCACATGTCAAAACATAGTAAACTTTCTTATTGCCTTCCAGTTTGGTCTTCTTAAGATAATCTCTAACCAGTCTAGGCAGCTGCCATGCGTATGTAGGCGCAACTACAACCCATGGCTTTTGTGATTCTAACGAAGTGTAATCATCTTCCCTGATTCTCTGAAAAAGATTAAGAGCCTTATCATCAACATGTTCAGCTATTCTCTTTGCAACATATTCACTGTTTCCAGTGCCTGAAAAATATAGAATCATTTAATCTCTCCTTCTTCTCCTGTCTATTCCTTCCCTATTGTAGTATGCAGCTTTTGCATCATACATTTCTTTATCTATTTTATTAAGCAGGTCGTCAATTGACTTGCTCTTAAAATCAAGCATGCCATAACCTATGGCCGCCGAAAGTTTATACTGATTCTCATTAAGTTCATTGAACTCAGCGAATTTATCTTCGATGGATTTCATGCAGTCTTTTACAAAGGCTTCATCCTGCGTATCAAGAATAAGTATGAATTCATCTCCTGCATATCTGATTACGATACCGGAAGGCTGAACAGCTTCTTTGCATATATTAGCCACTACAGAAAGAGCCTCATCCCCTGCATTATGTCCGAAGTTATCATTTATCAGCTTAAACTGATTCATATCCAGCATCATGGCAGCCAGATAGCCACTATTTTTGCCGGCAAACTCCTTCCTGATAGTTTCAAGATAATAGCGGTTATAAGATCCGGTCAATGGGTCTTTATATGCATATTCGTTCTGCAGGCCGCAAATGATACCTGCTATAGCTACCGCTATACATGGTGAGATGGTAGATAATCCGTAAGTTGAAAGCTGAATAACAGTACCTATAATTACAGGCCCAACAAATAGCAATACGTTAAAGAATTTAAAGAGTCCGCTACCAAACCTTATCTTTATGTATAAGATTATCGAGTCGGCTATATAGATAAGCTCAATGACAACATATATGAAGAAAAGAGGACCTCTGGAATAACTGTTATCATTTACTTCAAAAACAAGTGGATAGAAGATATTAAACACCAAAACAAGCAATGCGAAAATATTAAACGCATTGATCATTATTCTATGCAGTTTCGAAACATTACCTTCTATGTGTTCTAAAACAAGTACCAACCATACTGCACCTATAATAAGGTTAGATATGAACATCCATAACGCTCCCATATAGACACAGACAAAAGCCAGCATTCCAGGCTTACCGTCCATCATGAACGCCAGCGAATCAGTGGCGCACGCGATTATAGTGGTAATCAGCATTATTTTCACATAGCGGCCTTCTCTGTCATTGCCATTAAGCAGACGTCTGTTTCCAAAAAACATAAGTCCGGAAACAAGAATCCCCATGATATCGGCAATGTACACAGCACTTAAAGATATCTGTCCGCCCATAAAAATAATTCCTTTCTTATGACACATTGTAAATTAAAAATAAAAAAAAAGGAAGGTTTTAACCTTCCTTAATTTTAAGCATCAACATCTTCTTCCCACAATGCCGCGTTTAGCTTAGTCCAAAGCTCGCCGTAGCCTGGTGATGCAGGAGTTACCGGTTTAGGTATATCGTTATCGATATTTATTTTGATTTCACCCTTTTTTGACATTAAGATGACTCTATTACCTAAAACAAGCGCTTCCTGAATATTATGAGTGATAAATATGATAGTAGCATTCTCACGCTCTTTGAGTTTGAGAAGTTCAGCCTGCAGCTTATTTCTTGTCATCGCATCAAGTGCAGCGAATGGCTCATCCATCAAAATGATTTTTGGTCTTAACGCCAATCCCTTGGCAATTGCAACACGCTGTTTCATGCCACCTGACAACTGATGAGGATAAAAGTCTCCTTTACCGGATAGCCCAACCATATCCAAATGTTCCTCAGCTATTCTATCAAGTTCTTCTTTATCATTAATACCATTTTTCTTTAAGGGGTAAATAATGTTATTCCTTACAGTTTTCCATGGAAAAAGCTGTTCGAATGTCTGAAAGACCATGAACCTGTCGATTCCCGGTTCTTTAACCTTATTACCATCAACCAGAATATCCCCCTCATAATCCTCGAAACCAGCAATGCATCGGATAAGAGTTGTCTTACCGCATCCGCTTGGTCCAAGTATCGTAAGGAAATCCCCTTTATTAACTTCCAGTTCCAGATTCTTAAGGATATCCCTTGAATCAGGCCCATCATGATAATTCTTTGTAATTCCGTCTACTTTAAGAAGCGGCTTTATATTTTCATTCATCATTGTACAGTCATCCCCCACTTCCTTACAGTATTCTTCTCGATTACACGGAAGATTCCGTATTCAACAACAATACCTATTACGATAATTACTATAAGAGCACCGAATACTCCAGCGATATCGCAGTTTACTCTTCTCATAAGGATGTACCATCCTATACCAACGCCCTTACCTGTTGTACCAAAAATCATTTCAGCTGAAATCAGGCCTCTCCAAGCTCTTGCCCAGCCTACTCTTAGACCGCTCAATATGCTCGCAAAGGCTGCAGGCAAGTATACACCAACTACAAGGTTGAAGCCTTTTAACCCCATATTCTTGCCTGATTCGATATAAATATTAGGAATAGATTTGAATCCATCCATAATGCTTCGTGACATCGGCCAGATTATCGAATGTACTACTATGAAAATGATAGTAATTTCACCGATTCCGAGCCAGCATATTGCCAGCGGCAGAAGTGCAACGCCTGGAAGCAGGTCACAAACTGATACAATAAGATTATATACAGCTCTGAAATGCTTATTAATAACTGCCAGACTTGAGAATATGAACGCCAGGCCAATGCCGATAGCCAGGCCCTTAACGATAAGCTGCATTGAATAACTAACAAATGAAATCAGGCCATTCTTTGAAAAAGCAGTAATAAAAGCACTTCCAATTTCTCCAGGAGAAGGGAACAGTTTTTCATTAACAATTCCCATTCTATTTACTATCCACCATACCAGAATAAACAGTACGACGAATATTATCTGATCTCTAATCTCCGATCTGGAATCCTTATTCATGTCTATTATTCACCCTTAACGTTATCATATGCCAGGTCACTAATTGAGCTAGGACCATCAACTTCAAGGAAACCTTCCTTAGCCATAAATGATGCCATATCCATTACACCCTTAAGTTCAGTGAAATATGAGCATGCAGGATCATTAAACCAGCTAACTACAGTTTCTACATCTTCTTCAACACTATCATCATTATCGATGAGGATCTGTGCAGCTTCTTCAGGATTTTCGTTGATGAAATCAACGGCCTGAGCGATTGCTGTAGTTACAGCGTTATACATTTCCGGATCATCGTTATAAAGTGACTCTGCAGCTACTGCTACGATAAATGAATTGCCTTCTGGCCATACTGATTCGATAGCGCCCTTTCCGTCAGCAGCTTCTACTTCAACCATTCCTTCAGCTTCTTCCTGGAATGTAAATGGTGATGAAGTCAGCTGTGCAGCAACCTGGTTGTTTTCCAGTGCCATCTTACCTTCTGGATGACTTGCCTGCAGGATATTATTATCAAGAGCATGAGCATCACCCAACTGTTCATTACACGCCATAGCAAGCAGGATATGCTGGAAACTTCCGTTAGCAACCAGAGCAATCTGATCCTCGCCCTTAAAGTCAGCTAATGTTTTGATACCTGAATCCGGCTGAGTCATAAGCTTATGAGGCTGAGCTGACATGTTTGAGCAGATTTTATACCCAACACCACTGAGTGAACCTGTAATAGCAGGAGCAATACCCATAGCGCCTACCTGAACGTCACCAGCTGCAAATGATTCATTGATAGTTGAACCTGAATTAAGTTCTGAATATGTAACAGTAACTGTTTCACCAGTTGCTTCTTCATAAGCAGCTTCAATCAGACCCTGTGCTTCCATGATCTGGAATGGTGCGTATGCCAAACCATACTGCTGCATGATATTAAGAGTCTTGCCTTCTTCACTGCTGCCACCGCAACCAGTCATCATAAAGCACATGCTAACAGCTGTAATAGATGCTAAAATGATTGCTAAAATTCTTTTTTTCATTCTTTATTCCTCCTTACTCTTCTTCAGAGTATTTTGAAACTCATCAAACAATTCCGAAACTCCATTAACATAATCCAAATAGGCTTTACCTTCACGTGTAAGTTTCATAGGCAGAACAGTTCTGTCGAACAAAGTAACACCCAGCTGCTTTTCTAACTTTTTAAGATATGCACTCATAGCAGGCTGAGAAATGCCGACTTCCTTTGCTGCCAGTGACAAACTTCTGGTTTCAGCGATTATCTGGAAGTAATCATTTTTTAATTCCTTACTCATTATTCACCTGTTTTCCCTAAGATATAACTGTTTGATTATAACTATATGTTTATGTCTTCATAACTATAACGTTATGTTAACTGTTTGTAAAGTAAAGTTTTTTGTTTTTTTAAAAAACAAAACGGCCTTCATAAAACGAAAGCCGTTTCCTAATATCAATTTACATACCGCAGATAGAAAATCCCATGGATTCTTTGAAACTGTCGTTTGCCCATGGACTGATTTCCTCTATGAATTCCTGCCACATAGGATTATCTTTTGCTTTTGAGATTATTTTAGCCCACGTATAACCTTCCACGAGACTGATACCATAATAATCAAATTCAGGCACAGTATCTCTAAATAGTTCTGTGAGTTTATACTCCTCCCATTTACCTTCGCTTATATTCAACGAATCATCTAACCAGAACTCACCATGAAATGGTCCCTTCTGTAATTCGATGTAGCAAGTACTTCCTGATCTTATTCTATCTAATGAATTTGTAGTAATAGCCATTATCTACCCCTACTCGTCGCTTATGTGACTATATGTCGACTGTGCATAAGCGATGATAACTTCCTTAAAGCCACAGAGCTCTTTATCAAGCTCAGGATCACCTGTATCGACCGTAAGCGGACGACCTTCAAGCGCCTGCATCTTCTTGGCAGATGAAACTATGATTATATTATTCTTTCCAACTCTTCTTAAGATCCTAGGGCTAAGCTGCTGATTGCCTCTGCCAAATAGCGCACCCTGTCCGCCAATAATTGTGACAATGATCTTAACCTTAACATCAGGATCCTCAATAAGAGCCCAGATTTCAGATTCAATAACGTCAGAAGCCACAAGCTCCTCATCCTTGATTATATCTACTCCAAGAAGAGTATTAGGAAGCTCAAGTTCCTCCATAATGGCTCTGGTTGTGCTGCCTGGGCCGATGATGTAATAAGTATCATCCTCCATTTCATCACATACATAACAAGCCATATCAATTAGAGCATCCCTTTCAGTCTGGCCGCCAGCCTTAGAATGCTGAACGTGCTCCCCAGCCGCAGGCACCATCATATAACCATATAATCTGGCACTTACCTGACCCTGTCTAAAGAGACTTTCATCTATATCCATTACTTCAGCTTCATTAAAACCTTCAAGAGTTCCATTAATGAAATCCCTGATTACATATCCTGCGTTCTTAGGATTCAGTGCATATACAGATGAGTGGATCTTTACGCCTGCTGGAATACCGATAACAGGGACATCTGTACCGATAGCCTCGCATATATCACGTGCAGTTCCATCGCCTCCTGCGAAAACGATAAGATCAACGCCTTGATCGCGCATAATCTGCGCAGCCCTTCTGGTATCCTCAGGAGTACTCCTATCGGCATCCTTATCACCAATGATAATCGGCTTAACACCAACCTCTTTTAGCTCGTCTTCGCCCATAAGACCGCCATATGTATATACTTCAAACTCTTTCTTTACGTCGTGCAAAGCCTTTAATGCCTGAACTGCCCTTCCTGGTGCTTCAGGTACTGCGCCCAGAGCAAGAGCATGGTCAACAGTATCAGCACCGTCGCTGCCCTTAAGACCTACTCTTCCACCAAGACCTGCCCATGGATTTACGATTAGTCCTAACTTCTTCATTTATTGTCTCCACTTATATTATTTATTCTTTTTAAGAGTAAGATACCATTCAAGCGGCACTATACTCTCATCATCGCTATTCATTCTAGCATCTGCTTCCTCTAAAGTGAGCGGTGCTCCCATCACTGTATCCTTACCTGGAGTCCAGTTAGCCGGTGTTGAAACATTATTTTCATCATGGAACTGAAGTGATTCGATGATTCTCTTGATTTCTTTAATATTTCTACCTGTTGACATAGGATAATAAAGAATAGTCCTGATTATTCCTTCAGGGTCGATAATGAATACCGCTCTGATAGTCTGAGTTTTAGCTACAGACTGGAGCATTCCATACTTGTTAGCAACATCCATACTGATATCAGCAATAATAGGGAATTTAACATTTACTTTACCTTCCCCATTCCAGTCAATACCTTCGATACTCTTAGCCCAAGCCAGATGTGAATGCACTGAGTCTATTGATAAACCGATGAGCTTAGTATTAATATTTGCAAATTCATCACTCATCCTTGAAAACTCGATAAATTCTGTAGTGCAAACAGGTGTAAAATCAGCTGGATGGGAGAACAGAATAACCCAGCTACCTGCATAATCATTAGGGAAATTAACCTTACCCATCGTTGTCATAGCTCTGAATTTCGGTGCTGGATCACCGATAAGAGGCATTGTTCTTACTTGTGTTTCCATAGTCATTTCATTTTTCCTTTCATAACAGCATTTGCAGCGATTCTATACTCGCTGAGGGATTTAGCTTTTCTCAATTTTTTCATTGTTTTTTCATCATATTCAAACAGATTTTCGAAATAAGTCCACATCTCCTTCATATGATGGATAACCGGACCATCGCCCTGCATATATCCACTATAATACTCGATGAGCCTTTCATGAAAATCCATAAGTTCATCTATATTTGCAGATGCTCCGCCTCTAGCCTTCCTGAATAAAGCCGGATCCGCTATTAGGCCTCTACCAGCCATTACGCTGCATCCGTAACCAAAAGCTTCATCATCAAAAGAGTTAATATCTCCATTATATACAAGTGTAAGCTTCGAATCCTTTAATGCCTCCAGGAATACTTTCCTGTCAGCTTCCCCCTTATAAAAATCGCTTCGAAGCCTAGGGTGTATAGTAAGTTCATGAACCGGGTACTTGCTGTATATACCAAGAATCGACGGAAATTCTTCCTTATCATCAAAGCCTATTCTGGTTTTTATGGATATCTTTATGTTTAATGAAGCATTAAATATCTCATCAAGCATCCTGTCAAGGTTATCAATATCTTTAAGTGCTCCGCTACCCTTACCTCTCGAAACTACAGTACCGCTCGGGCACCCCAGATTAAAGTTAACTTCTTCATATCCCATGTCCTTAAGCTGTCCTGCTGCCCAAATGAAGTGCTCTGCTTTATCAGTAAGTATCTGAGGTACCAGATTATCCTCTTCCTGTCCCAAATCTCGAAGTTCTTTAGTCTTAAACTTATGAGTCTGATTAGCTACAAGAAAAGGCGTATAATACTTATCTGCGCCGCCAAACACTTCCTTATGGGCCCTTCTCCAGGCGAAGCCTGTAAGGCCTTCAAGTGGAGCTGCATACATTTTAATATTATTCATTTTCACTTTCTTCCCAGGTAGCATATACAGGGATCTTTGTCACCTTCTCTGCCGCCCATTCGCGTTTAGCAGGTCCCATGCTCTGATCTTCTGACCATGGATAAGGCCTGCCACACCACTCACATTTATCAGGGAGAGGCATCTTCTCTTTTGATGGAATAATAGTACTGGTTCCATAATAATACTTTGATCCCATAATATCGCCACAGTAAGGACATGTATCTGCAAGCTGCTTGCCACAGGTCTTACATCTATGACCTGGTTTAGCCCTCTTATAATCTATCTCGTAGTGCCCCTTCTTACATGCTCGTATATAGAAATAGCTCATTTTAAATAAATCTCCTTACATTACAAGTTTCCTTATATTCTTAATTCTACCATAGTTATCGCAAAAGCAATGCCCTTTTTTATTTTGCTTTTTTTTGATATAATAACTATGCAAGCAATAATCAAATAATTTAAAGGAGTTTAATATGGAAAGAGAAATATCTGTTAGTGAAATCACCCGAAAATTCATGGGTGGTCTTGATTGCAGCCAGGTTTGTTTTAGTTATGGCTCAGATCTCATGGACTTTGATGAAGAAGAAGCGCTTAGAATTGCAGCTGCTTTTGGCGGCGGCCTTTTTAAGGGCAGAACTTGTGGTTGTGTAACAGGCTGTTTAATGGCTCTAGGTCTAAAGTACGGGCATTCCGAGCTTTTTGACGAAGAAGCTAAAGCCAAGATGATGGCCGTGACTAATGAATTCATTAATTGGTTCGAAGAAGAACACGGTTCGTCAATCTGTAAGGATTTGATCGGTTTCGATTTCAGCAAAGGCGAAAGCCAGGCCGCTGTCGAATCAGGCGTTATGCTTGAGAAATGCCCTCTTCTTGCCAAGAGCGCATGCGACCGTTTAGCTGAACTTTTAGAAGAAGAATAAAGCATTCCGGTTACATATAATGAAACAAGCAAGCAATAAAAGAAAAAATTATTACCAGGTCATTTATGGCTCTGGTTTGTTTAAGTACATTGAAGAAGAAAACTATGACGACGTATGGGATGAGCTAAAGATGAACCCAAATTATTATATGAATGGCCAGCTCATTTATCAGGAAGGGCAAAAGCTTAATCTTTGCGGAATTGTATATAAGGGCCATGTGAAATCCGAGAAAATTTATTACGAGGGCAATTCTCACATGGAATACATCTATTCACCGGGTGAAGCCTTTGCATTTGAAGGATGCTTATCCAGTAAACACACTTCACCTCTTGATTACGTATCGGTTGGAGACTCAACCATAATAACTCTCGATATCAATAGAATCATTACAAGTAAATATGCCATCCAGCTTTTTAGAGGGCTGTCTGAGCTCATAGCAAATGATAATATCCGAAAGATGTACAGAGTTGAAACTCTATCAAAGAGAGGCCTTCGTGACAGGATCCTGACATATCTTAGAATTATGGCAACAATAAATAATTCACCTACTTTCACAATACCATTTTCTCGTAATCAGTTAGCGGAATATCTGTGTGTAAACAGATCAGCACTTTCCAATGAACTGAGCATTATGAAAAGAGAAAATGTAATTGATTTTAGAAGAAACACTTTTACATTGTTGTAAAAACAACATTTTATTTATTCTCCTGTGCTAAATTAGTAATAAGCAAAAGCTACAAGCAAGCAAAGGAGGATCATATGAAAAAAATTATTTCAATTATTACAGTGCTTTCATTAGCACTCTGTATGTTTATGTTCACAGGCTGCGGAAGTACTGAACAAACAGAAGAAGCAGCAAGTCCGGAAATCACAGTGATGGCTGCAGCAAGCCTTACTGACGCTCTGGATGAAATTATCGCAGGATACCAGAAGGATTCAGATGTTACAGTCCTTCCTAACTATGCAGGATCAGGCGATCTGGTTCAGCAGATCGAAGGCGGCGCACCATGTGATATTTTCATTTCAGCTTCAAAGGGAAACATGGATCAGCTTGAAGAAGAAGAATTAATCAATTCTGATTCAAGAAAAGATCTTCTGACAAACAGACTGACTTTAGTTGCATCTACTGAAAAGGCTGATGTTGTTACTATGGATACCCTGACATCAGACGATGTGACAGGCATCTCAATTGGAGAAATCGAAACAGTTCCTGCAGGCAAGTATGCATCACAGGTTTTCGATAATATGGGAATAACAGAAGATGTAAATGATAAACTTATCTACGCTAAGGATGTTCGTGCAGTACTCAATTATGTAGCTACAGGCGAAGTAGATTGCGGTTTCGTTTATAGAACAGATGCTGAACTCGAAAAGGATAATTTAGCAATCATCTGCGATGTTGACGAAAGTCTCCACAATCCTATCGTATATCCATCAGCAATCATGGCTGAAGCGACAGATGCTGAATCAGCTGCTGATTTCTATGAATACCTTTCAAGCGATTTCGCTAAAGAAACATTCACTAAGTATGGCTTTACTGTTAAATAAGTAAAACGAACAAAGAATTTTTTATAAATCGCCATTAAGGAATCCTGCAATAATACCTGCATGAAATGCTGCCGCAGCTGGCAGCATTTCTTTTTGTGGAAGGAATTCGTCACTATGCAGAGCTTTGTCACATCCAGCTCCAATGTGATAGAAGGCTCCACCACATTCTTCTACGAAATATCCGAAATCCTCAGTAGTCATATTAGGCTCTTCAAGGATATGCACCTTGTCAGGGCCTATTACTTTCATGGCTGCAGCCTTTGCAAACTCTGTTTCTGCGTCAGTGTTAACAATGCCGCCATAGCTTTCTTTTAGTACAACTTCGATTTCTGTTCCAGTTTCCTTAGAAACATCCTGACAAACTTCCTTTAACTTGGCTTTAACGTCTCTTCTCATTTCAGGGCCCAGTGTTCTGATTATACCGGTTAATTTAGCATCACCAGCAACAGTATTTTCTTTAGTTCCCGCATTCAGAGTTCCAATCGTAAGTATGCATCTATCGCTGTAATTTGAAGGAATATCATGGAGTCTGATAGCGACCTTCGCTGCAGCCTGGAGAGCGTCAATACCCTTTTCAGGCGTTGCACCATGCGCAGTTTTACCTTTAACAAATATGTCAAACATATCTGAAGCCGCATAGAACTTGCCATATTTAATGCCAACCTCTCCAGCAGGAAGATCCGGTGTAACATGCATTCCGAATACGGCGTCTACGCCATCGAGTACTCCCTTAGCTATCATTCTGCGGGCTCCGCCACTTCCCTCTTCGTCCGGTTCAAAGATAAATACAGCCTGGCCACTTAGTTCATCCTTATGTTCAGAAAGAATCTTAGCAGCACCAAGGGCTGCTGTCATATGAGTATCATGTCCACATGCATGCATAATACCCTCGTTAATCGATGCGAAGCTGGCACCTGTATTTTCTTTTACAGGCAGAGCATCGATATCTGCACGAAGGCCTACAGTCTTACCTTCTCCATTAAATCTAAGCCTGCCAATAAGGCCTGTTTCTAAAACTTTAACAGTTTCGATTCCCAGGCCTTTTAAATATTTATCTATATATTCAGTTGTTCTGTATTCTTCGTTGCCAAGCTCAGGATTTCTATGAAGATCCTCTCTTATTTTATAGAGTTCTTCTTTGATATCCATGGCGCGGCTAAGCCAAACATTAGTCATCTTTATTTACCCTCAAGTTTTTTCACAAACTTCTCAAGTCTATTCATGCCTTCTGTAAGCTCGTCATCGCTATAACAGTAAGTGAGTCTGATATGTTTATCACTGCCGAAACAGAAACCAGGAGTAGCCGCCAGGCCCTCCTCCTTTATCATCCTAGTGCAGAATTCCGAAGAAGTGATTCCGTACTTCTCTATTGACGGGAAGAGATAAAAAGCGCCATCCGGCTCAATTACATCCATGCCGATTTCTTCAATTCTTCTCAGCATAAATGCCCTTCTCTTCTTATAAGTTTCAGTCAGCTCAGTTGGCTTAAATCCTATAGCGCTGATGCAGGCTCTCTGGAAAGGAGCCGGCGTTGAAACGATCATATACTGATGCAAAAGCTCTATTCTCTCGATTATGCTGGCATCGGCCATAAGATAACCCATTCTCCATCCTGTCATTGCATAAGGCTTAGAAAATGACTGAATGAGAATAATCTTCTCTTTCAGATCAGTATACTCGCTAAAGCTTTTATACTCTTCTGTATATCTTATCTGTCTATATACATCGTCGCATATAACAAATATAGGCTTATCCATTACAGCCTGACGAACAGCGCCCAGGCTTTCTTCGTTATAAATGCATCCAGTTGGATTATTAGGGCTGTTAAGGATTATAGCCTTTGTTTTATCAGTTACTAATGAATTTAATTTATCTGCGTTTAACTGGAATCCGTCCTCGCTTGTGTCAAGAGGTACGAATACACCTCTGCAGAGATTGATTATTTCTTCATAAAGTGAGAATGCTGGTGTGGGAACAATTACCTCATCACCAGGGTTGATGATTCCCATGAGTGCTGTAAACAGCGCTTCGGTAGCACCGGCAGTTACAATTACCTCGGTAGGCTCATAGGACACACCATTTTCATTTTTCTCAAAGGCTGCAATCGCCTCTCTAAGCTCCATACTGCCATCATTGGCAATATAATGCGTCTCGTGATTATTAAGAGCGTAATCAGCTGCTTCTCTTACAGGGAGCGGAGTATCAAAATCCGGTTCACCTAAAGTAAGCGCTACGCATCCTGGAGTTTCCTTAGCAAGAGTAGAGAACTGTCTTATTGCACTTCTCTTTGACGTATATAATGCAGTATTAAGATGGTTACGCATTAGCCCTTCCACCTTTCAGTAAATTCTTCATCAACATCAAGTGTTGCAAACAGATCCTTAATTGATTCGCGTCTTCTGATCATCTTAAGCTGTCCGTCTTCTTTAAGAAGGTATTCAGCGCAACGAGGCTTACCGTTATAGTTATAGCCCATTGCTCTGGAATGTGCACCCGAATCGTGAAGAACCAGGATATCTCCTTCTTCGATTTCAGGAAGATTCCTATCTACTGCGAACTTATCATTGTTTTCACAAAGTGAACCAACTACATCGTAAACGTGATCGCACGGTGCATCTTCCTTACCAACTACTGTGATGTGGTGATATGCTCCATACATAGCAGGACGCATATGGTCACAAGCTGTTGCGTCAAGACCGATATAGTTCTTATAAATATTCTTATGTCCGATAACCTTTGATACCAGGTATCCGTGAGGACCAGTAATGTAACGTCCAAGTTCAGTCTGAATAGCAGGGCTGAGACCGTTAGCAACTAACTTGCGCTCGTAGACTTTGCGAACTTCTTCGCCAACATATTTGATATCAACAGGTTCCTGATCAGGAGTATACGGGATTCCGATACCGCCTGACATATCTATGAATTTGATTTCGATACCAAGCTTCTCTTTCATTTCAAGAACCAGACCAAAGAGTTCTTCGGCCAGCATTGGATAGTAAATATTCTCAAGTGAGCAGCTTGCCAGCATAGCGTGGATACCGAAGTTCTTAACGCCTTCTTCTTTGAGCTGCGCGAAAGCTTCGAAAAGCTGATCCTTAGTCATTCCGAACTTAGAATCATGCAGATCTCCGATAATGCTGTTTGAAATTCTGAATTCACCTGGATTATATCTGGCACAGATAGTTTCAGGAATTCCTGTTGCTCTTCTTAAATTATCTATCTGTGAAATATCATCCAGATTGATGATAGCACCAGCAGCAACAGCAGCCTGATATTCAGCATCTGTTGTTTCATTTGATGAGAACATAATCTTTTCGCCAGTCATTCCGCTTGCCTTAGCCAGCTCTATTTCTGACATTGAAGCGCAGTCTGCTCCGCATCCCATTGATTCCAGAATTCTCAGTATAGTAGGATTAGGACAAGCCTTTACAGCGAAGTATTCTCTGAAGTTAGGTTCCCATGAGAAGGCTTCATTAAGCGCAGCAACACATTCTCTAAGGCCCTTCTCATCGTATACATAAAATGGCGTTTCTGCAGTTTTAAGCCATTCATTTACATGGTCTTTATTAAACGGTAAACTCTTAATCATTTTTATCCCCTGGATTATAAATTTCTAAGCGACTGTTCGAGAGCAGTCTTCATTGTAGTCTGATCATCCTTCATCTTAACTACTCTAGCTGGACAACCAGCAACTACAGCACCTTCTGGAACATCTTCAGTTACGATAGCACCAGCAGCTACTACAGCATTCTTACCAACGTGAACACCTTCGATAACTACAGCATTAGCGCCAACTAAAACACCATCTTCGATGATAACAGGAACAGCTGAAGCTGGTTCGATAACGCCGGCAATAACACTGCCTGCTCCGATATGACAGTTCTTACCGATAGTTGCTCTGCCACCAAGAACAGCACCCATATCGATCATAGTACCTTCGCCAACAACAGCGCCGATATTAATGATAGCGCCCATCATAATAACAGTGTTTTTACCGATTTCAACTTTTTCTCTGATAATTGCGCCAGGTTCGATTCTAGCTTCTATATCCTTAACTTCCAGAAGCGGTACACCTGAATTTGAGCAATGGTCTTCCACGATAATATCTTCGATATTATCTGCGTTTGCTTCTACGATGCTTTTCAGCTTCTTCCAGTCACCAAATACTACCTTATCTCCAACTCCAAATACTCTAGCCTCTTCACCATAGTCAACAGGAGCTTTTTCCTTTACATACATCTTTACCGGTGTCTTCTTTTCAGAAAAAGAGATATAATCGATAATTTCCTGTGCAGTCATATTCATTTGTGTTTCCCCCTTTTTTCCCTTATAAATTTACGACTCTTAATTTTACTACATATTTGCTATTTTGACAATTCCCACATGGCTAGACCTGCTGCCACAGCCACGTTCAGAGAATCCACTCCATTCTTCATAGGTATCTTGGCAACTCGGTCGCAGGCTTCTATTGTCGATGTGCAAAGCCCATAACCTTCGTTCCCCATAACAATAGCAAGTTTATCCTTAGTTTTAAGCTCCGGATCATCGATCCTGATATTATCTTCCCTCAGTGCCATGGCTACAGTAGTGAATCCTTCATTTTGGAGCATTCTAATTCCATTTTCTTTCCACTCAGCTTCCGAGTCACACACATAAGCCCACGGAACCAAAAACATATTACCAATGCCAACCCTAAGCGCACGTCTATAAAGCGGATCAACGCATGCTGGTGACAGCAGAACTGCATCCATCCCAAGTGCTGCAGCACTGCGGAAAATAGTGCCTATATTAGTAGGATTCTCAACATCTTCAAGCACTACTATCCTGCGGGCATTCTTTATTATTTCTCTATAATCATCATTTTTCTGCCTCTTCATAGCACAGGATATCCCGCCCGTAAGCACATATCCGAAATGCTTCTTAGCCTGCTCAGCATCCACCACGTATATAGGTGCATCTCCTACAAGATCAAGCACTTCATCATCAAGCATCTTCTCTGTGCAGACTAAACTATAGGGTTTATAGCCTTTGCTTAAGGCCGCTAGTATTACGTTTTTACTCTCCGCAATAAATAGACCGGGCTCCGGCTCAAAGTACCTTAGAAGATGAACCTCCTTGATGCCTACATAGGGTTCAAGCGCTTTGTCATTTATATCTTCGATTCTTATAATATTTCTCATCTTTGTCATAAAAATTGGATAAAAAAAGCCTCACATAATCGCGAGACTCTTATTATTAACTAAATTTTACTTAGAGAGAACCTTCTCGATTCTATCAAAAGCTTCACCCAGCTTATCAACGCCAACTGTACATGCGATACGAACATAACCTTCACCGCAAGCACCGAATGCATTACCTGGCAGAGTGTTAACGTGAGCTTCTCTCAAGAAAAGATCAGCAGCTTCAACGCTTGTTAAACCAGTTTCCTTGATATTGATAAAGAGATAGAAGCTTCCCTTAGGTGGGTTAATTACGCTGATTTTAGGAATCTTGGTGATTCTCTCTGCAGCATAGAACATTCTCTTTCTGTACTCTTCAACCATTTCAGCCTGGAATTCATGTCTGTGACGGAGAGCATATATAGCAGCTCTCTGTGAAACTGAAGGCGCAGTGAAAACGATATTTTCATTGATCTGCTGGCAAACCTTGCATATAAATTCAGGAGCTACGATATTACCTATTCTCCATCCTGTCATTGTGAAGTTCTTTGAGAATGAATTCAGGATAATAGTTCTTTCTCTCATTCCAGGAAGTGATGCGATAGGAACGAATGGGTTCTGATAGCTGAATGCTGTATAGATATCATCTGCAATTACGATAAGATCATACTTCTTAGCGATTTCAGCGATTTTTTCCATTGATTCCATATTTAGGCAGCTACCTGTTGGGTTGCTTGGTGTATTGATAAGAAGCGCCTTAGTACGTTCTGTAATAAGGCTTTCCAGTCTTTCTGTATTGATCTGGAAGTCTTCTTCTTCGTATGTAGGCATTTCAACAGGAATACCTCTAGCCAGTTCTACCTGCTGAGGATAAGGTGTAAAGTAAGGTGCCTGCACCAGAACTTCATCGCCGTCGTCCAGGATAGCTTCGAGAACCAGATACATTCCGTGACAAGCTGAAGTTGTGATATAAACTTCTTCATCAGGAATATCCATATCGTATTCTTCCTTATAGTATTTGATGATTTCCTGACGAAGTTCAGGATCACCCTGGAAGTCTGTATATTTAGTGTGTCCAGCTTTAGCATCAGCGAAAGCCTTGTCTATAATAATATCATCAGTGATAAGATCAGGGTCGCCTAAGCTGAGGTCGATGACGTCGTCAAATGCCTTAGCTAAAACGTCTGACTGACCCATTGCTGTTGACTGATCTTTCCAATATCTCTTGGCAATAAACCTATGTTTCATCATAACCCTCCGAAACTACTTAATTGCTCCAGCAGCTCTCATTTCTTCAATCTGCTCCTTAGTGTATCCAAGCGAAGTCAGAATTTCGTCTGTATCTTCGCCAAGTACTCCAGTTGGCTTATATTCACGACGTCCATAGTCGCTGAATTCGATTGGAGGATTTGGCAGCATAACTGTAGTATGATCTTCATCAGGGAATTCAACAGGAACTATGTATTCGTTCTCGATTGCCTGTGGATCCTGGCTTACTTCCCACTGTTCCTTCAGAATTTCACATGCACAGTTGTTTTCGCTGAGATAATCTCTCCATTCCTGTGCTGTCTTCGTGAGGAATATTCCATTACAGATAGTGATTACGTTCTCGATCTTGCCGTTTTCCTGCATGATCTTAATGCTAGCGTAATCAGGATCAGCCGCAAATTCAGGGATTCCGAATAGTCCATACCACTTCTCTCTATCCATTTCATATTCGTTGCAGTATACGCCGATCCATCTGCCGTCCTTACACTTATAAGTCTGATTGAATGGGTCTGTTGGACGAAGCGGATGTGGATTCATATGCTTGTGATCAAACTGTGTCTGTACCAGGCCGATAGCGTTACACCAGATACCGCTGGCAAAGAGTGATGTATCAACCTTTGTTCCAATTCCTGTTACCTTCTTAGCGTAAAGCGCCATAACTATACCAGCCAGGAATGCTGAACTTGTTACCATATCACCAAACGCATATGTAGGAAGGAATGGGAATGCACCTTCTGTCTGCCAGTCACCCAGAGCACCGGCACGGAGCCAGAATGCTGAAATATCAAATCCAGGGTCATTAGCTGAAGGGCCCTTATCTCCATAACCCTTGAAGTGTCCAAAGATAAGACCAGGGTTAACCTTCTTAAGTGATTCATAGTCCAGTCCATTACGAACCAGTGACTTCTCACGTACATTTGTGATAAAGACATCAGCTTCCTTGATAAGATCAAGAAGAACCTTCATGCCCTCTTCCGTCTTATAGTTGAGTGATACAAACTTCTTGTTACTGTTATGTACAGTAAACAGAACGTTGCAGTCATCATCATATGGTGTGAACTCATGAGTTCCTGCTGAACGCATAACGTCACCGCCCAGAGTTTCTACTTTAATAACTTCTGCGCCGTATGCACAAAGAACTCTAGCTGTTGTAGGAGCAGCAACTACTGTAGCCATTTCTACAACTTTAACACCTTCTAAAGGTAATCTCTTATTTTCCATTTTATCTCCAATCGTAATAAAGCTTTATCTACAGCTGCGCGAGAGCACATTCAGCTCCCATATCGAAGCACTGATCGTTCTTAGGATTGTTCTTACCCTTCTTAGCGAAGTAGTTCTTAACGCCGGCTCTAGTGTGATCCAGGTCAAACAGATCTGAAGCAGCAGCCATAGCTCCCAGCATAACGATATTAGTACCTCTGCCGTTCTTACACTCATTAGCGATTTCTGTTGCAGGAACCTTGATAACTTTGATGTCATCACGGTATGTACGGTCTTCACTTACAACTGAACTGTTGATGAGAAGAACGCCACCTGGCTTAAGTCTTTCTTCGAATCTATCGATTGCACATTCACTAAGTGTATATAATACTTCTGGTTCCATGCAGTATGGGCTCTGAAGATCTTCTTCGCCCATCTTGAGTTCGCAGTTAGCAGCTCCGCCACGCATTTCAAATCCATATGATGGATACCATGAAACGTTGAGGTCATCTTCCATTGCTATATCTGCAATAATATTTCCTGCAACCAGTACGCCCTGGCCGCCGATACCTGAGAAGATTATTTCTTTCATTATTCATTACCTCCCTTGTCTACGAATTCTCCTAATGGGAGATACTTGCTCTGAGTATCCTTGATAAACTGACAAGCGTCAACTTCTGACATCTTCCAGTTTGTAGGACAAGGACTGAGAATCTCAACCAGGCAGAAACCTTCGCCGTTAAGATTCTTTGTGAGAGCCTTCTTGATAGCCTTCTTAGCTTTTTCGATATTAGCAGGACTGTTAACAGCACATCTAGCGAGGTATGCCATGTTTGTCTGACCTAATATCTTAGCGATATCCATCATCTGTCCGTTCTTTGTTTCATCACGACCAAATGGTGAAGTAGCTGTCTTCATGCCTGGCAGTGATGTTGGTGACATCTGACCACCAGTCATACCGAATACGCTATTGTTGATAACGATAGCTAAGATGTTGTCGTTTCTGATAGCGCTGTATACAGTTGATTCGATACCGATACTGTATGCTGATCCATCTCCTGGACGAGCGATAACCAGTGCATCAGGACGAGCGTTTTTAATTCCGGCAGCAGTTGGAATAGTTCTTCCGTGTGCTCCCATTACTGTATTGTACTTCATAGCAAACTGGCCGAACTGACCGCATGCTACGTCATCTACTGTGATGATTTTATCACTGAGGCCAAGTTCTTCTACAGCTTCAGTAATTACATGGCAAACAATACCATGACCGCAACCAGGACACCATGATGCCTGCTTGCTCATATCTATATCTTTAGGAATCTTAAAGTTCACGTGGCACCTCCTTAGTATCTTGCTAGCATTTCTTTAACTTTCTCAACGATAGTAATTTCATTTGAATTATCCCAGTAGTCTCCGTAGAATTCTACAGGATGCTTGTTACCGTCAGCGAGAATAACGTCATCCTTCATCTGTCCCAGGATATTTCTTTCAACATCCAGGAATGCCTTAACCTGATCACCTAATTCTTCGAAAGCTTTCTTAGGGAAAGGCCATAAAGTGATAGGTCTGATGAGACCAAGCTTGATACCTTCTGCTCTAGCTCTGGCAACAGCGCCCTTAGCTACTCTAGCAGATGTTCCGTATGCTACGATTATGATTTCAGCGTCTTCAGTCTGAACTGATTCCCAGCGCTGTTCTGTTTCTTCCATTTCACCGTACTTCTTGAGTACATATTCCGGATACATGTGTCCGCCAACTGATGGGTCCTTCCAGTCCCAATCCCAGTAACGGTTCCAGATAGCTCTCTGTTCTTCGCCTTCAAGTCTAGGCTTAATAGCCCAGTCATATTTATTGATATCGTGTTCGATCATTTCAGGAAGCTCTACAGGTTCCATCATCTGTCCGATAGTAGCATCTGTAGCGATGATAACCGGATGACGATACTTCTCTGCCAGATCGAATGCGCCGTATGCAATATCTACACTTTCCTGTACGCTGCATGGTGCCAGTACAATAGTTCTGTAGTCACCGTGGCCACCGCCTCTTGTCAGCTGCCAGTAGTCTCCCTGACCCATGAAGATGTCACCAAGGCCACAACCAATACGCATTACATCAACAATTACAGCAGGTACATCACTAGCGCAAAGGTATGAGATACCTTCCTGCTTAAGTGAAAATCCCGGACCTGAAGTTGTAGTAAGTGCACGAGCGCCAGCAGCTGCTGCACCAAATAACATATTAACACCGGCAAGTTCAGATTCAGTCTGAACACACTTACCGCCTACTTCATCCATACGCCAGCACAGGTACTCCAGAATTTCTGTCTGTGGTGTGATAGGATAACCACTGAAAAATCTGCATCCAGCACGCAGGCAGGCTTCTGCGAGGGCTTCATTACCCTTCATTAATTTCTTAGCCATTCTTTGAGCCTCCTTCTTAATCTTCTATCTCGATGCAGTAGTCAGGGCACATCTTAAAGCAGGCGCCGCAACCAATACATTCCTTTGTTTCATCTAATTCAATCATTCCAAATCCCTTAGGACCCAGCTTGTCTGATGGTATCAGCACATTCTTAGGGCAAACGCTTGCACAAAGGAAGCAACCCTTACATCTGCTGATATTCAAATTCACTTTAGCCATTTCTACCTCCAAATTATATTCTTGATATCCCAAACTATTCAGTTTTGAATAATTATTCAATTAAATACTCTGTATAATATACTCTTCAAACTCGCTATTTTCAAGGGTTTTGTGGATGTTTATACATTCTTTTGGTATTTCAATGCATAAATATACATCATTGTATAAATATACAAACATGCATATTAAAAAAAGAAAACAGACCCGGTATTCCGAGCCTTTGAATATTCTTCTCTTTATCTATTTCTAAAATGAAATCAAGTTGTTTTCTTAACCTTTCATCCATCTATAAACTCCAGTTTCCGAAATCTACATTCTTAGGATTATCGCTGTATTCACCGATTATCTTCTCCATCCAAACCATATCGTACCAGGTATTGAATTTAAATCCGCTATTATGGAAGCGACCCGCAAGCACGAACCCCATCTTCTGATGGAACTTGTAGCTGTCGTGTGAAGAATGTTCATCACCTTCTATCGGGAGTCCTATACACGCATTCATGTTTATAACACCCATTCTATTCAAAGACTTCTCAAGTGCATTATAAAGTGCTCTACCGACACCGCCTCTTCTGTCATCTTCTCTGATATAGATAGTTGTTTCAACAGACCAGTTGTAAGCCTTTCTTTCTTTGAAAGTGTTAGCGTATGCATAACCCAGAATTTTACCGTCTTTTACTGCCTTAATATACGGATATTCAGATGAAATCCTTTTAACTCTTCCTTCAAATTCCTCAAGTGTTGGTACATCATATTCGAATGTAACAGCTGTATTCTTAACATAAGGAGCATATATTTCAAGTAGCTCCGCAGCGTCCTCTATTTTAACTTTCTCTATCTTCATCCAATCACTCCCATTATATTTTAATATAATCTCAAATCTTCCCCATCTCTACAGATAAGTTCCATCTTGCCATTTTCTACGCTATATGCCCTACCGAAAACCCACGCTTCATTATCTAACTGAATAACGTAGCTACCGTCTGGCAGCGCCAGAAAACTATTGCCCATACTATCCGGCAGAGTTATATCTCTATAAAGATGCAACCCATCAACATAATTATCCCACACCTGCTGATAATGCGGCAGGATATTAATATCTGTAATACCAAGGCCCTGGGCAAATCTCTCATAATCAGGATCAATAGCTTCACCCTCTTCTTCAGGCTGAGCGTATACAACATCAGCACAGTCCATAGAACCAGCACTGATACCTATAACAATTCCGTCAAACTCCTGAATGCTCTCTCTGAGATGCAGTGCTCTGAAAAATTCAAGCTGAGTTGGAACATGTCCGCCGCCAAGTATTATAACATCATATGAATTCAAACTCTCACTTGAATAATAATTTTCATCCTCAAGCACATCTATATCCCAAAGGTCGATTGCTTCAAGACTCAGTCCAGAAGTTTCAATCGTACTTCCGAAGAATTCATACATTTCCTCATTAGCTGCACGGTTTTCTGGAAAAGCTGTAATCACCAGCACTCTGGCATTTTCAGGCCAGACCTGTCTAAGTTCATCCGCAAAACCATTTCTATTATCAAAACCCTCGCATTCAAACTCTCCGTTAAGATCTCCTGTAGGGCTGCTAGTTAAAAATAAAATCATAAATCCTCCAATTATTTACTTACATGTACAGTGGAGTATACACCTGCGTCTTCATATCCTAAGGATAATGCTATATGTTTAGAAGTCAGATTAGCCGCATCCCAGCATATCCTCATATTTCTCTTATTACCCTCGAGAAGGAAGCCAGCGGCTGCAGCCTTTGCAAATCCTCTGCCCCTGTAATCGGGATGAGTGGCCAGCTGCGTTTCCGCGCCTCCGTCATATACTGTCTGCGTTGAAGCTCCAGCAACCAGTTTACCGGTATTCGCGTCAACGATAGCAACTCCGAAGCCCTTTTCAAAGAAACTATCAGGGCTCTCGTAGCATTCAACGAATTCCATGGACCATTCTTCTTTTATGGCCTGCTCATATATATCAAGATCAAAAGGCTTTGAAACAAATCCCTCCTGAACATCAGCTGCCATATCCTTAAGTTTATCAAGGTCAAAATCATAATCCTTTTGAACTATGCCGTTTCTGGGCACTTCAACAGCGTGGTTCTCAGGAAACTTAAGGTGCATGTCACACCACTTATGATCCGCATAAATGGCAGTACTTTTACTACCCTTAATATACTTAAACAGATTCGAAAGCAGTGGCTGAGCAAGCTCGGCCTTACCACCATAAAAACTGTATTCACCGCTAATTATTATCCCATACTGTGGATCCGGGAGTCTATCAACATAGCAAGTACCCAGGTAGCCTTGAAGATAAGAGATTACCATTGAGTCTTTAATTCCTTCGAACAGAAATGCCAGTTTACTTCTATCAGTGTTATCTGCGTTTATCATTTCTTTATCCTCTCATATTTATAAGAATAATTTCAAAAGTATGCCCAAATTTTATTTTCTCAATCTAATTATAAAACATATATCCTTCAATGACAAAATTATTTACAGGTAATTAATGGTGAAAGCTTGCAGCTTTTGCGTTAAAATAAAACAAAGAATAAGAAAATTAAGGCAAACCAGTAATCATAAATATCATAAAAAAAGAGGATCCTTTTGAATCCTCTAATTTTTATTTTAACGTAGTTTGAACTACTGGATGTCTGGACCGATTGGGCTTGGACCTGTGTACCAAGTCTTTGCGTTTTCGTTCAGACGTTCAAGATATGAATGTCTAGCCAGCTGTTCTCTGATCTTATCAGTCTGTTCATCTTCGTCGATTGACTTCTTGTTCCAAGTAGCCTTCTGCCAGTCACCATATGCTGAGTTTGGCATTACGATGAACTGAGTACCCCACTTGTTGAAGAACTTCTTAGTAGTAACTACTGCTGTTCTAGCTTCGTTACCTACTGATCTATCGAACTGGAGAGCCTGATCTGCAGTGTAAGATGAGTTGTACTTGTATTCCTTCTTTGAAATCATGTCGTTAAGGCTGTCGCCCATATACATGATAACCTTACCGCCTTCTGCAGCAACCTTCTTAGCTACGTTAGCTCTTCTTTCAGCCTTATCGCTTGAGAATTCTGAGCCCTGTACCTGTACTCTATAGTCGCCAGCAAGTGAGAAGTAACCTTCGCCCATTTCGAAATCGCTAGGATCAATTACTTCTGCCTTGTAATCAAGAACTTCCTTGTTGTAGTCGCTACCATTTGAGAGTGTAGCGTCTGCCCAGTAGTGGTATTCCTGAAGTTTAGTTGATTCGTCGTTTAATGGAGCATAAGCTTCTACGATATCGTCAACATCGAAGCCAGCTTCCTTGAGCTGCTGAACTGTAAGATCCAGTTCATAGTAAGGTCTGTTAGTGATGTAGTAAATTTCTACGCCCTGGTCATAAGCATAGTTGATGAATTTTACAGCACCTGGTACTGCCTGGTCAGCAGTTGTAGCTACAGCTGCATAGTAACCAGCCCAGTCATCGTTGTTCCAAGGTGGAAGGCCCTGAGCTTTTCTACCTTCCTTGTCAAGAAGTGCGCCAGCGATGTAGCAGCTGTCATCCATAAGTGTAGCGTCGATGTCAGTTACGATAGCGAGACCTTCACCTGTACCGCCGTTAGCTGCGATAGCATTGTCCAGATTCATTCTAGCGAGCTTGAATGCCTGAGCATACTGTGCAGCAACTTCTGCTGATTCCTGGTAAATAACACCACCAGTGTAGCTTTCGCCTCTGATTGTGCCTGTGACTGTGTTGAGTTCATCAAGTGGAAGCTTGATTTCCTTTGTTTCAGTAACAACTTCTTTCTGAGCAGGATCTACAGTAACCTGGATAACCTGCTTTCTCTTTCCGTACTTTGCAGTAACCTTAGCTGTACCTTCAGTGATAGCCTGAACGTTTACGCTAGGTCCCTTTGTAACATTGAGATTAACAATGTTCTTGTCACTTGATGTCCAAGTAACCTTCTTCAGATATTTTGCTTTGAGGCCTGTTGCGTCAACCTGTGTAACTGTACCAGCGTGTAATGTTACTTCGTTAGTACTTACACCAAGTGATGCAGCGCTAGCAGCCTGAGGAAAAGCAAAAATCGGTGTTAATGCAACCATACATACTACAGCAAGTACGGCTGAAAACATTTTAATGCTTCTTTTCATATTTAACTCCTCTCATACATGTTCTTCATCCGAAATAAGTTAATGACGAAAACTGTAATGTAACAAATAACAACCAAAATCTCGGATAAACAAATTTTTACAGTTGGAGTTTAACGTAATGTCAGAAAATTTGCAAGATTAAAAATTAACAATCATTAAGGTTAGTTGGGTATTTTTTAGGGTCTTTTTGCCGTGCCACCTTTAAGCCCGCTAAAGTGGTATTTTTTGATAAAAAGTTCAATTTTATAAATAAATTCGATTAATTTAGCAATACTAATTTCCGATTATTTGTTAAATTTATTGAAATGCTCCCATATGAATATGGTCTATATGTTGTGATTTCAATAGTTTAATTAGTATGCAAAACGGTTATTAAGCATGGGAATCTTACTTTGGTGCTCCACTTTTGTTGAATATTTATTCCGGCATGCACACATGCGGATGCTTTCACTTTTCGTGCTCCCCTGCTATATCTCTTTGTTAATTTTTTGGTAAATATTTTGAAAAAAATTTTTCAATTTCTTTACTTTTCGTGGCTGGTTTGAACAAAAAAGAGGACTCTTGGTCCTCTTTTAGCGCACAGGGAATTAATGCCCCCTGTGCTTTTCTCTTTTTTTCTGCACCTTGGTTACAACACCACTTTCCCGCATTTGCTTCCTAGCCTCACGTTACATTCGCTTCGGATTCTTACTAACTTCGCGGGTGACAGTATCCAAAGCTGGACTGTACTGCAGGTTATATCCATATACCCTTGACGCGTCCATCCGTCTAGAAAATCTGTCCCGGCAGTCTCAGCTTCTCTTTGTATGGAAACGCTGCATCAAACTTTTCTGCTTCCTTTTCATCGATAAGATACGATTCAGGTGTTGCATAAACTCCGGTGACTCCGTCAAGATACCCCGGAATCAGTTCTTTACACAGAAAGAATGAAACGTCTTCGCCTTCTGGCAACCCATGGTATCTGATGCCGAACTTAGAAGCATAGTCGAATCCGCATTTGCCATAAAAGTCTATGTTTCCTTCAAAGCAAAGCGCTCCACAAGAAAGCTTTGCTGCCTGCTCCAGAGAATAATCAAGAAGTAGCTTTCCGTACCCCTGTCTTTTAAGCTCCGGCGTGATACAGATCGGCCCCATAGTCATAATCGGAACATCTCTTCCGTCATCCGCTTTAATAACAGTTCTTACAAAGGCATTCTGACCTATGATTCTACCGTTCATTTCCATAACAAAATCAAGCTCAGGCACAAAATCTCTATCCATCCTAAGTTGATTCAAAACATAATGTTCCAGACAACCTGGTCTGTATACATTCCAAAAGCTTTCTCTGACGAGATTTTCTACTTCACGGTAGTCTTCTGTTTTCTCTAAACGAATTGTGATGTTATTTATATTCATTGTTTTGCCTCCTGAATGTTGTTAACGTCAACTGCTGTAAAGCGGGAGGTTGTGTTTGATTGTATTCGCAACCTCCCGGTTACACTACAATCTCCATTGTGTTGTACTTGATCAAAAAGCACTCTCCTATCATATTAATATTATTCAAACAGCCCAGTGCTGCTTAAACCTTATTTAGTAAATGTCATCATTTGAATTCTAGCTAATTTCTCTATTTCAGATAAATGCATGGTGAAAGAAAATTCCAGTTTATCTTGCTCTTATTATATCATCCGCTCGGTCTTCGTGTAAATGCTAGCGAAATGTATAGAAGCATTCTGATATCTTGCAGATTGCCTGGGTTGTTAGCAGTCAATTGCACGTTCGCTTCGCTTCACACAATCGTTGCATGACACCTACCGCTGCTCCGCAAGCGCTCGCACGGTTAGGGGTTAGGGGTACTCCCTAAATGAACTGCTTTTTTAAAGATGATTATTCAGTTTTATTCTGCTTAGTTATTTACTGAGGATTCACAAATGTTATCTACCAGATTTTCTGTTCTGCATCTTGCTTGTTGTAAAGGAATCTTCTTACTTCCATCACTTTTCCTGCCTCACCTTCATCGATTACAACATAGAATACTACGAAGTTTCCAACGTATATTCTATAGTATGGATGCTGTCTCTCACGAAGAGATTCATATGGTTCGAATGCTTCCGCCATAAACTGCCGCTCTTTTATAGCACTCTCAACTGAATCCAGAAGCTTGTTTGCCGCAGCTTTGTTATGCAGAACATCCGAGATATAGATTATCTTTTGATTGAGATCATCATAGAACAAAGGGAGATATCTCAATCTGTACCGGTTATTTTGCATTTAATTTCTCCCTTATGCTGCCAAAAACTTCTTCGTGACTCATACGTTTTGAATTGCTCTCTGCAGCGATATCTGCCTGATCCAAAGCATATTCGATATTATCAGTGAGTCTTGAATATGTTTCCAGACTCATAACAACCATTGAACCGTACCCATTCTTCGTGAGATAAACAGGGGCTCCTTCCTTAACAACATTCTCTATTTCAGTAAACTTGTTTCTCAAATCAGAAACCGGTCTTATCTGTATC
>JAQXGH010000006.1 GCA_029006195.1 Bacillota bacterium
GAGAACTTTTTCCATTTCAATACTGAGTTCGCCCTTAGCAGTAAGGCATACAGGATGATTCTTAAGTCTGCTGCTCAGCTTAACTTCGCTTACCTTACCTTCAAGTGACTTAGCCATTGCTTCAAGCATATCCTTGCTTTCTTCTGCCTTCTTTTCTGACTTAGCCTTTTCTTCTTCTGTTTCAGCTATGTCAAGATCGTTAGCCTGTACTGACTTGAACTCCTTGCCGTCATATTCATGAAGCATAGTCAGAGCGAATTCATCAACATCATCTACCAGGTAAAGTATTTCATAGCCCTTATCCTTCAGACCTTCAGTCTGTGGAAGCTTATCGATGTTCTCAATTGATGAACCACTAGCATAGTAGATGTATTTCTGATCAGGCTTCATTCTGCTGATATATTCGCTGAATGTAGCAAATGTCTTTTCTGATGATGAATAGAACATTACCAGATCCTTAAGAACGTCCTTGTTCATTCCGTAGCCTTCATACATTCCGAACTTGAGCTGAAGTCCGAAATTTTCGAAGAACTTGTTATAGCCTTCTCTATCCTTCTTCTGCATATCAAGAAGTTCTGACTTGATCTTCTTCTCAATTCTCTGAGCGATAGCCTTAAGCTGTCTATCATGCTGAAGCATTTCTCTAGAGATGTTAAGTGACAGATCCTGTGAGTCTACAAGACCTCTAACGAAGCTAAAGTAATCAGGAAGCAGGTCTGGACACTTATCCATGATAAGAACGCCTGATGAATAGAGCTGAAGACCCTTTTCGTAGTCCTTAGTGTAATAGTTAAAAGGCTGCTGAGCTGGCACAAATAACAGTGATGTATAGCTTACAAGGCCGTCTACACTGTTATGAATAACCTTAGCAGGATCTACGAAGTCGAATTTTTCTCTATAAAAGTTGTTGTAATCTTCCTGTGAAATTTCACTCTTCTGCTTCTTCCAAAGCGGAACCATGCTATTCAGAGTTTCCATTTCCATATAGTTTTCATATTCAGGCTTATCTGACTCCTTAGTTTCTTCCTTAAGGCGAGTCTTCTCAACCATCATCTGAATTGGATATCTGATATAGTCTGAGTACTTCTTGATAAGACCCTTAAGCTTAAATGTTTCAAGATACTGATCATAATTTTCATCATCAGTATTTGGCTTAAGTGTCAGTGTGATTTCAGTTCCAGCAAGTGGTTTCTGTGCTTCAGTGATAGTGTATCCATCAGCACCAGTTGATTCCCATGCAAAAGCTTCATCGCTCCCATAAGCTCTACTGAGGACATGCACCTTGTCACTTACCATAAATGCAGAATAGAAACCTACACCAAACTGGCCGATGATATCGATCTTATCCTGGTTAGCATCTGCTTCCTCAGCCTTATCCATCTGAGTCTTGAAATCAAGTGAACCACTCTTAGCGATAGTACCAAGGTTCTTTTCCAGTTCTTCCTTGGTCATACCCAGACCGTTATCGATAATCTTAAGAGTACGATCTTCCTTGTTAACTTCTAATGTGATTCTAAAATCATCTCTGCTGATTCCAGTACTGCCTTCTTCAAGCACCTTGTAATAAAGCTTGTCAATAGCGTCACTTGCATTTGAAATAAGTTCTCTAAGGAAAATTTCCTTATGAGTGTAAATTGAATTAATCATCAAGTCCAAAAGACGCTTGGACTCTGCCTTAAACTGTTTTTTAGCCATTTCTTAATCCTTCTTTCTATAATTAATTTCTATAATTAACAAAATAGTGTTAGCACTCTTTCTATTTGAGTGCTAACACTATTATACGCTTAAGATTATTATAGTCAAGTCATTATTTCTTGAGGTTTTCAGGATTAAGTCCTTCAAGCTCAGGTATTACGAATATACCGTCCTTTCTGATAAGAACATCATCAAACCAGATTTCACCACCTCCGTATTCAGGTCTCTGGATCATTACGAGATCCCAGTGGTTCGCTGACTTGTTGCCATTTGGAGCATCTTCATAACACATACCTGGAGTCAGGTGGAATGAACCGCAGATTTTCTCATCAAAGAGCGTATCCTTCATAGGATGCAGAATATAAGGATTTACGCCGATAGCAAATTCGCCGAAATATCTAGCCCCTTCATCCACATCAAGAAGCTCATTGATTCTTTCTGTGTTATTGGCTGTAGCCTTTTGGATTTTACCGTCCTTTACTTCGAAAACAATATTTTCATAAGTGAACCCCTGCTCTTCTGACGGTGTATTGTAAGAAATGATTCCATTCATGGATTCACGTACAGGAGCAGTATAAACTTCTCCATCAGGAATATTACATGCGCCATCGCACTTAATAGCAGGTATGTCCTTAATTGAAAATGAGAGATCAGTTCCAGGTCCAACCAGTCTAACCTTATCAGTCTTATTCATAAGCTCAACCAGCGGATCCATAGCCTTACTCATCTTCTCGTAATCCAGTGTGCATACGTCAAAATAGAAATCTTCAAAAGCTTCAAGGCTAGTACCGGCAAGCTGTGCCATAGCATTATTAGGATATCTAAGTACTACCCATTTAGTTTCGTTTACACGATAGTCAAGTGTTGGGCTAGTCAGCATGCTGTACATGTTCAGTTTTTCTGCAGGTACATCAGAAAGCTCTGAAGTATTGCCTCCAGCTCTGATAGCGATATATGCCTGCATGCCCTTCATCTGAGCCAGGTCAATTTCATCCTTAAACTTTATCTGTTCTTCAGTACAACCCAGAAGTATTTCTCTAGTGATTGCGGAATCTCTTATCTGACAGTAAGGCATAGCACCCTTTGCATATACATTCTTTATTATCTGACGAACGAGATTCTTACAACATTCGCCTTCGTAATCGATCAAAACCTTCTCACCTTCCTGAATACGGCAAGAATAATTAACCAGTAAATCAGCAAGTGCTTTATCTCTATTATCCATATTATATAAACCTCCAAATCAGTATTAACTCTTGTATTTCCAGTAAATAATACCATTATAAATTATTGCTAACAACACGAATTTAGAGTATACTATTTCACGTTAACAAACCTATCGACCTGGAGACGTACCGAAGTGGTCATAACGGGGCTGACTCGAAATCAGTTAGTCAGTTAATTCTGGCACAAGGGTTCGAATCCCTTCGTCTCCGCCAAAATAAAACAACCCTCGTTGAGGGTTGTTTTATTGTATATATACCCAACTTCTAACACTGAAAATCAACGAAACCAGCCTATTTTTTTATTTTCTCGTTGAGCCCGTGCCGTATACTACTAATACTAATGCATGCCGGCCTTCTCTTATATCGTCCAAACCTGTCTACAAAATAAACATAAAGTGAAATAAGGAACAGTGAAATCAGAACACCACCCACAATATCTGTAAACCAGTGAACACCTGAAAGCAGTCTGCCAACAACAGTTAAAGCAATCAAAACAGCTAAAACAACTGTAATGATATTGCTTGTAAACTTATCAGAAACTTTCCACTTAATCTGAAGAATAGCTGTATAAAATACGCATACTGCCAGGAATGTGTGTGATGATGGATATGAAGGTTCAAGTCCTTCATCGAATACAACTGGTCTATAATTGATTGCAAACTTATCGAACAGTACATAGAAAATCATAACCACTACATAGAAGCAGCCTAAAATGATAATGTCTGTTTCTACCCTCTTGAGGCTTTTTCTCTTTACAAGCTGGAAAAGTCCAACAAAAGCAAAGAAAGCAACAATAAGAAGTGCTACTATTCCTAAAACATTAGTAATATGATACCAAACCATATTAATGCCAATAAGATTCATGAAATATCTATTGATAGTGCCAAGACCTACGCCTGAATTAAGAGGGCCTATATGTTTGATATCTACAAGTTTTACTACTGCTGTATAGATTACGAAAATCACACCAAAGATTATTGGCCACATTACGCTGCATTTTTTATTCAAGTTATTTGCCATTAGAACTCTCCTTACTCTTTAACATACTTTGGGTATTATATACCCCTATTCTTTTTTATGCAAATACTGCAAACATGACGGTGTCAAGTTGTTGTGGAGTTTTTGGTTGATAGAGCTCAACTCAAAATGTTTCCACTTAATATGCCATGGTCTGT
>JAQXGH010000007.1 GCA_029006195.1 Bacillota bacterium
TCATTTATCGCCTTCTTTCATTATATTAATGGGTAATTTCCCTTAGTTTAATATACCATATTGTTACAGCCTTAACTATCCACTTTTTTCTGTAGATTCCAATGTTTCTGATAGACTTTGCACCTGTTTGACTTTATAATATATTGAATTTATTTTTATTTAATTTGGAGGGTTAGAAATTAATGGCACTTATTGATCTTAAAAACCTGACAAAATCATATGATAACGAAGTGGTTTTGGACGATTTTTCGCTTAGCATCCAGGAGAATGAGTTCATTACCCTGCTTGGACCTTCAGGCTGCGGTAAGACAACAACATTAAGAATCCTTGGTGGTTTCACTAAGCCCGACTCTGGACAGGTACTTTTCCAGGGCGAAGACATTACAAATCTGGCTCCTAACAAGAGACATATCAACACTGTATTTCAGAAGTACGCTTTATTCCCCCATATGAACGTAGCGGAGAATATAGCTTTTGGACTTCGAATCAGCGGAAAGAGTAATTCTTATATAGACGATAAGATTAAGTACGCTCTGAAGCTTGTAAACTTAAGTGGTTACGAGAGCCGTAACGTCACATCACTTTCTGGCGGACAGCAGCAGAGAATAGCCATAGCCAGAGCTATCGTTAACGAGCCTAGAGTTCTCCTTTTAGACGAACCTCTTGGCGCGCTGGACCTTAAGCTCAGACAGGAAATGCAGTACGAGCTCATCAGACTTAAGAATGAGCTGGGCATCACTTTCCTTTATGTTACTCACGATCAGGAAGAAGCCCTGACAATGTCTGACAAGGTAGTCGTTATGAACAAAGGCTACATACAGCAGATGGGCACACCTGAACAGATCTACAATGAACCGGAGAACGCATTCGTTGCGGACTTTATCGGCGATTCCAACATTGTTGACGGCTTAATGCTGGAAGATTACTATGTTAAAATTTGCGGTCACACATTTAAGTGCATCGACGCTGGCTTTGGCCAGAACAATCCTGTCGATGTAACTATCAGACCAGAGGACATCATCATCGGAGAGCCTGGAGAAGGCATCATTGACGGCGTTGTTACTTCATGCATTTTCATCGGCGTTCACTATGAAATGTGCATTGAAGCCGGCGGATTCGAATGGGTCGCTCAGAATACTGTCAGCCAGCCTGTAGGCAAGAGAGTATCCATCTCTGTAACGCCTGAGAACATTCAGATCATGCACAAGCCTGAATCCGAAGATGAACAAGCTATTTCTCTCGAAGAAGTTCTCGGTGACTCTGACCAGCAGTCAACTGAATAGCTTTTTCGGCATAACCACGGGAATTCCCGAGAAAGTAACTATAGATGAAGAAACTGTTTTCCGCTCCATTTATAGCTTTTATTCTCTGCGGTACACTGATCCCAACACTGATTATCGCATACTACGGATTTACCAATAGAGATGGAGCATTTTCACTAGCTAATATCGAAGCGATCGCCACACCGGAACACGCGAAGGCACTCATGTTCTCTATCGCACTGTCGCTGGTGGCAACTTTGATTTGCCTCATCATCGCATTCCCACTTGGTCTCATTCTCAGAAATTCTAAGCTGGGCCAGAAGGGTTTCATGATATTCCTTTTTATCCTGCCAATGTGGATGAACTTCGTCCTCAGAACAATGGCATGGCAGGTGCTTTTGGAAAAACACGGTGTTATCAATACGTTTATAGAGGCCCTGGGTCTGCCTGGTCTCCAGATGATAAACACACCGGGTGCTGTAGTTTTAGGTATGGTATATGACTATCTGCCATTTATGATCCTGCCTATCTACAACGCACTTTCTAGAATTGACAATTCACTTATTGAAGCGGCATACGACCTTGGCGCTACACCTAAGACTGTACTCTTTAAGGTCATCACTCCGCTCTCAGTTCCCGGTATCGTTTCCGGCGTTACGATGGTATTCGTTCCATCACTCACAACCTTCGCCATCTCCAACATGCTGGGCGGTGGCAAAGTCGAACTCATCGGTAATATTATCGAGCAGGAATTTACAACAAGCTCCAACTGGAACCTGGGTTCCGGTCTGAGTCTGATCATGATGATATTTATCGTCATCAGCATGGCCTTCATCGCCAAATTTGATAAGAACGGGGAGGGCAGCATGTTATGATGAATTCAAATGGACGTCCAAAGGCTTTAGGCCTGATTTATCTGGCACTGGTAATCATTTTCATGTATTTACCGATTGCCATCCTCATGGTCCTCAGTTTTAACGAGGGCAAGTCAATGTCATCATGGCAGGGCTTCTCACTTAAGTGGTATCAGGAAATGTTCCAAAGCGGCGAGATCATGACTGCCATGTTCAACACACTTACCATCGCTTTGTGGGCTTCTATCATCGCGACGATTGTCGGCGTTATGGCCTGCATCGCACTCAATGCCATGAACAGACGCTCGCGCAGCCTGTTTATGGGCCTTAACAATATCCCAATGCTCAACGCGGATATCGTTACAGGTATTTCGATCATGATGATGTTCCTTCTCTTCGGCATCAGCCTGAACTACGGAACCATCCTCTTCTCACACATTACCTTCTGCATTCCCTACATTATCCTGTCGGTAATGCCGAAGTTCAACCAGCTGGAGAATCAGACTTACGAAGCAGCTTTAGACCTTGGTGCTACACCAGTCTACGCCTTCTTCAAAGTCGTTCTGCCTGACCTGATGCCTGGCATTGTGAGCGGATTCCTTCTGAGTTTCACAATGTCAGTTGATGACTTCGTTATCACGCACTTCACTAAGGGTGCAGGCATCAATACACTTTCAACACTCATATACAGCCAGCTGAAGATCGGCGTGCGCCCTACACTCTACGCGCTCTCCACAGTCATCTTCATCAGCGTACTTTTAGTACTGGTTGTAGTTAATATTCAGAGCTCATCAAAGGCAAAGAAGCGCGCTAAGGATGTTTACACAGTTTCACGCGGACTCACGCCTGCTAAGATGGCAGTTTGCGGGCTTTGCATAATCGCTCTTCTGGGCCTTTCCCTCGGCTACACTATGAAGGGCAGCCTGTCATCCGACAGCAAAGGCAAAGTCTACATTTACAACTTCGGCGATTACATCGATCCTGACCTTGTGGATGAGTTCCAGGAAGAAACAGGCTACACTGTTGTTTCTGACTACTTCGACACTAATGAGGAAATGTACCCTGTTATCTCGAAGAATACGACGGACTACGATGTAATTTGTGCTTCCGACTATATGATCAATAAGCTCGTATCCGAGGAGCTTCTCATCGAGCTCGACTATAGAGCTCTGCCAAATGCTCGCTACCTGCAGGACAATGTGGCTGCATTCTCTGAAGGTTTCGACCCAGGCATGAAGCACTCCATCCCGCATACTTGGGGTACTTACGGCATCATCTACGATAAGAAACAGATCGATCCTGATACTTTGGCTAAACTTCAGTCCGGCCAGATCAGCTGGGGCATCCTCTGGGATAAGCGCTACGACGGCCAGGTAATCATGCCGAACTCAATAAGAGAAGCTGACATGATCGCAGCCCGCCTCCTCGGCTATTCAATGAACACTACTGACGAAGCCGAGCTGGCAGAAATCACAGACAAGCTTATCGAGCAGAAGCCAATGGTTTACTCATACGCTAACGATAACGCCCGCGACCTGATGATCAGCGAATCAGCCGCTATGGCAGTTATCTCATCCGGCGATGTCCTCTACGCACAGGAAGACAATCCGGATCTGGACTACGTAGTTCCTCTCGAAGGCTCCGAAGTCTGGACAGACTGCTGGGCTATCCCAACTTCTGTCAAGAACGTTGACGGCGCTCACGCATGGATCAACTTCATGTACAAGAAACGCTCAGCCCGCAAAAACTTCGAATACCTGACTTACGCGATCCCTAATACAGAAATCGCCGACATGATGGATTCACCGATCCTGAACCCACCAGACGACGTGCTCTCAAGATGCGAAACGCTTAAGAACCTGGGACATGATGCAGATGCCATGTATTCAAAGTATTGGAAGAAATTCAAAGACAACTAAAAGGAGACGCGACTTTGCTCTTGCGAAAGGCCAAAGTCGCGTCTCCCTTTTAGTCTACCCAATGGTTTCAGATAATGGCACTTGGAGTAAAAGCGGAAGATAAACTATATCCTTTAACGTATTTATCAATTATCGCGTATCTATCCATTGCCAGATACACGCTTCTTTCAACTCTGTCTGCGATGCTTAACTCCTGCGGACACGGCTGCTTCGCGTCATCAATAACGATGGCATCGAACTCAAAACCCGGTTCGAATTTGCCAACAGAGCCAAAAAAGCTACCGCCCGAAGCTGTCGCCAGCCAAAAGGCTTCGCTGAATGTCAGAGCTTTTGCATCTGCATCGTGGTAGCGCTGAATCATCTTTGAAACTCTAATGGCATTCGCGATTTCCCCAAATATGGATTCACTTTCACCGCCTGCCACATCGCTTCCAAGGCCGATTTTAATTCCTGAATTTAGGTACTTCCTGATCTGCGCCATACCGCTTCTAAGGTTCAGATTTGACGATGGGCAATGAGCCACGTAAGTGCCGCTCTCCTTCAGGAGCATGCGCTCCTCTTCAGCAGAATAAATGCAGTGGGCCATTATGGATTTCGGTCCAAGCATCCCATGCTTCTCGTAGCCCTGTCCATAGAATTCGATGTCTGGCACTAAGTCCAGCACAAGCTGTATTTCGTTTGGGTTTTCGGAAAGGTGTGACTGCACGCCAAGCCCGTGCTCCCTCGCCAGACTGCCCAGCCCTTCCATCAGCTCATCGCTGCATGTCGGGATAAATCTAGGCGTGATAATGGGCTTCACGTTTTCGTATTTTCCAGCGGTTTCCTTAAGCCAAAGCTCCGTCTCCTCCATCGAATGCTCCGCACTCTTCTCATCAAGTTCCTCCGGAGAATTTCTGTCCTGATTGACTTTTCCTACAAAGGCTACAAGCCCCGTTTTCGCCAGCTTATCCATTAAAAGCTCTGTGGCTTCCCTATGAATCGTACCAAAAACGCAGGCACGCGTTGTCGCAGAACGCTTCAGGCCATCCGCAAACATCTGGTAAGCCGCAGACGCATACTCAAGGTCAGCGTATTTGGCTTCTTCCTTAAAAGTATAATCATTCAGCCAGTCCATAAGCTCCTCGTCCATGTGCGTTCCCCTGAACGCATACTGGGGAGCATGGATGTGCAGGTCTATCATTCCCGGCAAAACCAGCTTGCCGGAATGGTCTACCACTGGCAGATCAGGCAGATCTGCAACATCCTCATAAATGCCCTGACAAATCCCGTCCCTGCAGACCAAATAGCCGTCTCCTACCGTTACAAGTTCGTCCTTATTTTTACTGTAGGCGATATCGCCTTTAATAATAAAACTATTCATTGTCTAACTCCAGTTTGATTGCGTATATCACTCTACTCATTTCTCTCTCCTTATACTTTTCTAAACATTTCACTGATTTCGTTTTTGTCTTTAGTTTTGGTCAGCGCCAAAGCCAAAAGAATTCTAGCTTTTGACGGCGCATGTATATCAGCTGGAATCGTTCCCGCTTCTTCGTCAAAATGATTAAATGACACTATGCCGCTGCCGGTACGAGTCGAACGGACCACCGGGATTTTCTGCGTAACCTGCGCTAACTTCTGCTTCCATTCTTCGTTAAAGCAGCCAGCTCCTGTTCCCGCAATCACCAGCCCGTCGTGTGTCTGTGCGAACCAGTCGAGGATTCCCGGATCCGCCCCAATATGTGAATAGACGATGCCAACCTTTGGCAGCTCGTCAAAGTCAAAAGGCTGATGGGTTCTGCATGGCTTTTGGACTAAAATCGCTCTATTATCCTGCATGTAGCCTATGCAGCCAAAATCCCTGTGGCCAAATGCGTCGGGTCTGAAGCTGCTTATTTTTGACGCCAAAGCTCCCGAGTATATTCCGTCTGCGAAAACGATCATTACGCCAAATCCGCGTGCCTCTTCTGCTACGGCCAGGGCAACTGCCTCGTATAGATTTTGCGAACCGTCTGCACTGTTGGCTGTTGCCGGACGCATTGCTCCCGTGAGAACCACAGGCTTATCCGTATGTAGCGTCAAAGAAAGGAAGAAAGCCGTTTCTTCCATCGTGTTTGTGCCGTGCGTGATGACAAAACCGGCGATTTCGTCACTTCCCGCCAGTTCGTCGATGCGGCCTGCCAGATAGCGCCAGTCGTCCTCGGTAATGTCGTCGCTCAGGACGTTGAGTACCTGCTCGTACTTAATGTCAGCAAGCTTATCGATGCCGTCGATCCCTGCGACCAGGTCATCGACGCCAAACTTACCGTCCAAATAATTCGTTGTATTTCCGCCATCTCCGGATGCCGAAATAGTGCCGCCGGTGCCTAAAATATACACTAGTTTCATAGGTCTTCCCTCCCTCTAATACTTTACACCAAAACAAGGGTAGAGTAAAATCAAACCAAAGGAAAAAACTCTCGTTATTATAGTATGAGGTAATCGAAATGAAAATGAGACACGTAACAATTCAGAGTGCTAAATATGAAGAAAGCATCAAGTTCTATCAGGAAATCGTTGGCCTTACAATCGTAAACGAAATCAAGGGTAAGGGTCCACATGACATCACTTTCCTGGCTAACGGCGAAGGCGAAACTTGCATCGAAATCATCGACGACAAGGAAGCTGGATTCGCAGTTAATGCTATCAGCGTAGGCTTCGAAGCGGCTGACGTTGATGCTTATAGAGAAGAGCTGGTAGCTAAGGGCATCCCTTGCTCACCAATGATTGCTCCAAATCCATTCACTAAGTTCTTCTTCACAAAGGATCCGAATGGACTGGACATTCAGTTTATTAACGGCTAAAAAATAGGAGGAGCTCAAAATGTATTACACTTTACCGGATATGTTCTACGATCTTAATATAGTTTCAGTATCAGTCAGACTGATTCTCGCCTTTCTCATCGGCGGCATCATCGGTATGGAAAGAGGCAGCGGCCACCACCCTGCAGGCTTCCGTACTCACATCCTGGTATGCGTAGGCTCAGCCCTGGTAATGGTCACAAATCAGTTTCTCTTTGACCACTACTACATACTTATAAATAACGGCGATGTGGCCAGACTTGGCGCACAGGTAATCACAGGTGTCGGCTTCCTTGGCGCAGGCACTATTATGGTTGCAGGCAAGCAGAGAGTCAAAGGCCTCACAACCGCAGCCGGCCTCTGGGCATCAGCCTGCATAGGCCTGGCCGTTGGCATCGGCTTCTATTCCGGCGCCATCATCGGTGCTATCCTCATCTTCCTCAGCATCGCCTTCCTGTCAAAAATCGAACCTTATTTTTATGGCAAAACCCACAAGCTCGACCTCTACCTTGAAGCCGAGAACATTAAGGCTTTTAAGAAGGTTAAGCGCTACCTCAAGGACCACGGTTCATCCAGCGTGGAATCCAGCATCATCTCATTGTCAGACACTAAAATAATCATCAACATCACAACTACCCTGCCGTCAAAAGAAAATCCTCAGGAAATTCTGGCAAGAATCGAGAACATGGACGGCGTCTATATGATCGAGGATCTGTAGCCTTTTAGATTCTCTCTTGAACAAACTCCATAAACTTCCTGGCCGCAGGCGAAAGCTCCGAGCGCTTTGACGATATGATCCCGATGTCGATATAGGACTGCGGTCTTGTGGGCAGAATACCGATTTGGTTTTCCCATTCACGAGTATCCAGCCCGTTCATAAGGCTGATCCCAAGCCCCGCCTCAACCAGGCAAACCGCCGCATAAGTATCATTTACCGTATACTTAAT
Organism: Bacillota bacterium; assembly: GCA_029006195.1. Lineage (GTDB taxonomy): Bacteria > Bacillota > Clostridia > Peptostreptococcales > Anaerovoracaceae > Lentihominibacter. The sequence goes on from JAQXGH010000007.1 coordinate 7,802, forward strand.
CTCCGGCGTTATCCCGTGCTTATTCAGCACGCGCTTCGTATCGGTATCTTCATCCGGATACGGATCGATATAGTCTTCATGCGCAAAGGCCTCAATCGGCACATACCCCATCTCCGCATATTTGCTGTCTTTTGACACCCATGCAACCATAGGGTCCTTTCTCAGCTGCATCCACTCAACATCCCCGTCACGCTTACTAACGATCCCGATATCAGTCTCATGATTCTCAACAGCCTTAGTCAGCAAAGTACTATTCTTCTGCACCAACTTAATATCGATGTGCGGATAAATCTCATTAAACTCCCTGATCACCTGAATGATCCACCTGTTATACGATGAATATGACGTCCCGATAGTCAGCGACCCCTTTGACAGCCCGCAAAACTCCGACGCCAGCTGATCATACTGCTCCGCATAATACACAATATTTCTCGCGGCAGGCAAAAGCTGCAAACACTCATTAGTCGGCGTTACCCCCGCCTTACTTCTCTTAAAAAGCTTGATCCCCGCTTCATCCTCCAGCGTCGCAATCATTCTACTAATACCCGACGGAGTATACCCCAGCTTGTTCGCCGCCCCCGACAAACTCTTCTCTTCTACTACTGTAATCAGCACTTTATATCTATCAGCTATCATTGACTTTTCCTCAAAACAAATGTGACTTTCTTTCGCTTTACTCAAAATTATATGCTTATTATAATAACATTGTAAAAAAGATTCAAACAAAAATACGCAACACAAACACAAACAAATCTGATGATATTGGAGGATGAGAAAATGACAATTAAGAACATGGTAAAGGAAATCGCAACAGCACAGGACACAATGATGAACATCGAAAACCTGGATACTGGCAAGGCTCTTAAAACAATCGTTAAGCAGATCGAAAAGGCTTACGACGTTATGTTCCCAATCCAGTAATTAAATCGCATTTTTCACATAAATATTAACCAAATACATCCACAAAGGGAGCTGCCCAGATGGGCGGCTTTCTTTGTTTTTTGCTGGCGCCAGGGCGCTGGGGGTGTCGTCGGGGTTGTTGTCGGGGGTTGTCGTGCGGCCAGTCGAAAATATTTCGTCATACTATTCGCCCTCCACTCTTTTCTTAAACTTAATCGTGAAATCGTTATTCGTCAGCTCGATTCCCTCATCAGTCACCTTGTAATCCATCGTCAGCGTCTTCTCATCATACTTCCAGCAGCCCACCGGCAGCTCATCGTGAATCTCACTGCAATCGATAGACACACTGCTTTCATCCAGCGCCACGATCGGCCCCTCAACGCCCGGGTTGCCCGCGCCGCAATCGTAAATCGTCAGATACGGGCCGCTCCCTTCAAAGTCGCCGATATCCAAAGCCCACCAGCCCCCAACATATCTATCAAAGTCATCAGACTCATGCTCAACTACATCATAAGTTCCGCAAATGTTGCTGAAATACGCTTCATCAACTTTGCTATTTTCTCCGCAGCCGGCCATGACAAAAACCAACACCAGCCCCAGCGCAATTAATAATTTCTTCATGCTATCTATTGATTACCTGCTACTCAAAACATAGACAAAAGTGTCCATGTCGAGATTATTACTGCTTCAACCGGTGTGCTTTTGTAAAGGCTAAGCCTTACACTACTCGCAGGTTCATGCACAGTCCACAGTCGTAAATTCCCGACTAGCCATCGGTACATATATACAGTTGCGTTTTTATGCTATGCTGTATATTTTCACATCTCTAAGGTTA
>JAQXGH010000008.1 GCA_029006195.1 Bacillota bacterium
TAACCTTAGAGATGTGAAAATATACAGCATAGCATAAAAACGCAACTGTATATATGTACCGATGGCTAGTCGGGAATTTACGACTGTGGACTGTGCATGAACCTGCGAGTAGTGTAAGGCTTAGCCTTTACAAAAGCACACAGGATGAAGCAGTAATAATCTCGACATGGACACTTTTGTCTATGTTTTGAGTAGCAGACATGTAATGGAAGAAGTAATGTTAAAAATCAAGGGTACGCAGTTCAATAGCGAAAGCGGCGAGGAAGTAATGGAATTTGCTACAGAAGCCAAGCTCTACAGAAAGAACGATGCCATCTACCTTATATATGATGAGAGCGAATTCAGCGGCATGCCAGGCTGCAGAACAAGACTGCGTCTTAAGGATGACGAAGTTCAGATGAAGAGAGTCGGCAAGGGTATTGGCGATGGTCATGAACTTAAATTCCGTAAGGGGGAGAGATTCACTACAACTTATCACACACCTTTTGGCCCGATAGAGCTTGAAGTTCTGACAAATGAACTGGAGAATACACTCCTTTCGGATGATGGCGGACAGATCAATATTGATTACAACATCAGCCTTAAGGGACTCTCAGAAGGAAGAAATAAACTCAACATCACGTTAATGTAGGGGGCTTTAATGAATCAGAAATTCGTAAGAATCGTTGCCATTGTTTTGGCTGTTATGATGGTTGTGACAACGTTCTCAATGGCGGCCATATATATTTTGTAGATTGGTCTGGCAGAAGCTTATAGCTTTTGCATAATAGAGGCACCGTAAGAAGGAGGGGAAAAGCGATGCGTAAGATAGGGTTTAGTGCAGAGAAGTACATCGAGGAACAGTCAAAGTACATTTTAGAGAGAATTGAACAGAGCGGAGGCGATAGACTTTATCTGGAATTCGGCGGCAAGCTGGTTCAGGATAAGCATGCCATGAGAGTTCTGCCAGGTTTTGACGAAAATGCTAAAATCAAACTGCTCCACAAGATGAGAGACCAGGCTGAAATCATCATATGCGTATATTCAGGGGATATTACTACTAATAAGACTAGACAGGACTTCGGCATCACTTATGACCTGGAAGTTCTGAGACTGATCGATATGTTCAGAACGTACGATCTTGAAATCAACAGCGTTGTTGTTACAAGATACGAAGATGATTCTCCTGCAGTTGATAAGTTCATCAACAAGCTCGAGAGAAGAGGCATCAGAACATACAAGCACAGATTTACTAAGGGTTACCCAACAGATGTTGATACTATCGTAAGTGCTGAAGGTTACGGTGCTAACCCATACATCGAAGTTACTAAGCCACTGGTTGTTGTAACTGGTCCTGGCGGCGGCAGCGGTAAGCTGGCAACATGCCTCTCACAGCTGTACCACGAAAACATTAGAAACAGGAAGGTAAGATACGCTAAGTTCGAAACATTCCCAATCTGGAGCATTCCGCTCAAGCATCCTGTAAATGTTGCTTATGAAGCGGCTACTGCAGACCTTAAGGATGTTAACATGATCGACTACTTCCACCTGGAAGCTTACGGTGAAATGGCTGTTAACTACAATAGAGACTTAGAAGTTTTCCCTGTAGTTAAGAGAATCATCGAGAAGATCACTGGCGAAGAATCAGAATATAAGTCACCTACAGACATGGGTGTTAACAGAGCTGGATTTGGTATCATTGATGACGATATCTGTAAGGAAGCTGCTAATCAGGAAATCATCAGAAGATACATGCTGGCAGAAGTTGACTATAAGAAGGGTAAGATCGGCGAAGGTACTCTCGAAAGATCTAAGCTCCTTATGGACGAAATGGGCCTCAAGGTTGAAGACAGAGATGTCGTAATAAAGGCTAGAGAATATGCCGAAAAGAAAAAGGCAAGCGACGAACGTTACACTAACGTAGTTGTTGTGGCTCTAGAACTTGAAGACGGCAGAATCGTAACTGGCAGATCATCAAGAAGAATGGTTGCAGCTGCTGCAGCAGTAATCAACGCAATCAAGCTCCTCGGTGGCATCGCAGACGACATCCACCTTATCTCACCGGCAATCCTCTCTAAGGTACAGGATCTTAAGACTGAAGTGCTTCGTTCAGAAAAGTCCAGCCTTAACTGTGAAGAGCTCCTGACAGCTCTCACAATTTCAGCAGTAACAAATCCTACAGCTGAAAGAGCAGTTTCAATGCTCCCGCAGCTCAGAGGATGTAAGGCACACTGCACAGCGATTTTAAGTGACAAGGACGAAACAACACTCAAGTCACTGGGAATCGACGTAACAAGTGATCCTGAATACATCACAAATAACCTTTACTTTGGATAATAAAATCGTCCGGTCGCTCATGAAGCGGCCGGCTATTTTTAGAATAATATAATGTACGCGAAATATTTTGTTTTATTTGCCATCCTGTTTACAGGCTGGATCCTCAAAAGAATAAAATTCATTGATGATAAGATGAACAAAAGCATCAATAAACTTATCGTCTATTTCGCATACCCATGTTTGATCGTTCACAACATAGGAACAATCGAAATGACCAGTGCGATCATCGCAGACTTCTTCACGACGGTAGTGGTTTGCCTGGTGGCCTTCTATGTATACGGTGCGGTTTCTTACTTTTATGCAAAGGCTAGACACCTCCCACAGTCAATTTCTAACACGGCCGAAATGTCGATGATACTGCCTAATGACGGCTTCATGGGATTCCCTATGGCGCTGCTCTTCTTTGGCGAGAAGGGAATGCTCCTGATGCTGGCTCATAACGCCGCAATGAACTTCTTCACATTCACATACGGCATGGCTGCCTTCAGGAGAAACAAGGAGCGTGCTCCCGGAGAAAAGAGGTTTTCGTTTAGAAGCATCACAAGAGCTCTTCTTAAGCTCCTTGTGAACCCTAACATCCTGGCACTCTTCATAGGATTCGCGATAAGCATCCCGCATCTTACACTGCCAGGCCCGGTAGATGAATACCTTTTATATATAGGAAACATTTCAACGCCGATGGCTATGATATATATAGGATCGACACTGGCAAATTATAAATTTACAGATATAATACGCAACACGTTAGCCATAGAAGCTTCGATTATGAAGCTGATCTGGATACCGCTCATCACAATAGCGCTCGTATATTTCCTGCCTGTAAGTGGACTTATTAAAAGCATCGTGGTTCTGGGTGGAGCCTTCCCAACTGCAGCTACAGCATCAATGCTGGCTGAGCAGGAGGACCAGGCACCGGGTACTGCAAGCCAGATTTTATTCTTAAGTACAGTGGCTTCAATAGCAAGCATTCCACTTATGGTGAATGTTCTGGAGGCGCTATTTTAGTGGGTTTTTGAGGGTTTTTGACCCCATTTTTCGACGAAAAGTTTCATTATTCTGAATTTTTGCAAAACAGGTCTTGACCCGAGAATAGCGGTGGTTTACAATTCACACTGCACGGGCTATAATTGACGTGTTGAGCCAAATTGATTAACAAGCCATTAATGGTATTTAATAGGAGGAAAAACAATGAAAACAATAGGCGTTCTCGGAACAGGAACAATGGGTGCTGGCATTATTCAGGTATGCGCACAGGCTGGTTACAACGTAGTATTAAGAGCTAGAAGACAGACTTCAATCGATAAGGGTATGGCTATCATCGATAAGAACCTCAGCAAGCTGGTTGCTAAGGAAAAGATCACTGAAGAAGACAAGGCTGCAATCCTTGGCAGAATTCAGGGATCAACTGAAATCGAAATCATGAAGGATGCTGACCTCATCATCGAAGCAGCTACAGAAAACATGGAAGCTAAGAAGGCTCTCTTCGCAGAACTCGACGAACTGTGCAAGCCAGAAACAATTCTCGCAACTAACACTTCAGCTCTGTCAGTAACTGAAATCGCTTCAGCTACAAATAGACCTGACAAGGTTATCGGAATGCACTTCTTCAACCCAGTTCCAATGATGAAGCTGGTTGAAATCGTTAAGGGCCTTACTACTTCAGAAGAAACTAGAGAAACTATCGTTAACCTTTGCGGCGACCTGGGCAAGACTCCAGTTGACGTAGAAGAAGCTCCTGGTTTCGTAGTAAACAGAATCCTCGTCCCTATGGTTAACGAAGGTATCGGCATCCTGGCTGACGGCGTTGCTGACGTAGAAGGCATCGACACAGCTATGAAGCTCGGCGCTAACCACCCAATGGGCCCTCTCGCACTGGGCGACCTCATCGGCCTGGACGTAGTACTCGCTATCATGGAAACTCTCTATGCTGAATACGGTGATCCTAAGTACAGACCACACCCTCTCCTGAGAAAGATGGTAAGAGCTAACAAGCTGGGTAGAAAGACAGGCATTGGTTTCTACGACTACAGCAAGTAATTCTTAATATAGGTTTTGGATTTGATGAGACTCGGTGGGGCCGGGTCTCATTTTTTAGCGAGGGCTTGTTTGTCGAAGGTTTTCTGAATATAGATCAAAATTTTCGACTACAGGCGTCTTGGCGTCGAAAGATTTATGACAAATACATGGATTTTTGACTAGAAGAGGGCGGCTGTCGAAAGATTCAATAATGTATGGCTAATATTTCGACTAATCACACCAGTCTGTCGAAAATCAGTGGCTTATCTGAGTGCTTTTTCGACAAAGCCTCCCTTTTATGTTCAGCCGCTGTCGAAAATCCAAGCCATATCCATGAAATACTTCGACATTAAATGCAGTAAAGTCGAAAAACAGCTCTATGCTCCTAAAGTTCTTCGACCCCGAGCATGGTCACTACAACTGAGTTATGACAACAAGACAAACATTCATTGAACTGGTAAAATCTGGATGCTAAACTTCTCCCGGCAGCCGCTTTAGGGGTGCGGCGGAAAGGAGATAAAATGTCCAAATACAGATACCCATTCACAAACGAGTTGACCTTCGCATTAGTGATGCAGGATCCTGATCTATGCAAGGGATTCTTACAAAAGGTTTTCCCAGACCGTGAGATTACCATGGTAAAGCCTCATAATGATCCCGCTCAAATCGAGAAAACGATAATAGCTGATCCAGGCGCTAAGAAGGTCCGCCTTGACGTGATGTTCAAAGATGACAGCAGCATTTACGACATAGAGATGCAAGTAAAAAACGAAGGTAACCTGCCCAAGCGCATACGTTATTCCCATGGGATAATTGACGTGGACGAGCTTCAGCCAGGGGAAGATTACAATGAGCTGAAGCCTGCTTATGTGATTTTTATTTGCTGTTTTGACCTGTATGGTCAGGGA
>JAQXGH010000009.1 GCA_029006195.1 Bacillota bacterium
GTTCTGATCGGTGCTGCTGCTCTGGCTGCTGAATACAATGGCGCTCAGAAGGCTTCACACATCAAGGATAAGCTCATCGAAATGACTCACCTGAACGAAACTCTGTACTGCTGCGGTATCGCTTGCTCAACAGAAGGTCAGAAGACTGCTGCTGGTAACTACCAGATCGATCTGCTCCTCGCAAACGTATGTAAGCAGAACATTACTAGATTCCCTTACGAAATCGTAAGATTAGCAGAAGACATCGCTGGTGGTCTGATGGTAACTATGCCTGCAGAAGCTGACTTCAAGTCAGATCTGGCTGTAGGTAGAAACGGCGAAACTATCGGTGAAGTTTGCAACAAGTTCTTCGCTGCTGCTCCTTCATGCAACACTGAACAGAGAATGAGAGTTCTCAGACTGATCGAAAATCTGTGCCTCGGTTCAGCTGCAGTTGGTTACAGAACTGAATCAATGCACGGTGCAGGTTCACCTCAGGCTCAGAGAATCATGATCCAGAGACAGGGCAACATCGAAGGTAAGAAGGCTCTTGCTAAGCACATCGCTGGTATCGTTGAATAATTTAGTCTTAAATTAACAAAAATACTGTATGATTTGAGGCCGCTTTGAGGTAACTCAAAGCGGCCTTGTTTTCTATGTTATTACAAATAGGGAGAAGTATTAATGAAGTGTGGAGTTAAATTCTGCGGAGGATGTAATCCTCGTTATCAGCGCGGAGACGCATATAGAACAATTAAGAATGATATGACTGCTATTGATTTTCATCTTGTAGATGAAGACGATACTTATGATAATCTTCTTGTTATAGGCGGATGCCCTGCATGCTGTGCTTCTTATAAGCAGTATAACGTAGAAGATGAGGTCTTTAAGATGTGGGATGAAGCTCATATCGAGGAGATTAAAACTAAGCTTTCACAGAAGCTTTAATCTGTGAACAAACTAAAAATATGGAGGAAATTTAAAATGGCAGATTGGAAAAAGCTGTACGAAGAAAGAACAATGTCAGCTGACAAGGCTATGGAACTGATCCAGGATGGCGACAGAGTATTATTCGCTCACGCTGTAGCTGAACCTCAGATTCTCGTAGATGCTATGGTTGCTAACAAGCACCTGTATAAGGATATCACTGTATCACACATGGTAACTCTTGGTAAGGGTGAATATTCACTCCCAGAAAACCATGACGTATTCACTTTCGAAGGATGGTTCACTTCACCTTCAACTAGAAAGTCAATCGCAGAAGGACACGGCGAATTCGTTCCTGTATTCTTCCACGAAGTACCTAAGTACCTGAGACAGGATATCTTCCATGAAGACGTTCTTTTAGTTTCAGTTTCAACTCCAGACGAACACGGTTACTGCAACGTTGGTGTATCATCAGACTACACTATGCAGGCAATCAAGTCATGTAGAACAGTTCTCGCAGAAGTAAACGATCAGGTTCCAGTAGTATTTGGTGACACATTCGTTCACGTAAGCGAAATCGACGCATTCGTTATCAACAACCACCCACTCTTCGAAAGTGCACCAGCTAAGATTGGTCCTGTAGAAGAAGCTATCGGTAAGAACTGTGCATCACTGATCGAAGATGGAGCTACTCTCCAGCTTGGTATCGGTGCTATTCCTGACGCTGTACTTTCACAGCTGGGCGAAAAGAAGCATCTGGGTATCCACTCAGAAATGATCGCTGACGGCGTTGTTGACCTCTTCGAAAAGGGCGCTATCGACTGTACTGAAAAGGGTATCGACGAAGGTAAGATGGTTGTTACATTCCTTATGGGTACTAAGAAGTTATATGACTTCGCTAACAAGAACCCTATGGTTGAACTTAGACCAGTTGACTACGTTAACCACCCAGAAGTAGTTGCACAGCTGAAGAACCTCGTTTGCATCAACGCTTGCGTACAGGTTGACTTCATGGGTCAGATCGTATCAGAATGTATCGGTACTAGACAGATCTCAGGTGTTGGCGGTCAGGTTGACTTCGTAAGAGGCGCTGCTATGTCACACGATGGTAAGGGTAAGGCTATCATCGCTATGCCTTCAGTTGCTACAAACAAGAAGACTGGCGAAATGACTTCAAAGATCGTTCCATTCATAGATCATGGTGCTGCTGTTACAACTTCAAGATGTGACGCTGACTACATCGTAACTGAATATGGTATCGCTAGAATGAAGGGTAGACCTATCAAGGATAGAGCTAGACAGCTGATCAACATCGCTCATCCTGACTTCAGAGAAGGCTTAAAGGAAGAATTCGAAAAGAGATTCAACTGCGCATTCTAATCAACGCGACTATGTTTCTCACGGTGCGAAGTTTCGCGCTTCGCACCGTATAAATACACACTAAAATACAAATAAATTTTTAGGAGGTAATTAATTATGCAGGCATTAAAGTTAGTACCTACAATTCATTATTTTGACACTTTTAAGGACTTCAACGATGAATTCCAGCTTGGAAAGGGCGACATCCTCGTAACTAACGAATGGATGTACAAGCCATATGTTGAAGGTCTTGGTCTTGATATTCCTGTAATCTATCAGGAAAAGTACGGCGCAGGCGAACCAACAGACGAAATGATGGACGCTATGAAGGCTGAAATGGACAAGTATGAATACGACAGAATCATCGCTTTCGGTGGTGGTACAATCGTAGACTGCTGTAAGGTTTTAGCATGTGAATATCCAGCTGGTTGTGCAGATCTGTACACTGGTAAGGTTGCTCCTAAGAGAGTAAAGAAGCTGGTTCTGATCCCTACAACTTGCGGTACTGGTTCAGAAGTAACTAACGTAGCTGTAGCTTCAATTCCTTCACTCAACCTGAAGAAGGGTATTGCTGACGAACAGACTTTCGGTGATGTTGCAGTTCTGATTCCAGAATCACTCCAGGGACTTCCTGACTATGTATTCGCAACTTCATCAGTTGACGCTCTGATCCACGCTGTTGAATCATTCCTGTCACCTAAGGCTTCACCTCTGACTGAAATCCTTTCAAAGGAAGCTATCAAGATTATCATGAACGGTTACAAGAAGATCATTGAAAGAGGCGGAAACACTAAGGAAAACAGAGCAGACCTGCTTAAGGACTTCTGCCTGGCTGCAAACTATGCTGGTATCGCTTTCGGTAACGCTGGTTGCGGTGGCGTTCACGCTCTCTCATATGCTCACGGTGGTGCATTCCACATTCCTCACGGCGAAGCTAACTTCATCTGCTTCACAGAAGTATTCAAGAAGTACATGGAAAAGCAGCCTACAGGCAAGATTGAAATCGCTAACCAGCTGTTCGCAGACGTTTTAGAATGCGACCTGGCAAACGTATATGATGAACTCGACACATTCCTCGGCAAGATCATCAACAAGAAGCCACTGAGAGAATACGGCATGACTGAAGATCAGATCGAAACATTTGCTCAGTCAACAATTGACAACCAGCAGAGACTGCTTGGTAACAACTATGTTCCTTTCGATGTAGAAGACTGCAAGGCTATCTTCGCTAACCTGTACTAAAAACATATATAATTCTTATATATAAATTGAAATACAGCCTATACGGCTGTATTTCTTTTTTATTTTGTGTTAAAATTAATGGCAAAGTTTGTAAGTAAAAAGATTTTTATTGTATATAAGAGAGGTAATGCATGCGAAATAATATGATTGAACAGAACATTATCATTACAGAAAGTTGTACCAACCTTAGAATGCTGGGAAGAAATGCCCTGGCAGGCAAATGGAAAGTTACAATTATTGCCATGATAATTTATGTATTGGTTTTGAATTTCCCACCAACAGTATTTGATGCTTTGTTTGGTCTTAATCCAGGCAGTGTAATTACAGGCGGTGAAACATACGGCCTTGATGTGAATACTTACAGTGCCATTTATAATAATATGCCTACATATAGCCTGCTTAGTGCAATATATGTAATGCTTATAGCTGGATCGCTTGAACTCGGTCAGTGCATTTTATTCCTGGCTGCTTTTAGAAAACATGATATTAAGGCAACTGATATCTTCCTGGGATTTGAAAGATTCGGTAAGGCCTTGATGCTTTTAATATATCAGACAGTATTCATTATGCTTTGGACATTCCTTCTCATCATTCCTGGAATTATTGCTGCTTACAGATACAGCCAGGCTTTCTATATTCTGGCAGATGATCCGGATAAATCAATCAAGCAGTGCATGGATGAAAGTAAGGCTATGATGCGCGGAAATAAGTGGAAGCGTTTCGTATTAGAACTGTCATACATCGGATGGCTGATTTTAGCTTATTTCCCAGCTGCTTTCTTAAATGGAATAGGCCAGCTGGTTACAGATAATACATTTGTCCTTTCTGTTATTTCAATAATAGCAAGTCTGTTTACAGTTCCTGTAAGTGTTTATATGATGTCTTCATTTGCCGGTTTCTATGAAATCCTGGCAGGACATCTTATTAAGGAAACAAAGCCTGTTCCTGTTACAGTTCAGGAAGCTATCGAAATGAAACATGAATTAGAGCAGCTGCCTGAAGCTACTGAAGAAACTCCTAAGGCAGTAGAAGAACCAGAAGTATCAGAGGCTCCAGAGGATGATAACAAGTAAATTTATCAGCAACAGTGATTGTCCGTATTTTCCGTGCCATAAAGTAGAGGATGATAAGGTGTTTAACTGTCTCTTTTGCTACTGCCCTTTATATGCACTAGGCAGTAAGTGTGGCGGGGATTACGTGTACCTTGAGAATGGAACTAAAGACTGCAGTAAATGCAGAATCCCTCATGAAGAAGGGGGATACGAATTTGTTCTATCAAAAGCTGATGAAGTAATAGAACTTGCTAAAATAAATAAGTAAAAGAATATATAAGAGGAGCATGAGAATTGCTCCTCTTTTGAACAGATAAATATAAGTCGAAAGGTGAGATTTTATTATATGATTAGGGTAGAGAAATTAAAGTGTGGAACCACAGTAATACTCGAGAAGACTGATTTCGTGCAGTCTACAGCCTTTGGAATATGGGTTAAGTCTGGTGCGATGTATGAAGATGACAGCGTTTATGGTGTATCACATTACATTGAACATATGATGTTTAAGGGCACTAAGCTTAGAAATGCTAGAGAAATCGCTGAACAGGTAGATAATATCGGCGGCGTATTCAATGCATTCACAGGCAAGGAAGCTACTTGTTACTACATTAAGACTTTAGCGTCAAATATTTATAAGGGTGCAGAAATCCTTATCGATATGGTAACTTCATCTGTATTTGATCAAGATGAAATGGATAAGGAACGTCAGGTAATTCTAGAAGAAATCAAGATGGTAAAGGATACACCTGACGATGATGTATATGACACTATTTCAGAACTTGTAAATAGCGGCAACGCTCTTAAGAATAACATTTTAGGAAGCCCTGAAAGTTTAGCTGGAATTAACAGAGATAAGATGGTAGATTACTATCGCACTCGTTATGTAACAGAGAATCTGGTAGTTGCTGTTTCAGGCAGCTTTGATGAAGATGAAATGATAAAGTATCTTGAAGGCAAGTTTGATGCTTTAGGCAAGATTGCACCTAAGGATTCATATGAAATGAAGCCTTATGTTCCTAAATTCGATGTTAAGGTTAAAGATATCGAACAGACTCATATTTGCCTGGCTGTTCCTAGTGTTTCCCTTGATGATGATCAGTACTACACTCACGTTCTCATGAGCAATATTTTAGGCGGAAGCATGAGTTCTAGACTTTTCCAGACTATCAGAGAAGAGAAGGGTCTGGCATATACAGTTTGCTCAATGAATTCATTTAACAGCTTTACTGGTTTCTTTAGCATTTATGCAGGAGTTGCACATGAAAACATTGGACAGACTATAGAAGAAATAAGAAACGAACTCAATCTATTCGCTGAGAAGGGTGTAACAGAAGAAGAACTTGAAAGAGCCAGAGAACAGGTTAAGAGTTCATACATTTTCGGGCTTGAAAGCGTAAACAGCAGAATGTTTGGACTTGGTAAGAATAGACTTCTCCTTGGTAAGAATTATACTGCAGAAGAAGTTCTTGGCGGCTTTGACAGTGTTACTAGCGAAGATATCCTTAAGGTTGCTGAAATGGTGGGAGATATCACTAAGTATAGTGGTGCTGCAGTTACAGGTGCAGCGTTTGATCTGGAAGGAATGATTAAGTAATGAATATCAAGATTAAGAGCCTTTCTGGCACATATCCTCAGTATGAAACAGCTGGATCTGCTGGAATGGATATCAGAGCATATCTGGAAGAAGATTTGGTTTTAGAGCCTGGCAAGAGAATACTGGTGCCAACTGGTATGTTCATGGAAATAGAGCCGGGATACGAGGTTCAGATCAGAGCTAGAAGCGGACTGGCTATTAAGAAGGGTATTGGACTTGTTAACGGTATCGGAACTATTGACAGCGATTATAGAGGCGAAGTTAAAGTCGCGCTTATAAACTGGGGCGATGAAGCCTTTGCAATTCATAACGGCGATAGAATCGCGCAGATGGTAGTAGCAAGTTATGTCAAAGCTGATATTGTACCAGCAGATGAACTTGGCGAAACTGAGCGCGGAGAAGGCGGTTTTGGTCACACTGGAGTTTAGTAATGATAACTAGAGAATTAATCGAAGCTCGTGAATATGAGTATCTATCTGAATATGCTGCTAAAGCTAAAGAGAGCAGGGGCAGAGAGCGTGACGAGGAGCAGTGCAGTCTGAGAACAGTTTTTCAAAGGGACAGGGACAGGATTATTCATTCTAAGGCCTTCAGAAGACTTATGCATAAAACTCAGGTATTTATTGCGCCTGAAGGTGATCACTTCAGAACCAGACTCACACATACGATCGAAGTTTCTCAAATAGCCAGAACGATTGCTCGCGGTATGGCACTTAATGAAGATCTGACTGAAGCCATCGCAATGGGCCACGATCTTGGTCACACGCCATTTGGTCATAGCGGCGAAGAAATCTTAGATAGACTTTATAGCAAAGGCTTCAAGCACAACGTTCAGAGCCTTAGAGTGGTTGACGTTTTAGAAAGTTCAAGGCCAGGAAAGCGTGGTATGAATTTAACTATGGAAGTTAGAGACGGCATCCTGAATCATACGGGAAGCGTTATGCCTTTCACACTTGAAGGACAGATCGTTAAGATAAGCGACCGAATCGCATACATAAATCACGATATCGATGATGCTCTTAGAAGCGGCATTATAACAAAGGAATCACTGCCAAAGGAGAGCATAGAAATACTTGGTGATACGCATAGGATGAGAATAGATACTCTGGTGCATGATATGATAAATAACAGCATCGATAAGCCTCTTGTTTCCCTTAGTGTTGAGAAGAAGCAGGCTATGGATGAGCTGAGATCATTCATGTTCGAAAATGTATATCATAACAAGCAGGTGCAGATTGCCGAGAACCTTGACAAAGTAGAAAACATTATTTCATCCCTTTATGAATACTACCAGACTAACACTGATAAATTGCCTAAGGAACTTTTGGCGATGGCGGATGAATTCGATATGGAAGAACTGGTTAAGGATCATGTAGCCAGTATGACAGACAGATACGCTATGAATAAATACAGTGAATTGTTCATACCTGTTGGCTGGAGATAATGGATAAAAAAGTAAAATTAAATAAAAGGAAATGCAAAGCTTCTGACGTATATTAATATTGTCGGAAGTTTTTTTAGGGGTAAAGTTTTGGCAAGAAATAGCGATATCAACATAGTAGATGAAATAAAGAGCCGTTGCAACATTGTGGATGTTGTGGGCAGGGTTGTTCCGCTAAAGAGAGCCGGAAGTAACTTTAAGGGTGTTTGCCCGTTCCACAACGAGAAGACACCGTCTTTTGTTGTGTCTGAAGGAAAACAGTATTTCAACTGCTTCGGCTGCAATACTAAAGGCGATTTGATCACATTTGTTGAGAAATACTACGGCCTGGAGTTTAAGGGCGCAGTAGAGATGCTCTGTAAGGAATATGGAATTAAGATGCCGGAGAACTTCGGCGTAAGTACTTCCAAACACAAGGACGAACTTTACGAAATCAACAGACAGGCGGCAATATTCTTCTATAAGGCAATGAGAGAGAAACCTAATCCAGGAATGCCTTATATGAAGAAGAGAGGACTTTCGGATGAAACTCTTAGAGATTTTGGCATAGGCTATGCTGATGACAGCTGGTCGAGCCTGACAGATTATCTGATATCTAAGGGATTTGATAAGGATAAGCTTGTTGAGGTTGGAATCACCTCGATTTCTAAAAAAGGAACTTATTACGACAAATTCAGAGGACGTGTGATGTTTCCGATCAAGAATACCGCAGATAAGGTTATCGGATTCGGGGGCAGAATTATAGGAGACGGGGAGCCTAAGTATCTTAACTCTCAGGAATCGCAGGTCTTCCTGAAGAAGAATAATTTATATGGACTAAACCTAACGAGAAAATTTGTCAGTGAAGCTGATCAGATAATTCTCGTTGAAGGGTATATGGATGTTATTTCACTTTATCAGGCGGGTGTTAGGAACGTTTCTGCATCACTTGGTACAGCTCTTACTGAGAACCAGGCAGCTTTGATAAAGAGATATACTAAGAACGTGGTCCTGTCATATGATGCCGATTCTGCCGGACAGCAGGCAGCTATGAGAGGCGTGGACATTCTGTATAAGGCTGATTGCAGAGTGAGCGTACTCAAGGTAACTGATGGCAAGGATCCAGACGAATTTATTAAGAAGAACGGGCGTGGAGCTTTTGCAGAACTTGTTAAAAATTCACTTCCGTTTGGCGATTTCAAACTGAATTTCATTGCGCGTGGGTTTGACCTTAATGACATGCAGCAGAGGATTATGTACTTGGAAGAAGCCGTTAAAATTTTGCATGAAATGAAGCCGATTGAGGCAGATTTTTATATAAAGAAACTTGCAGCCCAAACAGGCATTTCTAAGGAAGCGATAAAGCGTGAATATAATATGGCTGGTGACCTGGGGAATAAAGCGCAGGCGAGCCAAATGATCAAAGATCAGAGTAAGAAATCGCAAACTGAGGAAAATATGCCTACTGCAGAACAGGATCTTATTAAGCTTATGCTTTTGGATCACAAGTTCACTTCGCTGCCATCTGACATTAAGAAAAATGTCTTTAACAGTACAGCAGCATCGAGCATCTATAGAGCTATACTGGAAATCGATAAGGGGGACAGGCCACTTGATATGAACAGAATCAAGGACAGGCTTGATCAAGAAGCAGTAGATATGCTGGCTAAGATCGACGATAAAATTGTACCTGTAGGCAAGGAACTTGAGATTTACAAAGACTGCATAGACCACATACGCAATACTTTGATGGAAGCAGAGCTTGAGGAAATCGTTCTAAGGCTGAGTCTTTCAGATGAGTCAACTGATCCAAATGATGTTGCTGATCTGATGAAAAGACAGATAGAGATACAGAAATTATTAAAAAGATAGGGAGAGAGTAGAATGGCCGCTAAGAAAGATGTTGAAAAGACAAATCTTATCGAAGATGCAGCTGAATTAACTGAAGATGAAGCAGTTAAGCTTTCAAATGAAGAGCAGACAGCAATTATTGAGAAGTTAGATTCAACAGCAGCAGCTAAGGGAAAGAAGGAACTTTCCTACTCAGAAATTTCAAACGCGCTTGGCGATAAGGATATCGACAAGGATCAGATGGATGACATTTACGAAAAGCTTATCGGAAGAGGCGTTGAAATTGTTATGGAAGAGTCAGGGCCTGATGATGAGGAACTGATGGAAATGGATGATGAAGAAATCGATGACCCTGAAGTTGAAGCTGTAATGGCTAAGAACCCACAGGCTAAAGAAATCGATCTCGAAGCAACAATTTCAAAGAACGTTGCTGTGGATGACCCTGTAAGAATGTACCTCAAGGAAATCGGTAAGGTTCCTCTTCTTACAGCAGAAGAAGAAGTTGAGCTCGCTAAGAGAATGGAAGAAGGCGACGAATACGCTAAGCAGAAGCTTTGCGAAGCTAACCTGAGACTGGTTGTTTCAATTGCTAAGAAGTATGTTGGTAGAGGAATGCTCTTCCTCGACCTTATCCAGGAAGGTAATCTGGGTCTTATCAAGGCTGTTGACAAATTCGACTGGACTAAGGGATATAAGTTCTCAACATATGCTACATGGTGGATCAGACAGGCTATTACAAGATCAATTGCCGACCAGGCAAGAACCATCAGAATCCCAGTACATATGGTTGAAACAATTAACAAACTGATCAGAGTGTCACGTCAGCTGCTTCAGGAAGAAGGTCGTGAACCTACTCCTGATGAAATCGCAGAAGAAATGGGAATCTCGGTAGAAAAGGTTAGAGAAATCCTCAAGATCGCTCAGGAACCTGTTTCACTGGAAACACCTATTGGTGAAGAAGAAGATTCACATCTGGGCGACTTCATTCCAGATGATGATGCTCCGGCTCCAGCAGAAGCTGCTGCATTCTCAATGCTTAAGGAACAGCTGGTAGAAGTTCTGGGAACTCTTACAGAAAGAGAACAGAAGGTTCTGAAGCTCAGATTCGGACTTGAAGACGGAAGAGCACGCACACTTGAAGAAGTAGGTAAGGAATTCGACGTAACACGTGAAAGAATCCGTCAGATCGAAGCTAAGGCGCTCAGAAAGCTTAGACACCCAACTAGAAGTAAGAAATTAAAGGATTACCTCGAGTAATACGTTATCATGATTATTAAATTAAGTGACAGGCTGCAGATGATAGCCGATGAAATTAAAAAAGGAGAGACCATGGCCGATATTGGAACCGACCATGGTTTTTTACCTTTATATTTATGGCAGAATGAAATATCACCAGAAGTTGTAATGTGCGATATCAGCATTCCATCACTTCAGAAGGCGATAGATGCTAAGGCTCAGCTTTTAGAGGATGGGGAGAAACTGCCGCAACTTTTAGGTGATAGTATAAAATATCGCGCTGGTGATGGCCTTCAGGTGCTTAGTGACGGCGAAGTTGATGCTGTTGTTATCGCAGGCATGGGCGGAGTTCTTATGACTGAAATAATGGGTGTTAACATGAAGAAAACCCTGTCATTTAAGAAGTTTATCCTTCAGCCTAGAAATCACTCAGGAGCATTGCGCTATTGGCTGACAGTGAACGGTTTTAACATCGTATCGAATAAGCTGGTTCGTGAAGGCAAATTTATCTGTGAGATAATAACTGCCATCCCGCCTGAATCAGAGAAGACGGTAAAGGTGTGGCATGCAGAAGATGATGCTTACTGGGATATGCCTAAGGAAATGAAGGACGATGAGCTGCTTGAAGCCTTTGCAAAACTCAAGCTCAGAAGAGAGATGAAAGTGCTCGCTGGTATGCAGAGAGGAAGCGATGTACCTGTCTGCGAAATGGAGAAAATCCAGAAGAGGGCTCAGTATTTCGCGCAGTTTATCAAATAGGAGACGATATGGAATTAAAAGTTAGAGATATTGTTAAGGCAATAAACGAATCAGTTCCAGAAAGCCTTCAGGAAGGCTGGGACAATTCCGGAATTCAAATCGGTTTTGAGGATATGCCGGTTACTACGATTTTGACCTGCCTTGAAATAGATGAGGCGGTTGCTGTGGAAGCTATAAATGCTGGAGCACAGATGATCGTATCACATCATCCGCTGATTTTTGGCGGCATCAAGCGCATTGACAGCGATGATTCCTTAGGACGTGTTATTGAAATGCTTATTTGTTCAGGAATTTCTGTATATTCATCCCATACACCTTTTGATGTGGTTGAGGGCGGAAACAATGACGTTCTGGCGGCTAAATTGGGCCTCACAGGGGTTGAAACGGCCTCAGAGGATGGTTTCCTCAAATGCGGCTATTTGCCGGCTT
The DNA here is from genome assembly GCA_029006195.1 of Bacillota bacterium. Taxonomy (GTDB): domain Bacteria; phylum Bacillota; class Clostridia; order Peptostreptococcales; family Anaerovoracaceae; genus Lentihominibacter. The sequence goes on from JAQXGH010000009.1 coordinate 11,849, forward strand.
CTATGAGCCTGAAAGATTTTGTCGATTACACTGCTGATTGTTTAAATCTTGAAGCTGGTCAGATCCGCGCAGCAGGCAGGGCTGATGCGCTAGTTAAGCGCGTTGGGCTTTGCACAGGTGCCGGTTCAGATTTCGCAAAGGCTGCCAAACTTGCTGGATGCGATGTGATGGTAACTGGTGATGTTAAACATCATGAGGCTCTGGATGTAATCGCAGACGGCTTTAATATCGTGGATGCAGGTCACTATGGTACTGAAAAGTTCTTTGCTCATTCAATGGGACAGAGGCTTGAAGGTATTTTTGGAAAAAATATTAAAATCATTGAAAGTAATACCGTGACAGATCCATTTGTTATGGTATAATCGTTTAGTATATTTTTTTTGGGTAAGACGGACAATCGCGTGCATCTTCGGGATGTATGAGGAAAGTCCGGGCTCCATAGGGCGCGGATGCCGGATAACGTCCGGCGTGGGTAACCATAGGGAAAGTGCAACAGAAACATACCGCCGAACGTATTTTACGTGGTAAGGGTGAAATTGTGAGGTAAGAGCTCACAGGGGGTTATGGTAACATAGTCCTCGTGTAAACCCCATCCGGAGCAAGACCAAGTAGGGCTTTTGGCTTAGGCCAGGCGGCTGCCCGTCGTCGCCCGGTAGGTAGGTTGCTTGAGCTTGGTGGTAACATCAAGTCGAGATAGATGATTGTCAAATACAGAACCCGGCTTATGTCTTGCCCAAATTTATATATGATTTGGTAGCGAAAATGGCTACTGGAAAAATTTTGAAAAACTTATAAAAAAGTTCAAAAAAACACTTGCATTTATTTCTGGATGTAGTATACTAAAACAGTCGCAAGAAGCGATACAAACTAAATAAGATGTGCGGATATGGCGGAATTGGCAGACGCGCACGGTTCAGGTCCGTGTGGTAGCGATATCGTGGAGGTTCGAATCCTCTTATCCGCACCAAATTAAAAGGGGCTGTCGCGTTAGCGAAAAATAATCGCTAGGGCGGCGCCCTTTCTTCATGTAACTAAAAATGGCGGTTAGACCAGTCGAGGGCTCTCCGTCATTCGTTGTTTTTTGGTAAAAAAATAACCCTGTATCCCAAAGAAATACAAGGTCATGGTAAAATAACTGTATGATCAAACACAACATTTTACGTAAAGAGTATACCTTAAATTCGAAGGAATATCAATTGAAAATTCCAATGGAAATCGATGCATGTATACCGGCAAATGATTGTGTGAGACTCATCAGCCAGTTTGTGGAGGAAATGGACCTGGCTGCTCTGTATGACACTTATGAAAGAATGCCATCAGAAAAATACGCGTCTCCTGAAATCATGCTGAAGATCATGCTCTATGCTTACCACGAAAGAAAAGACATCTCATCCAGAACCATTGAGAAGAACTGCAGACGTGATATCAACTACATGTACCTGCTGGAAGGCAGACAGGTTCCGGACCACTCTGCCATTGCCCGCTTCCGCAGCGAGCATTTTGCAAAATGTGCAGACCTGTTTCTTTCACAGATGGCGCAGATACTGCTGGAACTTGAGCAGATTACAACGACAGAAGTATTCATTGACGGAACAAAAATCGAAGCGTCTGCCAATAAATACACCTTCGTCTGGAAAAAGTCCGTAACAAAGCACCAGGCAAGACTTCTGCAGAAAACAGCCCTGCTTGTAGGCGAAATCATAGATCGGTATGAATTGAAACCGCTGTGGCAGAAGAAAGTGAAGAAACATCATGTAAGCAAGGTCCTGAAAAATCTGAAATTGAAAGCAAAAGAAACGGATCTCGAATTTGTTTCCGGACGCGGATGCAGAAAAGAGCAGCTTCAGAAGGATATCGAAGATTTGGAAGCCGCCCTTGCAAAAATCAAAGAATATGAAGGAAAGCTGCACAAATGCGGAAAACGCAACAGTTATTCCAAAACAGATCCTGATGCCACATTCATGCACATGAAGGATGACCACATGCTCAACGGACAGCTGAAACCAGCCTACAATATCCAGCATGCAGTAAACTCCGGATTTATCGTAGCCGCAGGCGTGTTTCCGAATCCTACGGATGTAATGACCCTGAAGCCGTTTATGGAACAGATGGAAAGCTCTCTGAGATTTAAATTTGACAGTATCGTTGCCGATGCAGGCTATGAAAGCGAGGAAAATCTGGTTTATCTGAGGGATAAAGAGATAGATGCCTACATCAAGCCTTCCAACTACGAACAGCTTGGCACAAAGAAGTTTGCCAAGGAAATCGGCCGCAAGGAAAACATGCAGTATGATAAAGACGGAGACTGTTACATCTGCCATAACGGAAAGAAGATTGTAAAGACCGGTGTAAGAACAAGAAAGACATCGTCCGGATATCTTCGTGAGGAAACCCATTATGAATGCAAATCGTG
>JAQXGH010000010.1 GCA_029006195.1 Bacillota bacterium
TTTGAGTTGAGCTCTGTCAACTTAAAAACTCCACAACAACTTGACACCGTCCGAATGCTATAACGTGTTGCCGAATTTTAATAAGTATGCTAATGTTTCTGTTTTCAGTATTTTCACCCGAATTATATGTCTGCTATCTGCTTGCGGGTATTTCCGATATGATTGACGGCACGATAGCACGGAAACTTGGTACAAGCAGTAAATTTGGAGAGAAACTGGATACCGCGGCTGATTTTGTTTTTGCTGCAGCAGCGTTATTTAAACTGTTACCGGTAATGAAAATCAGTATGGCTATCTGGATTTGGATAGGCTTGATCGCAGTAATAAAGCTAATCAATATTATATCTGGCTTTGTGGTGCAAAAGCGATTTGTGACAGTTCATTCTTTGGCTAATAAAATCACAGGTGCTGTGTTATTTGCCTTGCCGCTTACTCTATCGTTGATTGATGATTCGTATTCAGCTATTTTTGTGTGTCTGGTGGCAACTTTTGCAGCGATACAAGAGGGACATATTATAAGGAGTCAATGAACCGAAACAGATAGAACTGTTCACACTGGACAAATATCGGTGATTCGGTTCAGTACATTAAAGGCGGGAAGATGGAAATTGGAATGCTTGTAAAAAGCTTTTGACATTGCCAAAAGGAGCCATTGTCAAACTACTTTGATAGCGAAATGAGCAGACTTTGATTAGGATATGCTTACAAGGAGGTGACGAGATGGAACTCGGAAAGCAAATTAGGAAATATCGTCAGGAAGCACAATTATCTCAAGAGGATCTTGCAAGTCGAGTTTACGTATCCAGACAGACAATCTCAAATTGGGAGAATGATAAGAGTTATCCGGATGTAAGCAGCTTGGTTTTGCTGAGTGAAATCTTTCAAATCTCACTTGATGAAATGATCAAAGGAGATATTGAAACTATGAAAGAGGTTATCAAAAAAGAAGAAATCGAAAAAATGAATCGCTATGGAGTTATTTATACCTTGCTGTTAATAGGGACAGCTGTGTCGGCAGTTCCACTGTTCATGTGGCTTGGCCACTTGGCAATAATTCCATGGGGAATGATTTTTGCGTGCGCAATGGTTTATGCTTTTAAAATCGAAAAAGTGAAGAAAGATAATGATGTGCATACATATAGAGAAATTGTCGCCTTCTCAGAGGGTAAACTGCTAGATGATATTCAAAAACAGCGTGAGATTGGCAAGCGCCCTTATCAGAGGTTACTTTTGGTGGTTGGCTGTGCTGTAATATCTTTTGTGGTGTGTGTTCTCATCGGTCTTATAATGAATCTCTTTTTAAGCTAAATTTAATGCGTTAAATTTTAGTTTATTGAAGGCTCTAAAGGAAGAAAAGGAGAATAAGAAGGTGGTGCTGGTATCTCACAGAAAGTCTACTATGTGTATTGCACAGAAAGTTTATTCGGCGGAACATGGGAGGGTAAACTGATGCGAAAAGACATCATAACCAAACGGGAGCGTGAAAAGGAAATTGTGTCTCAGATGATAGCCCTTTATTGCAAAAGGAAACATGGAAACAGAAATGGGCTATGTGCACAATGTAAAGAATTAGAGGCTTATGCAAAAATGCGCAGCGACAAATGTCCTTTTATGGAGGCTAAAACATTTTGTTCCAACTGCAGGGTACATTGTTATCAGCCTGCCATGAGAGAAAAAATCAGAGAAGTAATGAGGTTTTCGGGACCCAGGATGATCTTCACGCATCCGATAATTGCGATAAAACATGTGATTGAAACAAAAAAAGAAAAGAAACGATTGGATAAAGAAGCATGACAATAAAGAAAATACTTTATAGACTATTCAAATAAGTCAACTTTTAATTGGATTTCGGTTATTCGCTTGCTGGATTATGTTTCCAAAGAAGACTTTGAATGGGCAGTTAAGACTGCAGAAAAGAAGAAAAAGATTGACTGTTCATCGGCAGAATTTTTGACTATTGATGAGGGGATATACCGACAAACGGTTGCATCACGAAATATATATGTCGGATGCCCGAAAGGTGCCGTCTGAAAAATGGAAAACCGTTATTAGACACCCGATAAGAAAAGCGTGAAACTTTGATTTAATGGAATGGGGGGAATTGTCATAACTGAAGTTAGAGCAAGAGTAATATCTCAAGAAAAAGGACTTTATAAAATATTCTATGATGGGCAGGAAAACTGGGCCGAGGTGTCCGGCAAATACAGATATGAAACAACTACAGTATCCGATTTTCCGGAGGTTGGCGATTATGTTGTTGCAAGTTGGCCGAATGACGGAAGTCGTTCGATAATAACTAATTTGTTTCCTCGAAAGAGTGTGTTTATAAGAAAAGCGGCAGGCACCGATAATCAGGAACAGGTGGTCGCCTCAAATATCGACACGGTATTTTTATGTATGTCCCTTAACAATGATTTCAATATTCGCCGTTTAGAGAGATATGTGGCATTGTCTTGGGATTCGGGCGCAACCCCCGTTGTGGTTCTTACCAAAACCGATTTATGTGAAAATATCGAAGCAAAGATTTTAGAAGTACAAGGCATTGCAAGAGGTGTTGATGTTATCACCGTATCATCAAAGAACAATGATTTTGATGCAGTGAATCGTTATCTTGTGCCTGACAAAACGGTTGCTTTTCTCGGCTCATCCGGTGTTGGAAAGTCAACCTTAATTAATAAGATTATCGGTGAGGATATTATAGAAACCGCAGATATCAGAGCAGACGACAAAGGAAGGCACACTACAACACACAGAGAACTGATTATGTTAAAAAACGGCGCCTGCGTCATTGATACACCGGGAATGAGAGAACTTGGAATGTGGAATAACGAATCAGGACTTAATGAAGTCTTTTCTGATATAGAAGAACTGTTTTCTCAGTGTCGCTTTTCGGATTGTACCCATACTTGCGAGCCTGGTTGTGCGGTTTTAGAGGCACTAAAAGACGGAACCTTGTCACAAGACCGCTGGAATTCATACCAAAAACTAACCGCAGAGAATAAATATGCCACTAACGAGAGTGAGTACATGCAAGAAAAAAGGATGAAGCTTAAAGAGATTGCTAAGATCAATAAACAAAGAAATAAATAAATTTTTTCTGTTGGTGGTGATTGAGTAGATATTCTTACTCGCACTTTTGACGGTGGCAAGTATGCGGTTTATATTCTTAGTGGGATAGATTTCTTTGCACCTGACAAAAAAGACAGTTTGGGGTTTGTATGTATCTTGAACAGAGTGCTATTGAGAAAGTGCTACAAAATCTTTCTTCCTTGGCTGCAAATGGTTCTGATCTGATATTTGATTATGCAGATGACAGCCTGTTCCAGGCTGAGGAGAGGCGGGTACAGAATATGATCGCTATGGCGAAAGCCGGCGATGAGGAAATGAAGTCATGCTTCGACCAAATGAGTTTAGAACGCATGCTGTCTGCTTTTGAGCATATAAACTACGTACATGCGGTTTTAAGGAAATAAACATAAGATAAATTTGTGTTTTTCGTAGATGTAATTTATTATAATAAAAAAATTATAGGAAAGGTTGTTATTTTATGGGAACAAAAATAGAAGTAATCGTAGCTGATCTTACAAAAGTTAATACCGTAGAAGCGATCGTAAATGCTGCTAATGAGTCACTGCTTGGTGGCGGCGGCGTGGATGGCGCTATTCATAGAGCTGCAGGTCCTAAGCTTCTGGAAGAATGTCGCACACTTAACGGTTGCAGAACAGGAGAAGCTAAGATTACTGGAGCATATAATCTGCCATGTAAGCATGTGATCCATACTGTTGGACCAATATGGCGAGGCGGAAACAGCAATGAAGAGCAGCTGCTTTATAATGCTTATTACAATTCACTTACAGTCGCTAAGGATAATGGTATCCGCAAGGTGGCTTTCCCATCAATTTCTACGGGAGTTTATAGATATCCTTTTAAGGCTGCAGCCAAGGTTGCTACAAAGGCAGTTAAGGATTTTTGTGGTCAGAATCCGGATGCATTGGATTACGTTTGCTGGACTGTTCTTACTGAAGAAAATAAAGCAATCTACGATAATGCGATTTTAGAAGGTTAAATATATCAATTTGAAATTATTAAATAGCAGGGGACTAATATGAAACAGTATATCGTAGATGCATTCACAGGAGAGCCTTTTTCAGGAAATCCTGCAGCTGTATGCGTAATGGATAAATGGCCGACAGATGAGGCAATGATGAAGCTGGCAATGGAGAATAATCTTTCGGAAACAGCTTTTATAGTTAAGGAAGAAGCTGGATATCACCTGCGCTGGTTCACGCCAGGCACAGAAGTCGAACTCTGCGGACACGCGACACTGGCGTCGTCTTTCGTAATCCTTAACTTCTATGATAAGGATAGCGATGAAGTGAGATTCAATACGCTAAGCGGTCAGCTGATAATAAAGCGAAAGGGTGATTTATACGAGATGAATTTCCCAACATATGAGCTTAATGAAATTCCAGTAACAGAGGATATGGAGAAAGCCTTTGGCGCAAAACCTACAAAAGCTGTATTAGGTCTCGACCTGGTATGTATATTTGATGATGAAGACACAGTTAGAAATATGGTGCCTGACCAGACTCTGCTGATGAATATACCTGGAAGAATACAGAATGCTACAGCTCGCGGTAGTGAAACTGATTGTGTTTCCAGAAGCTTTTGCCCTAAACTGGCAATTCCAGAAGATCCTGTATGCGGTTCTGCTCACTGTCAGATCGCTGATTACTGGGCTAAGGAGCTTGGCAAGGAGGAAATCTTCGCATATCAGGCTTCAAAGAGAGGTGGATACCTTCGCTGTCAGCCTCAGGATGGAGGCAGAATAGCGCTGAGAGGACAGGCTGCACTTGTAGGAATAACAGAAATAGTGGCAGAATTGAGGTAATTTATGCAAACAAAATTAACTGTAGTTGTAGATAATATCGCATATGGCGATATGCTGGGAGAATGGGGCCTGGCTATTCACATAGAACACAATGGTAAGATAATCATGGCAGATGTGGGGGCATCGGAGCTTTTCGCAGATAACATGAAGAAACTTGGGTTTGATATAGCAGACGTGGATTATGCTACTTTAAGTCATGCTCATTATGACCACGCGGGCGGTATGCCTAGATTCTTCAAAGAAAACAGCAAGGCTAAATTCTACGTTAGAGAAACAACGCAGGCTAACTGCTATGCCAGGAAATTCCTCTTTCGTAAGTATATAGGAATTCCTAAGAATGTATTAAAGGATTATCCTGACAGAATCGAAATCGTAAGCGGAGATTATAGCCTTTGCGAAGGAGCTTACCTTATTCCACATAAAACACAGGGCCTTGAAGCGATAGGAAAAAGAGAGCTGATGTTCCAGAAAACTACCAGAGGTTGGAAACCGGATAATTTCTCACACGAGCAGAGTCTGGTACTTGATACAGATAAGGGCCTTGTTATCATAAACTGCTGCTCACATGGCGGAGCTGTTAATATCATAAACGAGGTTGCTCAGACTTTTCCTGACAAACATGTTTATGGAATCATAGGCGGATTCCATCTGTTTAATAAGTCAGATGATGAAGTGAGAGCGGTGGCTGAGAAAATCAAAGAGACCGGTATAGATTTTGTTTGTACTGGACATTGTACTAAAGAAAGAGCGTATAATGTACTTAAAGAAACGCTTGGAGATAATCTTTGCCAGCTAAGAGTTGGGCTTGAGATGGTATTTTAAGGAGACATAAATGATTGCTAAATTATTTGATATAAATGTGCCGGGACACAGTATTAAGTGCAAACTTTACTGCAATGAGCCTCGAAATATTAATGAGTTTGTACTATCTTTGCACGGCTTTGCAGGACATAGAGAAAATGGTGCTGCCGAAAAGTTCGCGGTCAAGCTTTTGTCAAAGACCAAGAAGACTGGTGTAATAACCTTTGATCTTCCGGCTCATGGCAGTGATGTTACTAAAATCATTAGCCTTGATGCGTGCGAAAATTACATAAATATTGTACGTAATTACTTGAAGGAGCAGTATGACGATCCTAAGGTTTCGGTTTATGCGACTAGTTTCGGTGGATACCTGACTCTTAGATATCTGGATATGAATGGTAATCCATTCGATAAAATCGCACTTAGATGTCCGGCTGTAACAATGTTTCAGGCAGCAACGTCGAATATGATAACTGAGAAAAACTGGACTGAGCTAAAAAAGGGAAGGCCAGCATCCATAGGATTTGATAGGAAGGTCACTATAGACCAGCATTTCCTTGATGAGGTTAGGAACTATGATGTAACCAAACGCGATTTCATGGATTTTGCGGATGACATGCTCATAATTCACGGCACTAAGGATGAAGTTATTCCGTTTGATGTATCAAAGAAATTCGCGGAGGATAATGTGATCGAGTTTATAGCTGTAGAAAAGGCAGACCACAGATTTCAAAATCCTGACTGCATGAATGAGGCAATTGCCGAGATGATTAAATTCCTCAATATGAAATAAATTCTGATAAGTAAAAAAAGCAGCTGACTTATTTCAGCTGCTTTATATAAAAAATACCTGAGTATGAGCTGGTTTATTGCTTCTCCTTGAGTTCGACCCTTCTTATTTTGCCGCTTATAGTCTTAGGCATTTCGTCTGCGAATTCTAAACTTGTGATCCACTTATAGCTTGCCAGGCTATTGTTAGTGAATTTAAGTATTTCGTTCCTTAATTCTTTAGTTTTCTCGTAGCCATCTGCTAGTATTACTGTTGCCTTGATGAGGTTGCCTCTTGTTTCATCAGGAACACCATAAACGGCACATTCCATAACAGCAGGATGCTGAATGAGAATGTTCTCGATTTCAAATGGGCCAACTCTGAAGCCTCTAGTTTTAATTAAATCGTCGACACGTCCAACATACCAGTAATATCCGTCCTCGTCAACCCATGCTGTATCCCCAGTATGATAAACGCCGCCTCTCCAAACGTGCTTATAAAGTTCATCATCACCGCAGTATCCCATAAAGATGCCGTGCTGATGTTTTGTTTTGTCTGGAATAACGACAAGTTCACCTGCTTCGCCTACTGGCAGTTCATTACAGTCAGAATCCACTATAGCCGTCCTATAGATAGGCGTAGGTTTTCCCATTGAGCCTGGCTTTGAAACTGAATTTGTCAGGTTAGCCAGCATAAGGACAGATTCAGTCTGCCCGAAACCTTCCATAAGGTTTAACCCTGTCTGTTCTTTAACTTTATTGAATACCTCAGGATTTAATGCTTCACCAGCTGTTGTGATATGTTCGAGTGATGACAGATCATACTTATCCATACCATATTTAACAAAGTATCTGTATACTGTTGGAGGTGCGCAGAAACTTGTGATTTTAAATTCTGAAATCAGACTGAGTAGCTTAGTAGGTGAGAAAATGTCAAAGTCATAAACCATTACTGCACATCCACAAATCCACTGACCATATATCTTTCCCCATGATGCCTTGCCCCAACCGGTTTCGGATACTGTCAGGTGAAGGCCGCCTTCTTTAACATTCTGCCAGTGTCTGGCTGTGAGAATGTGTGAAATGGAATATGTGTGGTCATGAATAACCGCTTTAGGGTAGCCTGTAGTCCCTGATGTGAAGTATGTGATCATAGGCTCATATACGTTCGTAGGGATTCTTTCGAGCTCTTCGCTAGCGTTTTCCATTTCGGCTGTAAGATTGTTCACACCATCAAAATCTTTTCTTACAGTAAAAATAGTTTCAAGCTGCGTGCACTGCTTTCTCGCTTCAAGAAGATTTTCAAGTGTATGTCCATCAGGTGTACCGATGACAGCCCTAATGTTAGCTGTCGTTACTCTATATGTAATGTCATCAACTTTAAGCATATGCGTTGCAGGAATAAGTACAGCTCCAAGCTTATGGAGAGCAACTGCAACGAACCAGTACTCGTAGTGTCTTTTGAGAATAACTAAAACGTTATCGCCTTTTTTTATTCCCTTTGCCTTAAATACGTTGGCGGCCTGGTTACTGAGTTTACTGATTTCGCTAAATGTGAAGGTTCTATCGCCTATTTTAGGGTTTCGCCAAACCATAGCTAAAGTATCTGGAGCTTCTTTGGCGAATCTATCGACTACGTCATAACCGAAGTTATAGTTGTCTGGATATTTTAGTTCGAAATTCTCGAGCTGTCCGTTCTCATTCCAGCTCTCGATTGAAAATTCATTATATAACTGCATTATAATTCCCTTCTCTTTGTAAATAATTGTTGTAGCGTAATCATTTTAATCACATAAATGTGGGAAATAAAGACAATGATATTTAAGGTTAGTTTTAATTAACATTCACCTTGCTTCTGTGTTAAAATAATTAAAGCGTAATAAAATAATACCATAGATAATCAACGAGCGTCTATTAAAATACGCTTGATAATTAAATTTTTTGAAATAAATTTTAAACGTAGATTGGAATAAACATGATCGAAAACCTTAAACAATTACCCGTAGGCGGGTCTGCAGTAATAACCGAGGTAGGAGGAGATGGTGCACTTAGACAGCACTTTCTTGATATGGGGGTCCTTCCTGGGGCAGAAGTAACCGTAATAAAACTGGCTCCAATGGGCGATCCTATGGAACTTCAAATTCACGGTTATGAACTCACATTAAGACTTGCAGATGCCGAGAAGATAAAAATCAAAGAAATCACAGAACGTACAAATAAAAGCAATAAAATAAATCGTGCTAAGAAGACAGCACATCCAGGGCTTGGTGAAGGTGGTAAGTTCCACACGAAAGGTGATGGAGATCCTCTCCCTGAAGGAACTACTATAACATTCGCTTTGATGGGAAATCAGAATTGCGGTAAGACAACGCTATTTAACGCACTTACCGGTTCGAATCAACATGTAGGTAATTTCCCTGGCGTAACAGTAGATAGTAAGAGTGGACAGATAAAGGGGTATCCTAATACTGCAGTAGTGGATCTTCCCGGCATCTACTCAATGTCACCGTACAGCAGCGAAGAAATAGTATCCAGAAACTTCGTACTTGATAACAAACCTAATGGAATAATCAATATAGTCGATGCAACTAACATCGAGAGAAATATGTACCTGACTATGCAGCTTTTGGAACTTGGCATTCCTATGGTAGTTGCACTCAATATGATGGACGAGGTGCTGGGTAACAATGGTTCTATCTATATCAATGAACTTGAAGAGGAGCTTGGCGTCCCTGTAATACCTATTTCGGCCATCAGAGGTGAGGGTATTGACGAAGTAATTTCACATGCAGTGCATGTTGCCAAATATCAGGAAAAGCCTGTACATCAGGACCTTTGCGATAAGAATGATCATGATGGGGCTATTCATAGAGCGATACATGCTGTTCAGCATGCAATAGAAGATCATGCGGAAGACTGCGGCATTCCTTCCAGATTTGCTACAACTAAAATCATAGAAGGAGATAAAATAATTGAGGATAAGCTCAATCTGGATCAGAACGAAAAGGAAATGATTGAACACATCATCGTTCAGATGGAGAATGAGAGTGGTATGGACAGAAGCGCTGCAATGGCAGATATGAGATATGATTTCATTATGCGAGTATGTGATCAGACTGTCGTTAAGCCTCATGCCAGCAAGGAAAGAGTTCGTTCAGAGAAGATGGACAGTATCCTCACTGGCAAATGGACGGCCATACCATGCTTTATAGGCATCATGGGCCTGGTATTTTATTTGACATTTAACGTAATAGGTCTTTGGCTTCAGAATGCGCTGGCAGACTTTATCAGCCTGCTTACTGTCCATATGGATGCGCTTCTTACAAGTGCGCATGTTAATGAAGCCATACATGGACTTATAATAAATGGTATTTTTGAAGGTGTAGGCAGCGTATTAAGCTTCCTGCCGATAGTTGTAACGCTGTTTTTCTTCCTTTCGATAATGGAAGACAGCGGTTATATTGCCAGAGTTGCTTTCGTAATGGATAAGATTTTAAGAAAGCTTGGCCTTTCGGGCAGAAGTATCGTTCCGCTGCTTATAGGTTTTGGATGCACTGTTCCTGCTGTAATGTCAACTAGAACACTGCCTTCCACAAGAGACAGAATGATGACCATTCTTCTCACACCGTTCATGAGCTGCAGTGCTAAGCTGCCTGTATATGCATTTTTCGTAAGTGCATTCTTCCCAGGCCATGGCGGACTTATTATGACTGGACTATATGTGCTTGGCATATTGGTTGGGATTATCATAGCGCTTCTTTACAGGAAGACCCTCTTTAAGGGTGAAGCGGTACCTTTTGTAATGGAACTTCCTAATTACAGAATGCCGAGTGCTAAGAATGTACTGATGCTGCTTTGGGATAAGGCTAAAGAGTTTATCACTAGAGCGTTTACTATAATACTAGTTGCTACAGTTGTTGTATGGTTCCTGCAGAGCTTTGATCTTAAGCTCAATCTCGTGAGCGATTCATCAGAAAGCATGATGGCTCTTTGCACAAATCTTATGGTACCTGTTTTCGAACCGCTGGGCATGGGTGACTGGAGAATAATTACTTCACTTATAAGCGGTTTCATCGCCAAAGAAAGTGTTATCGCGACAATGGAACTTCTGTTCCCAGCTGGAATTACGGCAGCATTAACAGCAGCATCTGCTGGAGCTATGCTGGTATTCTCACTGCTCTACACACCATGCGTTGCAGCTATCGCAACTATCAGAAGAGAACTTGGTGGTAAGTGGGCATTTGGAATCGTTATCTGGCAGTGCGTAATCGCATGGTTATGCGCGTTCATAGTTAAAATCATTTTAACAGGATTATTATAAGGAACAAAACGAATACCTAAAGGGTTTGAAGAGATGAGAAATAGAATCGTAAGAATCTTTATAAGTTCATTGGCGGCTGTGGTATTGTCACTTTCGACAGTCTCACTATCCTATGCTTATGTTACAAGCATAGGCGGCGCAGATATTCCGTCAAAATATAAAGAAGGGTATAAGGTTTCAAATTGCCTGGACCTTTCGACTTGGCAGAGTAAACTGTCAGATGAAGACTGGGCAACCATAAGAAAGAATGGTGTAACAGCTGTTATTTTAAGAGCTGGATACAGCGAGCTTTCTTCAGGTCAGCATGCAACGGATAGCGTATTTGAGGATAATCTCAAAGGTGCATGCAGAGCCGGAATAAGAGTCGGCGTTTATTACTTTACTGCTGCGCTTAATGCAGATGAAGCCAGATCTGAAGCGGAGTACATGCTGGACATAATAAGGCCGTATAAGAACAATATCACGCTTCCGGTTGTATATGACTTCGAGTCAAACGAAAGAGGCAGGCTTACTGGATATATGCTTAGATCCATCGGTGTAAGCGGATGTACAGATATGTGTCAGGCATTCTGTGATAAGGTTGCAGAAGAAGGTTATGACCCAATGATTTATGCCAGCCGTACTGTCTTTGAAAATAATCTGGATATGGATAGACTGGAAGGCAAATATAAGATTTGGATTGCTCAGTATCCTTTTGGCTCATCTGCAACAGGATATGAAGGTGAATTCTACATGTGGCAGTATAGTTCCAATGTAAGGATCAGCGGACTTTCAGCAAGACTGGATGCTAATTATATCTTCGAAAAAGATGAAGAAGGTCAGGCTGAAGAGACTCCTGTAGTTGTTGTTGAAGATGCACCGGCAGCAGGTGATGGAACTGTTAAGGGCGAAACGGATCTGACGTTTGATCAGAAAAAGGTTTCAGAGAATAATAGCTCTGCCAAAAGTGATGATGATACGCACGTTTTAAGTGAAGGCGTTTCAACTGAGTTTGGCTCAAAAGATAATAAATCACAGGTAACTGTTACAGATATCGATGGCAATGTTCATGCCTACAATATTTTTAATAAGAAGAGTGGATATACTCAGGAAGAGGCTCTGATGGCTACTTTGTTTAATGGTTACTTTGTATCAAAGCATGATATTGACCCTGAGTTTATTAAAGAAAAGGTTGAGCCGGCTGTTATGGGCGCTATGTATATAAGTGGTGATAAGCTCTCACTTGAGGGCATTACAGAAGTAATGACATCATTAAAGCTTGACGCCCAGTACATAGAACAGATAGATGATGATGTATATGTGAATATTAAGGGGCAGCTGGCAAAGGGCAAGCCTGTTATCGTATCTGTTTCTGGCAAGACTGAACTTTTGCTTGGAATGAATGAAAACGGTAAGGCATTTATGGCTGATTTTAGTAATAAGGATAAGAGAGTTAAGACTGTAAGTGTGGATAATCTTGTTAAAAAGATGAATTCCGCGACAGATGCCAGCAGCTTATGCTATACGAAAAAACAGCAGGGCGGATATGTAATGGTTGATTTAATGAAAGATGAGTAATTTTTAACTCTTGACTAAATACACTAAATTTTCTGATAATATTGTTGACAATTCTCCGGACTGGCAGTATATTATACACAAAAGAGACAAAAATCTCACATAATTCAAACTTGATAATTGATTCCTTAGGCTACGGTGAGCCCGATCGACAAACCGTAGCCTTTTTATGAAGAGTAAGGGAGAGAGGATTAGAATATTATGCAGATTACGGAAATTAGAATAAGAAAAATCGAAAACAGCAATAAACTGCGTGCTGTTGCATCAGTAACACTTGATAATGAGTTTGTTGTTCATGACATCAAGATTATCGAAGGAGATAAGGGTGTATTCATCGCTATGCCATCAAGAAAGATAGGGGAAAATAACTTTGCAGATATAGCACATCCAATCAAGAGTGAGACAAGAGCTTTGCTGCAGCAGCAGATATTAGAAGCATATGAAAACTGCTAAAACTCAAGGCTTAAAGCGTATTTGAGAAGGGTGGTTCACACCCCTTTTTTTATTGCAAAAAAACTTAAAAAAATCATTTGAAAAGTGTTGACACTACCCTATATTGGTGGTACTTTATGTATGAAAGTTAGCACTCCCAGGGTGCGAGTGCTAACAAAGGAGGCCACAATGGATTTAACAGAAAGAAAATTAAAAATATTGCAGGCCATTATTGCAGATTTTGTAACTACAGCTGAACCTGTAGGATCCAGAACCATTTCCAAGCGATATGAGCTTGGCAGTCCGGCAACCATCAGAAATGAAATGTCTGATCTTGAAGAGCTCGGCTACCTGACTCACCCTCATACTTCATCAGGAAGAATTCCTTCCGAGAAAGCTTACAGATTATATGTAAACGAAATGATGAAGAAGAAGGAACTGACGCAGGAAGAAAAGGATGCTATAAATTTTAGGCTTACAGATAATGTTACAGAACTTGAGAATCTGATCGAGAGAGCCGCACAGGTGCTTTCGGAAATAACAAATCTTACAGCCTTTGCAATAAGCCCTGGTAAGGAACAAGATAAACTCAAATACATTAACCTTCTTCCAGTGGATGACTTCACTGTAGTACTTATGATCGTTTCAGAGAGCGGTAAGGTAAGCAACACTGCAGTAAGACTGCAGACACCTGCTACTGAAGACATGCTCAGAATACTGGCGAAGAATATGACATATAACTTTACCGGCAAGACATTAAGTGAAGCCCTTAAAGTTGATATAATCCAAACGTTCAAAGAAGATGCCGAAGCAATGGCAATGTTTGAGAGCAGCATAGCTCCAAGCTTCATGAAGACGCTGGAAGACATGCTGAATGTTAACCTCTATATGGACGGTTTAACAAACATCTTCTCACTTCCTGAATATAACAACATCGAAAAAGCCAAGAGCTTCTTCGAGATGATAAACCGTAAACAGGATATGACACAGAAGATAATCAGCAGAGATGACGGAATCATCATAACAATAGGCGGAGAAAACCAGGATGAGGAACTTTCCGATTGCAGCATCATTACTGCCACATACCATGTGGATGGTAAGATGGTCGGAAAACTCGGTGTAATTGGACCTACAAGGATGAAATACAGCGAAGTTACCTCAGTAATGGAATATCTTACAGAAAATATCAGTAAGGCGTGCAGGCTTACGGAAGGAGACGATAATGACTGATACTAAGGATGCTAATGTCCTAAAGGAAGAAGAAATCAAGGAAGAAGCTGCTGAGCAGGTTACAGAAGAAGCTGAAGCTGAAGAAGCTAAGGCGGGTGAAGAAGCTGAAGCAAATGCAGAATCTGAAAATAAGGATGTACAGCCGGAAGAAGATTCCGACACAAGATACCTTAGATTGATGGCTGACTTCCAGAATTATAAAAGGAGAGCAGAGAAAGAAAAAACTGATCTCTATGCATATGCTAATGAGAAAATCGTAAGTGAACTGCTTGAAGTTTTAGATAACTTCGAGAGAGCTCTTGGGCAGGAAGCTGGCGATGGATTCAAGGAAGGCATGGAGATGATTTTCAAGCAGATGAACAATGTGCTTGAAAAAGCCGGTTTGGCTGAAATCGAAGCGCTGGGTCAGGATTTCGATCCTAACGTACACAGTGCAGTAATGACAGAAGAAAGTGAAGAGTACGAAAGTGGCAAAGTTTCTGGCGTCATGATGAAAGGCTACAAGCTCAACGGTAAGGTTATCAGACCTTCAATGGTTAAAGTAGTAAGCTAGGAAACATTTTCGTTAAAAATAGGAGGAAAATACAATGGGAAAAGTAATAGGAATCGATTTAGGAACAACTAATTCATGCGTAGCAGTTCTGGAAGGCGGCGAACCTGTAGTAATCGCTAACGCAGAAGGCGGAAGAACAACTCCATCAGTAGTTGGTTTCGCTAAGAACGGTGAAAGACTGGTTGGTGAAACTGCTAAGAGACAGGCAGTAACTAATCCAGAAAGAACAATCGCATCAATCAAGAGACATATGGGTGAAGCTTACGAAGTATCAGTAGATGATAAGAAGTACACTCCACAGGATATTTCAGCAATGGTTCTGGCTAAGCTTAAGGCTGACGCAGAAAGCTACCTTGGTGAACCTGTAACAGAAGCTGTAATCACAGTACCTGCATACTTCACAGATAGCCAGAAGCAGGCTACAAAGGATGCTGGTAAGATCGCAGGTCTGGAAGTTAAGAGAATCATCAACGAACCAACAGCTGCATCACTGGCATACGGTATCGATAAGGCTGAAACAGCTCAGAAGATCCTGGTATATGACCTTGGTGGTGGTACATTCGACGTATCAATCCTGGAACTGGGCGACGGCGTTGTAGAAGTACTTGCTACAAACGGCGATGCTAAGCTGGGCGGCGATGACTTCGATGAAGCTCTCCTGAACTATATGGCTAACACATTTGCACAGGAAAACGGAGTAGATCTTAGAAACGACAAGATGGCAATGCAGAGACTTAAGGAAGCTGCAGAAAAGGCTAAGAAGGAACTGTCAAGTGCACAGACTACTAACATTAACCTGCCATTCATCACAGTAAATGAAAACGGTCCTCTTCATATGAACATGGACATCACAAGAGCTAAGTTCGACCAGCTGACTTCAAACCTGGTTGACAGAACTATTGAACCAATGCAGAAGGCTATGGCTGATGCAGGCGTTACAAACAGCGACCTCGATAAGGTTATCCTGGTTGGTGGTTCAACAAGAATCCCGGCTGTACAGGAAGCTGTTAAGAGAATCACTGGTAAGGAACCATTCAAGGGCATCAACCCTGACGAATGCGTAGCAATCGGTGCTTCAATCCAGGCTGGTATCCTCTCAGGCGACTCAGAAATGGCAAAAGACATTCTGCTCCTGGACGTAACTCCATTGTCACTGTCAATCGAAACATTAGGCGGCGTAGCTACTAAGCTCATCGAAAGAAATACAACAATTCCTACTAAGAAGAGCCAGATCTTCTCAACAGCAGCTGATAACCAGCCTGCAGTAGACATTCACGTAATGCAGGGTGAAAGAGAAATGGCAGCTGGTAATACTACACTTGGAAGATTCCAGCTCACAGGTATTCCACCTGCACCACGTGGAGTCCCACAGATCGAAGTTACTTTCGATATCGATGCTAACGGTATCGTAAACGTAAGCGCTAAGGATCTGGGAACTGGTAAGTCACAGAACATCACTATCACTTCATCAACTAAGCTGAGCGATGATGAAATCAACGCTAAGGTTAAGGAAGCTGAACAGTATGCTGAAGAAGATAAGAAGAGAAAAGAAGAAGTAGAAGTTAAGAACCAGGCTGAAACTCTTATCTACGAAACAGAAAAGAACATGAAGGAACTGGAATCAGCACTTTCAGAAGAAGAAAAGAATGATATCAATGCTGCTAAGGATGCTCTGAAGAGCGCTCTTGAAGCTGGTAATATCGAAGACATCAAGGCTAAGAACGAAGTTCTGACAGAAAAGTTCCACACAATTTCAGCTAAGATGTACCAGCAGGCTCAGGCTGCAGGTATGGACCCTAACAACATGGGAGCAGCTGGTCCTGATATGAGCGGCATGGGCGGCATGAACGGTGCAGCTGGTGCAGCTGGTGCAGGTCCTGCAGGCGACAATGTTGTAGACGCTGACTTCGAAGTTGTAGACGAAGATAAATAAGCAACAATAATATAATTTAGTGGAAATTGCCTGAGCTAGCCTTAGGCAATTTTCCGTGTAAAGAATCAGAGGAATAAAATGGCAGATAAAAGAGATTATTATGAAGTGCTGGGACTTACTAAGGGTGCCAGCGACGATGAAATAAAAAAGGCCTTCCGAAAGATGGCAATGAAATATCATCCGGATAAAAATCCAGGTGATAAGGAAGCTGAAGAAAAATTCAAGGAAGTCAATGAAGCATATGCAATTCTGTCTGATCCTGAGAAGAAGAGCAAGTACGACCAGTTTGGCCATGCAGGCGTAGACCCTAACGGCATGGGTGGTTTCGGAGACGGCGGTTTCGGCGGCTTCGAAGACATTTTTGATATGTTCGGAAGCGCCTTTGGCGGCGGTTTCGGCGGCTTTGGCGGCGGCCAGGGAAGAAGAAACAACGGTCCTAGAAAGGGCAGCGATATACAGAAGTCAATGACTATCAGCTTTGACGAAGCGTATTTCGGAACAAAGAAGCAGATCAAGCTTACAAAGTATGTTAAGTGTTCAAACTGCGACGGTACAGGAGCAGCTCCAGGAACATCAAAGAAGACTTGCTCAAGATGCGGCGGTACAGGTGAAATCAGAACAACTAAGAATACTCCATTTGGAGCATTCCAGAGCGTATCACCTTGTCCGGATTGTAACGGCACTGGTCAGGTCAATGAATCACCTTGTCCTGATTGCGGCGGTACAGGCAGAAAGAGAGATACAGTTACAATTTCAGTAAACATTCCTGCTGGTGTGGATAATGATTCAATTATTCCAATTAGAGGTCAGGGCGAACCTGGAATTAACGGCGGACCAGATGGAGATCTTTACATCGTACTTAATGTAAAACCTCATGAAATGTTCGAAAGACGTGGAACTGATCTGTGGCTTGAAATTCCAATTTCATTCAATCAGGCGGCTCTGGGTGATGAAATCGTTGTTCCAACAATGGAAGAAAAGGTTTCTTACAAGATTCCGGCAGGCACTCAGCCAGGTACTGTTTTCAGACTTAAGGGCAAGGGTGTTAAGAGCGTTAGAAACGGCAGAAAGGGCGACCTTTATGTCAAGGTAACTCTGGAGATACCTACTAAGCTTAATAAGAAACAGAAGAAGGCAATTGAGGAAATGGGTAAGGCAGTAACTGACGAATGCTACTCAAAGAAGAGTGGATTCCTTGATTCGATTAAAGAATTCTTCTCATAACAAATGATTAAACTGATACGGTGCCCAGGGGCGCCGTATCTTTTAATCGTTAGTGAGATTTTGGAGAAAGATAAATGGCAAAAGAAGAAAAATTAAATAATAAACTGCTTAAGAGTGAGCGGATGTTCAGCAATAAATTTTTGCTTAAATTGCTTATGCCGCTTTTTGTTGAGCAAATATTCATGTTCGCCATAGGTGTTGCCGATTCGATAATGGTTTCAGTAGCTGGTGAGTCAGCGGTATCAGCCGTATCTCTGGTTGACCAGATAATGATGCTAATAATCGCAACGATGGCAGCTCTTTCTACAGGAGGAGCTGTAGTAATAGGACAGTATCTGGGGCAAAAGAAAAAGAAAATGACGGTAAGAGCTGCTGATCAGCTTATGCTTGCAGCCTTGCTCCTTGCGCTTGCCATAACAGCGCTTTTATATATTCTTAAGGATATACTTCTGCCACTCATTTTCGGAAACATCGAGAAGGAAGTAATGGACTACTGTAATACATATTACATGATAACAGTAGCATCTGTTCCATTCATAGCTGTTTACAATGCGGGTTCAGCTATGTTCAGAAGCGTAGGTAATTCTAAAATAAGCATGATTATTTGCGGAGGAATGAATCTCATTAACATTCCGGGAAACTATATTCTGCTTCACATAGTGCATATGCAGGTGGCAGGTGTAGCGATACCTACACTGATAGCCAGAGTGGCAGCTGCCATAGCTGTATATGTATGCCTTAGAAATCAGGCGTTAGAAGTTCATCTTAGCAAGAAATTTGTATATATACCTAATATCAGGCTGATAAAGCAGATACTTAGAATAGGTATACCTAATGGAGTTGAGAACGGAATGTTCCAGCTGGGTAAACTTATGCTTCTTAGCTTTATTTCGAGTATGGGAACTGCATCCATTACAGCGAATGCCGTATCGAATACGATAGCCAGCATAGCCATAATTCCAGGTATGACCATAGGCCTGGGTGTAGTTGCAGTAATAAGCAGATGTGTTGGCGCAGGAGATTACAGACAGGTAACTTATTATATTAAGAAACTCATATTATGGGCATATATTGTAATGGGTGTTACAAACGGTATAGGCATACTGATAATACCTTTCATGATGAATGTTTATGGACTTAGTCCTGAAACTGCACATCTGGCAACAGTTGTGCTTCTTATAAACTTCATTTCAAGTATAGCTATCTGGCCTATTTCATTCACGTTCCCTAATGCGTTAAGAGCATCAGGCGACGTAATGTACACAATGATAGTAGGCGTTGGGTCAATGTGGCTCTTTAGAATCATTGGTTCAATTCTTCTGGCTAAGTTCATGGGACTGGGACTGGTTGGAATATGGATCGGAATGGTAATTGACTGGATTGTAAGGTCTATTTGCTTTATAATAAGGTATTGCAGCGGCAAGTGGAAACACGGAGCCATTAAATAGATAAGGAAATTACAGGAGGGAATATGCGTTATATTCAGCTTAAAATTTATACTAGCAGACAGGGTGTAGAGATGGTTTCACAGGTTTTACTGAATAATGGCATCGACCAGATTTCAGTAGATGATCCTGCGGATATGGATGACATTCTGAATAAGAAGAATGAGTACGATTGGGACTACTTCGATGACTCCCTTAAAGAAAATGCAGATAGAGAGCCGGTAGTATGCGCATATCTGGATGATTCAGAAGAAAGCGATGCTCGTGTCCATAAAATCAAAGAAGACATGGTAAACCTTAAGGCTGAAGAAAAGGCTGGAACATTTGGCCCTGAGGCTGATTTCGGCAAGTTATCAGTTGAAGTTACTATCGTTGATGATGAAGACTGGAAGGACAAGTGGAAGGAAAATTTCAAGCCGACTAAGATTACAGACCGAATAGTTGTAAAGCCTACATGGGAGGATTATACAGCAGCTGATGATGAGGTCATTCTGGAAATAGACCCTGGAATGGCATTCGGTACTGGTACACACGAGACTACCAGCCTGTGCATGAAGCTTTTGGAAAAATACATTCTGGCAGGAAATCCTGAAGAAATTAAGGTTCTGGACGTTGGATGCGGTTCAGGTATTCTGGCTATCAGTGCAGCGCTCCTGGGATGTAAGAACATCTTAGGCGTTGAAATCGATACAGATGCTGTTGAAATCGCTAAGGAAAACGTGGAACTCAATAAGGTTGCTGACAGCGTTATCTGCCAGTATGGCGATTTAACTGAAGGCATCGACTTCAGCGCTGACATCATCGTGGCAAACCTTATGCACAACCTGGTAATGATGCTGGCACCAAGTGCTCTAAAGCATATGGAACCTGGCGCTGTATTCATCTCATCAGGAATACTCATTGAGAAGCGTGATCAGGTTGCTGCATCAATTACAGAATCAGGATTCGAAATTGTTGAGATTTTAGAAGACGGCGAATGGTGCGCTATCGTCGCAAAGGCTAAATAACTATGAGTAGATTTTTCGTTGCTCCCGAGAATATCGGGATAAATCACATAATAATAGATGATAGAGATGACCTTCACCACATGGTGAAGGTACTTCGACTTAAAGAGGGCGATGAAATAGATGTTTCTGATTCCATCGAATGGGAATATAGAGCTGTTATAGAATCCCTTGATAAGAATGAGGCTCAGCTTAAGATTTTAGACAAGCAGGCTTTCGCATCAGAACCAGAGCTTAAGGTCACACTGTTTCAGGGTGTACCTAAGCAGGGAAAGATGGAAACCATTGTTCAGAAGTGCGTAGAGCTGGGTGTATATGAGATCGTTCCTGTTTTTATGGATAGAACAGTTGTAGTGGATAAGGGTAATTTCAGCAAGAAGGTGCAGAGATGGAATAAGGTATCAGCCGAAGCTGTTAAGCAGTGTAAGAGAGGTATCATTCCTGAAGTTGCCGAAGCAGTTAAGTCTAAGGATATGCTCAATATGCTGTCTGATTTTGACCTGGTGCTGCTCCCTTATGAAAATGAAAAAGGCACTACAATTAAGGATGTATTAAGAAATATAGATAAGAAAATCCGCTCTGTAGCCATCATAATAGGACCTGAAGGCGGATTCAGTGATAATGAAGCGGATATGATAGTTTCTTGTGGCGGTGAATCGGTAACGCTGGGTAAGACTATCTTAAGAACGGAAACTGCGGGGATGGCGGCGCTTTCGATGGTAATGTATGAACTGGAGCTTTAAGAATGAAGATAGCATTTCACACATTAGGATGTAAAGTAAATCAATATGAAACAGAGGCGATGATTCAGGACTTCAGAAGCCACGGCTATGAAATTGTGGACGAGAAGGAATTTGCGGATGTTTACGTTATAAATACATGTACGGTTACTGCTGTTGCTGATAAGAAGTCAAGACAGTATATCAGGAGAATGAAAAAAGTAAATCCTGACAGCATAGTGGCAGTTACAGGCTGCTACGCTCAGATAGAGCCTGAAGAAGTTGCTGATGTTAAGGGCGTTGACATTGTAACAGGAACAAACGAGAAACATTCCCTGCCAGAGCACATTCAGAAGTTCATCCAGACAAGAAAAAAAGAAACTCTGGTGCATGCCTATGACGAACTGGGTGATTTCGTGGAAATGGGGACTGTTGCCAGCACAGAAAGCAGAACGCGTGCTTATATCAAAATCCAGGAAGGCTGCAACAGATTCTGTTCCTACTGCGTAATTCCATATGCCAGAGGTCCGGTCAGAAGCAGAGCAATAGAGGATATAGTCTGTGAAGCCAAAGCACTGGTTTCAGCAGGATATAAGGAGCTGGTGCTCACAGGAATAAATACCGCTCAGTATGATATGGAGGGCAGAAACCTCTATTCAGGGGAGCATGCAGAAATGGATGATGAAATCTTCGGCGTTGAGAAGGCAATAGCAGCAATCAGCGAAATTCCAGGAGACTTCAGAATAAGGCTCAGTTCACTTGAACCTGCTGTTGTAAATTCGGAGTATGTTAAGAGACTTTTCAAGTATGATAAGCTCTGCCATCATCTCCATATGTCAGCTCAGAGCGGAAGCGATAATATTCTATCTGCAATGAATAGACCTTATAATCTTGAAGGCTACTATGATCTTGTGAATACGCTTTTTGACTTTGATCCATGCTACGGAGTTTCAACAGATATCATCGTTGGATTTCCAGGGGAAAAAGAAGCGGATTTTGAAGATAGCTGCAATCTTGTTAGAGAATGTAGTTTTTGCAAAACCCACATATTTAAGTATTCTAAGCGTCCGTTTACCAAGGCTGCAGAAATGAAGGGGCAGGTTTCACCTGACGTTAAGAATAAGAGAAGCGATGAGCTGCAGAAAGCTGCAACTGACGCAGCAGAGGCTTTTTATGAGATAAACCTGGCTGCTGCATCGGATGGAAGGATTGAAAGAGTTCTCGTCGAGGAAATAGATGAGGGCAAAAAAGAAATCACAGGATACACAGGAAACTATATCAGGGTGCACATTCCGTATGATGCTCCGTCTTCAATAGTGACTGGAGAGGAAGATGCCAGGAAGTACATAAACCAGTTCGTTAGCGTATCCTTAACTGGAATATGTTCCGACGGAATGACAGGTAAAATAGTTTCATAATATTTCAAATCGTGTATACAAGATTTGGTGATTTGTGATATAATCTCACTATCAAAATAACGAAAGGACGTGAACACATGAGTGATTGCTTGTTTTGTAAAATACTAGACGGTGATATTCCTTCAAACAAGGTATACGAAGACGATAAAATCGTAGCATTTCACGATGTTGACCCACAGGCTCCAGTACACGTACTGGTGATCCCAAGAAAGCACATTGAGTCAATGGATGATATTGCAGACGAAGATGCGGAATTAATTGCATATCTTATGCTGAAGATTAAGGATATAGCTAAGTTAGTAGGTCTTAATAACGGATATAGAGTGGTTAATAACTGCGGCGAAGACGGTATGCAGACTGTTAGACATCTGCACTTCCATATTATGGGTAAGCGTCAGATGACATGGCCACCAGGCTGATTTATGTCCATAAAATTGACTAATAAGTTGTATTGTTAAAAAATGACCTGTTTGCACAAGAAATTATTCTTGCTTTATTATCAAATTGATTGTATAATAGCAACGTTGTAAACTAACCGTTTTAAGACAACAATGATTTAGAAAAAGTCAGGAGGTGAAACGGGTAATGGCACAGGTTATAGTTAGAGAAAACGAAAGCTTGGAAAGCGCTCTGAAGAGATTCAAGAGATCATGCGCTAGAGATGGCGTTATGGCTGAAGTAAGAAAGAGAGAGCACTACGAAAAGCCAAGTGTAAAGAGAAAGAAAAAGTCTGAAGCTGCTAGAAAAAAGGCTAAGAAGTACTAAGCCTATAGTTGTGATACAGATTAATTGACGGTGCCTTATTGGCACCGTTTTTTATGTGCTGATTGCAGTTTACATCTTTGATGTCAAGGTTAAGCAGACTGCTGCAGAGTTGTAATGCAGCTCCTGGGATAATAAAGGAATGGTACAGTAAGTACATGTTTGATTATTTACCGATTAGTAAAAAAGATATGAAGAAAAGAGGATGGGACCAGGTAGACTTCGTCTTAATTACAGGCGATGCCTATGTTGACCATCCATCTTTTGGTACTGCGATAATCAGTAGAGTCCTGGAATCAAGGGGCTATAAGGTTGCGATATTAAGCCAGCCTGACTGGAAAAGCGTAGATGATTTCAGAAGATTTGGCAGACCTCGCCTGGCATTTCTCATAAACAGCGGAAATGTTGACTCCATGGTAAATCATTTCTCTGTATTTAAGCACAGAAGAAGAGACGATGCATATTCACCAGGCGGAAAAGCAGGAAAGAGACCTGATAGAGCAGTAACCGTATACAGCAACAGAGCTAGAGAAGCTTATAAAGGCGTTCCTGTTTTGATTGGAGGTCTTGAAGCAAGCCTTAGGCGTTTCGGTCACTATGACTACTGGGACGATAAGGTGAGAAGATCGATACTTCTGGATTCAAAGGCTGACATACTCATGTATGGTATGGGCGAAAGGACAGTTGTTGAAATAGCTGAGGCTTTAGATTCGGGAATCGAAGTTAAGGACATAGGCTGGATCAAAGGCACATGCGTTAAAGGAATTCCTGATGCGGATGATGTGATTTTACCTGATTTTGACAGCATCTCTGGAAATGATGAGGAGTCAAAGGCCAATTACTGTAAGAGTTTTGCTATGCAATACAGAAGCAATGACGCTGTTAATGGTAAGCGTTTCGCTGAAAAGTACGGTGAAAACCTTTATGTAATTCAGAATCCGCCTCAGCCGCCTTTGGAAAGAGAAGAGCTTGATGATGTATATGCACTTCCTTTCATGAGAAACTATCACCCATCTTATGAGGCTTTAGGGGGAGTGCCTGCAATAACAGAAGTTAAGTACAGCATTGCAGCTAATAGAGGGTGTTTCGGTGGATGCGCATTCTGTGCCATAACATATCATCAGGGACGAGAGGTTAGAAGTAGAAGTAAGGAATCCATAGTTAACGAAGCTAAGCTTATCGCAAGCGATAAGGATTTCAAAGGCTACATACACGATGTGGGCGGCCCTACAGCAAACTTCAGAAACCCATCATGCAAGCTTCAGTTAAAGAAGGGAATGTGTCAGAATAAGGATTGCCTCTTCCCTCATCCGTGTAAGATGCTGGAAGCTGATCATTCGGATTACCTTGATGTGCTTCATGCTGTCAGAAATGTTGAGGGTGTCAAGAAGGTATTTATCAGATCTGGAATCAGATATGATTATATGCTTGCAGATAAGACGTACGGCTCTAAATTCTTAAAGGAGCTTTGCGAAAATCACGTTAGCGGAATACTTAAAGTAGCTCCGGAGCATATTTCGGATAATGTACTTTGTAATATGCATAAGCCTGGCGTAAATGTATTTGATGATTTCTGCGCCAGATATAAGAAAATGAACGAAAAAATCGGTAAGAAGCAGTTCATGGTACCGTATTTCATATCATCTCATCCGGGCAGCACGCTGGATGATGCCATTGAACTTGCTTTATACCTTAAGAATACAGGTTTTGTACCAGATCAGGTACAGGATTTCTATCCTACACCTGGAACACTGGCAACATGCATGTACTACACAGAAAGAAATCCTCTGACAGGAGAACCTGTGTATGTTGCCAAAAATATGAAAGAAAAGAAAATGCAGAGAGCTCTCATGCATTTCAACAAAAAAGAGAATAGACAGACAGTAAGAGAAGCGCTGGAAGCTGCGGGAAGACCGGAGCTCATACCGGTACTTCTGGGGAAAAAAGTCGATGAAAAAAATAAAAGACCTGATACACGCAATAGAAAAAGGAAGAAAAGAGTTTGATATCTACATGGCGGGCAATCACTATAGAGAGTTTCGCCAGGATGAAATCTATGGTAAGGAAACAGGTGATATCTTTAACCATATAGGTTCAGGAGATAATCTTGATTTCATGAAATACCTGATTAAGGGTAGAGATATGGCTGGAAAAATCCAGCTCATATATCTTGATCCGCCTTTCTTTTCAAACAGTAAGTATCAGGCGTCCGTGTCGCTTAAGTCGGAGAATCTCGGCAAGTCACCGGTTATAAAAACAGGTGCTTATGATGACAGGTGGTCAGGCGATATGGAGAGGTATCTCAGAATGCTGGTCGTTAGACTTCTTATGATGAAGGAGCTTCTTAGCGATACAGGGAGCATCTGGGTGCACCTGGATTGGCACGGCTCACACTATGTTAAGATGATAATGGATGAAATCTTCGGAGAAGATCATTTCGTAAATGAAATCATATGGACATATAAGTCAGGTGGAGCCAGCAAAAAGAGTTTTGCCAAAAAGCACGATACGATACTCTTTTATAGCAAAGGCAAGAAATACAAGTTTAACCCAATTAAGGAGAAGTCCTATAACAGAGGACTAAAGCCATATAGATTCAAGGGCGTTGAAGAGTTTCAAGATGAAGTGGGCTGGTACACTCTGGTAAACATGAAGGATGTCTGGAGTATAGATATGGTAGGCAGAACTTCGGGTGAACGTACGGGTTACGCTACGCAAAAACCTGAAAAGCTTATCGAAAGAATCATTAGTGCCTGCACTGATGAGGGTGATATCTGTGCTGACTTCTTCTCAGGATCAGGAACGCTTGGTGCAGTGGCATCCAGAATGGGAAGACCGTGGATAATGTGCGATGAAGGTAATGTAGCAACAGCGAGCCAGATAATGAGACTGGCTGATTCTAAAGAGTTCGCTGAAGGTCAGCTGAGCTTTGACGTAATGAGATGTGAAGCTCCTTCAGAGAACGGCTCTGTAGACTTTGCATTAGATATGGGCTGCATTAGAATCGACGATTACAAGCCTAACCTTTTCGGGCTTAATGAAGCGGATGAGGCGGTAGCTGCTAAATATGTAAGCGATGACGGAACTTCGGCGGTAAGCTTCTGGAGTGTAGACGCAGGTTACGACGGTTTAGTTCATAAGGCTAGCGGTATTGTGAAGGGTAAGGACTTCAGTGCGCTTATGTGCGAAGAGCCGCACATTGTAGGTTACGACGTTTTTGGAAACAGATTCCATTGGGAGAAAAATAGATAGATGAAATTAGAATTAATTGCAACAGCGACTTTCGGGCTGGAAGCCGTTGTAAGAAGAGAAATTGAAGATCTGGGACTTAAAGTTCTAAAGACAGAAGACGGCAAGGTTACGTTCGAAGGCGATGAACACACTATCGCCAAAGCAAATCTTTGGCTGAGAACTGCTGACAGAGTCCTCCTCAAGATGGCTGAATTTAAGGCTGAAACTTTCGAAGAACTGTTCCAGGGAACTACTAAGCTGGCATGGGAAAGGCTTATTCCTGTAGATGGCAAGTTCACAGTTACATGTTCTACTGTAAAGTCAAAGCTTCATAATCCACCGGCTATCCAGAGCATTACTAAGAAGGCTATTGTTGAGCGAATGAAGATGGCTTATGGTTTCGAAAGATTCAAGGAAACAGGTGCTGAATATACTGTAAAAGCTACACTGCTCAAAGACAGAGTGACTTTAACTGTAGATACCAGCGGATCAGGCCTTCATAAGAGAGGTTATAGAGTGGCAGAAGTTGATGCTCCTATTAAGGAAACTCTGGCAGCTGCAATGATTGAGCTGAGCTTTTGGCATGAAAATCGTATCCTTATAGACCCTTGCTGCGGATCAGGCACTATTCCTATTGAAGCTGCAATGATCGGTAGAAATATTGCCCCTGGGCTCAATAGGAAGTTTGCATCAGAGGAATGGCATATTATAGGCAAGGATGTCTGGAAGGAAGAAAGAAATGCTGCTTTCAAGGCAATAAGACTTGATCAGGAACTCAAAATTTACGCTAGAGATATCAGCACAAGAGCGATTTCTGCAGCTAAGAGAAATGCGGAAGAAGCAGGTGTTGACGATTGCATAGATTTCGTCAGAGCAGATGTTAAAACGCTTAAGGCTCTTGGCGGCGAGAATGGTCAGCCTGGAAGACAGGGCATAATTATAACAAATCCGCCTTACGGAGAACGTATTGGTGAAGCGGATGAAATTGAGAAGATATACAAAAGCTTCAAAAATTTCTTCGACGATAATCCGGATTGGTCTCTGTTCATGATTACAACTGATAAGGAAGCTGAAAAGAAGGTTATGGGAAGAAAAGCCGATAGAAGAAGAAAACTCTATAACGGCAGACTTGAAACAACTTATTATCAGTTCCACGGTAAGAGACCGCCAAAGGCTGCGGAATAGCAGATAAATAAAAATCAGTAGCGTATAACTTATACAAGTGTTATACTGAATAAGACATTTTAATATGAAAAGTCAAAGTAGGGTTTCATGCGTTTAGTGTCATGCGGATGGGGAGTTGTCGCGTGAACGAATGACCGGTGGTCGCGATATGTTACCCGCACCCGTTGCAGTAATAGATGTTAACATCTCGATTGTAATTAGCTTTTATTTCTCCCATTTATCGAGATGTTTTTTTTATGAGGAGTTAATTTATGGATGCTGATAAGATCAGAAAAGGCGTTGAATTAATTCTTGAAGGTATCGGTGAAGATAAGGATAGGGAAGGTCTTTTAGATACACCTGATAGAATAGCTAGAATGTGTGAACAGATTTTTGCTGGACTTGGCAGCGATGCCTCACAGCATTATGCGAAGACCTTTACAGCTGTAAACAATAACCTGGTTCTGGAGAAGGATATCCAGTTCTATTCAGTATGTGAACATCATCTTCTGCCGTTCTTTGGGAAGGTTCATGTGGCCTACATTCCTAACGGCAAGGTTGCTGGACTCAGCAAGCTGGCAAGAACTGTAGAAACTTTCGCCAGAAGACCACAGATCCAGGAGAATATGACATCACAGATAGCTGATGCCATTATGACAAATCTTGAGCCTAAGGGAGTTATGGTAATTATAGAAGCTGAGCACATGTGCATGTCAATGCGCGGCGTTCAGAAACCTGGAACAAAAACTACTACCATTATTACAAGAGGAGTGTTTGATGCTGACTACACACTCCAACAGACAGTTCTACAGTCAATAAGGTAAAGTAAATGAGAAGAATAGAAGAAATTCGTAAACATCCTGTTTTCGCAGAGCAGATGAGAGAGATTGCAAATGATGAGCGTGACCGTATTTTCTGCGGTCACGATATGGATCATCTCCTGGCTGTAGCGAGAATAGGATATATTTTATCTAGGGAAGAATTTACTGGCCCGGCAAACCAGATCCCTAAAGAAATGATATATGCAGCAGCACTGCTCCATGATATAGGAAGACATATGCAGTATTCAGAAGGGCTGCCGCATAATGAAGCTGGGGCGGAGCTTGCAGAGGGAATCTTAAGGGACACAGGATTTTCGGAAGAAGAGATAAGAGAGATAGTTTCGGCAATAAGGAGCCATAGGAAGATGCAGGACGCTTCAGATGCAGGATTTGCTGAAATTATATATCTGGCAGATAAGAAATCGAGAGCATGTTACATGTGTGCGGCAAGAAATGAATGCAACTGGCCAGAGGAAAAGATGAATTTAACTCTTATATATTAACGGAGAAAAAGGATGATTATAGGAAATAAAGATTTTGATCTTAAAAATAAAGCTTATATTATGGGCATACTTAATGTAACGCCTGATTCATTTTCGGACGGCGGCCTTTGGAATTCACAGGATGCAGCAATGAAGCATGTGGAGCAGATGATAAAAGAAGGCGCTGACATAATTGACGTTGGCGGAGAATCCACAAGACCTGGCTATACACTCATAAGCGATGATGAGGAAATCAGCAGAGTGGCTCCGGTTATCGAAGCTATTAAGAATAATTTTGACATACCGGTTTCCATCGATACTTATAAAGGCGGCGTTGCAGAGGCTGCGATCAAGGCTGGCGCAGATATGGTTAACGATATCTGGGGATTTAAGTATGATGACATAATAGCAGGTGTGACTGCCAAGTATGATGTAGCATGCTGCCTTATGCACAATAAGAAAGAGCCGCACTATAATTCGTTTATGGATGACGTGCTGGCTGACTTAAATGAATCTGTTGATATCGCTCTTAAGGCAGGTGTTAAAGCAGAAAAGATCGTTTTGGATCCGGGTGTGGGTTTTGCGAAAGACCTGGAACAGAACCTGATAATCACAAACCATGTGGATGAACTTCTGAAACTGGGATACCCGGTGCTGCTTGGAACATCCAGAAAATCCATGATAGGCAAGACACTGGATCTGCCTTCGGATCAAAGGGTTGAAGGGACTGTGGCTACAACCGTTATCGGCGCAATGAAGGGTTGCTCGATATTCAGAGTGCATGACGTTTTGGCAAATCGCAGAGCGCTGGATATGACTATGGCAATTAGAGGAAAATAAAATGGATAAAATCAATATCAAGGGACTCATTTGCTTCGGAAACCACGGAGTATTAAAAGAAGAACAGGTGCTTGGGCAGAAGTTCGTAATAAATGCGACTCTTTATCTGGATACACAGGCTGCAGCAATGAGCGGTAATCTGGAAAAGACAGTTAATTACGCTGAAATATGTCAGAGAGTCAAGAGCTTTGTTGAAGGGAATACTTTCGAATTGATCGAGACGCTGGCAGAAAAAATCGCTAGAGATCTTCTTAGAACTTATACTATATTAAAGAAAGTTGATATCGAAGTGCAAAAGCCATGGGCGCCAATAGGTCTGCCGCTTGATACAGTAAGTGTGGAAATTACAAGGGAAAGACATACTGTTTACATCGCGCTGGGTTCAAATATGGGCGATAAGAAGGCATACCTTGATTCAGCGGTTGCTAAACTAAATGCGTTGGAGGACTTTAAGGTTATAACTGTATCAGATTACATTGAGACTGAGCCTTACGGAGGCGTGAAACAGGATAATTTCCTTAATGGTGTTTTGGAAGGCGAAACTTTGATGTCGCCTATGGAGCTTTTGGACGCGCTTCATGAAATCGAAAGTCTCGAAGGAAGAACCAGGACTATTCACTGGGGTCCAAGGACTCTGGATCTTGACATCATATTCTATGACGATATGGCAATTGATTCAAAGGATCTGACTGTGCCACATAAGGAGATGCACCTTAGAGATTTCGTGCTTACCCCAATGAATCAGATCGCACCGTGGTTTAGACATCCTGTTCTTAACAAAACTGTAGAAAATCTGCTGGATGAACTGAAGTAGCTGTGTTATAGTATTGGGTATGCATAATTAGTATATATTTTGTATAAATACAAATTCAAATAAATTATCAAGGAGAATTATCAATGGCTGTAAATTTAAGAGGAAGAAGTTTCTTAACTTTAATGGATTTTTCACCGGAAGAAATCAGATACTTACTCGACCTGGCGCATGATCTTAAGGCTAAGAAGCGTGCTGGAATTATTGGAGAAACAATGAAGGGCAAGAACGTTTGCCTTATGTTTGAGAAGACATCAACAAGAACAAGATGTTCATTTGATGTTGGTGCTAGAGAAGAAGGTGCTAACGTTGTTTTCCTGGATAGCAAGAGCTCACAGGTAGGCAAGAAGGAATCTATTGAGGATTCAGCCAAGGTACTTGGAAGATTCTTTGATGGTATTGAATATAGAGGATTTGACCAGAAGGTAGTAGAAGATCTGGCTAAATATTCAGGAGTGCCTGTATGGAACGGCCTTACTGATATAGATCACCCTACACAGATTCTGGCAGATATGTTAACAATGGAAGAACACATTGCTAAGCCTCTTAAGAAGTGCAAAGTTGTATTCGTAGGCGATGTTAGAAATAATATGGCATATGCATGGATGTACGGATGTGCTAAAATGGGTATGAAGTTTGTGGCGTATGGACCACAGGAGCTTGTTGATCAGGTTGATAGTGACGTGCTGGCTAGAGTTGATGAAGTAGCTAAGGTTACTGGTGCAGTGATCGAAGTAAGTTCAAAACTTGAGTCAATTAAGGATGCTGACGTTATCTATACTGATATCTGGGCGTCAATGGGCGAAGAAGATCAGATTCCTGAGAGAGTTAAGCTGCTTACACCATTCAGAGTTGACAGAGCTATGCTTGAAGCTACAGGTAATGATGATGTTATTTTCATGCACTGCCTGCCTTCATTCCATGACTTTGAAACAAAGATGGCTAAGGAACAGATGGAACTGGGATATGATATCCGTGAAGTTACTGATGAAGTTTTCAGAAGTCGCAATTCAGTTGTATTTGATGAAGCAGAGAACAGACTCCATACTATCAAGGCGGTAATGGTTGCAACTATAGGCATCTAACTTATGTAAGGAGAGAACTTATGTATTTCAAAAAGTTGATTGAGTTTTACTCAAATTATGAAATATCAACAACTGGTATGCTGTATATCGCATTAGCTATTGCAGCAGTTTGTCTGGCAATTGGATTTAAGATATACGCAATTGTAAAGGATAAGAAAGAAAAACAGCAGAAATAGGTTGATTTGGCCAGCGGCATCAAGCTGCTGGCTATTTTTTATGAATTATGTATAAAATATGAATAAAAAACGAGAAATCTTTAAAAAAGTGTTGATTTTTATTCATAATTTCGTATAATAATACAAGCTGGGAGGAGATAACCGATAAATAAACTAGATATAATAATATGTATTTTTACATAAATTAGGAGGAGAAAAATGGCTAAAGAAAAAGTTGTACTCGCATACTCGGGTGGATTAGACACATCAGTTATCATGGCATGGCTGAAGGAAAAATATGATTATGATGTAATCGCAGTTTGCTGTGATGCGGGTCAGGGAGAAGATTTCGAAGCAATCGAAAAGAAGGCTATCGCTACAGGTGCAAGCAAGGCTTACACAGTTGACTTAAGAGAAGAGTTCATCACTGACTTTATCTGGCCTACACTTAAGGCTGGCGCAACATATGAACAGTACCTGCTGGGTACTTCAATGGCTAGACCGCTTATGGCTCAGAAGCTGGTAGAAATCGCTCAGAGGGAAGGCGCATTCTACATCGCACACGGATGTACTGGTAAGGGTAATGACCAGGTTCGTTTCGAAACAGCTATCAAGGCTCTGGATCCAGCTATTAAAATCATCGCTCCATGGAGATCATCAGATTGGGATTTCCAGTCAAGAGAAGAAATGATCGAATATGCTGAAGCACATAACATTCCAATTGCTCAGACAAAGGCTAAGATCTATTCAAGAGATGAAAACATTTGGCACATCTCACATGAAGGCGGCGAACTTGAAAATCCATGGAACCAGCACCTGGATACAATCCACGTACTGAGCGTTCCTATCGAAGCTGCTCCAGATGAACCTACTTTTGTTGACATCGATTTCGAAAACGGCGTTCCTGTTGCTTTAGACGGCGTAAAGATGGGACCTATCGAACTGTTAACTAAGCTGAACGAACTGGGAAGCAAGAACGGTGTTGGTACTATTGATATTATCGAAAACAGACTGGTTGGCATGAAGTCACGTGGTGTATACGAAACACCAGGAGGAACAATCCTCTTCGCGGCACACGAAGGACTTGAACAGCTGGTACTCGACAGAGATACAACTCACTACAAGAAGATCGTTGGACATGAATTCGCAGAACTTCTTTACAATGGCCTTTGGTTCACACCATTAAGAAAGGCTATCAGCGCATTTGTTGATGAAACACAGAAGGTAGTAACTGGTACAGTTAAGATGAAGCTCTACAAGGGTAATGCTATTCCTGTAGCTAAGAAGTCAATCTACTCACTGTACAATGAAGAATTCGCTACATTCAGTAAGGACGAAGTATATGACCAGCATGATGCAGAAGGATTCATCAACCTTTGGTCATTACCACTCAAGATTCGTGCTATTCAGAAGCAGGCTAGGGAAGGAGGCGCTGTAGAACATGAAACTCTGGAAAGGAAGGTTCTCAAAGGAGGCGACTTCGTCGGCTAATGAATTCAATGCCTCAATAGGATTTGATCAGAGATTTTATAAAGAAGATATAACTGGTAGTATTGCTCATGCCAAGATGCTTGGAAAGCAGGGTATCATTACAATGGAAGAGTCTGAACTTATTATCAAGACTCTTAAGGAAATTCTAGCTGATATCGAAGCAGGTAAGGTTGAGTTTACTATCGAAGGTGAAGATATTCATATGAATATCGAAACTGTTCTTACAGAAAGAATTGGACAGGTTGGTAAGAAGCTGCATACAGCAAGGAGCCGTAATGACCAGTGTAACGTGGATTTCAGACTTTACCTGAAGAAGGAAACTGCTGAAGTTGATGCACTGCTTAAGGAACTTCTTGATGCACTTAAGAAGCTTGCTGAAGAACATCAGGAAACAGTTATGCCTGGTTACACTCATCTTCAGAGAGCGCAACCTGTAACACTGGCGTACCATCTTCTGGCTTATTATCAGATGTTCTCTAGAGATAGAGAGCGTTTCGCAGACTGCCTGAAGAGAATTGACAGACTTTCACTTGGCAGTGGAGCTCTGGCTGGTACAACATACAATACAGACAGACAGTTCCTGGCGAAGGAACTGGGATTCGCGAGCGTACTTCCTAATGGAATGGATGCTGTTGCTGATAGAGATTTTGCGATCGAATTCATCAATTGCTGCTCTATTACAATGATGCATCTTTCAAGATTCTGCGAAGAGCTGATTAACTGGTCTTCTGTAGAATTCAATTTCATTGAGATGGATGATGCTTATTCAACAGGCAGCAGTATTATGCCTCAGAAGAAGAATCCGGATATGGCTGAGCTTATCCGTGGTAAATCTGGACGTGTTTATGGTGATCTTATTTCACTGATGACAACATGTAAGGGACTGCCACTGGCTACCATAAGGATCTGCATGAAGATAAGGAACCTGTATTCGACGCAGTTGATACAGTTAAGGCATCTTTAGGCATTTTTACAGAGATGATTCTCACAATGACAGTTAAGAAGGATAGTATGGCACGTGCAGCTAAGTTTGGCTACATGAACGCTACTGATGCAGCTGACTATCTGGTTGCTAAGGGTATTCCTTTCAGAGATTGTCATGAAATTATAGGTAAAATGGTATTCTATGCAATTCAGAAGGGCGTAGCACTGGACGATTTGACTATGGAAGAATTCAAGTCATTCTCAGAATTATTCGATGAGGATATTTATGAAGCCATTTCTATCGTAAACTGCATTAAGGCTAAGAAATCAGAAGGTTCAACATCTTTTGAAAGCGTTAAGAAGCAGTTAGAAAGTTTAGCCAGTGAGTAAATTACTCACTCTCCAAATTAGTGGCAGGGTCTTATAGCCCTGTCGCTTTTTTTAGTGTAGAATATAGAGGATGTAAACTTTAAGGAGGATAGAAATGAGAGAAATAGATGTTAAGCTGGTGCAGGAGGCTGTTAAGTCAATGTGCATAGAAGCTAATCATTTCCTGGGAGATGATGTTAAGGCACGAATCCACCAGTGTATGTGTGAAGAAACAAGTGAACTTGCTAAAGAAATACTCGGCAAGCTCGAAGAAAATATGAAAATCGCAGAAGAAGGTGTATTCCCTCTCTGTCAGGATACAGGAATGGCATGCATTTTCATGGAAATCGGTCAGGACGTGCATTTCACAGGCGGCCTTTTAGCTGATGCTGTTAATGCAGGTGTTAGAGATGCATATGTTGATGGATACCTGAGAAAATCAGTAGTAGGTGATCCTCTCGAAAGAAAGAACACAGGTGACAATACTCCGGCTGATTTATATACAGAAATCGTAGAAGGTGATAAGGTTAAAATCACTGTTGCACCTAAGGGTTTCGGTTCAGAAAACATGAGCCAGGTTAAGATGTTCCCTCCTTCAGCGGGCAGACAGGGCGTTGAAGATTTCATCGTTAAGGTTTGCAGCGACGCAGGTGCTAATCCATGTCCGCCAGTAGTTGTTGGCGTTGGCATTGGCGGCAATTTCAGCAGAGCAGCAGTAAATGCCAAGAAGGCGCTTCTTAAGCCTTTTGATGAACCTAATAGTGATCCTTATTATGATGAGATGGAGAAGGTTCTCCTTGATAGAATCAATGATCTTGGCATCGGACCACAGGGAACAGGCGGCAAGACTACAGCTCTTAAGGTAAACATTATCGCGGCTCCAACACATATTGCTGGACTGCCTGTAGCTGTAAATATCAATTGTCATGTAAGCAGACATAAAGAAAGAATACTGTAAAAGGAGAGTGAGAAAAATGGAATATAGAATTACAGAACCTTTTACAAAGGATAAGATCAAAGACCTCAAGGCTGGTGATACAGTTCTCTTGACAGGGACAATTTATACAGCCAGAGACGCGGCGCATAAGAGAATCGTGGATATGATTCACAATGGTCAGAAACCACCATTTGACATTGAAAATTCAGTTATATACTATGCAGGACCATCACCTGCTAAACCAGGTAACCCTATCGGTTCTGCAGGTCCTACAACAAGCTATAGAATGGACGCCTATGCTCCTGAACTTCTGGAACTGGGACAGCTCATTATGATCGGTAAGGGCCAGAGAAATGATCAGGTTAAGAAGGCGGTAATAGATAATAAAGCGGCATACTTTATCGCTATCGGAGGTGCGGCTGCACTTATCGCTCAGTGCATTAAATCTGCAGAGGTTATAGCCTTTGAAGACCTTGGCGCTGAAGCTGTAAGAAAGCTCTATGTTGAAGATATGCCGGTAATTGTTGCTCTCGATCCTGAAGGGGGAGACGTATACGTAAGATAATGTGCTTGATTTCTACCTGTTTGTTTGCTAATATAATGGGCATATGCTCGGAAATGCAGCTTTTGCTGTGAGAAGGAGAGGTTGAATAAGATATGGAAATAGAGCTTAAGTACGCCATACCTGACGAAGCTACTGAAAGAGTTCTTTGGAACAACGAGCTTTTCGCAGATGTGGAAGAAGAAGGATCTAGAGAAGAATTACACCTTAATGCCAAATACTTCGACACTGAGGATGGAGATTTAGCAAACAACGAGATAGCTTACAGAGTTCGTGAAGAAGGCGAACGTTATGTTGCGGCTATGAAGTGGAAGGGCAGAAGCGAAGATGGCCTTCACGTTAGAGAAGAAATCAATGTTCACGTTGATGATGACACACCTAATCCTGAAGTTTTCAGAGAAAGCAGCGTCGGTGAGGACGTGTTGGATCTGCTGCAGGGTAAAGAACTTAAGTGTGTCCTTGAATCAAGGATACTGAGAAAGAAATTCAGAATTGATACCGGTAAGGGTATTTTTGAAATTTCGATCGATTCAGGTGAAGTTATTACAGAAGCGGGCACAGCACCTATTAACGAAATCGAAATCGAACTTTTTTCTGGTGAAACTGAGGAACTTATGGAAGTCGGTAGAAGGATCCAGGAAAGATATAATCTTAAACCAGAAAATATTAGCAAATATGCTAGAGGCATGGAACTGATAAAGAGACATAAATAATGTCTCTTTTTCTTTACTTTTCAATGCATTTGGGTTATAATAACTTGCACTATGTGTATATAATCGAGGAGGAAATATATAAAATGAAGGCAACACTTATTTCAAAGGAAAATAACGTAGCTAAGTTCACAATGGAATTTACAGCAGAAGAACTCGAAGCTGCTATCGTTAAAGTATATCAGAGAGAAAAGGGTAAGTTCTCAATCGATGGATTCAGAAAGGGTAAGGCTCCTAGAAGCATTATCGAGAAGAGATATGGCGAAGGCATCTTCTTAGAAGACGCAATCGGCGACTTATTCCAGGCTTCATATCCATATGCTATCGATGAAGTTCAGGCTGATGTAATCGGATATCCTGAAACTGAACCTTTAGGCGAAATTAAGAAGGGTGAAGGATTCGCAATCACTGTATCAGTTGAATGCTATCCTGAATTCACTGTAGAAAACTACAAGGGAATCGAAATCGAAGAAGTAAGCTCAGAAGTAACTGATGAAGACGTTGATAAGGCTATCCAGACTATGGCTGAAGGCAACGCTAGAATGGTTGACGTTGAAAGACCAGCTCAGAACGGCGATACAGTAGTTATCGATTACGCTGGTTTCGTAGGCGAAGATCAGTTCGAAGGCGGCACTGCAGAAAGACAGCCTCTGGAACTGGGTTCAGGTTCATTCATCCCTGGTTTCGAAGATCAGCTCGTTGGCGCTACTAAGGGCGAACAGAGAGATGTAAACGTAACATTCCCAGAAGTTTACCACTCAGAAGATCTGGCTGGTAAGGAAGCTGTTTTCAAGTGCACAGTTCACGAAATCAAGGAAAAGCAGATTCCAGCTGTTGATGATGAATTCGTTAAGGATATCAGCGAATTCGATACACTCGAAGAACTGAAGGCTAGCAAGAAGGAAGAACTCCAGAAGGCTGCAGTAGCTAACGCTGAAAACTCAATGAAGAACAGTGTAATCGAAGCTCTGTACAACGCAAGTGATCTGGAAGTTCCAGAAGTACTGATCCAGCAGGAAGTAGATGCTATGATGAGCGAATTCGAACAGCAGCTGCAGATGCAGGGTATGGATCTCGAAAACTACCTCAAGCTGGCAGGCATCGAAGCTTCAGCATTAAGAGGTCAGCTGAAGGATGATGCTGAAAAGAGATGTAAGACTAGAATGCTGGTTAGCCAGGTTGCTATCCAGGAAGACATTCAGGCTACAGATGACGAAGTTCAGGAAGAACTCAAGAGAATGGCTCAGCAGTATGGTCTCGACGTAGAAAAGCTCACTGAAATGATCGGTGCAGAAAACTTAAACATGCTCAAGGGTGACATCAGAGTAAGAAAAGCTGTAGATCTTATGTACGATGCTGCAGTAAGAAAGTAATTTAGTATTAAATCAGGAGGTCCGGAAGAATGGCATTAGTTCCATATGTAGTAGAACAGACAGGTGGCGGTGAAAGATCATATGATATTTATTCAAGACTGCTTAAAGACAGAATAATTTTCATAGGGGAAGAAATCAACGAGCATATTGCGAGCCTGGTTGTTGCACAGCTTCTTTATCTGGAAGCAGAAGATCCGGACAAAGACATTAATATTTACATAAACAGCCCCGGCGGTTCAGTAACCGCCGGCATGGCTATTTATGATACAATGCAGTACATCAAACCAGAAGTTTCAACAATCTGTGTTGGACTTGCTGCAAGTATGGGTGCATTCCTTCTATCCGCAGGACAGAAGGGTAAGAGATATGCTCTTCCTAACGCTGAAATCATGATTCACCAGCCACTCGGCGGTGTTCAGGGTCAGGCAGAAGACATAAAGATCCATGCTGATTGGATTATCAAAACAAGAGAAAAGTTAAACAGAATACTTAGTGAGAATACCGGCAAGCCTTTTGACGTTATTGATGCTGATACTGACAGAGATAACTTTATGTCAGCTCAGGAGGCTATGGAATATGGCCTGGTTGATAAAGTGATTGGAAAAAGATAGTTATGGCAAAGTACAACGAAAACAATGAATTAAGATGCTCCTTCTGCGGCAAGCCACAGAGTCAGGTAAAGAGACTGATCAGCGGATCAGGTGTATACATCTGTGATGAATGTGTTGCTTTATGCAGTGATATTTTAAGAGCGGAAGCAGAAGAACAGCATATGATGACTGAAAGCGGCGACGTTGTCATGGGTGAACCGGTTGGACTTCCTAAGCCAATGGAAATCGCAGAAGTTCTGTCCGAATATGTAGTCGGTCAGGACAATGCTAAGAAAGCCCTTGCCGTTGCTGTATATAATCATTACAAGAGAACAACTTGCGAGAATCTCTCAGACGATGTTGAAATTCAGAAGAGTAACATAGTAATGGTTGGACCTACAGGTTCAGGTAAGACTCTGCTGGCACAGACTCTCGCTAAGATACTTGACGTGCCGTTTGCAATTGCAGATGCTACAGCACTCACAGAAGCCGGCTATGTAGGTGAAGATGTTGAGAATATCCTTCTCAAGCTCATACAGGCGGCTGATTTCAATATTGAGAAAGCACAGCGTGGAATTATCTACGTTGACGAAATAGATAAGATTGCTAGAAAGTCCGAAAATCCTTCAATAACAAGAGATGTCAGCGGCGAAGGCGTTCAGCAGGCACTCCTTAAGATTCTTGAAGGAACAGTTGCTAATGTTCCTCCACAGGGAGGCAGAAAGCACCCGCATCAGGAATTCCTCCAGTTCGATACAACTAATGTATTGTTCATATGCGGCGGAGCCTTTGATGGTTTAGATAAGGTGATCCAGAAGAGAATCGGTGAGAAAGTTATCGGTTTCAACTCAAGTGTTGAGAAGAATAAAGTTGAAACTGATGAAATAATGAAACATGTTCAGCCGGAAGACCTTCTTAAGTTCGGTCTGATTCCGGAATTTATTGGTAGATTACCTGTTCTCGTTACACTTGAAGAGCTCACTGAAGATGCTCTTGTTTCAATTCTCACTGAGCCTAAGAATGCCCTTGTTAAGCAGTACAAGAAACTGTTTGCAATGGATGATGTTGAGCTTGAAATCGAGGATGAAGCAATTAGAGCAATTGCAGTTAAAGCTCTGGAACGTAAGACTGGTGCCAGAGGTCTTAGAGGCATCATGGAGAAGATCATGACAAATATTATGTATGAACTTCCATCAAGAGATGATGTTGTTAAGTGCGTGATCACAAAGGAAGCTGTTCTGGCAGAAGGTGAGCCTAAGCTCATTACTGCGGACGCTGAAATCGAAATTACAGGGGCGGCTTCATAAAGCCGTCCTTTTATATACAGGAGGACATAATGGACGAAAATAAGAAAGAAATGAGCATCATGGATGCTGAATTTGTGGAATTGCCGATGATCCCACTCAGAGGATTATCAGTTTTTCCAAATATGGTTCTTCATTTTGACATTGGAAGGGAAAAGTCAATTAATGCTTTAGAAAAGGCAATGGTAAATAATCAGTATATTTTCCTGTCATCACAGAAAGACGAAAATACTGATCTGCCAACAACGGATGATTTCTATAGAATCGGTACAATTGCTAAGATCAAGCAGATGCTTAAGCTGCCTGGCGATTCAATTAGAGTACTTGTAGAAGGTGTTTGCAGAGGCCGCATCGAAGAGGTATTAT
The DNA here is from genome assembly GCA_029006195.1 of Bacillota bacterium. Lineage (GTDB taxonomy): Bacteria > Bacillota > Clostridia > Peptostreptococcales > Anaerovoracaceae > Lentihominibacter. The sequence continues at coordinate 40,271 of JAQXGH010000010.1, forward strand.
TTGAAGTTCCGTTCTTCATGTGTAATGTGAAGGTTATTAAGGATACAACTGAATTTGATGATGATCCTGAATCAGAAGCTCTGATGAGAACAGTATTATCGAGCTTTGATGAATACGTTAACATCAATCAGAATCTGGCACCTGAAGTATTCGCAACAGTTGTTTCAATCGAAACTCCAGGAAGAATGGCAGATATGATCGCTTCACACATCGAAATGAAAATCGAAGACAAGCAGGCGATTTTAGAAAAGCTGAATCCTAAGGAAAGACTTGAATGCCTCAACGGAATTCTCCTTAGAGAAGTTGAAATTCTGAATATCGAACAGGATATTTCATCAAAGGTAAAAAGTCAGATAAACAAAAATCAGAGAGAATACTATCTCAGAGAACAGATGAGAGCTATCCAGGATGAACTGGGCGTGGCAGAAGATGTTGAAGATGAAGTTGCTGACTTCATGGAACAGCTGAATGCTCTTAATCTGGAAGAGAAGATCCATAATAAGATCGAGAAAGAAATCAAGAAGTTCTCAAAGATGCAGTCTTCATCTGCAGAAGCAAATGTAAGCAGAAATTATATCGATACTGTACTCACACTCCCATGGAATGTAATGACAGAAGATAATATCGATATCAATAAGGCAGAAGAAATCCTTAACGAAGACCACTACGGCCTTGAGAAAATCAAGGATAGAATTCTGGAATACCTGGCTGTAATGCGCCTTTCAGAAGGAATTAAGGGACCTATTCTCTGTCTGGTTGGCCCTCCAGGAACAGGCAAGACTTCAATTGCCAAGAGTGTTGCTAGATCAATTGGCAGAGAGTTTGTTCGTATCTCACTTGGTGGTGTTAGAGATGAAGCTGAAATCAGAGGTCACAGAAGAACTTATATCGGAGCTATCCCTGGCAGAATCATTAACTCAATGAAGGATGCTGGAACAAAGAACCCTGTATTCCTCTTTGATGAAATCGATAAAATTGGTTCAGACTACAAGGGTGATCCGGCATCAGCACTGCTGGAAGTTCTTGACCCTGAGCAGAATAAAGATTTTACAGACCACTTCCTGGAAGTACCATTTGATTTATCAAAGGTAATGTTTATTACTACTGCTAATACTATCGAAACAATTCCTCGTCCACTGCTGGACCGTATGGAAGTTATCGAAGTGAGCGGTTATACAGAAGAAGATAAGCTGAATATCGCTCAGCAGTATCTGGTTCCTAAGCAGATCGAAGAAAACGGCCTTTCTAAGAAAGCTGTTTCATTCACAGAATCAGGACTTAGAACCATCATAAACTACTATACTAGAGAGTCAGGTGTTAGAAATCTCGAAAGAGAAATCGGCAACCTCTGCAGGAAAGTAGCTAAGCAGATCGTAGCTGGAGAAATAGAGAAGGTCAGCATGACTGGCAAGCGTGTTGAAGAATACCTCGGTAAGAAGAGATATCACTTCGACATAATTAAGAATAAGGCAGAAGTAGGTGTTACTACAGGTCTGGCATGGACTATGGTAGGCGGTGTAACGCTTAATATCGAAACTGCAGCTCTGCCAGGAACTGGTCAGCTTGTTCTTACAGGTCAGATGGGTGATGTAATGCAGGAATCAGCTAAGGCTGGAATAAGCTACATCCGTTCTATTGCGAACAAGCTTGGAATAGAAGAAGAGTTTTATAAGAAGTACGATATTCATATCCACATTCCAGAAGGCGCAACTCCAAAGGATGGCCCTTCAGCGGGTGTAACAATGTGCTCGGCGGTTATCTCAACTCTTACAGGAATTCCGGTAAGAAAAGATATTGCAATGACAGGCGAAATCACTCTTAGAGGCAAGGTGCTTCCTGTTGGTGGAATTCGTGAGAAGGTAATGGCTGCACATAGAGCAGGAATAAGAAAGGTGATGATTCCTGTAGAAAACGAAGCGGATATTGATGATATCCCAGAAGTAGTAAGAAACGATATGGAATTCGTTCTTCTTAAGAATGTAAATGATGCACTGAAACACGTATTGGTGAAATAAATGATAATTAAGACATCAGATTTAGAAACAGTTGCTGTTAAGCCTAGCCAGTATCCGGCTGAAGATTTGAGCGAAATCGCATTTGCAGGAAGATCAAACGTTGGTAAGTCTTCGTTGCTCAATACGATTACAGGCCGTAAGAAGCTGGCAAGAGTCAGCGGCAGCCCAGGCAAGACAAGAACAATAAACTTTTATATAGTGAATAACGAGTTCAGAATCGTAGACCTTCCTGGATATGGATATGCTAAAGTAAGCAAATCCATATCAGAAGGATGGGGCGACATGATGGAAAGATATCTTGAAAATCGCCCTACCCTTAAGAAGGTAATACAGCTCGTTGACGTTAGACATGCTCCTTCGAAGCAGGATGTTGAAATGTACAACTATTTGAGACATTATGGTCTTGATGGAGTAGTTGTTGCAACAAAGGCCGATAAGGTATCAAGAAATCAGCTGCCTAAGCATGTCAAGGAAATCAGACAGACACTCAAACTCTCACAGGAAGATAAGGTTATTCCTGTTTCGTCATTAAAGAAGACAGGTTACGAAGAGTTGCTTGCGGTAATGGAAGACATTCTTAACGAGTAAATAGGAGAAAGAAATGCAGTTTTTGAGCTTCAGGGTAATATGGAGCAGAATTAAGGCTATCAGATTCATGATGGCTGATAAAACTGTTTCCAAATGGAAAAAAGCATTGATAATAGCGGGTATAGCATATCTGTTTTTGCCGATAGATCTTATTCCGCCTATCATTTTCCCTTTAGGTTTTATTGACGATATTGTACTTTGGCTCGTTATTTTGTGGTATCTTAGAAATGAGCTGGACAAATATTGGACAGGTGGCAAGTCAAAGGACCTATCGAAGAAGTTTAAGAGCAAAGATATAATCGACGACGTTGAGTTTGATGTGGAAAGCGGAGATGATAAAAGCTAGTTTTTTCACATTCCTATATAACGTTGCTTTCAGGTGTCCAACTAAAAAGGGGCACCTTTTATGTAAAGAAAGGGTTTCTTATGTCAGATAATCGCAACTCGTTTTGGCAAGTGCTGTTCGGAAGAACATCCATATTCATAACGCTGGTAGCTATCCAGGTATTTGCTGTAATTGGAGGCGTAGCTATTCTGGGAACTAAGGTACTGATTGCCAATCATGCTATCGGTGTGTTAGCAGTTCTCATAATTGTATATCTGCTGAATACTAGTATGAATTCAAGCTTTAAGCTTATGTGGATAATACTAATAATAGCAACACCAATTATCGGTGTTCCCTTTTATTTCTACACAAGAGTTCAGCCGGGCACCAAATTTATCGCGAAAAGAGTTGATACGATAATTAAAGAACAAGAGGAGTACCTGCTTCCGGATCTCGAATCGGTCAGATCACTTGCTGATGAATATCCGAGCGAACTTGGAATATTCAAGTATCTTTACGAAAAGGGTAATTATCCGATTTACAGAAATACAGCAGTTAAGTATTTCCCGAGTGGAGAAGATAAATTCCATGAAATGCTTATTCAACTAAAAAGAGCCAAGAAGTTTATTTTCCTTGAATACTTTATTATAGGCAAAGGCTATATGTGGGATTCTATTCTCGAAATTTTGGAAGCAAAGGCCCAAGAGGGAGTTGAAGTTAGAGTTATGTATGACGGAACTTGCATGATGTCACTGCTTCCGTTCAATTATCCTGATAAATTAAAGAAAAAAGGAATAAAGTGCAAGGTCTTCTCACCTATGAAGCCGTTCCTGTCAACTCACCAGAATAACAGAGACCATAGAAAGATTCTGGTAATTGACGGACATACAGCTTTTACAGGAGGAGTAAACCTGGCCGATGAATATATCAATGAATACGAAAGATTTGGTCACTGGAAAGATACTGCAATAATGTTAAAAGGCGAGGCTGTGGACAGCTTCACTTTGATGTTCCTTCAGATGTGGAACATATCTTCAAAACAGCCTGAAAACTACCTGAAGTATATCAAACAGGTACAGCCGTTAGTGCTGGAATCTAATGATATATATCCAGGCGGATATATTGCTCCTTATGGAGACAGCCCTCTTGATACAGAAGAAGTGGGCAAGAGAATGTATATAGATATACTCAATAGGGCTAAAGACTATGTGCATATTATGACTCCGTATCTGATTATAGATGAGGAGATGGTAAATGCATTGACGTTTGCAGCAGAAAGAGGCGTTGATGTCAGAATTATTATGCCTCATATTCCTGATAAGAAGTATGCCTACTTTCTGGCTAGAACTTATTACGAAGAACTTATAAAGCGCGGTGTTAAAATCTATGAATATACTCCGGGATTTGTTCACGCCAAGGTATTCGTAAGTGATGATGAGAAGGCTGTAGTTGGTACTATAAATCTTGATTTCAGAAGTCTGTTCCTTCATTTTGAATGTGCAACCTACATTTACAGGAATCCTGTTGTTCTCGATATAGAAACAGACTACTTAAAGACACTTGAAAGATGTCATAGAATTACACTTAGAGATTGCAAAGACTATCCAAAGATCAATAAGGTGGCAGGAAAAGCTCTTAAGCTTATTGCTCCGCTTATGTAATCTAAAAAGGAGGATAATATGTTATTCAAAAACATTTCTGTATTAAATGAAAACTTTACTGTAGATGAGAATATGTACGTGGCTACAGATGGTGCTGTTATCATCTATATAGGAAAGGAAGCTCCTCAGCTGGATTACGGCAGAGTAATAGACGGAAGCGGCAAGCTTCTTATGAGCGCATTCTATAATGCACATACTCACACACCGATGACTCTTATGCGTGGATATGGTGAAAACCTCAGCCTTGAAGATTGGCTGAATACTAGAATTTTCCCATTTGAAGATCATCTGGATAGTAATGCTGTATACTGGGGCACTATGCTGTCAATGGCTGAATCAGCAAAGAATGGTATTGTTTCTTCAAGTGACATGTACTACTTCTGCGAAGATATAGCAAGAGCTGTAGAGGAATCCGGCCTTAAGGCTAATATCTCACGTTCGATCGCAAATCCGTTTGGGGCTGATGTCAAGACTTTAGCCAGCCTTGATGAAATGAAGCACCTCTACGAAAACTACCACAACACATGTGATGGCAGAATTAAAATCGACATAAGTCTTCATGCTGAATATACAAGCAATAGAGAAACAGCTGAAGCATTAGCAGAGTACATAAATTTAATAAAGAACACAATTATGCATATACACGTTTCAGAGACTAAGTTTGAACATGAGGAATGCATAAAGAGACATGGAATGACTCCCGCAGCTTACCTTGCAGATACAGGCTTATTCAATGTTCCTGCTATTGCTGCACACTGTGTATATGCAACAGACGATGACCTGGAAATCTTTAAGGAAAAGGGCGTAACTATAGCGCTTAATCCTGTAAGCAACATGAAGCTGGCAAGCGGAATGACTAACGTAGCTAATATCAAAAAGCACGGTGTAGCCTTTGCAATAGGAACAGATAGCGTTGCAAGTAACAACAGTCTTAACTTCTTCGAGGAAATGAAGGTAATGCTTCTTAGCAGTAAAATTGCAAACAATAATCCTATCGCTATTTCAGCAGAAGAAGCTCTGGAAGCGGCAACTCTCACAGGTGCTAAGGCTCAGGGAAGAAATGATGCAGGTGCTGTTAAGACTGGAAATAGAGCAGACCTTATCATGCTTGATATGACAGTACCTCAGCTGCATCCTGTTCATAATATGGCCAATAACCTGGCATATTCATGTTCAGGCAGCGAAATTGTCATGACTATATGTGATGGACAGGTTATCTACGAAAATGGAGAATACAAGACAATAGATATAGAAAAAACAATATTCGAAGTGGAAGCAGCCACTAAGAAGATTTTAAGGAAGCTTTAATATGAGTAAGAAATCACTAGTTACAAGTGCGGCAATATTAGGTGTCGCAGGCATATTTGTAAAATTACTTGGGGCATTCTTTAGAATACCCCTTACAAACTGGATCGGTGCAGAAGGTATGGCGAACTATGCGCCTGCGTATGCGATATACTCAGTCCTTCTCGTTGTATCAACAGCTGGTCTTCCTGTAGCAACATCAAAAATGGTTGCAGAAAGATATGCCGTTGGTCAGTATAAAGAAGCTTATAGAGTATTTAAAATATCAAGAGTTCTCATGACAGCCCTTGGCGTACTTGGTGCTGTGATAGTATTCTTTGGCGCAGGCCCTATCGCTCAACTGGTTCACGTACCAGGTGCAGCACTTGCAATGCAGGCAACAGCACCTGCACTTATACTTGTTCCTTTAATGTCTTCTTATAGAGGATATTTCCAGGGACAGCAGAATATGAATCCAACAGCTATTTCTCAGATTTTCGAGCAGGTTTTCAGAGTAGGATGCGGTCTTTCTCTGGCTTACATAATGATGAATGGTGTATTGTTCTCTGAAACATATGATTCCGGTGCCAGAGGCGCAGCGGGCGGATGCTTCGGCGCATCTGCAGGCGCATTTGGCGGACTGCTAACTGTTCTTATCCTTTATTTGATGAAACGTAATGCGATCAGAGAAAATATTCTCGCCGATCATACGACAGAAAGAGAAAGCGCTGGCCAAATCATTAAAAATATAGTGGTAATAGCAATTCCGATCACAATCGGCGCTTCGCTTCTGCCGCTGATGAACTCAATAGATGCAGGCATCGTTAACTCTAGACTTCAGGCAACAGGATGGTCAGTAAATGCGGCAAAGGACCTCTATGGACAGATCACAAGTATGGCTGACCCTATCATTGGATTCCCTCAGGTACTTATGGCTGCAATAATCGTCAGCATCGTACCTATGGTTTCAGCAGCAAACAGACTAGAAGACAAACTTGAACTTCAGAATACTATAGCACTGGGCTTAAGAATGACAACGATTATAGGTTTTCCGTGCGTATTTGGGCTTCTGGTTCTCGCAAAACCTGCACTCCTGCTTCTGTACCCTCTGCAGCCAGAAAGTGCGTCAAACGCAACACCATGCCTTCAGGTGCTGGCTATGGGATTCATATTCCTGGCGCTTGTAACAACAATGACAGGTATACTGCAGGGACTTGGTAAACAGAATTGGCCGGTTATTAACCTGGCTATTGGTATTATTATTAAGATCATAGTAACTTACATACTTGTAGGTATTCATTCAATAAATATCGTTGGTGCAGCGATAGGCACAATGTGCGCTTATATTACTGCGTCCACACTTGATTTTATGTGTGTAAAGAGATTTACAGATGTTAAAGTGCCTGTAGCGAAGACTATCGTTAAGCCGATGATCTCAGCTCTTGTTATGGGAGTGATTGTTGGTTTCATTTATAAAGGATGTTTCGCTATTATTGGCAGCAATAGTATTTCAACACTTGTTTCCATCGCAATCGGTGCGTGCATTTATGGCGTTCTTATTATAAAAACACATGCAATAGAAAGAAACGAAATTATGGCTATTTCTATTGGCAGAAAGATTGCGCCTATATGTGACAAACTTAGACTGTGGTAACCCCTTTTATACATTAGCAAAAACCGTCAAAAACATTGCAATTAGCGGAAAAGTCCTTGACATTAGGGGGTAAAAGTGTAAAATAATTTTGTAATTAGATAGGCAACAATTTAAGGAGGATATACAATGAATAAAGCACAGTTAGTTGAAGCAGTAGCTGCAAAGACAAACTCAACAAAGAAGGATGCTGAATTAGCAGTAAGCGCTGTAGTTTCAAGTATCGAAGAAGCTCTCGTAAATGGTGATAAGGTTCAGTTAATCGGCTTTGGTACTTTCGAAGTACGTGAAAGAAAGGCAAGACAGGGAAGAAACCCTAGAAAGCCAGGCGAAGTTATCGAAATCGCTGCTTCAAAGGCTCCTGTATTCAAGGCTGGTAAGGCTCTTAAGGATTCTGTAAACGAATAATTCATTCGTAATTAAGAAGAATAATCAAAAGAATCTCATCAGAGATTCTTTTTTTATGCATAAAGTAGGTGTAAGAATGAGAATTGATAAGTTCCTGAAAAACAGCAGGATCATAAAAAGACGAACAGTAGCAAAAGATGCATGTGACCAGGGAAGGGTAATGATCAATGACAAAGTGGCTAAACCTGGTACAGAAGTTGAGATTGGAGATGTTATTTTCATCCAGTTCGGTAGCGGCTCAATCAAGGCTAGGGTTGAAGCGCTGACAGAGTCATGCAGGAAAGAAGATGCTGCTGGAATGTATACTATTATTGAATAAAAAAGGCTCAAAAAATATGCCAAAAGGGTGTTGACAATAGGGTAAGGATTTAGTAATATATGGAAGCTGTCGCAAGAGCGGAGCGATGACAACTGAAAAACGGCTTTGAAAAAAGTCAAAAAAAGAGGTTGACAAAGTAAGCTCTGCGAGGTAATATTAAATAGTTCGCTGACGCGGACAAGAACATTGAAAATTTCATAGTGTAGAAATTTGAGTCAAAATAAAATTTTGATTGAAACTAAGCAAAACCTGAAAATGG
>JAQXGH010000011.1 GCA_029006195.1 Bacillota bacterium
GAGAAAATATGCGGTGACTATAGCGAGGAGGTCACACCTGTTCCCATACCGAACACAGAAGTTAAGCTCCTTAGCGCTGATGATACTTGGTGGGCGACCGCCTGGGAAAGCAAGACGTTGCCGCTTATTTTATTTTTTGCAGTCTGCCCTATGGCGGCTTTTTTTATGGTATAATTACTTTGATTATTTATGTAAATTTTTAAGCGTACTAGAGGATATATAATGTCAGTTATTAAATTCATATTTGTATTGTTAATACTTATTCCTGTTGCGCTCTTAATGCTTTATCTTTTGAATTCTCTAATGGATGATATTCCAGATAAGGAAGCTTATCAGGAAGAAAGAAGATCAGGAGGCCGTTCAAAGTCTAAGGGAAGATCTAAGGCTAAGAAGAGAAGTTCGGCTAGTAGACCTGGAAGAGAAGAGTATCAGAGATCAAGCAGTAATAACTATTATAGTCCGACTAAAACTATGGGGACTTTGCATAGATCGAAACCGATGAGAGAGATGAATCATCCTAGTGAACCGGTTAGCGATATGCGTGAGAAACCTAGTAAGAGACGTAAGAAACGCAGGAGTAAGAGATAAATGGATAAAGGTATTTTCATTACATTCGAGGGTGGCGACGGTGCCGGCAAGTCAACACAGATTGGGCTTCTTAATGATGAGCTTATTAGTAGAGGCTACGATGTACTTCTTCTTAGAGAACCTGGTGGTACTGCTATAAGTGAGAAAATCCGTGAAATTATTCTCGATAAGGATAATTCTGAAATGACATATAAGACTGAAGCTTTCTTATATGCAGCAGCTCGCGCTCAGCTTGTTGAAGAGGTAATTGAACCTGCTATTAATAAGGGATCGATTGTAATTTGTGATAGATTTGTTGATTCCAGCATGGCTTATCAAAGCTATGGCAGGGAGTTAGGTGATATGGTTTGGGATATTAATCGATATGCCATTTCCGGGATTATGCCTGAACTCACTTTTTTCCTTAAGGTTGATCCTGAAAAGGGAAGAAAGAGAATCAGCGGCCGTGATCTTGATAGAATGGAACTTGCTTCAGCAGAGTTTCATAATAGGGTATTCGATGGATATCTGGAACTTGAGAAGCTGCATCCGGATAGAATTGTAGGAATTAAGGCTGATCAGCCTATTGAAACCATTGCTACGATAATTATTGATAAGGTAATAGATAAATTAGATAATAGATGATTTTTCCTGAAAACAGTTGTAATCAAAATTTAATAGAAAGACTAGAACATGCTGTTAAGGTCAATAGAATATTTCATGCCTATATTTTTGAAGGTTCTTCTGAAATAAGATATGATTTTGCAATCAGTTTTATTAAGGGAATATGCTGCAGGAGAGGCGATGGAGATAATTGCGGAGATTGTGCTCTCTGTGATAAGATCGATCATCATAATTTCGAAGATATTTTATATATCGAGAAGGATGGTAATTCCATCAAGGATAGCGCTATAGTTTCCATGCAGGAAAAACTTCTGGTAAAGCCTTATGGGCAGAAGAATATTGTGATCATAGATGACAGCGAGACTATGACGCTAAGGGCACAGAATCGTCTTTTGAAGGTTTTGGAAGAACCGCCTGGAGATGCGCTCATTATTCTTCTTACGGGGAATATGGAGAAACTTATTCAAACGGTTTTATCAAGATGTGTTAAGTTCAGGATAAATGAGAATGCTGATCTTAGCGGCGACGGCTCGGATGTCGCTGACAGGCTGGTTAAAATGCTTCTTGATAGGAAGCCTTTTTATCAGACTAAGGAAGTTATCTCTGGCATTATGACTGACAGGGATAAATGCTATAAGCTGCTTGATGATATGGAAATCGTCTGCAGAAATATGGTTGTTATCAAGCAAAATGGCATACCAATGTATAAGTTTGATGATATATACGATAATATACATACTATTGAAGAAGCAAGATACAGACTTCAGAAGGGGTATTCCCCAGCGTATACATTAAAGAATATGCTTCTAAAAATGGGAGAAATATAACGGAGGATTATAATAAATGGCAAATGTTGTAGGCGTTAAATTCAAAGAAGCCGGTAAGATGTATTACTTTGATCCGGGCGACATTGAAGTTGTTAAGGGTGACAACGTAATCGTTGAAACTGCCAGAGGATTGGAATTTGGTAAGGTTACTCAGGAACGTACTGTTGTTGAGGAATCAGAACTGGTTGCACCTCTTAAGAATATAATAAGACTGGCTACTGATAAGGACGTTAAGAAGCACGAGGAAAATCTGGCAAAGAAGGAAAGAACTCTTAAAATCTGTCAGGGAAAGATCGACGCTCATAATCTGGAAATGAAGCTGATCGATGTGGAATATACATTTGATAATAGTAAGGTTGTTTTTTACTTTACTGCAGATGGTAGAGTAGACTTCAGAGAATTGGTTAAGGATTTAGCATCAGTATTCAGAATGAGAATTGAGCTTAGACAGATCGGTGTTAGAGACGAAGCTAAGATGATTGGTGGAGTTGGTAACTGCGGACGTAGCCTTTGCTGTAACACTTGGCTTACAGATTTTGAACCTGTATCGATTAAGATGGCGAAGGTTCAGAACTTGTCGCTTAATCCTACTAAGATTTCAGGTATCTGCGGTAGACTTCTGGGCTGTCTTAAGTACGAAAATGATATTTATAATGAGCTTAAGAAGGGAATGCCAAATGTTGGGGATAGAATTAAGACTCCTGACGGAATGGCTGTTGTTACAGAAGTAAATATCCTGGAAAGCATTGTTAAGGCAAGACTTGTCCTCGAAGAAGCTTCAAAGGATAACAATAATGAAGAGAAGCTCAGTACTGAATTTTATTCATATGATAAAAATGAAATTAAGAAAATCGGCCGTAAGAATAAGGGCAATAATAACAAGAAGAAGGTTGATGATCTTAGCGATTTAGATGGCGAGCTGAGAAGAGAGATTGAGCAGCTCATGAGAGATTAATTTGAGTTAAGAGGATTTTGTCAAATGAGGATGGCTGAAGACATAGGCTTTGGTAATATTAAACTTTATCAGGATGATGACGGTTTCAGATATGGAATCGATGCAGTGATTTTAGCTGACTTCGCTAATTCAATCAAACCATCAGCTAAGTCGATTGTTGATCTTGGCACAGGTAACGGGGCAATTCCTTTCATACTTAGTCATAAGAATAAAAAGTGTCATATAACCGGAATTGACGTTCAGGAGAAGGCGATTGAGCTGGCTAATAAGAGCCGTGAAGATAATGGCCTTGAGGATAGGCTGACTTTTATCAATAAAGACATTCTTGATATTCAGGATCTTTACGGCAGTGCTGATGTGGTGGTTTCAAATCCGCCATATGTGGCAAAGGGCAGCGGCATAATAAATGATAAATCAGGCAAATTCATCGCCAGACAGGAAACTACGGCAGAGTTTAGGGATTTTGCAAAAGCTGCAGCAAGGCTTCTTGGCGACAAAGGAGATTTCTTCATTGTCCATAGACCTTCCAGACTAACTGATATAATATTAAGCTGTGCGGAGTTCAGACTGGAGCCAAAAACAATAAGGTTTGTCGTTCCGAAAAAGGGTAAAGAGCCAAACATTGTTCTTATACATTGCAGGCTCGGAGGGGGAAGAGAACTGAAATATCTCCCCGAACTTTGCGTTTATAACGAGGATGGCACATATTCTACGGAAATTGAAACAATTTATGAGAGGTAAAGCTGTTGAAAATATTTCCATATTGTGCGATAATGAAAAAAGTGTTGGAGGTGCTTTATGGTAACAATGGATTTGAGGACAATACTCATTGCTATATTGCTGATTGCAGTAATAGTTTTAGTTGTTTATGCAATTATCATGATAAGAAAACTGCTTGCAACGCTTGAGAGGACGAATGATATTCTCGATGATGTTAAAGTTGTGTCGGATATAGCGGCAACTAGATCAAAGGACATCGATGGGTTGGTTGATAGTGTAACCGATTCTGTAGCAACTGTATCTGATTCGATAAAGGGGAACGGCAATGCGACTAACGCTGCTGTTAGCGTTGTCAATACGCTGGCATCCTTAGTTGGATTCTTCTCTAGGAAGAAAAAATAAACAGATTCTAATGACTCTGTTTGTTTGCTAGGGATATGAAAGGAGAGATTCATGAAGGCTACAGGTATCGTAAGAAAAGTTGATGAATTGGGAAGAATAGTTTTACCAATTGAACTTAGAAGAACCTTGAATATAGAGATAAAGGATCCTCTTGAAATTTATGTTGACGGCGAGTCAATTATGTTGCGTAAATATGAACCAGCATGTATATTCTGTGGAAAGTCAGAAGATGTTATTCAGGTTCGAGGTAAAAACATTTGCGCAGAATGTGTTAAAGAACTTAAGAAATTATAAATTTTGCATAGTTTTATGAGAAAAGGCTTTTTTATTGCCTTTTTTTTGCGAGATTTGTATTTTTGAAAATAAATACAAGTTATTGGAGGAATAGTGTGGCTAGATTTTTAGTTGAAAAAAGTGGACCGTTAACAGGTGAAGTAACTATTAGCGGATCGAAGAATGCTGTTTTACCTATTATGGCAGCAACTCTTCTCACTGATGAAGAATGTGAAATACTGGATGTACCAGCTTTAAGAGACGTTGACGTAATGTGCAACCTGTTAGAAAGTTTAGGTGCAACTACAAATAAAGACCTTGATAATCATAGAGTACTGGTTAAGGCTGAAGGCGAAATTAAGTCTGAAGCTCCGTTTGACCTTGTTAAAATGATGAGAGCATCAATCCTGGTTTTAGGAGCTCTTATCCTTAGAACAGGTAGAGCTGTAATTCATCTTCCTGGTGGATGTGCTATCGGTGAAAGACCAGTAGAACTTCACCTTAAGGGTCTTAAGGCTCTTGGCGTAGAAGTTGATTCAGAACAGCTTAAGAAGGGTATTGTTGATGCAAAGGCTACAAAGCTCGTTGGTGATACTATTTATTTAGACTTCCCAAGTGTAGGAGCAACTGAAGTTATCATTATGGCAGCTTCACTTGCTGAGGGAACAACAATCCTCGAAAATGCTGCACAGGAACCTGAAATCGTTGATTTAGCAAACTTCCTCAGCAAGATGGGTGCTAAGATCAAGGGCGCAGGTACAGATACAATTAAGATCGAAGGTGTTAAGAAGCTTAAGGGCGTATCACACCACGTTATTCCTGATAGAATAGAAGCTGGTACGTTTATGGTAGGAGCAGCTATCACAGGTGGTAAGATTCTTATTAAGAATATGCTTACTAATCACCTTAAGGCTGTAATCGCTAAGCTTAAAGAATGTGGCGTTGTAATTACTCCAACAGATGAAGGCGTTATCGTTGATGGTAGTGTAAACCCTATCATTTCAACTGATGTTAAGACACTGCCATATCCGGGATTCCCTACAGATATGCAGTCACCATTTATGGCTCTGCTTACAGTTGCTGATGGTCCCAGCGTTGTTATCGAAACTGTATTTGAGAACAGATTTATGCACGTCGCTGAATTCAACAGAATGGGTGCGGGAATAAGAACAGAAGGAAAATGTGCTATTATTCCAGGTGGTAAGAAGCTTCATGGAGCACCAGTTGCAGCTACTGACCTTAGAGCAGGCGCTGCTGTTGTACTCACAGGTCTTGTTGCTGACGGTACAACAGAAATCACAGACATTTATCACGTTGACAGAGGATATGAATTCTTTGTTGATAAATTAAAAGCTTTAGGAGCTAACATCACTAGAGTAGAAGATTAAGATAAAAATTAATGGAGCTGTCGCCCTAGCGATTATTTTTCGCTAACGCGACAGCCCCTTTTTTGTTGTTTAATAGTTCATTGTGTTCTTCTCATAATCAGGGTCAATGAAGTGAGTGATTGTGAAGATAGTGCTTGAGCGATCTGATTTACTAAATAATACGCTTATCATATTGATATCGTTATACTTAGCGTAGAAGTAATCGTTATCATATGATTTAAGAGCAATTTCACTACTTCCTTCTTCAGAAGGAATCATTGAACTGAAGAATGGCGCTAAACCGGATTTTTCTGAAGATGCCCAAATTCTACCTTTGCTTTCCTGCTTATACTGTGTACTGCAAAGTCCAGCTGTTATCTCATACATTTCTGATACATCGTCAAGGTATTCTTCACCTCTAGTTCTGACTTTTAATGAAAGATTGAGTTTACTGTTTTTAGTGGAAATTGAATCGATATATGATGTCGCATACACAAGTCCTGATTCTTCATCCTGGATACAATTTCCTGTATTGAGTGTGTACATAAGGCTGATAAGGTTGTTTGAAGATTTCTCTGAAAGCACCTTACCAGGCATTTTTGATTTATCCATTGTATAGACAAATTCTGAATCGAGCTTTTCAAATCGATTTTCCATTGTTTCGTATGATTTGTCGAATTTCTTCTTGATGCTCTCTACGTTGTTGCTATCAACTACAATTGTTGCTGTAGCTGTATAAGGTGTGTAACCTTCGTGTGCCTGACAACTGAAATCTGCTATTTCGAACAGCTTGCCAGAACTCTTCGTTGTTGCAAGTAATCCGCCGATAGTTTCGATCGGGTTAGGATAATTCTTCTTTTTATCGAATGAATAAGGATCAGTGTATTCAGGCATTGCCATTGTTATAGTGTAGCATTCTGAATATTTAGGTGATACTTTCTTTGCCTTAGCGGTTATTGTTCCTGATGCGCCGTATGCACCCTCTGTGTAAACTGACTGGTTGCTGGCATTAATAAGACCAATTACATTGTCTTTTTTAAGGTGTTTAGCGAGAAGTGACTGTGCGCCTATTCTTTGACCGTCAGCAATCTCTGTTACTATAAGACTTATATCACCATGCTTAAGCGGCCCTAAAAGGGCGGTCATTCCTGATGACAGTACATAGAGTGAATTTTCACAGTTGTTTGTGTCAACAGAGCACTGAAGGGCAGTTGATTCTTCTTTTTTACAATCTTCTGTAGCTGGGTTAGTGATTACAATATAGTGATCTGCATTTTCGTCTACTTCCATATCACAATTAATTGCCCAGGACTCCAGGTATTCAGAAAGAAGGGTGAAGTCTAAAGATTCCTGATTAAAGGTTTCGGTCACCTCCTTGTATATGTTATCATGAGCTTCTTTGAGTTCCTGATCCCTGTTTATGTCTGCGGAACAACCAGACATAGTAAGCGATATGGTCATTACCACAATAATTAGTAGTGGTAAGAGTCTTGTTTTTTTCATTTATTTTAATCTCCTTGTTATCAAAGTCTTGCATTAGTCATGCATAACCATTATACTACAAAGGGCATTGATTAGTAGCATTTTTGTTGTTATATTTGTGAAAAGCTGGTGAAAAAAGCCTTGCTAAGAGCAAATACATGTGCTATAATCTCTAATGTTCGAGTGCGAAAGAATCTGATGTGGACAGAGGTGTTCGCACGATATGAAAATAAGAAATTTTGCGAAAGCATTAAAATACTATATGTATAAGGAGGTGCGGTAAATGTCAAGAAAGTGTGAAGTTTGCGGAAAAGGTCAGGTTTCCGGAAATAATGTATCCCACTCAAACAGACACACAAGAAGAAAGTGGAATGCAAATGTACAGACTGTTAGAGTTGAAGATAACGGAACAGTAAGAAAAGCTAAGGTATGCACTAGATGCCTGAGATCAGGTAAGGTTAACCGTGCCATCTAATTTTGTACATAATACACCTGCTATTATTTGGCAGGTGTTTTTTATTGTATATATGGTATAATTGTCACATGTTAGATATTAATACGAAAATTGGAGATATTCATTTCTCCGAAAACCTTATTAAAAACTTAATAAAAGACGCAGTTGATAGCGTAGGCCCTAAGGCGCAGCTGAATAACTACAAGGGAAAATACATGTATTCTTCGTCAGGAAATCTTTCGAATATTGTTATCGAGGAAACTGAAGAGGGTTGGGATATTGTTCTGTTCATTGTAGTTAGTTTTGGTGCTAGTATAAGTACCGTAGCAAACAATATCATTGATAAAGTTTATAGCAATATGGAAGATATGCTTGATGTTAAACCGCATAGCGTTAAAGTAATGGTAACTGGTGTAGCATCTAGAGATATCGCAAGGAGAAAACTTGAATTCATTAGATAGTATTACAGTACTCAAGGGGGTAGGCCCTAAGAAAGCTGATGCGCTAAAAAAACTCGGAATATACACTCTGGGAGACCTTGTGTATACATTTCCCAGAGGTTATGAAGATAGAAGAAACGTTTGTAACATCGCCGATTTGAGAGAAAACCAGGCGGCTGTTTTTGTGGGGACAGTAGAGACTGTTGTCAGCAGCGGATATAGAGGCGGTGGGTTTAGACGTCCAACTAAAATGCTGGTTTCAGATGATACAGGCTCAATTGAGCTTGTGTTTTTTAATTCGGCTTATCTGGCTAAAACCATTAAATCCGGGAATCAATATGTGTTTTATGGTAAGCCTACACTGAATAGAGGTAAACTCCAGATTATTCATCCGGATTTTTCTGGAATCAAGTATGCGGACTTTGGAATACTGCCTGTGTACCCACTGGTAAGTGGAATAAGTCAAAAAGACATGAGAAAAATCCATAAACAGGTGGAGCCTCTTTATGGATCACTCGATGATATACTAAGCCAGGATACAATAGAAAGAAATAATCTCTGCAGCTTGGAATATGCCATAAGAAATATGCATGCTCCGGAGGATAAGCAGAAACTTCTGGAGGCTAAATATAGACTCATATTTGACGAATTTATGGTGCTCCAGACAGGGCTAGCTATAGCAAAGAACAATTCTTCTGAGTTAAAGAAGGGTATAGCTTTCGATGATGATAATAGCGAAGATGAATATATAAATAGCCTGCCATATAATCTGACTGGCGCTCAGAGAAGGTGCACGAATCAAATAATGGCTGACCTTGTAAGTGATAAGAGAATGAACAGACTGGTGCAGGGCGATGTTGGTTCGGGTAAGACTGTAATTGCTGAAATTGCCATGTTTAAGGCCTTTAAGAGTGGATATCAGTCAGTTATGATGGCTCCTACAGAAATACTGGCAAAACAGCATTATGAGGAGCTGACAGCGACTTTGAGCGGTCATGGTGTAAGCGTAGGATTCCTTTCAGGTTCCATGAAAGCAGCTGAGAGGAGAGAGGTGCTGGCTAAACTGAAAGACGGAAGTATTCAGGTGGTTACAGGAACACATGCGCTCATACAGCCTGATGTTGAGTATAAAAATCTGGGGCTTGTGATAACGGATGAGCAGCACAGATTTGGAGTAGCTCAGCGAATGAGGCTAAAGGACAAAGGAGATAATCCTAATGTTCTGGTAATGACAGCAACGCCAATACCTAGAACTTTAGCTGTAATACTTTATGGTGATCTTGATGTGTCGGTGGTTGATGAACTTCCACCAGGAAGAAAAGCTATCGAGACAAAACTCATTTCGGGCTCGAATCAGTCACAGATAGAAGAAGGCAGAAACAGATGCTATAATTTTGTCGAAAAACAGCTGGCTATGGGTCATCAGGCATATGTTGTGGCGCCGCTTATAGATGAATCAGAGGTAATGGACATTAAGTCCGCAATAGAAATACAGGAAGAATTATCACAAAGGTTCAAAGGCTACAAAGTTGGTCTTGTACATGGCGCGATGAAACAGGCTGAAAAAGATCAGATTATGGAGCTTTTTCATAAGGGTCAAATAAATGTGCTTGTTGCCACTGTTGTAATAGAAGTCGGGATAAATGTTCCCAATGCCACAGTTATGGTGATTGAGAATTCCGAGAGATTCGGACTGGCTCAGCTTCATCAGCTTAGAGGCCGCGTAGGAAGAGGTAAGGATAAATCCTATTGTTTCCTGATAAACGCAGGAAATTCGGAAGTCTCTGTTCAGAGAGGTAAAATCATGGAGGCTTCATCCGATGGCTTTTATATAGCTGAAGAAGACCTTAAACTGAGAGGGCCGGGAGAGATCTTTGGCACAAGGCAGCATGGAATACCTGATTTAAGGCTTGCGGATCTGGCAAGGCATCTGGATGTGATGGAACTTGTTAAGACCGAGGTGGCGAGAATTCTTGAAGATGATCCGACTCTAAAAAAAGAAGAGAACAAACCTCTAAAAATGAGGATAGAATCGTTATTTGGAAAAGATTATACACTTGACTTATAGATGAAGGAGATAATATGCGTGTAATAACAGGTAAATACAGGGGCAGAAAACTTAACACACCTGTAGGAAATGACATTAGACCTACTACTGATAAAGCTAAGGAAGCTATGTTCAGTATTCTTACAAATTACATTTATGGAAGCAGAGTGCTGGATCTTTTCGCAGGTACAGGCGGACTTGGAATCGAGGCGCTTAGCAGAGGTGCAGAATACTGCATGTTTTGCGATGCCTCAAGAAGTAGTCTTAAGCTGGTAAAGGAAAATCTTGAGCACTGTAAGGTCGAGGAAGATTATGCCTTTGCAGCTGGAGATTATAAGAAGACACTGAAGAGCCTGGGAACAAAAATCGAAGAAGGCCTGGCGGAGCAGTTTGACATCGTGCTTATGGATCCTCCTTATAGCAAGGGGCTCTTAGATGATGCTTTTAAGCTTTTGCAGGAAGGCAATATTCTGGCTGATGATGGCATAATAGTAGCGGAACACAGGAAGGAAGAAGACCTGCCTGAAGAACTTTATGGCTTCGTAAAAGAAAAGGAAAGACGCTACGGAATCGTTAAGCTTTCTATCTTCAGGAAGCAGGCAGACGAAGAAGAATAGAATAACAACATATCCGCTCTGGAAATGTGTAGACATCAATATATTGTTGATATTGACAGGGATACGTGGTAAAATATTTGCGAAAATATAGGGAGGAAAGAGCATGAAAATCAAAGCTCTATACACTGGATCGTTTGATCCATTAACAAACGGTCACTTTAACATAATCGAGAGAGCTGCTAAGCTCTATGATGAAGTTACAGTTGGCGTAATTGTTAACCCGTCAAAGAAATCCATGTTTACTCTCGAGGAGAGGGAAGACATGATTAAAGAAGCACTTAAAGACTTTGATAATGTCAAGGTTGAACATTTTTCGGGACTTCTCGCTGACTATGTTAATTCAAACAAATTTAATGTAGTTGTCAGAGGACTTCGTGCGACAATGGATTTCGAATATGAAATACAGATGGCGCAGATGAATGCCAGACTGTTTGATAGTTCGGTAGAAACTGTCTTTCTCATGACAGATCCTGGATACTCTTTCATAAGTTCAAGTATGATGAAGGAAGTTCATTCGCTGGGAGGTTCAATAGACGGGCTGGTTCCGGAATCAATATTAAAGAGAATGAATGAGAAATTGGCTTGTAAATAGAGGAGGAAATAGATGAAGGTTTTAGATCTGCTTGAAGAAATTGAAGAAATAGTTGATACAGCGGCAGGATTCCCATTAACAGGAAAGATCATGATCGATTCAGAAGAACTGCTTGAAATCGTTAGAGAAATCAGAGCAGAACTTCCGGATGAAATCCAGCAGGCACAGTGGATCAAGAATGAAAGAGAAAGAATCATTGCTGAAGCTAAGACTCAGTATGAGAAGGTTATCGAAGATGCACAGAAACAGGCTGATGCTCTCGTAGAAAATAACGATATCACAGTTAAGTCAAAGATTAGAGCTGATGAACTCACTAGAGTTACAGAAAATACTGCTAAGCAGCTTAAAATCGGTACTTATGAATATCTGGATGAAATCCTATATAGCTTCCAGGGTAAGATGGAACACCTGAGTTCAATCTACTTCGGAGAAATGTTCACAAGCATCGAGAAGGCATTTAATGACATCAACTCAGCGCTGGAAGCAAACCGTGAAGAGCTGAAGGATATGGCTTACAGAGCACATATGGACGCTGATGAAGAAGCTCCAGAAAGACCGCTTCCTGATATGGATTCAATGGAAGAAATGGAAGACGCTGAATAAAACAGAATTAGACCGATTAAATAAGCCTGCACCTAGTTGCAGGCTTTATTGCTATAAAAGGACAAAATTATTCACATGAAGATCCTGGGTATAACAGCTGAATATAATCCGTTTCATAACGGTCATCTATATCACATGAATAAGGCGCGTGAAGCTATAGGCGCTGACTATACAGTGATTGCCATGAGCGGCAATTTCATGCAGAGAGGCGAACCTGCGCTGATCGATAAGTGGGCAAGAAGCAGATGTGCAGTGGAGATGGGTGCTGACATAGTGGCAGAAATCCCATTTATCTTTTCGTGCAGCAGAGCAGAGCATTACGCTAAAGGCGCTGTTGATCTTTTGTCTGCTATGGGAGTAACACATATTGCCTTCGGATGTGAGGCTGAAAATGCTAGTGAGCTTATTAGGCTGGCAGGCCTTCTTGAGGAAAAGAAGGCAGATATCGAGGAATTGGTGAAGGATGCGATGAAAGATGGAGTTTCTCGCGCAAAGGCTACAGAAGCCGCCGTAAGAATCCTTATGGGCGATGATATGGCGGGGCTCATGCTTTCACCAAATAACATTCTGGCAATAGAATACATCAAGAGAATTAATTGGTGGAAAGCTAAGGGCAGAGTGATAGAACTGCTTCCGATAAAGAGAGAAGGATCTGGTTATTATGACGTTAATGAAGCGGCTGGATATGCAGGTGCTTCAGAAATAAGAAGAATGGTTCGTCATGGTGATCTGGCGGAGTGTGAAGCTTTTGCACCTAAAAGAAGTCTTGACCTGGTGGGAGATGCAGATGCGTCAGGAAGAGACAAAAAGCTGTTCGAGCTTATACGCTATCAGCTTATCAGAGATAGCGAAGAGGAACTTGCTGGCATATACGGAATTGGTGAAGGCATAGAGAACAGGATGAAAAAGGCTAGCGTAAGCGTTAAGGATTATGATGAGCTTATTGATTATCTTGTTTCAAAGAGATATTCGGCAGCGGCTATAAGAAGAATGCTGTGCTACGTGCTTATGGGGCTTCGTAAGTGCCAGGGGCCTGAAGAGAAGACCCCGGAATATATAAGACTTCTGGCAGCAAGTGCCAAGGGAAGGAAGCTTATTAAGCTTGCTAAGAAAGAAGAAATTTTCGATTTGCCGCTTATTACAAACATCAACAAAACTGAAATTACAGGTGAATTAAAAAGAGATGTTAAAGCGGCAGATGTTTATAATATAATATCTAGTAGGGATCTTTATGATCACTCGGACCATGTGTTGACGCCTTATATTGAAATATAATAAGGGGAGAGAAAGGTACAGTATGGAAATTCCAAACAATACAGAAAGAATACTGAAACAGCATTACCTGCTTACAGACGATAATGGGAATTCTATGGAAGCAATCGATGATATTTTTCATAGAGTTGCCGAATGCGTATCTAGAGCTGATGTGATCTATGATATCAGATCTGATGTTGATGAAACTGAGAGAAAGTTTTATGAAATGATGGCGAATCTGGATTTTCTTCCAGGTTCTGCTACGCTTATGAATGCGGGTAAAAATAATGGTCAGCTGGCATCAAGCTTTGTTATACCTGTTGAAGATAGCATCGATTCCATTTTCAGCGCAATTAGGCAATGTGCTCTTATAAATAAGAGTGGGGCAGGTATGGGCTTTAGCTTTTCTAAGATACGCCCTGAAGGCAGCAAGGTAGGAACTACCGGCGAAACAGCCAGCGGTCCTTTGGGATTCATGAAGGTATTTGATGCGGCTTTAGGTTCTGTGAGAAATAATACTTCTGACAGATTCGGAAGTGCCGGCGTATTAAGAATAGATCATCCGGATATTCTGAAATTCATTGAATGTAAGAACGATGATTCTGAATTCAGCAACTTCAATCTCTATGTAGGCATTACAGAGAAGTTTATGATCACTGCTGAAAATGGTATGGAATATAATCTTATTGACCCTAATACAGGTGAAGCCGTTTTATCTGTAAATGCCAGAGAGGTCATGGATAAGATTGTAGATGCTATTTGGAATACTGGGCAGCCGGGCATTATATTCCTGGATAGAATAAAT
Organism: Bacillota bacterium; assembly: GCA_029006195.1. Lineage (GTDB taxonomy): Bacteria > Bacillota > Clostridia > Peptostreptococcales > Anaerovoracaceae > Lentihominibacter. The sequence continues at coordinate 14,030 of JAQXGH010000011.1, forward strand.
AGCGACAATGTTGTTCCGGGTCAAGGTAATATTGAAGCGATGAATTCATGGGGCGAGCAGCCGCTGCTGCCTTACGAAAGCTGCGCTATGGGTTCTATAAATCTGACACATATGCTTACTGAAAAAGACGGCAGACATGTTATTGATATAAGCAAGCTTGAAGATACAATAGTTTTGGCTGTACATTTCCTGGATAACGTTATTGATGTAAACTGTTATCCGCTTGATGCTATCGAAGAGCAGACTAAGCTCACAAGAAAAATCGGGCTTGGAATCATGGGCTGGGCTGATACACTGCTGAAGATGAGAGTTCCGTACAATTCTGATGAAGCGGTTGCTCTTGGTGAAAGGCTTATGTCAATGATTTCGGAAATCGGCAAAGATGCATCAGCAGAACTTGCTGAAACAAGGGGAGCGTTCCCTCTGTTCGAAGAAAGTACACTGCCTCAGGATGTTAAACTGAGGAATGCAGCGATCACAACGATCGCATGTGGAGATCCTATCGCAGAAATAGCTGGATGCTCAGAAGGAATCGAGCCTATAGAATCATATGTTGCCATAATTGCAGGTGATGATGGAGAAGATATCATAACAGTATATCCTGCACTGGTTGAAGAGCTTAAGGCTAGAAATCTCTATGGTGAAGCTGTCTTGAGAAAAATCGCAGATAACGGATCGCTTAGGGGAATAGATGAAATTCCTGCAGAAATGAAGAGACTCTTTATCTCTGCTAAGGATCTTAGCCCTGATTATCATATTCTCATGCAGGCTGCTTTCCAGAAAGATACTGATAGTGCTGTTTCAAAGGCTATAAACTTAAGAAAAGACGAAACAAAAGAGAATGTGAGAACGATTCTTAACCTGGCATTTAGAACAGGATGTAAGGTTATTAGAGTTTGCAAGCCTGAAACAAATAATGCTGGCAGGGACCTGGATTCGGAATACTTCGATATGCCTGAAAATATCGAAACGCCTGAAGTGATTGAAGAAGCGCCTTCAACAGAACTCACTACACAGAATGTGGTTTCAAATGTATCGTTAAAGCCTGGAAACGGTGATCTCTACATCAGCGTAAACTATGATGGAAATGGTGTTTGTAACATATCTACAAGCATTAAAACACACGAAAATGAATAGAATGTATATGTAACCTTGAAAAACATTTTTTGAGGGTTTATAATATTGTGGTCAAATGATGTGTGATGGTATTTCGACACAAACATTAAAAGCATTACAGGAGGATAATTTAATGAAAGTTTTAGTAATTAACTGCGGAAGTTCATCACTGAAGTATCAGGTTCTTGATATGACAAATGAAGTTCTGGAATGTAAGGGTCTTGTTGAAAGAATCGGTATGGACGGTTCTGTTATTACTCACGAAAAGACAGGCATGGACAAGTTCAAGCTCGTAGTTCCTATGGAAGATCATAAGGCTGCTATCGGACACGTTCTCATGGCTATTCAGGATGAAAACCATGGCGTAATCAAGAGCATGGATGAAATTGGTGCTGTAGGTCACAGAGTTGTACACGCTGGAGAAAAGTATGACAAGTCAGTTCTTATCACTGATGAAGTTTATAAGGCACTGGAAGAATGTATTCCACTCGCTCCACTTCACAACCCACCTAACCTTCTCGGTATCGACGCTTGCAAGCAGCTGATGCCAAAAACTCCAATGGTAGCAGTATTCGATACAGCTTTCCACCAGACTATGCCTCCTGAATCATATATCTATGCTATTCCTTATGAATATTATGAAAAGCATGGAATCAGAAGATACGGTTTCCACGGAACATCACATAAGTATGTTGCTGAAAGAGCTGCTGATATCCTCAACGTTAGCCTTGATGATCTGAAGCTGATCACTTGTCACCTTGGTAACGGCGCATCAGTATCAGCTATCAAGAGAGGTAAGTGCATCGATACATCAATGGGCTTCACTCCACTTGAAGGTCTCGTAATGGGAACTAGATCAGGTGACATTGACCCTGCTATCGTTACTTACATGAGAGAAGTTGAAAACCTTGACCAGGGCAAAGCTAACGAAATCCTGAACAAGAAGTCAGGCGTACTTGGTATTTCAGGCATTTCAAGTGACTTCAGAGATCTGGAAGAAGCTGCAGCAGATGGAAACGAAAGAGCTATGCTGGCACTGAAGGTATTCGCTCACAAGGTAAGATTCTACATCGGTGCTTACATCGCTGAAATGAACGGTTGTGACGCTATCGTATTCACAGCAGGTCTTGGTGAAAACGGTATCGACATGAGAGACGTTATCTGTAATGACCTGGGCAACCTGGGCATCAAGATTGATGTTGTTAAGAACAAGGTTAGAGGTAAGGAAACTATCATCTCAAGAGAAGACTCAAAGATCAAGGTTATCCTCGTACCAACTAACGAAGAACTCATGATTGCTAGAGATACATACAATATCGTAACTGGCAAGGGTGTTAAGTAAGTTATTAATATAAGTTTTTATATAGTAAGGAGTTTAACAATGAAGAGAATTAAGACTATCGAAACAAGAGACTTAGCTAAGAGCCTGCAGAACGGCGGATGCGGCGAATGCCAGACTTCATGCCAGTCAGCTTGCAAGACTTCATGCGGAGTTGCTAACCAGAAGTGCGAAAAGTCAGAATAAGCTAAACTAAGAATGAAGCCGCCAGGCAGACGTTCTGGCGGTTTTTTTTAGTGCATTTGTAATCAGGGAGTAATTAATGATTCACCAGTATCAATTAAATGGATATAACATAGTTCTGGATATATTTAGTGGAGCCATCCATATCGTGGATGATTTCGCATATGATGCCATCAAAATTTGCGATGAAGAAGGTAGAGATAATCTCAGGGAAAAGCTCGTATTAAAGTACGCTGAAAACAATGATATAAGCGAAGAAGATATCGATATGATAATCGAAGATATCGATGAGCTTAAGTCGGCAGGCAAGCTTTTTACCGAGGACATCTTTGAGGCTAATGCATTTGATCTTAAGGCACGTCATACAGAAGTTAAGGCGCTTTGCCTGCATGTATCACATGCCTGCAATCTTACATGTAGTTACTGCTTCGCTAGACAGGGTAACTTCTGCGGCGAAGAAGCTCTTATGAGCCTGGATACAGCTAAGGCTGCAATTGACTTCCTCATCGAGAACTCGGGCGACAGATATAATCTCGAAGTTGACTTTTTCGGTGGCGAACCGCTTCTTAACTGGGAAGTTGTTAAGGGGACTGTTGAATATGCCAGAAGCATCGAGAAGGAGCACAATAAGAATTTCAGATTCACGCTTACAACAAACGGCATGAATATTGATGACGAGGTCATCGAGTTTTCAAATAAGGAAATGCACAATGTTGTATTAAGCCTTGATGGCCGTAAGGAAGTTCATGACAGATTCAGAAAGACTCCGTCTGGCGCTGGAAGCTATGATACTATCGTTCCTAAATTCCAGGAATTTGTAAAGAGGCGGGGTGACAAGGTTTACTACATCTGAGGAACATACACAAAGAACAATCTTGATTTATTTAACGACATTATCCATATGGCAGATTTAGGATTTACTGAATTGTCAATGGAACCTGTTGTAACTGAACCTGGAGATCCTGCTGGATTAACAGAAGCTGACCTTCCGGCTATCTATGAACAGTATGAAAAGCTGGCTATAGAAATGATAAAGAGAAAGAAGGAAGGAAATCCTTTCACTTTCTATCACTATATGATCGATCTGACAGGCGGACCGTGTATCTATAAGAGAATTTCCGGATGTGGTGCTGGTACTGAATATCTGGCAGTTACACCATGGGGCGATCTTTATCCGTGCCACCAGTTCGTAAATGACCCTGAATATAAGATGGGTGATCTTAAGAACGGGGTTACAGAAATTGATAAGAGAGATAGTTTCAAACTTTGCAACTCATACTCGAGAAAAGAATGCCTGGATTGTTGGGCTAGACTCTACTGCAGCGGTGGATGTGCTGCTAATTCATATCACGCAACAGGTGATATTACAGGTGTATATGAGTACGGATGTGATCTCTTTAAGAAGAGAATTGAATGTGCTATAATGATGGAAATTGCTCAAATGTAGCACAAATTGTTTGAAAATACTATTGACAAAGTTGGTGTGTTAACGGTATAATTTCAATGTTGCGATTAGCAGTAGCAACATGTTGACTATGATTAATGTATCCCAAGGAGGTGTAAATATATGGCAGTACCTAAAAGAAAAACTTCAAAGGCTAAGACTCACCAGAGAAAAGCAGCTAACATGAAGATGAAGGCACCTGGCGTTTCAATTTTCCCACAGTGTCACGAGCCGAAGCTCCCACACAGAGTTTGCCCTAACTGCAACTACTATGACGGCAAAGACGTTATGGCAACTGAGGCGTAAATTAGCGCATGAAATTATCGGCGTCGGATGATGCCAGTTTAAGATGTAGACAAGGCCTGGCCCCGATTTATGGTGGCAGGCTTTTTCTGTTTGTATAAAAGGAGAGAGCATGGCTGATAAGAATCGTTGGGAAGAGTATAACGAGTCAGAGCTTAATGAGCTCGATGCGTTATGCGGCGAATATAAGACTTTTTTGAATAATGGCAAGACTGAGCGCGAGTGCATTAAAATTATTAAATCAATGGCTTTAGAAGCTGGATTTAAGGAGCTTAAGGGCTTTGCAGATCTGAAGAAGGGTGATAAGTTCTTCATAGAGAAGATGGGAAAGACTATTGCACTGTTTGTGATGGGAAAGAAGCCGGTTGAAGAGGGTATCAATATTGTTGGTGCTCACGTGGATTCACCTAGACTCGACCTCAAGCAGAACCCTATCTATGAAACTGATGGCCTTTGCTATGCTGATACACACTACTATGGCGGTATCAAGAAATATCAGTGGCTCGAAACTCCTCTCGCACTTCATGGCGTAGTAGTGAAGAAAGATGGAACTTCAGTCGATATTTGTATCGGTGAAGATGCTGATGATCCGGTAGTTGTAATCAGCGACCTGCTCGTTCATCTCTCACAGAAGCAGATGAGTGGTAAGGCGAATGAAATTATCGAAGGTGAAAAGCTTGATATAATTTTAGGAAATAGACCGGCTGTGTCAGATGATGAAGATGGTAAAGAACAGCTTAAGAAGAATGTACTGAATATCCTGGCAGAGAAGTACGATTTCGAAGAAGACGACCTTATGTCAGCTGAAATCGAAGCGGTACCTGCTGGTAAGGCTAGAGATTGCGGTATCGATAGAAGCATGATCATGTCATATGGACAGGATGACAGAGTTTGTGCTTTCGCTTCACTTAAGGGTATTCTTGAAATAGATGAACCTGAAAGAACAGCTTGCTGCCTCTTTGTTGATAAGGAAGAAATCGGCAGTGTTGGAGCTACAGGAATGCATTCACATTTCTTTGAAAATGTTGTTGCAGAAATCGTAGCACTTTCTGCAGGCGAATCAGAATTAAAAGTACGCAGAGCTTTAGAAAATTCAAGTATGTTATCTGCTGACGTTACAGCAGCATATGATCCTATGTTTGCCTTCGCATTCGACAAGAAGAGCGCAGCTCAGTTTACTGGCGGCCTGGCGCTTTGCAAGTACACAGGTTCAAGAGGTAAGAGCGGATCAAATGATGCTAATGCTGAATTTATTGCTAAGCTCAGAAATATTTTTGATGACAATAATGCTAAATTCCAGTTTGCTGAACTGGGCAGAGTTGACGTCGGTGGCGGCGGTACAATCGCTTATATCATGGCAAACTATGGAATGGAAGTAATAGACGCAGGCGTTCCGCTTCTCGGAATGCATGCTCCATATGAAATATCAAGTAAGGTTGATGTTTATGAATCATATAAGGGTTATAAGGCCTTTATGAACGAAATGATTTAATGAACAGAGAAAGGAGAATCCAATGACAAAAATTGATATATTCTCAGGTTTTCTGGGAGCTGGTAAGACAACTTTGATTAGAAAGCTGCTGGCAGATGGTTATGATAAGGAAAAAATCGTTCTTATCGAGAATGAATTCGGCGAAATCGGTATCGACCGCGGATTCCTTTCGGATGCTGGCGTAGAAATTACAGAAATGAATTCAGGATGTATCTGTTGCACTCTGGTTGGCGACTTCGCAGAAGCCATGAAGAAGGTAATCGCAGAATATGCACCTGACAGAATTATTATCGAACCATCAGGCGTTGGTAAGCTTAGTGATGTTGCAAAGGCTGCAGCCGGCGTAGAAGGTGTACAGATCGATTCAATGGTAGCTGTTGTTGATCCTAGAAAGTGCAGAATGTACATGGAAAACTTCGGCGAATTCTACAGTGACCAGATCGAATCTGCAGGTACTATCGTAGTAAGCCACGGCGACAATGTTGATGATGATACTTTAGCAGAAGCTTTTGATATCATCAAGGAACACAACGCTGATGCGCCAGTTGTTGCTACTGCATGGGATGCACTTTCAGGAAGCCAGATCATGGCTGAATTCAAGCCTGGCAAGGAATATGCTCCTAAGCACGATCACGGTACAGACTGCACATGCGGTTGCCATGATCACGATCACGATCACGACCATGATCACCATCACCACGGTCACGATCATCACCATGCTGATGAAATCTTTGACAGCGTAGGCATTGAAACAATTCGCAAGTTCACTGAAGAAGATATCGCAGGAATTCTCGAAGGTTTTGAAGCTAAGCCAAATATCTTAAGAGCTAAGGGAATGGTTCAGTCAAAGAATGGCGGTTGGATCTTCTTTGATTATGTTCCAGGAACAAAGGATATCAGAGAAGGCAGCGCTCAGACAGTAGGTAAGGCTTGCGTAATCGGAACAGGTCTTGATGAAGCTGAAATCAAGGGTGTTTTCTCACTGTAGTGGAGGTTTAAGATGCTCGAATCAAAATGGACAAAGCAGGTTCCTGTATATCTTTTTACAGGATTCCTGGAGTCAGGTAAGACATCATTTATTATAGATTCACTGTCAGAGCAGGATTTCGCAGCAAACGACAGAAATCTGGTTATCGTAACAGAGAAGGGAATGACACCTATCTCAAAGGATAAGTTCCCTGGTAAGAGTGTAGAGGTTGAATTTGTCACAGACAAAAACAATTTTTGCCCGGATTACCTTAAAATTCTTAACGAAAAGTATAGACCTGAAAAGATCTTGATCGAATGCAATGGCATGTGGATGCTTGATGATATCTATAACAATATCCCTGAAAACTGGGTAATCGTTCAGGAATTCACATTCGCTGAAGCGGCTACATTCATGATGTATAACAACAACATGAGAAATCTGGTATTTGATAAACTCAAATATGCAGATGTGGTTGCCTTTAATAGATTCAACCCTTCATCAATGGATGTTATGGATTACCATAAGATTGTAAGAGTTGCCAACAGAAGTTCGCAGATCGTATATGAAACTGCTGATGGCCAGATCAAAGTGGATGATATAGAAGATCCTCTTCCATTTGATGATACTAAGGACTTTATTGAACTTGACGATAGAGACTATGCATACTGGTATAGAGATTTTGCTGAAAATCATTCCAAGTATGTGGGTAAGAAGATGAAGTTCAAGTGCATGATCACAACACAGGGTGAAAGCCCATATGCTGATTACGGCGCTGGAAGACATGTTATGACATGTTGCGTTGATGACATTGAATTCATGGGACTTCTTTGTCAGAGCAAGTGTGATGATAAACCGAAGCATGGAATGTGGGCAATGATCACAGGAACTATCGTTCAGGGTCCGGTTCTTCTTGATGGAAGCTATCCTATAATGGAAGTTGAATCACTGAAGCCTGCTGAGCCACCTGAAGAACAGGTTGCTAATTACTATTAAAATCAATAAGTAAATTAAAAAGAGTATCGCGATTGCAATACTCTTTATTTTTTAGTTTTCTCTAGAAACTAGTCTGGAAGCTGTGTAAGAAGCTTTTCTGCGATCTGTACAGCGTTTGTAGCAGCGCCCTTACGGATGTTATCTGCAACTACCCAGATGTTAAGACCGTTGTCGATTGAGAAATCACGACGGATTCTACCGATGTAAACTTCATCAGTACCAGCAGCGTTCAGTGCCAGTGGATATACATTGTTAGCAGGATCGTCCTGAACAATGATTCCAGGTGAGTTCTTGAAGAGTTCTACGATGTCTTCAAGTTCAAATGGCTTTTCTGTTTCGATGTTGATTGATTCGCTGTGTGAATCAAATACTGGAACACGTACAGTTGTTGCTGTTACCTTGATGTTGTCGTCGCCAAGGATCTTGTGTGTTTCGTTGATCATCTTCATTTCTTCCTTAGTGTATCCATTGTCTGTGAATACATCGATGTGTGGAAGACAATTTCCTGCGATAGGATGAGCATATGCCTGGAGTTCTGCGCCATTTCCTTCCAGACCGTTCTTCAGGTCGTTGATACCCTTAACGCCTGAACCTGATACTGCCTGATAAGTTGAGTAGATTACTCTCTTAAGACCGTACTTGTCCTGGATTGGCTTCAGAGCTACCATAGCCTGAATTGTTGAGCAGTTAGGGTTAGCGATGATACCCTTATTCCAAGAGATGTCCTGAGGGTTTACTTCAGGTACAACGAGAGGAACGTTTTCGTCCATTCTCCACTGGCTGCTGTTATCTACTACAGTAACGCCATGTGCTGCAGCGATAGGAGCGAACTTTTCACTAGTGCCGCCACCTGCTGAGAACAGTGCGATATCAATTGGCTTGTCAAATGAATGCTCGGTCAGTTCTTCCACTACTACGTCCTTGCCTCTGAAGTTGATTACCTTACCAGCTGATTTCTTTGATGCCATGAAATAAATGTTTTCATAAGGAAAATCTCTTTCTTCGAGGACTTTCAGGAATGTTGATCCTACAACACCTGTCGCGCCTACTACTGCGATATTTGGTTTTCTGTTCATTTTCTCTACTGACCTCCGATAAATTAATTTCATACTTGCTATAGTATAGCACCACAATTGTGTGGATACAAGAAACAATTATTTAAATACAACAAAAAAACAAGCGAAATTTATGTTTAATCAACACATCATCGACACAAAGCCTTCAGGATAAAACCACTACAGAAAATACGTGCTTTGTGGTATAATTTATTCTGTATGAGAATGTAAATTATTCGGTTAATTTCGAAAAAATTTTAGATAAAAGAGATAATAAAATGGCGAAAACAACAACAAAGAAAAACACAAAAACCAAGGCGGATACTAAGCCTAAGAGTAATAACAATAATAGGAATTCTAAAGGCACTAAGAAACCGGGTCCTAAATCAACTATTCAGCAGAATGTTGAGAAGGCAGAAGCTAAGAGAGAGCATAGAGCTACAATTAGAGATGAGATTCTGGGAATGGTACTAATTGCTTTCGGTATTTTCCTTGCAGTAGCTATTCAGACTGATGCTGCAGGTGTTCTGGGTGAATACATAGGTAAGTTCCTTAAGGGATCATTCGGCATTGTTGCATATATCACACCATACTATTTCATAATATATGGTTTCCTGTTATTCCTTAGGAAGACTATTCATTCAGATGGCAAGTCAGTGTTTTATATTATTATCATTTATCTGATGTTTGCGCTCATTAATGCGGGCCGATATGTTGGAACTATTGCTGACGGCGGTGCTTATGGCAATATTTTTGACAGATTCGAAGAAGGCCTGAGACTTGAAGGTGGCGGTGTTTTCGGAACATATGTAGGTGGATTCATTTCAACATGGATAGGTATTCCAGGATTATATATCATGTCATTTGTAATCCTGTTTATCACAATACTTCTTCTCATAAACACTCCTATTTCCAGATTCTTTGAAGGCTTCAAGCAGAGAAGAATAAGAAGAGAAATAGAACTTGATGAAATGGAGAAGGAAGAAGCTCGTCTTGTGGATAGAGATGCACTGCAGGCTATGCAGTACAGAAAGCAGCTTGAGAAAGAGAAGATGGCTAAGCAGGCTCGTGCTGACATGCAGTATGGTGATGATGTGATCACAGTGAATTCTGCTGAAAGTCAGAAGAGACTTATGGCCCTTATGAGCAGCGAAAACCCTGATGGAATTGATAAGAAGGGTAAGGAAGAACCTGTAGTTAAAATGACAAATTCAGAAGCTGCAAACAGCAGACTCGCAGCTGAAGACTTTAATGAAAATGGAATAAATGAGAATTATCAGTTCCCATCAATAGAGTTCCTTAATAGAGGACACGGCAATTCTACTATGGAGAGTGAAATGTCCTTAAGACAAAAGGCAATGAAGCTTGAAGACACATTAAAGAGCTTCAATATCGATGCCAATGTCACTAACGTAACACAGGGACCTGCCGTAACAAGATACGAAGTTCATCCCAACAGTGGCGTTAAAGTTAAGGGAATCAAGAGCCTGGCTGACGACATCGCTCTTAACATGGAAGCAAAGAGCATCAGAATTGAAGCCCCTATTCCTGGTAAGCCAGCTGTTGGAATAGAAATTGAAAACGATAGAATAAATATGGTAACAGTCAGAGAAATCATCGAGTCTGCAGCCTTTGTAAATGCCAAGTCCAAGCTGACATTCGCAGTAGGTAAAGACATTGCGGGCAAGGCGATTGTGGCTGACCTTAAATCAATGCCGCATCTTCTGATCGCTGGTTCAACCGGTTCAGGTAAGTCGGTATGTATCAACAGTATCATCACAAGTATTCTTTATAAGGCAAGACCTGATGAAGTTAAGATGGTGCTGATCGACCCTAAGGTAGTAGAACTTAGCAATTATAACGGAATTCCGCATCTGCTCATTCCTGTTGTTACTGATCCGGCAAAGGCTGCAGCCGCTCTCAACTGGGCTGTTGCCGAAATGGACGACAGATATAAGAAGTTTGCAGAAGAAGGAGCTAGAGAGCTGGCAAGCTACAATCAGATAATCGAGAAAAAGAACGCCAAGGCGCTCAAGGCTGCTGGAAGAAATAAGGATGGAAGTGGCGAAGGAACTCAGCCGGTTACACTTGAGCCAAAGATGCCGCAGGTCGTTATCATAATAGACGAGCTTGCTGACCTTATGATGGCTGCACCTTCACAGGTTGAAGAATCCATCTGCAGACTGGCACAGAAGGCTAGAGCAGCAGGCATGCACCTTATCGTAGCAACTCAGAGACCATCTGTAGACGTAATCACAGGTGTTATCAAGGCTAACATTCCTTCAAGAATTGCTTTCGCTGTATCCTCACAGGTAGACTCAAGAACTATCCTTGATATGGGCGGTGCAGAAAAGCTGGTTGGTAAGGGCGATATGCTCTTTAACCCTCTGGGTAACGGTAAACCAACAAGAGTTCAGGGTACTTTCATTTCAGATGATGAAGTTCATAACGTTATCGAATTTGTTAAGTCGCAGGGAACTGCGGATGAAGCTGCAGCAAATGATGTTATGGACAGAATCTCTCGTGTTAATACCCCTGATGCTGAAAAGGGTAATAGAGATTTCGAAGATGAACTTCTTCCTGATGCTATTGAGCTTGTTGTTGATACGGGACAGGCTTCAGTATCAATGCTTCAGAGAAGATTTAGAATTGGATACAATAGAGCGGCCAGACTCATTGACATGATGGAGGATAGACAGATAATCGGACCATCAGAAGGAAGTAAACCAAGACAGGTGCTTATAACAGAAGAAGATTTGGCTATTATGAATGAATCACTGGAGGACATGAAATAATAATGACTAAATTATTTATACAGACTCTCGGATGCCCTAAGAATTTTAATGATTCAGAAGGCGCTGCGGGAATTCTGGAAGCCGCAGGAATGGAAATCACAGAAGACATTATGCAGGCAGATGCGATAATGGTTAATACATGTGGCTTCATAAATGATGCAAAGAAAGAGTCTATTGACACTATTTTTGACATGATAAGATTTGCTGACGAGTGTCAGGAAGCTAGAGGAACAAGACCTTTGATCATAGTAAGCGGCTGTCTAAGTCAACGCTATGGAGAAGATCTCAAGGATGAACTCAGCGAAGTAGATGTGTATCTGGGAGTAAATGAATACGAAAGACTCCCTGAAATCATAAAGACGCATATGGATAAAAGCCAGAGCGGGGGGTCTTTGCAAAAGATTTACTGCAGCTGGAATGGGGAGACTTTCCAGGAATTCAGCGCCAGAAAGATAAAAGAAGGTACATATACAACAACTCTGAGAATTGCAGAAGGCTGTAACAATAGATGTGCTTACTGCGTTATTCCGCAGATCCGCGGAGGATATAGAAGCCGTCCGATGGAGAATATTATTAGCGAAGCGCAGACGCTGGCTGCATCAGGCGTTAAGGAAGTAATCCTTATCGCTCAGGACGTTACTGAGTACGGCAGAGACCTATATGGTGAAATCAAGCTGCCGGAGCTTCTGAGAAAGCTTTGCAGAGTGGATGGCCTTAAGTGGATCAGGCTCATGTATTGTTATGAAGATAAAATTTCTGATGAACTCATCGAAGTTATGGCATCGGAAGATAAAATCTGCAACTACATCGACATCCCTATTCAGCATGTATCAGACAACGTTCTTAAGGGAATGAAGAGAAGATCAACAAATGAAAGCATAAGGGATACGCTTACTCGCCTGAGAAAAGCTATTCCTGACATTCACATCAGAACAACCTTCATCACAGGTTTTCCTGGTGAATCCGAAGAAGATTTCGAGCAGCTTGAAGAATTCGTTCAGGAATACCCGTTTGAGCGTCTTGGCGTGTTCGCATATTCGAGAGAAGAGGGAACTGTTGCCGGCGATATGGAATGTCAGATTGATGATGATGTAAAGGCTGCAAGAGCCGATTCGATAATGCTTAGACAGATCGAGATTTCAAGAGAAGTTTGCCAGTCAAAGGTAGGCAGCGTTATGGATGTGCTTGTTGAGGAAATGGATGAAGACGGATCATACATAGGAAGAACTCAGTATGATGCTCCTGAAATCGATGGAACAGTTATTTTCAAGGTGACAGAAAATGCACCTAAGCTTAATCCTGGAGATATGGTTAAAGTAATAATCGAAGATGCATTCGATTACGACCTTACAGGAACAATGGTATAGTTTTTTGAAAAGAGAGGCATGAATTATGAGTAATACAAATCAGAAACAGATAAAGAACAAGAATCTTCCTAACCAGCTTACAATGGGAAGAATTTTCGCTATTCCGGTATTTATTGTAGTTCTCCTGCTGGGACATAACATTGCAGCTACCATTATCTTTATCCTGGCGGCTTTAACTGATATGCTGGATGGTAAAATCGCCAGAAAGTATAATCTGGTAACAAACTTCGGTAAGCTTATGGACCCTCTGGCTGATAAGCTCCTGACAATGGCTGCGTTCATATGTTTTGTTGAACTGGGCTGGGTACCAGGTTGGATGGTTATCGTAATTCTTGGTAGAGAATTTATTATAACAGGCATCAGACAGGTTGCTGCGGCTGAAGGCATCGTTATCGCTGCAGGATGGTCAGGAAAAATCAAGACTGTATGCCAGATGGTAGCGATCCCGCTTATTATGCTCAAAAACTGGCCGTTCTCAATGCTGCCGTTCACATGCCCTATGGACACTATTATGCTGTGGGCTGCACTTATTATGACAATCTGGTCAGGTATGGAATATATCATTAAGAACAGACAGGTTCTTTCAATGAAGAACAAGGCTGAATAAGGAGAAGGAAAAATGAAGGCTGCTATTTTAAGTGTAGGAACTGAGCTTCTGTTTGGACAGGTTGTAAATACCAATGCGGCATATCTGTCAAAAGAGCTCAATTCAATGGGAATAGATGTAATGTATCACTACACTGTTGGTGATAATCCTGCTAGACTTGCCGATATGATACACATGTCTTTCAAAGACTGCGATCTGGTAATTACAACAGGAGGTCTGGGACCAACACAGGATGACATGACAAAGGAAATCGCTTGTCAGGTTTTAGGTGATAAGCTCGTTGAGGATAAGAAAGTTTTAGAAGAGCTTGAAGAGCGTCTTAAGGCTTTTGGTAAAGATTTAGTTGTTACTTTCAATAACTATAAGCAGGCGATGGTACCTAGCAGAGGAGTAATTTTTCATAATGAAAATGGATCTGCTCCAGGATTTGCTCTCGGAGATCCGGAGGAAAAGAAGTTTATTATCTGCCTCCCTGGACCGCCTAGAGAAATGACAGCCATGTTTAAGACATCTGCTGCTTCTTGGCTTGAAAAGCTCGTGGACAGCGCTATGGTCTATAAAGAGATAAGAATGTTCGGTATAGGCGAAAGCGAGCTTGAAACAAGACTTCTGCCGCTTATAGATGGCCAAACTGACCCTACACTTGCTACTTACGTCAAGAATGGGGAATGCTCTGTAAGAATAGCTTCAAAGAGAGCGACAAAAGAAGAAGCTAGTGCGGCAGTTGCTGAAATGATCGAAAAGGTCAATGGATATATAGGAGATTTCGTATATAGCCTGGATAACGAAGAACTGGTTCAGGTAGTAGGAAGAAAGCTTTTGGAAAAGAACATTACTATCTCATGTGCGGAGTCATGCACTGGAGGAATGTTCGCGGCAGCTCTTACCGATGTTCCTGGAATATCAGCAGTGTTTGATAGAGGCATTGTTACATACAGTAATAAGGCTAAGATGGAAGAACTGGGAGTTAAAGAAGAAACCCTTGCTGCTCACGGTGCTGTAAGCGAAGAGACTGCAATGGAAATGGCGGAAGGAATCAGGCGTGTTAGTGGAAGTGATATAGGTATTTCAGTAACAGGTATCGCAGGCCCTGGCGGCGGAACTCCTGAAAAGCCTGTAGGCCTGGTTTATATAGGCTTTGTATATGGTGATAAGAAAATCTGCAAGAAGATAGACAGAAGAATCACTGATAGAAGTGCTAATAGGAGACATTCACTCCTTACTATGCTGAATATTATTAATAAAGAAATTTAATTAGACACGTATATGTCAACTATATTGACAATTTTTTCCAGTTATATATAATCTGTCTGACAGGAAAAAGAAAGTGAGAACAAACGTTTGCTAAATGTATTGACACTTTGAAATATAAGGGGTATATTTAGACAAGAACAGATGTTCACGTGTTTATGGAGGTAACTAATGGCGGTAAAGAATGATGGAAGAGGACCTCAGTTCTCAAGCAATGAAGAAAGAGAGAAGGCATTAGCCAATGCTATGGCGCAGATTCAGAAGCAGTTCGGTAAGGGAGCTGTAATGAAGCTTGGCGATGACAGCGCAATGCTTAATATAGAAGCTATTTCAACTGGATCAATGAGCCTTGACCTGGCGACAGGTATTGGCGGTGTTCCTAGAGGCAGAATCGTAGAAATATACGGACCTGAATCATCAGGTAAGACTACATTGACTCTGCATGTTATTGCGGAAGCTCAGAAGCAGGGTGGTAAGGCAGCGTTCATCGATGCAGAACATGCACTGGATCCTGAATATGCTAGAAACCTGGGAGTAGATGTTGACGAACTTCTGGTATCACAGCCTGATTATGGTGAACAGGCTCTCGAAATCGCAGAAATGCTGGTAAGAAGTGGGGCTATCGATATTATCGTTGTCGACTCAGTTGCAGCACTGGTTCCTAAGCATGAAATCGACGGCGCGATGGGTGAAGCAACTGTAGGCATGCAGGCCAGACTCATGTCACAGGCACTTCGTAAGCTGGCTGGTATTATCAACAAGACTAATACAACAATTATCTTCATTAATCAGCTGAGAGAAAAGATTGGTGTTATGTTCGGCAACCCTGAAACAACAACAGGTGGACGTGCACTCAAGTTCTTCTCCTCAATGAGAATCGATGTTAGAAGAGTAGAGAGCATCAAGTCAGGCGATCAGGTTCTTGGTAACAGAACAAGAGCTAAGATCGTTAAGAACAAGGTGGCTCCTCCGTTCAAGCAGGCAGAATTTGATATCATGTATGGTAAGGGCATTTCTAAGGAAGGCGACGTTCTGGATTGCGCAGTTGATGCTAATATCATTAACAAGGCTGGTTCATGGTACAGCTACGACGGTAACAGAATCGGACAGGGCAGAGAAAACGTTAAGGAATTTCTCGAAAACAACCCCGAAATCAGAGAAACAATCGAGAAGCAGCTTATCGACAAACTCAAGGCTGAAAGGGCAGCTAAGAACAACAAGGATGACGACCAGAGCATTATGGCAGCAGACGGCATGATCATTGATGAAGATGGTGTAATCATCGAATAATTTGATACTAAGTAGAGTGGTTAAATTAAGAAGAGTGGCTAAATTTGAACTGACCCCCAAAAGTTAGACCAAAATATAACTTGAGGAGGTCAGTTTTAGTATGGCAAAATATAGTTATGAGTTTAAACATAAGATTATTTTGAAGCGACATATTTGGTAATGAGTATTGTTGCAAGTGCTCTGTTAACGGCAGCAATATGTGCGCTTGTGGGAATTGCGGCAACATCGACAGCGGGACTTGCTATTGGAGTAGTAGCAGGATGGATAGTGACTTTTGCCTCAGAGCAGTTTGATGTTAAGAGTATGTATAGAAAGGCTATGAGGATCTAAAAATGAATAATAACTATCGAGCGTTTATTTCGGGATTTCAATGTACTGGTTATCAAACAAGTTTGAGCGTGGGGCTATGTATAGCGAGCATAGTATTTACAGCGCTGGCGTCTTTAGGCGGAATTAATCCAGTATATATTTTGATATCATGTGCAACAGCAATGTCGATAATAGTATTAATAGTTATATTAATAAAAAAGGATTTAAGTATAATATTTCTGTATTATTGCGCGATAGGAGTAGTGACAGTTCTTCCACTAGAGAATGTAATGATAAATTCGATATATAAGGAATCTCTAAAATCTTTTGTGATGATATGTATCATAGTGGCTTTAACATTTATTATCTCTGGTGCCGTTTGCTTGATGATAATAAAGCACAGGTTGAAAAATAACTACTATATAGAAGACCAAAGCGGCCCTGCAGAACCAATATCTATTTTTTGTGTAGGTGCATTTGGTTTACTATTAGGCAAAATTCTTGGAAAAGGAGCGGGTGATAGTATGATTACTATTATATTTCTTAGTATGTGTCTTGCTTGCATTCTAGGATATGGCATGGCCTTGAATTTGTTGAAATATTATTATGTTGTTAAATACGACTTGTATAGTGCAATAAAATTTAGGGATGATTGATAAAATGAAAAATTGGATCAGATATATTTTTTGTTTACGTGGTATAATAACTATGATTAATGTATTATGCTATAAGTGGCGATATCTTATTATTTTTTGAAAGAAAATGAGGTAATTAAATGGGACTTATTAAAGCAGCAGTAGGCGCAGCAGGCGGAGTTCTTGCTGATCAGTGGAAAGAATATTTTTATTGCGACGCTATAGATAAAGACGTATTAGTAGTTAAAGGTAAGAAGAAGCAGTCTAAGCGTTCTTCAAACAAGCACGGCGAAGACAATGTTATCTCAAACGGATCTGCTATTCAGGTATCTGATGGACAGTGTATGATGATTGTTGAGAACGGTGTTATTTTAGAAATGAGTGCTGAACCAGGAGTGTTCACATACAATAACGAAATATCACCTTCAATTTTCGCAGGAAATCTGAAAGATGGACTTAAGGGCGCAGCACTTGATGCATTCGAAAGATTTAAGTTTGGTGGAGCAGCTGGCAAGGATCAGAGAGTTTACTATTTCAACATCAAGGAAATTCTCGGAAACAAGTACGGCACAGCAACTCCTATTCCTTATCACATCATTGACAAAAATATCGGCCTTGATATGGAGACATCACTTAAATGTAATGGCGAATATTCATATAAGATTGTAAACCCTATGTTATTCTACACAAATGTATGCGGTAATGTATCAGGAGAATATACTAGGGATAATATTGACAGCATGATGAAGTCAGAACTTCTCACTGCTTTAGGTCAGGCGTTCGCTATACTTGGTGCAGGCGGAGTCAGATATTCAGAAATTCCTCTTCACAACATGGAAGTTGCTGATAATCTCAATGAAGTAATGTCAAAGAAGTGGGCTGAGCTTAGAGGTATTCAGGTTGTATCATTTGGTATCAATGCTGTTTCAATTCCAGAAGAAGATCAGGAAAGACTCAAGGAAATGCAGAGATCTGCATCACTGGATTCAATTCAGAAGCAGGCTCAGTTCATGACTACTGCAGTTGGAGATTCTATGAGAAAAGCAGCAGCAAACGAAGCTGGAGCAGCTATGGGCTTCATGGGAATGGGCATGGCAAACATGGCTGGTGGCGCTTCATTTCAGGGTCTGGCTCAGATGAACGAACAGGCTCTCGCGCAGCAGCAGATGCAGCAGCAGGCAGCGGCAGCAACGCCAGCAAATCCAAATGCATGGACATGCAAGTGCGGAGCAGTTGCAACAGGCAAGTTCTGTCCGGAATGCGGATCACCTAAGCCTGTAGATGGATGGACTTGTGCATGTGGAGCTGTAAATAAAGGCAAGTTCTGCTCAGAATGCGGTGCTCCTAAGCCAGCAGGTGCTAAACTCTATAAGTGTGACAAGTGCGGATGGGAACCTGAAGATCCAGCAAACCCACCTAAATTCTGTCCGGAATGTGGAGATGCTTTTGACGATAACGACGTTAAATAAATAAAACTGAATTTTGATCTTTTGATAATTCAGGAGGGAAACAATGGCAACAAACAATTATAAGTGCCCCGCTTGTCACGGGGTGCTTGAATTTGATATAAAAACGCAGAAGCTTAAATGCCCATACTGTGGAAGCGAATATGAAATATCTGATTTTGAAGATGATGTAACTCCTGCAGAGGCTGCTGAGAAAGAAGCGGCAGAGGCTGAAGAAGAGAAACCTAAACAGGAGGCTGAAAAGAGCGAAGGAGACAATTCTCTCGGCATCGATACAAATGCCGGCGGCCAGTGGGCTGAGGGAGAAGCTGACCATCTGCATGTATACACATGCAATTCATGCGGCGGTGAAATAGTAGGAGATGACAATCTGGCAGCTGCTAGATGCCCTTATTGCGATAGCGTTCTCGTGAGAAAGGAAGCGATTGCGGGTTCGCTCAGACCTGACTATGTTATTCCTTTCAAGCTTGAGAAGCAGCAGGCGAAGGAAGCCTTTGCGAAACATCTCCTCGGTAAGAAGCTTGTTAGCAAGGAATTTGTTAACGAGAATAAAATCGATGAGATAAAGGGTGTTTACGTGCCGTTCTGGCTCTTTGACGTAGATGCTGATGCTGATCTGAATTTTGAATGCTCTAATACTGCAAGTCACAGATCAGGCGACTATATCATCACTTCGACAGATATCTACGATTTTGCTACTGGAGGAAGTGTTGGGTTCAACAATATCCCTGTAGACGGATCAAGTAAAATGGCAGATGATATGATGGAATCGCTGGAGCCGTTTGATTTTAGCGAGGCTGTACCTTTCCAGACTGCATATCTAGCAGGCTATATGGCTGACAAATACGATGTGGACATCGATGCCAGCATGCCGAATGTAAACAGACGTATTGTAGGCAGTGTAACTGCAGAATTCAGAAAGGAAGTTCCTTCATACGGTTCGGTAAATATCAAGAATGATTCGGTAAAGATAAGGGACAGTAAAGCCAAGTATGCTCTTTATCCTATATGGGTGCTGTCAATCAGATGGCAGAATAAGGTATACACATACATGATGAACGGACAGACTGGTAAGTTTGTCGGCGATGCTCTTCCTGAAGATAAGCGTAAGGCTAAAATGATGAGATGGATTCCTACAGGTATACTGGCGGGTGCAGGTCTTGTTTTAGGTCTTATAGCTGGGCTGGTGCTTTAAGGGGGGTGACATGATGAAGAAGAATCTTTTAGCATTTACAGTATCGCTTCTCATGGTGCTCATGACCGCAGTTCCGGCATTTGCGGATAGCGCCCAGTATGTTTACGACCAGGCTGGAAACATCAAACAGGAATCAGAAGATAATCTTAATGACCTGGGAGATAAAATTTATAAAGAAACAGGCATTGCTGTAGTATATGTTGACTATGAGGGTGATAAGGAAAGCTCGGATTATATCGATAAAATATCAGAATCGTATTCCGGAAGCTGCATTATCATGATCCACAACCTTAAAACAAATAAGGTTCTCACAAGACCGTATGGCAAGGCTAAGAAGGCATTTGATGATAGCAGATGCGATAAGCTCTTTGACATATATAACGAGGCCTCAACTTATGCAGGCGGCTGTGAAGACTATATGAAGCAGGCTGAGAAATTCCTGATAACGTCAGGCTATGCTAAGGATAATCAGTCTCAGGAGCAGGCGACTGAAGAGACAGAGACTACTGCTACTGAAATAACAGAAGCCGAAGAAACTACTGAAGCTACACTGCCTCAGGAAATTCCTAGTCAGAGAATAGCTGATAGACTGGTTGATAAGGCAGACCTGCTGACTGATGCTCAGGAAGCTCAGGTACTTGAAGAACTCAATGAACTTAGCCAGGAAAAGCAGAAGGATGTTGTGATCTACTTCGCAGATCATTTCAATGAAGCTACAGTAGCAGATGCTGCTGATGATTACTATGATTACAATGGCTTTGGTTATGGACCTGAGAGAGAAGGTATCCTCATGTACGTATGTATGGATACAAGAGATATCTATTTCTCAACATGTGGACCTGAAACCATCGGACAGTTCACTGATAGCAACATACAATCAATGGTAGGAACTGTTGGTTCATACCTTACAAATGAAGATTACATTGGCGCGTGCGAAAAGTATATGGATGAAGTTGATTACTACACTGTTCATCACTTCAATACTGTGCTTTCGGGCATTATATTCATTATACTGTCGATCGTAGGGGCGGTTACAGGCTCAACAAGAGTTGCTAGAGAAAGACGAAAGCTTGTATCTGTTAGATATCAGTACAATGCAGATGACTATCTTAAGGCTGGCAGCTATCAATGTGCTTATGCCAATGAAACTTTCATTAGAACAGATGTATCGAGAATTTATGATCCGCTTCCGGATGATGATGACAGATCTTCTGGCGGCTCATCAACGCATGTAAGTTCATCTGGAACTACACATGGCGGCGGCGGTGGAAAATTCTAGTGCAAAGACTGTACGCCTTAAAAAATCAATGATTTTGTGTGAAAAATATCCAGAAATTCCTTTACAAATATGGTCTGATATAGTATCATATTCGAGTATGAGCCGCTCGAAAAGGGTTGTTTAAAACACATAATGGTATGTGTTGCCCCGGTAGGCGAGACTGGTATGAGGAGGAAATTATTAATGTACGCAATTATTGAAACAGGCGGAAAGCAGTACAGAGTACAGAATGGTGACCAGATTAGAGTAGAAAAGCTGAACGTTGAAGCTGGTCAGACAGTTGTATTCGACAAGGTTCTTGTTGCAGGTGAAGGCGCAGACATCAAGGTTGGTGCTCCTTACATCGATGGTCTTACAGTAGAAGCTAAGGCTGTTGAAAGCGGCAAGGGTCAGAAGGTAATCATCTTCAAGTATAAGGCTAAGAAGGACTACAGAAAGAAGCAGGGTCACAGACAGCCATATACATTAGTTGAAATCACAGCAATCGGCGACGAAAAGGCTCCAGTAAAGGCTGAAGAACCAGCTGCAGAAGCTGCTGCTAAGCCAGCTAAGTCATTAAAGTCAATGAAGAAGGCTGAACTCATCGAATTCGCTAAGGAAAACGGCATTGAAATCGATGAAAAGGCAACTAACGCTGTAATGATCGAAACTATCGAAGCTGCTCTGTAAGCAGAAGTTGAAGATAGTATTAATTGGAAATTAAAGTTTTTATTTGAAATACAAGGAGGTTCTGATCCATGGCAAGTAAGAAAGGTGTAGGTAGCTCGAAGAACGGTCGTGATTCCGAGTCCAAGCGTTTAGGCGTTAAGACTGGTAATGGTCAGTTTGTAAGCGCAGGCAGCATTCTCGTTAGACAGAGAGGAACAAAGTTCCACCCTGGTAACAATGTTGGCAAAGGTGGAGATGATACATTATTTGCAAAGATCGAAGGAACTGTAAAGTTCGAAAGATACGACAAGACAAGAAAGCAAGTAAGCGTATATCCAAGAGAAGCTTAAGAGTGTTTTTTCGAGCCCCTAATTATTTAGGGGCTCATACTTTTTGTAAAAGGAAATTATTATGTTTGTAGATAGAGCGACAATTACAATTAAATCAGGTAAGGGCGGCGATGGCGCAGTTACTTTCAGACGTGAGCCATTTGTTCCTGAAGGCGGACCTGACGGTGGTGACGGTGGTAAAGGCGGCGATGTAATCTTCATGGCCGACGAAAACCTCAGAACCCTCATGGACTTCAGATACAAGCGTAAGTATGAAGCAGAGAGCGGCCAGAACGGAATGAAGAAGAAACGTTATGGCAAGAACGGTGAAGACCTTATCATCAGAGTTCCAGTTGGAACTATGGTAATAGATCATGAATCCGATAAGGTAATGATGGACCTTACAGAGCATGGTCAGTCTTTTGTTGCTGCTAAAGGCGGCAAGGGAGGCAAGGGTAATGCTAAGTATGCGACACCGACAAGACAGGCTCCTAACTTCGCAGAGGCAGGCGGTTTCGCTAAGGAACGTAAAGTAATCCTGGAAATGAAGCTCATTGCTGACGTAGGACTCGTTGGATTCCCTAACGTAGGCAAGTCATCACTTCTTTCAGTTGCTACAAGTGCCAGACCTAAAGTTGCGAATTATCACTTCACTACAATTAACCCTAATCTGGGTGTTGTTCAGATTTATGAGAACAGCTTTGTTATGGCTGATATCGCAGGAATCATCGAAGGTGCTCATCAGGGCGCAGGTCTCGGTCACTATTTCCTCAAGCACATCGAACGTACTAAGGTGCTTATCCACGTAGTAGACGTTTCGGGATGTGAAGGTCGTGATCCTAAGGAAGACTTTGATAAGATCAATGCTGAACTCGGTATGTACAGCGAAAGACTGATGAATAAGCCTCAGATCGTAGTAGCTAATAAGATCGACGTTTTAGGCTGCGGTCCTGATCCTGAAGATCTGGAAATCTGTGATGAATATCTGCAGTTCAAGGCTTACGTAGAAGAAAAGGGATACAAGGTATTCCCAATGTCAGCACCTGCTGGTCAAGGCGTTGCTGAAGTTATGGCAGAGGCTTACAGACTGCTTGAAGAAATCAAGGCAAATGGCGAAGATGAAGGTCTTGGCTATGAAATGTTTGACTTCGAAGCTGATGAATACGATCCTGATTACAGGAACGTTTACGGCGACTTCGATGGTAAGAATTATATTATCTACGGAAGTCAGCTGGAGAAGATATTCAATTCAACTAACTTCAATGACTACGGTTCAAGAAGATATCTCTTTAAGTACATTGAAGATAGTGGGGTTTATGATAAACTCAAGGAAATGGGTCTTGAAGATGGAGATACCATCAAACTCTTTGACACAGAATTCGAATATTATGATGAGGAGTTTGACTATTTCTATTAATTGATAAGGGGTGATTAGCATGAAACATCCTGATAGAAATCAATGCTATGAATACCTGAAAGAAAAAAACACACCGCAGCACGTTGTAGGACACTGCAAATCCGTAGCTGCGGTTGCGTATATTTTAGGCAGAGCATTAAATGAAGCGGGTGGAACAAAAGCTGTTCCTTTCGGAGAGATTAAGTTCAAAAAAACAAAATTCACACAGAGCGGACGTGAGCATTACATGCAGGATCCGTCTTGTAAGGCCGTTGGCACTGCATATAGAGATTTTGACCTGGAGCTGGTACTGGCTTCGGGGCTTTTGCATGACATCGCTAGAAAAGAAGAAAGACACTGGGACGTTGGCGCTGATTTTTGTAAGAACTTAAACCTTCCTGAGGAAGAAAATATTATAAGAATACATATGCAGTACGAGTTTACCAATGATGAGCAGAATTTGACTGAAGCTGATCTTGTGTGCCTTGGTGACAGACTGTCTATCGAAGACAGATATGTTGGACTTGATAAGCGTATGGATTACATCATTGATAAGGCGATAAGACACGGACATCCCGAAGCTGCTCCGGTTATCATGAGAAAGAAGGAAGTAACAAGACAGCTGCTTAATGGGATCGAGAAGAGAATCGGCTGCAGCATTGATGAACTTATGAACGATATCGATTACGAAAACATTGAAGGAACGTGCAATGATAATAGATAAAGAGCTTGATAAAATCCTGAGAAAAGTTGAAAAGCCAGCCAGATATACTGGCGGTGAAGTTAATATGGTTAGGAAGAATCCAGAAGACGTATCTGTCAGAATGGGATTCGCTTTTCCTGATACATATGAAATAGGAATGTCATATATGGGTCTGCAGATCCTCTATAACATACTGAATCAGAATGATTCCATTTATTGTGAGCGTATTTTTGCGCCTGCGATGGATATGGAGGACCTTATGAGGGCTGCGAGCAGAAAGTTATACACTCTGGAAACTTTCACACCTATAGATGAGATGGACATAGTCGGCTTCACGCTTCAGTACGAAATGGCATATACAAATATTCTCAATATGCTGGATCTGGGCGGAATTCCTATCACAGCTAAGGAAAGAATTAAGGCCATGAAAGAAAATCCAGAAAGGATTCTTCCGGTAGTAGTTGCTGGCGGGCCATGTGCATATAATCCGGAACCGCTGGCTGACTTCATTGATGTTTTCATGATTGGTGACGGTGAAGAGCTTTTGGAACAGCTCTGTCTCGTTTATGCTGATGCAAAGGCTGCAGGCGGCACAGGTGTAGAAATCAGAGAAAGATTCCTTAACGCTATCTGCGCTTATGATGGAATCTATATTCCTGAATTCTATGAAGTTGAATACGAAAAACCTAACGGAGTAATCAAAGAGTACAGGGCAGTGAATCCTAACGCTCCAAAGAGAGTAACAAGAGCGGTAGTTCCTGACCTTGAAACAGCTGTTTACCCGGTTAACAATATAGTTCCATTCATTGATACTGTTCATGACAGATCAGTTGTAGAGACATTCAGAGGCTGTACAAGAGGCTGCAGATTCTGTCAGGCTGGAATGATCTACAGACCTGTTCGTGAAAGATCACAGGAAACGATCAAGAATCTGGCAATGGAACAGATCAAAAATACAGGTCATGATGAACTCTCACTTCTGTCGCTTTCGACAAGTGACTACTCAAGATTTGAATCAATGGCTACAGAACTTATGGGGCTTTGTAAGGCACAGAACGTTGCTCTCTCACTACCATCATTAAGACTGGATTCATTCTCATTCAAAGTTCTTGATGAAATTCAGGGTTATAGAAAGTCTGGACTGACATTCGCACCTGAAGCTGGTTCACAGAGACTCAGAGACGTAATAAACAAGAACATAACTGCAGAGAACATTTACAGTGCTGTAGAGCAGGCTCTTGAGCTTGGCTGGGAGCACATCAAATTCTATTTCATGATCGGTCTTCCTACAGAAACATATGAAGACCTGGACGGCATCGCTGAGATCGCACAGAATGTAATAGATCTTAACTATAAAATCAATGGAAGAAAGGGCGGCAGATTCAGAGTAACTGTCAGCGTATCAAACTTCGTTCCTAAGGCTCACACTCCTTTCCAGTGGGAAGCTCAGGATACACACGATATGCTTGTTGAAAAGCATAACTATCTTTCATCAAAACTACACATTAAGGGTGTAACGTTCAATTACCACGAAACGGTAACAAGTAACCTTGAAGCGGTATTCGCCAGAGGGGACAGACGTACATGCACACTCATTGAACAGGCTTGGAAGCGTGGATGCAAGTTTGATGCATGGACAGAGCATTTCAAATCTGAAATCTGGGATGAGGCATTCGAAAGCTGTGCAGAAAAATACGGATTTGACAGCGGTAAGGATATGGAAGCGTTCTTCAATTATAGAAAGCGTGAGCTGGATGAATTCCTGCCGTGGAACATAATAAATCCATTTGTAAGCGACGAATTCTTAAAGAGAGAAAAGGACAAGGCTTATGCCGAAGAAACTACACCTGACTGCAGACTTAAGTGCACTGGCTGCGGTGTAAACAAGTACACAGAGTGCTTTAAGAATTGTGATAAGTCTAATGCGATTTTTGGATAGGAAGATTAAATGAAATACGTAATTGAATTTAGTAAGACTGGTACGATTTGTTATACATCGCACCTTGACATAATGAAAGTTTTTCAGAGAAGCTTTAAGAGAGCGGGAATAGAACTGGCATATTCACAGGGGTTCAATCCTCATCCTAAGATGGGTTTTGCACAGCCTCTGTCACTGGGATATGAAGCTCTGGAGGAGTTCATTGAATTTGAGACTGATATCGCATACGATGCCAGAAATGTATCCGATCAGGTTATTCTCGATGAAATGAGAAAACTTATGCCTGAAGGACTTGATCTCAAATCAATAAAGAGAAACGAAGATATGAAGAAGACACTGGCTGCAGATACAGATGCTGCTGAATATACAGCTATTATCCCTATGGATACAGGATCCCTCGGAATGACTCAGGTTCAGCTCTGGGAGAAGTATATGGGCCAGGATGAAATAATTACACTTAAGAAACAGAAACAAAAGAAAAAAGGCAGAGGCAGAGGTCCGAAGACAGAGATCGTTATGGTTGAAACTAACATCAAACCTAAGATCCGTGAACTCATATTCACAGTAAGACCGGATGAACTGAAACTGGATATGCTCCTCGATTCGGGAAGTGTATCAAACCTCAGTCCTGAACTTGTAATTACTACTGTCATCGAGTGCCTGGGCCAGGATGTCGATAGAAGTGAAGTTGCAGTAACAAGAAACAGAATTATATTTAATAATTACGATACAGGACATTAAACCGTATATTTATAATAATGCATATGAGCCTTGTGCTCCGTAAGAAGAGCCGATTTATCTGTTTTCTTGACAAGACGAACATATGTTCGTATAATAATCTTGCTAAAGCGAGTGTCAGGAGGTAGCGGATGAAATTACTGAATATGCCAGTGGATGCCATGGTAGTTTTCAGAACTGAAGGACGGCATCCCAGACCTTATAAATTCAAGGTTAAAGAGAATGGTGAACTTATAACCATATTTGTTGATCAGGTGCTGAGCTCACAGAAGAACAAGGTGTGCGGGGCGGAGCATATACTTTATCAGTGCCAGAGCACGATCAATGGAGTAGACAAACGTTTTGAACTTAAATATTATTGTTCGAAATGTGAATGGCAACTGTATAAAATGTGATATGATTGATAAGAGAAGAACTTACATATGCATAGATCTTAAATCTTTTTATGCTTCTGTTGAATGCGTGGAACGAGGGCTCGACCCAATGACTACCAATCTGGTAGTTGCTGATTCGGAGAGGTCTGATAAGACCATATGCCTGGCCGTATCACCATCCATGAAGACGCTGGGGGTGAAGAACAGGTGTAGGGTTTTCGAAATCCCTAAGAATATCGACTATATAATGGCGACTCCCAGAATGCAGAAGTACATAGATTATTCGGCAGAAATTTATGGGATCTATCTTAAATATTTTTCTAAGGAAGATATCCATGTCTATTCAATCGATGAATCATTCATAGATATAACAGGATATCTCAGTACTTATAAATGCACGCCTAAGGAGCTAGCCATAAGAGTCATGGAGGACGTCAGAGAGAGTATAGGTGTCAGAGCGACCTGCGGTATAGGCAGCAATCTTTATCTGACTAAAATAGCCCTGGATATTACAGCTAAGCATTCACCAGATTTCATAGGACAGCTTGATGAGGAGAGCTATAGATCCACACTTTGGAATTATAAACCTCTGACTGATTTCTGGCGCATCGGGCCGGGAATAGCCAGGAGGCTTGAGAAGATAGGTATATATACTATGGGGCAGCTGGCAAATGCTGATGAGGATCTGCTGTATGACCTATTCGGGGTGGACGCAGAACTGCTCATGGATCATGCATGGGGCAGGGAGCCGGTAACTATGCGTGACATCAAGGAATATAAGCCTAAGACAAACTGCATAAGCAGTGGACAGGTGCTCATGAGAGATTATACCTTCGATGAGTGCAGAACAATAATAAAAGAAATGACAGATGCGGTCTGTCTCGAAATGACCCAGAAGAACCTGGTAACTGATTCAATCACACTTTACGTAGGATATGGCAGCTACTGGAAGGGCTTAAGGGATGGAGGAACAGTTCACTTCGAGGGTGGATGCTGTGAGGAGTCTAAGGTAATACCTGAGGTGTTGGGGCTTTATGACAGATGCATATGTCCAGATTACATGATAAGACGTGTCAGTCTGACGTGTAATAATGTGACAAGTGATGATGGAGCCAGACAGCTCAGCATATTTGATTTGACTGAGACTGTTAAGGAAAAACAAAAACACGATTCCGAGAGGGATAGGGCCCTCCAGGAAGCCGTGCTTAGTATAAAGGAGAAGTATGGCAAGAATGCCATGCTTAAAGGAGTAAACTTTAGAGAAGAAGCAACTGGCAGACAGAGAAACTTACAGATAGGAGGCCACAAAAGTGGTGAAGAACAGTAATTCCAGTAAAGTTAGACCTAGGATGTCGGTATCTCAGAGGGCTAAGCAATTTATGCCGTTCGCCGCAGTTACAGGACTTGAAGCTGCGCTTAGGGATAAAGAACGGCAAATTGAGAGGGAGGTTGATGATATGACAATAGGGGCAAACATTAGGGCAATAAGAAAGGACAAGCACGTAAATAAGAATATGCTTTCTTTCAGAACCAAGATTCCTGAGATTGAACTCAGACAGATCGAGCACGATAAGATAACGCCTACAGACGCGCAGATAAGAGCAATCGCTGCAGCGCTTGGCGTTAACGTATCAGATATTACAGGTTAGTCGAGAGAAAAAGAGCCGCTATCAAACGGCTCTTTTTTGATGGGTTTATTATTTTTTTATTTACCGCTAGCGCCATAGTTGGAGAGGACTCTGGCGCTAGGATCGTTAACATCGCAACCTTCCCATTCCTTGTTTGGCATCCAGAAGTCAGGAATCATCTTAGCCTGTCCTGGATAATATTTCTCGAATATGTCACGGTAGAGAAGACTTTCTTTAGTAAATGGCTTAGCGTAATCATATTTAGCACATCCGGCTTCAAATTCTGCATCAGTGTAACACTGCTGCGCATATTCCTTAAGGTCATCAACCATACTATGTCCAACAGCATCGCTGAATGCTGCTTTCTCTCTCCAGAGAATTTCATCTGGGAGAATATGGTCATCTTCGAAGGCCTTACGGAGAAGGTACTTGCCCTTGCCGTAAGTGTTCATCTTCTTAACCGGATCGATTGACATGACATATGATGCGAAATCGAGATCGCCAAATGGAACTCTGGCTTCAAGACTGTTGACAGCAAGGCATCTGTCAGCACGGAGAACATCGTAATAATGGAGTTCTCTAAGTCTCTTCTGTGCTTCAGCCTGGAAGGCCTTAGCATCAGGTGCGAAGTCTGTATACTTGTATCCGAAAAGTTCATCGGAAATTTCTCCAGTAAGGAGAACTTTAATGTCTGTTGTTTCGTGAATAGCTTTACAGATCAGGTACATACCCATACTAGCTCTGATAGTAGTTATATCGTAAGTGCCCAGAGCTGCAATAACTTCCTCAAGAGATTCAATGACCTGATCTCTTGTCATTAAGATTTCAGTATGATCTGAGTGGATATATTCGGCTACGTTACGTGCGTATTTAAGGTCAATGGCATCCTTATCCATACCTATGGCAAATGTGCGAAGAGGCTTATCTGTAAGCGAAGCTGCGATAGCGCATACAAGGCTTGAATCAAGGCCGCCTGAGAGGAGAAATCCTAATGGTGCATCGGCATCCATTCTCTTCTCAACACCCTTAATAAGTCTATCGTGGATGTTAGTGAATATAGTATCCAGATCATCGTGATGATATCTTGAAGTTCTACCTATATCATAGTAACTTACGAATTTGCCGTCGCAGTAGTAAGTTCCTGGAGGGAATGGGAGAATTTCCTTTACCCAGCCGACCAGGTTCTTAGGTTCGCTGGCAAAAGCTATATGTCCGCTTTCGGAATATCCGTAATAAAGCGGTCTGATGCCGATAGGATCTCTGGCAGCAATAAGTCTACCTGTATTTTCATCGTAAATAACGCACGCAAATTCAGCGTCGATATGTGCGAACATTTCAAGGTCATATTGGTCAAAGAGTGGGAGCATGATTTCCACATCGCAGTCGCTCTCGAATGTATAGCCGCGAGCGATGAGTTCTTCTTTAGTTTTCCTGAATCCGTAGAGTTCACCGTTACAGATGACCCAGCGGCCATCACGATTAAATGGCTGCATACCGTCAGGAGTAAGACCCATAATGGCAAGTCTCTCGAATCCTAAGTAACCAAAATCAGTTTTAACGAGTATCTGCTGATCGGGGCCTCTGGATTCGGTTCTTCTAAGATATGTTTCGATTTGGCTTTCGGGCATATCGAGTCCCGCGTAAAATAATATTGAGCACATAATTCTAATCCCCTTTACGTAAATATTTAGTTTTGTTTTACCCCATGTGGTAGATTCTAAATCAATAGTAAAATATCGTCAAGAAAATTTGTGTGAAAATTCAGAAATAACTAATAATTAGTAAAAATCGGTACCCAAAATGTTGACTTTATGGAAAAAAGTAGTAGACTAAATACATGGTTTTAGAAGGCATTTGGTTTCCAGCCGAAGTGCCTTCTTTTTTATTTTTAAATGTATTGGATATTGTATTGGATGATGAAAGGGGTAAAAATCATGAACATTCCAGAGCTGTACGGCAGCAAAGTTTTTAACGATAGGGTAATGAGGGATAAACTTCCTAAGGATGTATATAAGGCACTTAGGAAGACTATTGAGAGAAATTCACATCTGGATAAGGAAATTGCTAACACAGTGGCTGTAGCAATGAAAGAGTGGGCTATAGAACAGGGGGCAACTCACTTTACTCATTGGTTCCAGCCAATGACTGGACATACTGCAGAAAAACATGACAGCTTCATTTCACCTATAGATAATGGTGAAGTTATCATGGAATTCTCAGGTAAGGAACTTATCAAGGGCGAACCAGATGCTTCAAGTTTTCCTTCAGGAGGTCTTAGAGCTACTTTTGAAGCTAGAGGATATACTGCATGGGATCCTACCTCACCGGCATTCATTAAGGATGGTACATTATGTATACCAACTGCTTTCTGTGCATATAGCGGAGAAGCTCTCGACAAGAAGACACCACTCCTTAGATCAATGGAAGCGCTGAATATTCAGGCTACGAAGCTTTTGCATAAGCTGGGAATGGAAGATGTTAAGAGAGTTTCATCAACAGTAGGAACAGAACAGGAATACTTCCTGATTGACAAGGAACTCTATAAGCAGAGGAAGGATTTGATATTCACAGGAAGAACTCTTATAGGAGCACTTCCTCCTAAGGGGCAGGAAATGGATGACCATTACTTCGGTTCATTAAAGCCAAAGGTTTCAGAGTACATGCATGAACTTGATGAAACACTTTGGGAACTGGGAGTGCCTGCTAAGACAAAGCACAATGAAGTTGCTCCCGCACAGCATGAACTGGCTCCTGTATTTGAAAATGCCAATGTAGCTGTAGACCACAACCAGCTTACAATGGAAATTATGAAGAAAATCGCAGATAAACACGGCCTTGTTTGCCTGCTTCATGAAAAGCCATTCGCAGGAATGAACGGTTCAGGTAAGCACAATAACTGGTCAATAATAACAGATACTGGTGTTAATCTTCTGGACCCAGGTAAGCACCCTGGAGAAAATCAGGTGTTCCTGTTATTTCTTATCGCAGTTATCAGTGCTGTGGACAGATATGCTGATCTTCTCAGAATCACTGTTGCAAGTGCAGGCAATGACCATAGACTGGGCGGAAATGAAGCTCCACCAGCTATCATCTCAATGTTTGTTGGCGATGATCTGGAAAAGCTTCTTTCAGAAATTAAGAACGATGAAGAATCAACAGATATCAAGAGAGCAAAGATGAATATGGGCGCAACTGTTATTCCTGATTTCACAAAGGATAACACTGATAGAAACAGAACATCACCATTTGCTTTCACAGGAAATAAATTCGAATTCAGAAGTCTGGGTTCATCACATTCCGCTTCAGGTCCAAACATCATTCTGAACACAGCTGTTGCACAGGTAATCTCAGAATACTACGAAATCTTAAAGGATGTTCCTGAAGCAGAATTTGACAGTGCTGTTCGCGGACTCCTTAAGAGTGAACTTGAAAAGCACGAAAGAGTTATCTTTAACGGAAACGGATACACTGATGAATGGGTAGCTGAAGCTGAAAGAAGAGGTCTTTATAACCTTAAGAACGTTCCTGAAGCAATTCCTCACTACGTTGATGAAAAGAACATTGAACTTTTCACAACTCATGGAATTTTCACAAAGGACGAACTCTTCTCAAGATGCGAAATTCACCTTGAAAACTATTCAAACATTATAAAAATCGAAGCTAAGACAATGATCAGCATGGTCCAGAAGGAACTGCTTCCAGCAGCATTCAGATATATGAAGAGCATTACTGAAGAAATGTTAAATCGTAAGCAGATCGCAGGAATAGCTTCTGTAGCAGAAAAAGAAATCTTAGATACTCTGACTCTTAAGACTGATGAAGCTTATACACTGTTAGGACTCCTTAAGAAGGATATTGAAACGGCTATGGCTATCGAAAATCCTGGCCAGGCTGCAACTGCATACTGTAATGTTGTAAAGGCTGCAATGGAAAACTTAAGAGAAGTGGCTGATCAGATTGAGGAACTCATCCCTGAAGATATGATGCCTTATCCAAATTACGAGAAGTTAATGTTTTCTGTCTAGCTTAAAAGGAAGGGTACGGGATACAGCTTATGTAAGGCTTGTTTTAATAATGACTACCCACATGAGTGGAAATAATGAAGGGAAGGCGCGATGAAATTTACAAAAATGCATGGATGTGGAAACGACTATATATACATAAACTGCTTCGAGGAATCAGTTACTGATATCGAGAAGCTGGCGCCTATGTTATCTGACAGACATTATGGTATCGGTGGTGACGGTGTGATACTGATCGAACCGTCAGAGATAGCTGATGCCAGAATGAGAATGTACAATCTGGATGGTTCCGAAGGCGAGATGTGCGGCAATGGAATACGCTGTCTGGCTAAATACATAAGCGATCATGGAATCATTCCGGATGATAGAAAATCAGCGGTTATACAGACAAAGACTAGACTGATAATTGTTGACCTGCATAGAGAAAACGGGCTTGTGGATTCTGTAACTGTTGATATGGGAAAGGCAGTACTTGCTTCTGAACTTCCAGAAGATATCGAAGTGGCTGGTCTTGATCTTAAATTCATAGGAATGGATATAGGAAATCCACATGCAGTGTATTTTCTTGATGATAATTACAAATTGGATGAAATGTGTGACGGGGAGCTTGAAAACATACCTCTCGAAAGCATTGGCGAAAGGTTTGAAAAACACAAACGTTTCCCAGAGTTTGTGAATTCTGAATTCATTAAAGTGATAAACAGAGGTGAAATACAGCTTCGCGTATGGGAGAGAGGCAGTGGTGAAACACTGGCGTGCGGAACCGGTTCTTCAGCGGCGGTAGCGGCAGGAAATCTGGCTGGTAAACTGGATTCTGAAGTTCTAGTTCATTTGAAGGGTGGAAACCTTAGAATAAAATATAACGCTAAGAACGGTCACTGCACAATGACAGGACCTGCAGTAGAAGTGTTTAGTGGTGAAATTGATATATAAATGTGGCGTGGGGAGATGAAATGGAAATGGAAACCAGAAAGATAATTCTTGAAGACGGTACCGAATATCTAGGAAAGGGATTTGGCAGCGCCAAAGATAAAAAACTTGAACTTGTGTTTAACACCTCGGTAGTAGGATATCAGGAAATCATAACTGACCCTTCATATACAGATCAGGCAGTAGTGATGACATATCCTATAATAGGTAATTATGGAATAAATGAGGATGATATGGAAACGGGAAAGCCGTCCATAGGTGCTCTTATCGCTAGAGAATATGCTGATAAGCCATCAAATTTCAGAACTTCTAAAACTTTATCGGAGTTTATGGAAGAAAATGATATTGCAGGTGTATATGGCGTTGATACAAGAGAGCTTACAAGACGCATAAGAGGAAACGGAAGCTGCAAGGTACTCATTACAAATGAGAATGTAACAAGTGAAGAGGGTAAGAAAATTCTTGCTGATTGGGATTACGAAAAAGATCAGGTAAAGAGAGTAAGTACTGATAAGGCATGGGCTTCTGATCCTGAAAACGTAGATGAAAATACGCTTCACGTTGTAGCTATAGATTGCGGTATTAAGCTTAATATAGTCAGAATGCTTAATGAGGTGGGATGCCGCGTAACAGTCCTTCCTTGGGATACAGATTTCGAAACCGTGAAGAAATATGAGCCGGATGGAGTATTTTTCTCAAACGGTCCAGGTAATCCTGAGGATGCAGTACCAACAATAGAGCTTATGAGAAATCTGCATGGCGTTTATCCTATTTTCGGAATATGTCTGGGTCATCAGATCATGGCTCTGTCATACGGAGCAAAAACATATAAGCTGAAATTTGGACATAGAGGAGGTAACCATCCTGTCAAAAATCTGCTTACAGATAAAATTGAAATCACATCACAGAATCATTCATATGCAGTAGATGAGAAAAGTCTTGAGGGAACAGGTCTTGAGATAACGCATATAAACCTTCTGGATAGAACGGTTGAAGGTATGCAGTGCGTTTCTGACAGAGCCTTCAGCATCCAGTATCATCCAGAAAGCTGCCCGGGACCACAGGACAGCAGATACCTGTTCGAAAAATTCGTTAATGTGATGAAAGGAGGAGCACTTAATGCCTAAGAGAGAGGACATAAAAAAAATACTGGTTATAGGATCTGGTCCAATCGTGATCGGTCAGGCCGCAGAATTTGATTATGCAGGAACTCAGGCATGTCTGGCGCTTAAGGAAGAAGGATACGAAGTAATCTTATGTAATTCGAATCCGGCAACAATAATGACAGACACATCGATTGCCGACAAGGTTTACATGGAACCTTTGAATCTGGAATATGTGGCAAAAATAATAAGAAAAGAACGTCCTGATGCCATACTGCCTGGGATAGGCGGTCAGACAGGACTGAATCTGGCAATGCTGCTGGCACAAAAAGGAGTTCTCATAGAATGTAATGTTGAGCTTCTGGGAACAGATTTTGAAAGTATTGCCAAAGCAGAAGATAGAGAATTATTCAAGGAACTTTGCCAAAGCATAGGAGAACCTATTCTTCCTTCAATGATTGCTGAATCAATGGAAGAAGGTGCAAAGGCTGCAAGCGATATAGGATACCCTGTAGTTATTCGTCCGGCTTTTACACTTGGAGGCACAGGTGGAGGGTTCGCTAATAATGAAAGCGAACTTACGGATATACTAAAAAATGCGCTGGAATTATCGCCTGTTAACCAGGCTTTAATAGAAAAATCGGTGCGTGGATATAAAGAGATAGAATATGAGGTAATGCGTGATAAGTATGATACAGCAATTACCATCTGCAACATGGAGAACATAGATCCAGTAGGAATACATACCGGTGATTCCATTGTTGTTTGCCCATCACAGACTCTTACAAATCGTGAGTATCATATGCTCAGAGATAGTGCTCTCAAAATTATAAGAGCGCTTAAGATCGAAGGTGGCTGTAATGTTCAGTTTGCACTGGATCCTGTATCATTTGATTATTATTTGATCGAGGTGAATCCTAGAGTATCAAGGTCATCAGCTCTGGCTTCAAAGGCCAGCGGATATCCGATCGCTAGAGTATCGGCAAAGATAGGTGTGGGATATAGACTTGACGAGATCGCTTTGGCAAACACACTGGCATGTTTTGAACCTGCACTTGACTACGTAGTAACTAAGCTGCCTAGATTTCCTTTTGATAAATTCGCTGATGCAAACAACAGTCTGGGAACACAGATGAAGGCAACAGGCGAAGTCATGAGTGTTGGCAGAACAATGGAAGAAAGCCTGTTAAAAGGAATCAGATCCCTTGAAACTGGAGTGGTGCATCTGTACCACGAAAAATTCGATTGTATGTCAAATGACGAAATGATGGAATACATCTATGAGGGAAGCGACGACAGAATTTATGCTATTGCGCAGCTCATGAGAAATGGGGTCTCTGAGAAAGAAATAAGCGAAAAGACAGGCATAGACATGCTGTTTGTGAATGTGTTTAAGCGCATAGTTGATATGGAGGCGCGTCTTGCAGAAGGTAAGGGAGATATCGAAGTATTGAAATCTGCGAAGGTTATGGGTTTTGCAGATGAAATAATCGGGAAATATTGGGATAACACAGCACACGAAATCTTTAATATTAGAAAAGAACACGGAATCTTTCCTTGCTATAAGATGATAGACAGCTGCGCTTCTGAATTCGAAAGCTACATACCTTATTTCTACTCTACATATGAAGGGGAAAATGAGTCACTGGTAGATGAGAAAGAGAAAATCATTGTACTTGGCTCAGGTCCAATAAGAATTGGACAAGGCGTTGAATTCGATTATTCCACAGTGCACGCGGTAAAGACTATTCAGGCTTCTGGTTATCAGGCGATTATAATAAATAATAATCCGGAAACCGTTTCAACTGATTATACAACTTCAGATAAGCTCTACTTTGAGCCTCTTTGCGTTGAAGATGTAATGAATGTTATTGAGCTTGAAAAGCCAAAGGGGGTTATAGCAACTCTTGGCGGACAGACTGCAGTAAATCTGGCCCAGCCACTTCGTGAATACGGCGTAACAATAATAGGAACAGATTGTGATGCCATCGAGCGTGCTGAAAACAGAGATGCCTTTGAAAAGGTGCTTGTATCACTGGGGATTCCACAGCCAAAGGGAAGAGCAGTAACAAGTATAGAAGAGGGTATTGAGGCAGCAGAGGAAATCGGTTATCCGGTTCTGGTTCGTCCAAGCTTCGTACTGGGCGGCAGAGCAATGCAAATTGTATCAAAAGAAGCTGACCTTAGAGAATACCTGAGGACAGCAGTTGAAATAGATGAAGATAAACCAGTACTTGTAGATAAGTACATAAGAGGAAGGGAAGTTGAAATCGATGCAGTATGCGATGGAAACGATGTGTTCGTTCCGGGAATTATGGAACTGGTTGAAAGAACCGGTGTACATTCAGGAGACTCCATCAGCATCTACCCTCCGTTCAGCATTTCGGACAAGGTCAAGGGAACTATCCTGACGTATGCTAAAAAGCTGGGACTTGGAGTTGGCATTATCGGACTTTTTAACATCCAGTTTATCGTTGATGATGATGACAATGTCTTCATCATCGAATTAAATCCTAGATCATCGAGAACCGTTCCGTTTCTTTCAAAGGCTACAGGCTATCAGCTTGCAGACATTGCTACAGAAGTAATTCTGGGAAAGAGCCTGAAGGAACAGGGCGTATTCACTATATATCCTGAAGAGAAGAAGCAGTGGTATGTTAAGGCTCCTGCATTCTCATTCTCGAAGCTTAAAGGCATGGATTCATATCTGTCACCTGAAATGAAATCAACAGGTGAAGCGATAGGATATGATGTTAAACTTCATCGTGCAGTATATAAGGCACTTATCGCATCCGGCATAAATCTTCAGAATTACGGAACTGTGCTTGTAACATTAGCAGATGAAGATAAAGAGGAAGCTCTTCCACTCATCAGAAGATTCTATGAACTGGGCTTTAACATTGAAGCCACAACAGTTACAGCAGAATTCCTAAAGGAAAGGGGCATTAGGACAAAGATCCGCAGGAAGATGAGTGAAGGCAGCAGAGA
Organism: Bacillota bacterium; assembly: GCA_029006195.1. Lineage (GTDB taxonomy): Bacteria > Bacillota > Clostridia > Peptostreptococcales > Anaerovoracaceae > Lentihominibacter. Next base: position 51,917 of record JAQXGH010000011.1, read on the forward strand.
AGTTCTTGATGTAATAAAAGAAGGTTATGTAAGCTATGTAATCAACACAAGAGCCATTTTATCAGGGGTACATTATGGCGATGGCGTTGCGATTAGACAGTGTGCTACAGAAAATAATGTTACAATGTTTACTTCGCTTGATACTGTAAGAATACTTCTGGACGTTTTAGAAGAACTGACTATCAGTGTCGCAACTATAGATGCTTAAAACAGGAGGAGAAAATGGGAAAAAAGTATGTATTTGTAACAGGCGGAGTTGTTTCAGGCCTCGGTAAGGGAATAACTGCAGCATCACTTGGCAGACTCTTAAAAGCTAGAGGACTCAAGGTAGCAGCTCAGAAGCTGGATCCATATATCAATATCGACCCTGGTACAATGAGTCCTTATCAGCATGGTGAAGTGTACGTAACAGACGATGGTGCTGAAGCGGATCTGGACCTTGGCCACTATGAAAGATTCATCGATGAAGACCTTAACAGATTTTCGAATCTTACAACAGGTAAGGTTTACTGGAATGTGTTAAATAAAGAAAGAAAAGGAGAATACCTGGGAAATACTGTTCAGGTTATTCCGCACATCACAAATGAAATCAAGGAATTCATCTATAACGTAGGTAAGAGCGGAAATGCCGATGTCATTATTACTGAAATCGGTGGTACTGTAGGTGATATCGAGAGTCAGCCTTTCCTTGAAGCTATCAGACAGATTTCAATAGAACAGGGAAAAGAAAACTGCGTATTCATTCATGTAACACTCGTTCCTTACATCAAGAGTTCAGGCGAACATAAATCAAAGCCTACACAGCATTCAGTAAGAGAACTTCAGAACATGGGAATCAGCCCTGACATTATAGTATTAAGAGCTGATGAAGATATTGATGAGGACATCTTCGATAAGATATCAATGTTCTGTAATGTAAAGAGAGACTGCGTGATCCAGAACATTACGCTGCCAAATCTTTATGAAGCGCCACTTATGCTGGAACAGTCAAACTTCTCATGGATCGTTTGCAGAGAGATGGGTGTAAATGCCGGACCTTGCGAAATAAGCGAATGGACAAATCTTATCGATAAGATAAATAACAGAGAAAAGACTGTTAAAATCGCACTTGTTGGCAAATACATCAAACTTCATGACGCCTATCTTTCAGTTGCAGAAGCGCTCAAGCATGGCGGATATGAAAATGGAAGCTATGTTGATATTAAATGGATAGAAGCAGAAGATATTACAGATGATACTGCTGCTGATATCCTGGGTGATGTTTCCGGAATCCTGGTACCTGGTGGTTTCGGCGACAGAGGTATAGAAGGCAAAATCTGTGCGGCAAAGTATGCCAGAGAAAACAATATCCCATACTTCGGCATCTGTCTGGGAATGCAGATCATGACAATAGAATATGCCAGAAATGTTCTGGGCTATGCTAATGCCAACTCAACAGAGTTCGCTCCTGACTGCGAATTTAATGTTATCGACTTTATGCCAGATCAGAATGGTGATATGCCTAAGGGCGGAACAATGAGACTGGGAGCATATCCTTGTAAGGTAAAAGCAGGCTCCAATCTGAACAGGGTCTATGGAAGTGAAAGCATCTCAGAAAGACATAGACATAGATATGAATTCAATAATGATTACCGTGAAGAGTTCATAAAAGCAGGGCTTAGCATCGCAGGAACATCTCCAGATGAAAGACTTGTTGAAGCGGTTGAGCTTCCTGAAAGAGAATTCCACATTGGTGTTCAGTATCATCCTGAATTCAAGAGCAGACCGAATAAGGCACATCCTTTATTCAGAGAATTCATAAAGGCTGCATTAAATGTAAAATAAAAAAATTGCCTTAGCTAATGCTACGGCAATTTTTTAATACTTATCTAAATAATCTGAGTCAAGATTATACTCCTTAAACAGGTTCTTGTGTGCTAGTTTACGTGCCGGCATACTGAGTTTAGCAATTCCTCGGTTATAGATAGTGTATCCTATCTGACTTATCCAGTGGTCTTTAGCCTTACCCTTAAGAGTTTCTTCTCTCTCTACACCGCCTGCAGTTATTGTAACTTCATTGTGAATGGCAGCGATGAGGTCGTTGTTACAGTGGATATCAGCAGCTATATCTGTATAGGCCATACCTATGTACTGACTGTCATGTGCATCGGTTCCGGCGAAGCCTGGAAGATTATATTTATCTGCAAGCTCCATAGCAAGCTCATTGGAAAGTGGTTTCTCGCAAGTATTAAATACTTCAACAAAGTCCATATAAGAAAGAAGCTTCTCGGACATAAGCTTAAATCCCATGGTTGATGAGGATGGGATGCCGAATGGATGAGCCGGGCCAAGTATTCCGCCGAAGAAATGAACAAGGTGAGCCAGTTTCTTACAACGCATGCCCCTTATCTGAAGAAGGGAAGGGTACATGCCATCGGGCAAAATTACCAGGACATGACCTGCATCCTTAGTGTCGTATTCTATTCCTTTAAGTACGGTTATATTATTGTATTCCGGGCGATTGCTTATTTCGTCCCAGGCCTTGCAGCCTTTGTAACTATTATGGTCTGTTATCATGAAGCCGTCATATCCCAGCATCATGTATTTGGTTGCATATTCTGTGATAGGGATCTTAGAGTCAAAAGACCCTTCTTTGGTATGACAGTGAAGATCAAATCTCATGATCGATCCCTCCTTTCTTTTAATACTGTAATTATAGCAGATTTCTTGGAAAAAAATGTATGCATTTAAATGGAAAATATTGTAAAATGTTTCCATAAAGGAGGGGTACAAATGAATAGGATAAGAGAATTGATAATGAGAAACGATAAGTTTAAGAAAGCTCTGGCTATCGGAGTGCTTGTTATTGTGGCGTTTGCAGTTTTTGCATTCCAGCAGGAAAGCCGCGGAGCGGAGCTAGCCTACGAGGAGGGGGGAGAAGTTATAGCGAGTGAAAGTGTAAGTGAAGAAAACGCCGGCGAAATATATGTTGATATAGGCGGGGCTGTGAACAATCCTATGTTAGCCAGACTTCCAGCTGGAAGCAGGGTGGAGAATGCTATCGAAGCGGCTGGTGGCATTACGGATAATGCTGATATGACTAGTATTAACAGAGCTGAATTCGTAGAGGACGGGCAGAAGATTTTTATTCCCGAACTTATGACAGACGATGAAGGAAATGTAGTAAGCACTTCAGCAGAGGAATTCAGCGGTAAAGTCAACATTAATTCCGCAGATTCATCGCAGCTAGAGACTCTAACAGGAGTAGGCCCGTCAACTGCACAGAAAATCATCGATTATAGAAATCAAAACGGCAGATTTTCTAAAATCGAGGATCTAAAGAATGTTAGTGGGATAGGAGATAAAACTTTCGAGAAGCTAAAGGATGACATAACTATTTAATCGGACTATAATAGCTTTTATGATAGAAAAAGTAAGAGGAAACACATATATAACTGATATACATGGTACGTGCACAGGTATTTACATGCTTGGTGGCAGCAGAATAGTAATGATCGATTCCGGCAGATATCCGTCTGATGAATTTATGCAGTGGCTGAATAGGGAAAGATTAAGCGTTGCTGCTATAATTCACACGCATCTCCACATTGACCACATAGCCAATACTGTGGAAATCGTATCGAAGTACGGATGCGAAGCTTTTGCATCTGATAATAGTACTGAGCGAGGTGAATACTGGGAAGAACTGGTTGGATGCGATATCACAGGGGTCGAAGATGATGGGAGTGTCGTGATCGATGGACATAAATTTGATACTTTATACACTCCTGGACACTGCGATGGTCATATGGTAGTCATCACTCCAGATAAAGTGGCTTTTATTGGCGATGCCATAATGACTGAAGATCTTCTTAAGGATGCTAAACTTCCTTATATGAAGGATACGGATATTTCCATAAAGAGCATGAAAAGGCTTAAGTCCATTGATGATTGCATATTTGCTGCATCGCATTACGGGATTATTGAAGGACAGGAAATTCATGATGCTATCGAGGCTAACATCGATAAGCACGAAGAACTTTATAGGCAGATCAAGAAAATCGTAGTAAAACCTCACACAGAGGATGCACTTACTGATAAGTTCCTGAAGAATATAGGAATTTGGAGCGAAGAAGTGAGAAATTACGAATGGATACAGTCCACTGCCAGACGTAGAATAAGGGAGCTTGTCAATTCTAGAGCACTCGGTAAAATTAAAGGAACAGAAATAATAATCAAATTATAAAAAACATTGAAAAATAGCGATAGTTGATATATACTATCTACTGCGAATTTGTGTCGCTCAATAAGGATGCGACAAGCTAAGAAATTATGAAAGTGGGGTAAATTTAATGGCTAATATTAAATCCGCAAAGAAAAGAATCCGTGTTATCGACAAGAAGACTGCTAGAAACAGAAGAATTAAGAGTCATCTTAAGGCAGTACTGAAGGCTTATGATGCAGCTATCGAAGCTGGCGATATGGCAGCAGCTAAGGAAAAGCTGGCTCTGGCTGAAAAGAAGCTCATGCAGGCAGCTGCTAAGGGAACTCTTCATAAGAAGACTGCTTCAAGAAAGGTTTCAAGATTAACAAAGAGATTCAACAAGGCTAACGCTTAATTCTCACCCGTCCCCACCGGCGCATAAGTTAAATGCGCGATGTGAACTACACATCATGAGAAAATAACCACTCCGGATTGTCTCAGCGGAGTGGTTTTCTATTGCAGTTTTTTGTGATATACTTACCATGTATATTTATAATTTGATAGGAGAATAACTATGAGTACACATATTAATGCAGCAAACAGAGGAGATATCGCAGAAACAGTATTATTACCGGGAGATCCTCTTAGAGCTAAATTCATAGCTGAAACATATCTTGATAACCCTGTATGTTATACAGATATTAGAAATATGCTGGGTTACACAGGCACATATAAAGGCGTTCCCGTATCAGTTCAGGGTACAGGAATGGGTATGCCGTCAATGGGTATTTATTCATGGGAACTCATGACTGAATATGGAGTAAAGAATCTGATCAGAATCGGAACAGCAGGTTCATTCCATGAAGATATCAAGATCGGTGACATCGTTGTAGGTGTTGCAGCATCAACTGATTCAAACTATATTCACGCGTTTGACGTCCCTGGAAACTATGCTCCATGTGCTAGTTATGAACTCCTGTCAACACTTAGAGATGCATCTGAAACAACAGGACATACTTTCAAAGCTGGGAACATTGTTTCATGCGATGTTTTCTATGAACTTAAGGAAGACTGGTGGAAGCGCTGGAAGTCAATGGGTGTTATGGCTGTTGAGATGGAGGCGGCAGCACTTTATATGAATGCGGCATATAACCATGTAAATGCACTGGCTATGATGACTATCAGTGACCATTTTGTTACAGGTGAAAAGGCTACTACAGAAGAAAGACAGGAAAAGTTCACTGAAATGATGGAACTTGCACTGGATATTGCAGTTAAGATGCACAATAAGTAAGGGTATAGGACATAATAATGAAGATTTTGGAATCAGCCGAAAATTATCTTGAAACTATCCTGATTATTAAAAACGATAAGGGATCGGTTCGTTCGATTGATATAGTTAATTATCTGGGATTTTCTAAACCTAGCGTTAGTGTTGCAATGAAGCAGCTTGAAACTAACGGATATATATCCAGAAATTCAGAAGGCTTTATTTCGCTTACTGAAGCTGGACTTGAAATTGCAGAGATGATTTATGAAAGACATGGAGTACTTTCTGAAGTTTTCATTGCGCTTGGTGTTAGTGAAGAAACAGCACGCGAGGATGCGTGTAGAATCGAACATTATCTCAGTGAAGAAACTTTTGAGTGTATAAAAAAGCATATTAAAGAAAGAAGCAGTAAATAATAAAAAAATGGATTATAAGAAATATATTAGAAATTTTAGCATAATAGCACATATTGACCACGGTAAGTCAACATTAGCGGACAGAATCATTGAAAAGACAGGACTTGTTAGTGAGCGCGATATGCGCGAACAGTTTCTGGATAACATGGATCTGGAAAGAGAGAGAGGCATTACTATCAAACTCCAGACGACCAGACTTGTGTTTAAGTCAAAGGATGGAAATGAATACGTATTTAACCTTATCGATACACCGGGACATGTAGACTTTACATATGAAGTGTCAAGATCACTGGCTGCCTGCGAAGGTACTATTCTTGTTGTTGACGCTACGCAGGGTGTTGAGGCGCAGACTTTAGCCAATGTTTATCTGGCTATGGACGAAGATCTTGAGATCATGCCTGTTCTTAATAAGATTGACCTGCCAAGTGCCAGACCTGAAGAAATCAAACAGGAAATTGAAGATGTAATCGGCGTTGAAGCTGAGGATGCTCCTTTAGTATCTGCTAAGGAAGGGATAGGAATTGAAGAGCTTCTCGAAAAGATCGTTGAAGTTATTCCACCACCAGAAGGTGATGAAAACGGCAAACTCAAGGCACTGATTTTTGACTCATACTATGATAATTATAAGGGCGTTGTTATCTATGCTCGTGTATTTGATGGAGAAGTTAAGGCTGGTGACATGATCAAACTCATGAACACTGGCAAGAAATATGAAGTAACAGAAGTTGGTACATATTCACCTGGCCCTGTTTCACGTAAGTCATTAAGAGCTGGTGAAGTAGGATATATCTGTGCGAGCATTAAGCGTGTTGCTGATGCACGTGTTGGTGATACAGTTACTTTAGCTAATGATCCTACAGAAGAGGCTCTGCCAGGATATAAGAAAGTTCAGCCAATGGTATACTGTGGTATTTATCCGGCTGAAGGCGAAAAGTACGAAAACGTTAAAGATGCTCTGGAAAAACTCCAGGTAAATGACGCTGCATTCCAGTTCGAGCCTGAAACATCAACTGCTCTCGGATTTGGTTTTAGATGCGGTTTCTTGGGGCTTTTGCATATGGAAATCATCGTTGAACGTTTGGAACGTGAATTTGACCTTGGTGTAATCACAACTTCACCGAGTGTAATTTATAAGGTTGTAAAGACTGATGGCAGTATCGAGATGGTTCAGAATCCGTCAAACCTGCCGGATCCATCAGAAATCGACCATATTGAAGAACCTATGGTAAAGGCTGACATTATGGTTCCTAAGGAATATGTTGGAAACATAATGGAAATTTGCCAGGACAGACGTGGCACAATGCAGCATATGGAATATATAACTGAAAACAGAGTTAATCTCCATTATGACATGCCTCTGAATGAAGTAATTTATGACTTCTTTGATGCTCTTAAATCCAAGACAAGAGGATATGGATCATTGGATTATGAGTTTACAAGATATGAACCTTCTAAGGTAGTTAAGCTTGATATACTGCTTAACAAGGATATGGTGGATGCGTTCAGTATGATCGTACATGAATCAAAGGCATACACTAGAGGCAGATTCGTGTGCAGCAAACTGAAGGAAGTTATTCCTATGCATCAGTTTGAGGTTCCTATCCAGGCTTCCATTGGCCAGAAAATTATAGCTAGAGAGACGGTCAGAGCATACAGAAAAGATGTTATAGCCAAGTGCTATGGTGGTGATATTTCTAGAAAGAAGAAACTTCTTGAAAAACAAAAGGAAGGAAAAAAGAGAATGCGCCAGTTCGGTACTGTAGAAGTGCCACAGGAAGCATTCACTGCGGTTCTCAAGTATGACGATAACAAGTAATCTCGGGTTATATCTTCATGTACCATTTTGCGTGAGGAAGTGCAGATACTGCGATTTTTTATCATTTGAATGTTCTAAAGAAAAAATCATGACAGAATATGCCAATGCGCTTATTAGAGAAATCAATCTTTGGGGCGGCAGATGGCCATATAGAGTTGTGGATTCAATTTATATTGGAGGGGGAACACCTTCGCTTATTCCGGCTAAGGATATGAACCGAATAATGAGGGCTCTTTACGATAATTTCGCCATTGATGAAAATGCCGAAATTACAATTGAAGTTAACCCGGCCACAGTATCAGATGAGAAATTTAGAACATATAGGGAGTCGGGTATTAACAGAATAAGTATAGGCGTACAGTCTTTTGATAATTCTGTTCTTAGACTTCTTGGCAGAATACATGATAAAAATGATGCACTTACTGCTGTTAGAATGGCTAAAAAAGCTGGATTTGAGAATATCAGTGTTGATTTGATGTTTGCGATCCCTGGTCAGACTATGAAAATGTGGAAGGATACTGTAAGACAGTGCATTTTCTTAAGACCGCAGCACATTTCTTTATACAGCCTGACAGTAGAAGAGGGCACTAAGTTCTATCAGATGATATATGAAGATAAGATTCTTCAGGAAACATCAGATGAAAAAGATCGTGAAATGTATCACGAAGCTATCTGGATGTTAAATAATGCCGGATATAATAGGTACGAGATATCAAATGTAGCTATACCAGGGTATGAAAGCAAGCATAACCTTAAGTACTGGTCCTATAAGGAATATCTTGGCATTGGTCCTGGAGCAAGCTCGTTCATAGACGGAAAGAGATTTAAAAACTTCGATAAAATGAAGATGTACCTCGAAAGTATCAAGCATAACGAAGTGCCTGTAGGTGAAGCGAATGTTGAAGATTACACACTTAGAGACGAAATGGGTGTGTATGCTTTCACTGGTCTTAGGAAGTCAGAAGGTTTTAATATCGATGATTTTGAAAAGACTTTCGAATATGATTTCTTTGATGTGTATGATCCGGCAATGATTGAGAAATATAGAGGATTACTTGTTTTTGAAAATGGAAATCTCAGATTAACCGATGAAGGAATGGATGTTTCTAATCAGGTTATGGCAGAATTTGTGTAATTAATTGCAAAACTGAAGGAAATTTCGTAAAAAAGTGGAAATTAATTTCCGCTTTTTTCTTTATCTTAAAGAATGTTCAGAAAATACTGAAGCGGAAATGCGTTGAAAATAGACAATTTTGATATTTTTTTGTCAATTGGCACGGTATGTGCATTTATAAAGGATGTATAAGCTATCATATTTCATTATAACTTTTATGGAGGTGTTATCTATGGAAGGTAGACAGGAGTTAGAGAAAAGTCTTAATATGAAAGACGTCCTCGCACTCGCATTCGGTACTATGATCGGCTGGGGCTGGATTATGCTGGCTGGTTCATGGGTTGCAAACGGCGGTATCGGCGGAGCTGTTATCGCATTCTTACTCGGTGGAGTAATGGCTATATTCGTAGGTCTGACTTATGCAGAACTTACACCAATGCTTCCACTGTCAGGCGGCGAACTCGTATTCTCATACAGAGCTATGGGTTACAACGCTTCATGGTTCACAGGTTGGTTCATCACACTGGCTTACCTGGGCGTAGCATGTTGGGAAGGTCCAGCACTTTCAAACGCTATTAACTTCTTATTCGGCGGCAAGCTGCCACAGCTCGGAGTACTTTATGAATTCCAGGGCTCACAGGTAACTGGCATCTTCCTTCTGATCGGTGTTGTCGGCGCTATCGTAATGACAATCGTTAACTACATGGGCGCTAAGTCAGCTGCAATCTTCCAGACATTTGCAACTGTACTGATGGCAATCGGTGGTATCGCATTCTTCTGCGTAGCTGTAGGTACAGGTGTTCCTGCAGGCGAAATGATCGGAATGTTCACTGGCACTAAGGGTCTCGTAACTGTAATCCTGGCTGTACCAGCAATGTTCGTAGGTTTCGACGTAATCCCACAGGCTGCTGAAGAAATGGCAATTCCTCTCGGAAAGATCGGTAAGGTTATGATCATCTCAATCTGCATGGCTGCTGCATGGTACATCCTTATGATCATCGGCGTAGCAATGTCAGTAAGTGGCGATCAGGTTATCGCATTCAACGAAGACCCAGATGCAGTTCCAGTTGCTAACTGCTTCGCAGCAGTACTCGGAAGCCCAGTTTGGGGTAAGGTAATGATCCTGGCTGCTATGTGCGGTATCCTTTCATCATGGAATGGATTCGTTGTAGGTTCATCAAGAGTTCTGTTCTCAATGGGTAGAGCTAAGATGCTGCCACCAATATTCGGTAAGGTTCACGAAAAGTATGGTTCACCAACAGTTGCAGTACTGCTCGTTGGCATTCTGACTATGCTTTCACCACTGCTCGGTAAGAGTGCTCTGGTATGGTTCGTAGACGCTGCTGCATTCGGTACAGTAGTTGCTTACTTCATGGTATCACTGTCATTCACAATCCTGAGAAAGAAAGAACCAGAACTCGAAAGACCATTCAGAACTCCTGCTGGCGGACTCGTTGGCGTAGTTGCTGTACTGGTTGCTCTGTTCTTCTTATGGCTGTATCTGCCACTCGGTTCACCAGCTCCACTCACAGGTGTTGAATGGGGTCTCGTAGGCGGTTGGACTATTCTTGGTATCATCCTGTTCATCGCTAACAAGGCATCAGCTAACGGTAAGGCTACTAAGGAAGAAGTAGAATACCTGATGTTCGGTGACGAATATAAGAGATTCTAATTAGACTTTATTATTGGAAAAGTCAATTAAGGAAGCTATAATTAAGGAGTAATGTTTAACATTACTCCTTAATTTTTTTTATTTAAAGAAAGGGACCTTATAATTAATGGAAGACAACAGAAGCGCAATAACCAGGGCCCTCGGGCGTACAGATGTAATCTCGATTGGATTCGGTACGATAGTTGGATGGAGCTGGATAATACTCGGTGTATCTTGGGTCAATAATGCGGGAATGCTTGGTGCTATAATTGCATTTCTGGTTGGTGGCTTGGTCTCCTTATCTGTCGGATTTCTGATAAGTGAACTTACTTCTGCTTTGCCACTAACAGGTGGCGGATTTATTTTTTCTTATAGAGCTTTCGGATCAAAATTCGCGTTCGCAACGGGATGGTTTTTCATGCTGGCATATTTCGGTGTAGCAGCATGGGAAGGAATCGCTTTGGCTTCGGCAATAGATTATGTGTTTGCAATTCCCAAATATGTTCCGCTTTGGGAGATTGCAGGATATGAAGTACATCTTAGCTGGGCCCTGGTAGGTAGTTTGGGAGCGTTTATAACAATGGCTCACAATCTGTTTGGAAGAAGGCTGTCAATGCTGTTTCAGGTAATGGCATCGGCTGCTGTATTTGTCGTTGTTTTGATTCTTTTTTTTGGCGGAATTTCATTTGGAAGTTTAGAAAATATCGGTCCAATGGTTACCGATGTTAAAGGATTTTTCTTCGTTCTGATGCTTGTTCCAGCAATGCTTATCGGTTTTGACGTAATACCTCAGTCTGCAGAGGAAATGAATATTGAACCTAAAGATATAGGTCATATGATAGTGGTAAGCGTTGTTTTATCGATTGCATGGTACTGCGTCCTTATTATAGGTGTGGCCATAGGAGCTCCTGTTGAAATTAGAGAATCTGGAATATTACCTGTAGCTGACGTTGCAAATCATGTGTTTGAGAGCAAAACTTTCGGTGTAATCGTTGTTCTTGGCGGCATTTTAGGAATAATGACAACTTGGAACGGGTTCTTTATGGGTGTAACAAGGCTGATAATGTCGATGGCTAATGCCGGTATGCTCCCTAGAATATTCGCTGTTAAGTCAAAACGAAACGAAACTCCTTTCGCGGCTACTATACTTGTAGGCATCGTATGTATGGCAGTTCCGTTCCTTGGAAGAAATGCTCTTTACTGGCTGGTGGATACCAGCTCGCTCTGTGCAATGATAGCGTATCTGATGATATCGGTTACATATATTAAACTAAAAAATAACGAACCTGATTTGCAAAGGCCATATACTGTGAGCAAGGGTAAGGCTTTGGCGATTGTAACCTTTGTGTTGATACTGATATACATATTGCTCTTTGTAATTAATTCATATATAAGTTTAGGAAAATATGGCGGCCTTATTGTTGTGATATCCTGGGCGATAATCGGTTGTGTAATGTATATATCGACAAGAACAATACGAAGTCAACTTGGTGAAAGTGCAATCGAATATAGAATCTTTGGTAAAAAATATTCCAGAGTCAAAGGTACTGGCGGGAAGGAGGTAATATAAATGAATATAATGAAGTGTTTGAAACATATCTTATTGCCTCTAGTGGCAGTACTTTTCCTGCTTTTGGTATCATACAATGCTTCGGAGCATAATTTGGATGTAAGTTCAAATAAGATTTCTACTCCTGAATTTGGTGTTGAAGAAAATGAGTTCCTTAAAACTCATGACACAATAAAAGTATATGTTGATCCTTCTATTCAGTATCTGACAGGTCAAGGTGAAGAGGGTTACATTAACGATTATGTGAACGCGGTGTTTGATGTAGCTGATGTCAAGGCGCAGATTGTTACGGATTATAATGAAAAGGAAACTTGCGACTGTGTACTGCAACCTGTAACAGATAAATTGAGAAAAGATGAAGTTGACAAAAAATATACAATGCCGATAATGCAGCTTGAAGGTGTTATGTATGTCAGAGAAGGTTTGTCTAAACAGGATAAAGGTAAGGGCGTTGTTGTTGAAGACCGCATTAATAGCGATAAAATGAATCAGTTGGCTTACGATTCATATGTTTTTGATAAGAAGGTTGTAAAATCAAACAAGTTTGCGGTTGAGTATGCACTAAAGAACAATTCAAATGTAGATTATATTGTGGGTGATAAGGAAGCGATTCTTTATTATCTTGATGGGAATAATGAATTTGTTTACAAGGATAGAATCCTCTATAAGCTAAACGTAAGTTTTGTGTTCTATGGAGAGGAAGTACCGTTTTATAACATAACTAATTTATGCGTTAATTCTATTGACAGACATGCTCTTTCCTATGAAAAGAGCGTAAAATGGGCGAATGGAAACGCGCCGATATTTGAAAGAACGAAATACTTAAATGTATATATTATTTTTATTATCGTTATTTTATCAGTAATTATTGCGTTCCTGCTTTATTATGCAGCTAACAAAAATCTTTATGTTGAACTTGAAAACAGAATGTCAAAACTCATCGCCAGCAGAAAAGAACTTCAAACAACTTTTAATGGTATAAGTTATTTTCTTGCTGAATTGACTCGCGATGGTGTTATAATTGATGTTAATAAGGCTTTTTACGAATACCTTAATATAAATCCTGCAAATAAGAATATTGTGGATGTGATTCATCTTAATGATGAAACACATGTTAAGATGCAGGAAATGCTGGAGGCTGCAAGTCAGGGTAAAGTATTAGAAGGTTTCGAAGTAAACTTTAACAGGAGAGTGTTCCTTATAGAGGTTTTCCCGGTAGAAGGCAGCTCTGGTGAAATTCAAAAATTGCTTTTCATGTGTTCAGATGTTACTAAAGAAAAGATGGCAGAAAAACAGATGATTCAGGATAACAAGATGATCGCTGTTGGCCAGCTTGCATCTGGTGTAGCACATGAAATCAGAAATCCGCTGGGTATTATTCGTAATTATTGTTACGTTCTGAAAACAATGAAGGACGAGAATGTACAGGCAACAGCCATTGAGCGAATAGAGCAGGCTGTTGAAACTTCTGGTGCCATCATTGAAAATCTGCTTGACTTCTCAAGAGCTTCATCAATGAAAATAGATACAGTAAATGTCCATGAACATATACTGTCTATGATAAGACTTAATGAAAGCTTGCTTAAAAAGAAAGATATAAACGTTAATGTTGAGTGTGAAAATGAATTCAATGCAACATTAGTCGTTGAATCGTTTGATATGATTCTTATCAACCTGATTTCCAACGCGATTGACGCTATGGAACCTCAGGGAGAAATTAATATCGCCGTAACTGACAATGAAAACTACGGTTTATTTAGAGTTGATGTGTCAGATAATGGCTCTGGAATTGATCCTGAAACATTATCTGAAATATTCAATCCGTTCTTTACTACAAAAATTGACTCGGGAGGCACGGGACTTGGCCTTTACATCGTTTATAACGAAATTGAGAAGATGAACGGAACTATAAGCGTAGAAAGCAAACTTGGAGAGGGCACTACATTTAAGATCGTACTGCCTATAAATGTTACAGAATAATGGGGTGTTACTATGGTAATGAAAGGAATGAAAATACTTGTAGTTGATGATGAGCAGACATACTGTGACGTTCTGAAAATGATATTCACAGACAAGGGCTATATTGTTGACACTTGCAACAATGGCGTGGAAGCTATCAGAATGCTTGAAGCGAACTACTACGACCTGGTTGTTACAGATCTGAGAATGCCTGTAATGGACGGTTTCGAACTGCTTCTTGAAATCAAGAAGAGAGAATACGATGTCGAAGTAATCCTGCTTACAGCTTTTGGAAAAGTCGAAACTGCAGTAGAGGCAATGAAGAATGGGGCTTTTACATATGTAACAAAGGGTTCCGATCCGGAAGAATTGCTTGTTGAAATCAAGAAAGTAAAAGAACTGAGAGACTTAAAGAAGAAAAATCAGGTTCTTAGCGAAAAAATCACAACAGATTACATGCTGGAAAGCAGAAATGAAAATTACCAGCGCGTTCTTATGTTGGCAGAAAGAGCTGCAGCAAGTGATTCGGGAATACTGATCCTGGGTGAATCAGGAACTGGTAAGGAAGTTATAGCTTCATATATTCACAATAAGAGTCTGAGAAATACAGGAAACTTTATGGAAGTAAACTGCCAGGCTATTTCAGAATCTATTCTGGAGTCAGAACTTTTCGGTCACGAGAAGGGTTCATTTACAGGTGCAAGTCAGAAGAGAATCGGTCACTTCGAAGCATCAAATGGCGGAACTTTATTCCTGGACGAAATCGGTGGTGTATCATACGGACTTCAGGGTAAGCTTCTGAAAGCCATCGAAAATAAGAAAATCTACAGAGTGGGCAGCAGTACTCCTATTGATGTAGACTTCAGACTGATAACTGCTACAAATAGAAATCTTAAAGAAGATATCGATAATGATCTCTTTAGAGGCGACCTCTTCTACAGAATCAGTACTATCGTACTGGAGCTTCCGGCTCTGAGAGAAAGAAGAGAGGATATTCCACTCTTTATCGATTACTTCATCAATAAATACAGCAAGGAACTGGGTATCGAGAATGTTGAAATGAGTGATAACGTACGTACGCTCCTTGAAAACTATGATTACCCTGGTAACATCAGAGAGCTTAAGAATGTAATCGAAAGACTGCTGGTTCTTTCTGATCGCGGCAAGATTATAGAAGAATATCTGCCTTCAGAAATTGCAACAGGTAAGAAGGTACCTGTTATCGATAAGCTTGAATTTGACTATACTCAGTCACTTAGAGATTACAGAAAGAAAGCCGAAAAGGCGTATATCGAAGAACTTCTGAGACAGTATCCTGATGATATGGATAAGGTTTCTGAAATCCTGTCAATTACAAGAAGACAGCTGTTTAATAAGATGACGGAATTTGAGCTCAAGTAACTTAGTGCAAAGGCTGCAAGAGGTGTTCTTATGAAGAGTAAATATATAATGGCCTTGGATCAGGGAACTACAAGTTCCAGATGCATTATTTATGATCATGACGGCAGAATCGTAAATATGGCTCAGAGAGAGTATACTCAGATATTTCCTGAAGCAGGCTGGGTTGAACACGATCCTGAAGAAATCTGGCAGAGTCAGCTGAGCGTGGCGAAAAAGGCTCTTGAATCTGGGAATATATCACCTGAACAAATTGATTCTATTGGCATAACAAACCAGAGAGAAACTACGATTGTTTGGGAAAAAGCAACTGGAAAGCCTGTGTATAACGCAATTGTTTGGCAATGCAGACGTACTGCTGAATTTTGCGATGAGCTTAAGGCTGAAGGTCTTACCGAAAGTTATAGATATAAAACAGGACTTATTATAGACGCATATTTTAGCGGAACAAAGCTGAAGTGGATATTAGACAGGGTTGACCCCGATAGAACCAGAGCTAAGGCTGGTGAGTTACTCTTTGGTACAGTTGAAACCTGGTTAATTTGGAATTTAACAGGTGGCAGGGTGCATGTAACTGATTACTCCAACGCTTCGAGAACGATGCTCTTTAATATCAGAACATTAACATGGGATAAAGAAATATTAGATAGACTTGATATTCCTGAATGCATGCTCCCTCAGCCAAAGGAATGCAGCTGCATTTATGGAGAAACAGAAGCTGATTTATTCGGAATTCCTATTAGAATTGCAGGCGCTGCAGGCGATCAGCAGGCTGCCCTGTTTGGCCAGGCTTGCTTCGAAGAAGGCGAGGTTAAAAATACATTTGGAACTGGAGGGTTTGTTCTCCTTAATACAGGAGATAAAATCGTCGATTCGACAAATGGTCTGCTTTCAACAATAGCCTGGGGCATTGATAAAAAAATAACATATGCGCTTGAAGGGTCCGTGTTTACATCCGGTGCAACGATACAGTGGTTAAGGGATCAGCTGGGCATTATAAATAGTGCTCCTGAAGTTGAACAGCTCGCTGAAATGGTAGCGGATACCGCAGGGGTATACCTTGTTCCGGCCTTTGCGGGTCTGGGTGCTCCGTATTGGGATTCCTATGCCAGAGGGGCAATAGTTGGGCTTACCAGAGGAGCTAATAAATATCATATTGCAAGAGCTGCGCTGGAATCGATGGCTTATCAGACATATGACCTGCTTGATGCAATGGCGCATGATTTAGGCAAGCCTATACAGGAACTAAAGGTTGATGGTGGTGCATCTGAGAATAATTTGTTGCTTTCATTCCAGGCTGGAATCCTGCAGTGTCAGGTAAAAAGGCCTGAATGCATAGAAACAACATCCTTGGGTGCTGCATATATGGCAGGACTTGCTACGGGGTTCTGGTCATCTATGGATGAAATTAAGGATGATTGGCATCTTGATCGTAAATTTGTGCCTGAATTTGATGAAAATAAGCGCAATTCACTCGTGAATGGCTGGCATAAAGCTGTTTCGAGAGTGCTGGATGATTAAGCTGTTTAATGCACTAAAGTGAAGGGGTTTCAGTAGTTGCTTTTTTGCATAGTTTATAAAAATTGAGGGGTATAAAACCTTGAAAATATAACCAAATGAGCATATAATAAATTTGCCTAGATATGATAAAACAAATAGAGGTGATTTTCAATTGGAAGATAGAATTAAGAAAGTATTAGAAGAGCAGGTTGACCCTGTTCTTGGCGAACATTTTGGTGGCGCAATCTTGTCAAAAGTAGAAGACGGCGTTGCATACATCAAGATGACTGGAGCATGCGCAGGATGCCCATCAGCTCAGGACACTTTAGAGAATGTCATCAAGGATTTCGTACTTGGTGGAGTTCCTGAACTTAAGGACGTTGTTCTTGACCAGTCAGTAAGTGAAGATCTGCTTGACTTCGCTAAGAAGATTCTCAATGGAGAAGTTGAATAATATCGGTTAGACCCTGACTGACCTGGTCGGGTTTAATATAAATCATTTGTTATACTTGTCCGTGTGCACTTCCGCACCCGGCGCAAAATAATAAAAAGGAGTGAATTTATTATGTTAATGACAGGCGAACAGTACATCGAAAGTTTAAGAAAGTTAAACACAAGAATCTACATGTTTGGTGAAAAGATCGAAAATTGGGTAGATCACCCAATCATCAGACCTTCAATCAACTGCGTTAAGGTTACTTATGATCTCGCACAGGATCCTGAATATGCAGATCTCATGACTACTAAGTCAAGCTTAGTTGATGGCTTAACAATCAACAGATTCGCACACCTGCACCAGAGCACAGAAGACCTTAAGAACAAGGTTAAGATGCAGAGATTATGCGGACAGAAGACAGCTTCATGCTTCCAGAGATGCGTAGGTATGGACGCTTTCAACGCTACATTCTCAACAACTTATGAAATCGACCAGAAGTATGGTACTAACTATCATGAAAACTTCAAGAACTTCCTTAAGATGGTTCAGGAAAACGACTACATCGTAGACGGTGCTATGACTGACCCTAAGGGCGACAGAGGTTTACCTCCATCAGCACAGGCTGATCCAGACCTCTTCCTCCACATCAAGGAAAGAAGAGAAGACGGTATCGTAGTTAGAGGCGCTAAGGTTCACCAGACTGGTTCAATCAACTCACACTGGCACATCTTCATGCCTACACAGGCAATGAAGGAAGCTGATGCTGATTACGCTGTAGCATTTGCTTGCCCTACAGACGCTGAAGGTATGTACATGATTTATGGTAGACAGTCATGTGATACTAGAAAGCTCGAACCAAACGCTGACGTTGACCTTGGTAACAAGATGTACGGTGGCCAGGAAGCTCTCGTAGTTCTGGACGACGTATTTATTCCAAACGAATACATCTTCCTCGCTGGAGAATATGATTTCGCTGGCATGATCGTAGAAAGATTCGCTGGATACCACAGACAGTCATACGGCGGCTGTAAGGTTGGTGTAGGCGACGTTCTGATCGGTGCTGCTGCTCTGGCTGCTGAATACAAT
>JAQXGH010000012.1 GCA_029006195.1 Bacillota bacterium
AATATAGAAAAACTTAAATCATATGGATTCGACATCATTGAGCCGGCTACAGGTATGCTGGCATGTCAGGATGTGGGATCAGGTAAACTGCCTGAACCACAGGTTATTCTGGATTATATCTGTAAGGAAATAGCTTGCGAGAAAGATATGGCTGGAATGAAAGTTACGGTTACTGCTGGACCAACTCAGGAAGCACTTGATCCGGTAAGATACATTACTAATCACAGCAGCGGCAAGATGGGATATTCTGTAGCTAGAGCTGCTATGCTTAGAGGGGCAGAGGTTACTCTTATTTCAGGTCCTGTAGCCCTGGAACCTGTACCATTCGTTAATATGGTAAATGTTTCAACTGCTAAGGAAATGCTCGAGGCTATTAAGGAATCACTTCCTGAAACTGATATCCTCGTTAAATCGGCTGCAGTTGCAGATTATAGACCTGCTATCGTTAGAGAAAACAAGATGAAGAAATCAGATAATAATTCCGATCTTACACTTCCGCTTGAACGTACAGATGATATTCTGGGCTGGGTTAAGGATAATAAGAGAGAAGGTCAGATTATCTGTGGCTTCTCAATGGAGACTACTAATTTGATTGAGAATTCCAGAGCTAAACTGGTTAAGAAAGGGTTAGATATGATTTGTGCTAACAGCCTTAAGGTAACCGGTGCTGGATTTGGTGGAAATACAAATGTTGTTACTTTGATCAAAAAAGATGACATTAAAGAGCTGGAGCTTATGAGCAAGGATCAGGTGGCTCATGAAATCTTTAACGCTTTAATTGAGAAAAAGTAATAACAGCTATTAGGGAAAATACGAATTGAACCTTTTGGTTAACTGTGCTAGACTCTATTTCGGGTATTGATTTGTTTTGACTATTATTATATGGAAAGGATGGGTTAGAGATGTCTTACACAGTAAATTTAAGGCAGAGCCATGTATCATATAAGAATGCAATGGATTATAAGCCTGTAGATTATTCGGTTGAGGGGATTCGTATAACAAGGGTACCTATTAAGTGTGGTCATCCTCTTTATACAGAAGTAGCAGATGTATTTTATGCAGAAGTTATGACAGATGAAGTATGCATGATGCCGATCGTTCCAGATGGATGTAATACTGTCGTTGTTAGATCTATGGATGATGAGGTAAGCGCATTTGTCTGCGGAAGCATTAATGAAATAAGAAAGATAGAAGTACATCCTGGAGAAATAGTGTACTTCGTTAAATTCCTTCCGGGAATCGGTCATTCTCTTCTTAACAGCACTAAGGAGAAGATGACAAATAATGTTAAGAAACTGTCGGACTGTATTCGTGGTTTTGAGCAGATTGAGTTTGCTATAAGGCATGAGCTTCCTCCGGTTAAGGTGGTAGAGATAATTGGAACAGTTATCAATAACGTGCTCTCTAAAGAAAATCACGTATATCTGATCAAATTCTGTACAGAAAAAATCATTAAGAACTTAGGAAACATAAGTGTATCTGCACTTGCTGAGGAGTCGGGTTTCACAGAAAGACATATTTCTAAGATGTTTGATGTATATGTTGGGTTATCACCTAAATCATTCTCACAGATCATCAGACTTCAGAATACTATGAAAGTCATTTCTGGAAGATGTGATCAGCCGTTGGTTGACGTTGCGGTTGCTTACGGATTCTTTGATCACGCTCATATGAACAGAACTTATAACAAGTTCATTCATCGTTCAGCAGGTGATTTTGGTCACAGCTGCTTCTCTGGACTTAACTATGATGATATAGATGAGTATGTGGATGAAATTCATTGATTTAATAAAAAGGACTTGCAATACAATAATCATTGAATTACAATACATTCGTAAAGACGAATGTATACAATTTCCATTTAATCACATTGAGCGTGTAGCGCTCACAATAAATTAGCAAACAAGATTCTTTTTCCTTACAATGTCAGAGGACGATGTCAAATTTAGATTTGACATCGTCTTTTGGCATTTTTGTGCTACAATTACACTATCAGGGGATGGACCTGATAAGGAGGGTTTTCAAATGTATGAAGAATTAAAAGAAATAATAAAAAATAGCGATAATATAGTTTTCTTTGGAGGAGCTGGAGTTTCTACAGAAAGTAATATTCCTGACTTCCGTTCTGAGGCGGGGCTTTATAATGCACAGAAGAGCTATGGCATGTCACCGGAACAGATGCTTTCACATAGCTTCTTTATCCATGATACAAATACTTTTTATGATTATTACAAGAATAATCTTATCTATGAAGATGCAGAACCTAATGCAGCACACCTGGCACTGGCCAAGCTGGAAGAAATGGGCAAATTAAAGGCAGTGGTAACACAGAACATAGATGGTCTGCATCAGAAGGCTGGAAGTAAGACGGTTTATGAGCTTCATGGATCAGTTCTTAGAAACAACTGCATGAACTGTGGCCAGTATTATGATCTTTCATATGTGATGGACGATGAGAATTGCGAAAAGCTGATACCTAAATGTAAGAAGTGCGGCGGTACGGTAAAGCCTGATGTTGTTCTTTATGAAGAGCCTTTGGATGATGATCAGATCACAGGTGCAATTGATGCGATAAAGGCTGCAGATGTTTTGATTATTGGCGGCACATCACTTGTTGTTTATCCTGCTGCAGGTTTTGTAAATTATTTCAAAGGCAGCAAACTTGTCCTCATAAACAGAAGCAGCACTGCCTTTGATGGCAGAGCTGACCTTGTTATCAATGATGCAATTGGTAAAGTTCTGGGAGAAGTAGTAGGTAATCTCTAATACTTCTTCAGGATTCTAGATACTGTCGATTGATTAACGCCAAGTGCTTCGGCTGTTTTGTGAGTAGTTCCGTAGATAGCGTAAGCTCTCTTAACGAGCTGCTCCTCAAGCTGACGCTTGGCTTCTTTTAATGGGATAATATCATCGCAGTGTACCTTGAATTTATCTCCTGTATTGAGAGCTGATCCGTGTATAGAATCATAAACTGTATTGCCTCTGATTACTGGACCATCTGACATGATGTATGAGCTCTCAACTGTTTTCTTGAGTTCAATGAAGTTTCCAGGCCATGAATGTGATGTTAATACACCTAAAGCATCACGGCTGAAAATCTTCTTTGATTTATATTTGTCGTTAAATATTGTCAAATACTGATTGGCGAGATATGCGATATCTGCTGGTCTGCTTCTTAAAGGCGGGATATTGAATGGAATAGTGTTCAATCTGTAATAAAGCGCCTTCATAAAGTGATTCTCATCGATAAGCTGTTTAAGATCTATGCCTGTGAGACCTATAATACGAGCATTTGAATTAATAGGCAGATTACCATTTCTGCGTACAAACTGGCCGGTGTTTAGATACTTAAACAGTTTGGCCTGTATTTTTTCTGGCATATGGCTGATGTTGCTTAAAACTAAAGTGCCGTCTGTTGCAATATCCAGTTTTCCTTGTTTGATCTTAGTGCTTTCGCCATTCTCCATAACTTCTTCGCAACCGAATATTTCGATATCAAGAGATTCTTCGTCGGTGTTGCTGCAGTTTATTGTAATGAATGGGTAGTCTCTTCTGTTTCCTGCGAAGTGAACGTGTCTGGCAGCTATCTGCTTGCCCGTTCCTGATTCACCATAGATGAGAAGGGGGATGTCAAGTGATGATACCTTCTCGAGAGAAGCTTTAAGCTTAAGGCTGAGAGGGTCGTTTACATCAAAGTCACTATCCTTAAAGAGAGCTCTCTTAAGGGATGCGATTTCTTCTTCCTGCTTATCAACTGTATCAACGAGTGTATTAACGGCATCGATATCCTGAGAGTAGGACATTACCAATTCGATGTCGCCTTTTTCATCATGAATAGGGATACCTGTCGCGATAATAGTTTTGTTATTCTTTAAGTTCTGGAGAACAGAAACTGATTTGCCTGTTTCCAGTACTTTGAGAGTGCTGCTTTCAGAAAAGTAGCCTTCCTCAATAAGTGTTTTGACGTTCTTGCCAATGATATTCTTGATGTCAAGATTGTTGATTTCTATGGACGCAGGGTTTACGAAAATAACGTTACCATCTCCATCACTAACAAATATTTCAACGCCTAAATTCTCTACTATGATTTTATAAATGCTATTATCCATTGATGCTCCCTGTAGATTTACTAAAGAAATAACGAATAAAAATATAATACACCTCAATTTCAATAAATTCTAGCCCTTTTTTATGCTGTTTTGCATCGGATGTTGCATAAATGAGTGTCTCGTCTAAGAAAATGCTGTCAGCAATTTTATTGAAAAGGAAAGTGTGGTAAAATATTTTGAATATACTTTTTTGAAATTGCTAAGAGAAAAGAGGCAATTGTGAATTGGAACTTTATGTTTTTTATCAACAGCATACTTCTAGGTATTGGACTTGCCATGGATGCTTTTAGCGTTTCCATAGCAAACGGCCTCGCAGAACCCGAAATGAAGAACGGCAAGATGAATCTGATTGCTGGAACATTCGGTTTTTTTCAGGCATTAATGCCAATGATAGGTTGGGCATGCGTATGTTTTCTTGTAACTTTCTTTAAGGCTTTTGAGAAATTCATACCTTGGTGCGCACTTATTCTTTTACTTTTCATCGGAGGAAAGATGCTCATCGAGAGCATGAAGGCTCTTCATTCAGACGAAAAAAGCGAAGAGAATGCTGGAGGAACACTTACGATGGGAGTGCTTATAGTTCAGGGCATAGCTACAGCTATAGATGCGCTTTCTGTTGGATTCACAATTGCAGACTATGGCTTTATCATGGCGCTTGTGTGCTCTCTGATCATTGCAGTTGTTACTTATGCGATCTGCATGGCGGGGCTTAAACTCGGCAAATCATTTGGAAACAAGCTTTCGGATAAGGCGGGCATCCTTGGTGGGTGCATATTGATCTTCATAGGCGTGGAAATCTTTGTTAAAGGTGTATTCTTATAAAAACAATTAGAAAGAAGGCTTTAATTATGAGTGAAAAAACAAAGGGAATCTTACTATGTGCAGCCATAGCTGTTCCATCGTATTTGCTTGTTAAGTTCCTCCCTGCGTTGAGCGTAATCGGAGCACCTGTAATCGCTATCATTGCAGGTATGGTAATTACGAGATTTATCGCGAAGGATAATTTCAAGAGCGGTATAGCTTTTACATCAAAGAAAATCCTTCAGACGGCAGTAGTTCTGCTGGGTTTCGGGCTTAATCTCTCAACTATCTGTAAGGTTGGTGCAAGTTCGATTCCGATTATTTTAAGCACGATCGGTACGTCACTTATCATATCGTTTGTATTATGCAAAGCCCTTAAAATCGGCCGTAACCAGGCTGTACTTATTGGCGTTGGATCATCTATCTGCGGTGGATCAGCCATTGCGGCGACGGCACCTGTGATCGATGCAGATGATGAAGAAATTGCTCAGGCAATATCAGTTATTTTCTTGTTCAATGTAATCGCAGCCCTGATATTCCCAACACTGGGTGGAATTTTAGGAATGTCAAACGAAGGTTTCGGCCTTTTCGCCGGAACTGCCGTTAATGATACATCTTCAGTAACAGCTGCAGCATCAACATGGGATGTAATGCATTCGACAGGCGGAAGCGTAATGGAATATGCAACAATCGTTAAGCTTACAAGAACACTTGCAATTATTCCTATAACACTGGTACTTGCAATCTACGAAATGAAGAGGCGCCAGAAGGCAGCAGCTGCTGCAGGTGATGGTGAGGAAGCGGTAATGAACTTTAGCTTTAAGAGAGCTTTTCCTATGTTCATCCTCTACTTCCTGCTGGCTTCAATCGTAACAACTGTATTAACAACAGTATTATCAGGTGCGGCTCTTGGCGTTGCTACAGAAGCATTTTCAATTTTTAAGGAAATCAGTAGATTCTTTATCGTTATGGCAATGAGTGCCATCGGACTTAATACTGATATCGTTAAGCTGGTTAAAACAGGTGGCAAGCCAATTCTTTTAGGTTTTGTCTGCTGGGTATGCATAGCAATAGTAAGTGTTCTCATGCAGATGACCACTGGACTTTTATAATTAATTAGAATCATAGGGACTAGAAATTTGGGAGGAAATTTAGAAAATGAAGAAAGCAATTATCACAGTTCTGGGACAGGACAGAGTAGGTATCATTTCAGGAGTATGTACACTTCTGGCTAATGAAAACATCAACATTCTCGATATCAGCCAGACAATCGTTGACGGATATTTCAATATGATGATGATTGTTGATGTAAGCGGTGTTGATAATTTAAATGACACGATCGAACATCTCGATAAGATTGGTAGTGACCTCGGTGTAATCATTAAATGTCAGCGTGAAGAAATCTTCGCATCAATGCACAGAATTTAATTGAGGCAGGAGGTTAAAAAGTGATTAATTTATATGAAGTTAATGAAACTAATAAGATGATCGAGAATCAGAATCTCGATGTACGTACGATCACAATGGGTATCAGCCTTATGGACTGCATAGATTCTGATCTTAATAAGGTTAACGAAAATATTTACAAGAAGATTACAACATATGCTAAAGATCTGGTAAAGACAGGTAACGAAATCGGCAATGAACTTGGCGTTCCTATCGTTAACAAGAGAATATCAGTTACACCGATCGCTATTATCGGAGAATCTGCATGTAAGTGTCCTGAAGACTATGTGACTATTGCCAAGACTTTAGACCGTGCTGCTGACGAAGTGGGTGTAAACTTCATTGGTGGATATTCAGCTCTGGTTTCAAAGGGCATGACAAAGGGTGAAGAAAATCTTATTAAATCGATTCCTCAGGCACTGGCGTGCACAGGTAAGGTTTGCAGTTCAATTAATGTTGGATCAACAAAGACTGGCATCAACATGGATGCTGTTAGACTTATGGGGGAAATCGTCAAGGAAACAGCTGAACTCACTAAGGATGAGGATTCACTTGGCTGTGCTAAGCTGGTAGTTTTCTGTAATGCTCCAGATGACAATCCGTTTATGGCGGGAGCATTTCACGGCGTTACAGAAGCTGACGCTATCATAAACGTTGGTGTTAGCGGCCCTGGCGTAGTTAAGCATGCTTTATCACAGGTAAGAGGTGAAAACTTCGAGGTGCTCTGTGAAACTATTAAGAAAACTGCATTTAAGATCACAAGAGTTGGCCAGCTTGTAGCTCAGGAAGCTTCAAAGAGACTTGGTGTTCCTTTCGGAATCATCGATCTTTCACTGGCTCCAACACCAGCTATTGGCGACAGCGTTGCTGATATTTTAGAGGAAATCGGACTCGAAAGAGCTGGTGCTCCCGGCACTACAGCTGCGCTGGCACTGCTTAATGACCAGGTTAAGAAGGGCGGCGTTATGGCGTCTTCATACGTTGGAGGTCTTTCGGGAGCATTTATTCCTGTAAGTGAAGACCAGGGCATGATCGACGCGGTTACAGAAGGCGCGCTTACACTCGAAATGCTGGAAGCAATGACTTGCGTATGCTCTGTAGGCCTTGATATGATCGCTATTCCTGGAGACACTAAGCCTTCAACAATTTCAGGCATTATTGCTGATGAAATGGCTATTGGTATGGTTAACCAGAAGACTACAGCTGTAAGACTTATACCTGTTATTGGCAAGACTGTTGGCGATAGCGCTGAATTTGGCGGATTACTTGGATATGCTCCAGTAATGCCTGTAAACAACTTCAGCTGTGAAGCCTTTGTATCAAGAAAGGGAAGAATTCCAGCACCAATTCATTCGTTTAAGAATTAAATTAAAAAAACAAACGAAAAGATTCAGATAAATCAGAAAATGATAGCAACGGTAAGGGCGATTCGTAGTATAATATAATATAGCTCATTTCCGTTGCACGTTTTTTATACGGAAACTTCGATACGATATAAATTAAATTTTTATAAATAAGTTAGAGAGTAGGGTAGGTAATGATTAAAACAAAAATCGACTTTATCACAGAGTACAGCAACAAGCTTAAGAATGAATACCATAAGCCTGCTGAATCCTGTACTGACAAAGAGAAGTTTGATGCTCTTGTTTATCTGGTGAATGATATTGCAGCAGAAATCAAGAACAATCCAACTGAAGCAAGCAAGGCCTTAGGGGAAAAGAAGGTTTATTACTTCTCAATGGAATTTCTTATCGGTAAGCTTCTCGAAAACTATTTGATCAACCTGGGAATCAGAGATGTAGTAGCTGAAGGGTTAGAAGAAATGGGAACTTCACTTGAAACCCTTTGTGCACTTGAACCAGATCCGGGCCTTGGTAACGGCGGTCTTGGCAGACTGGCTGCCTGCTTCCTTGATTCAATGGCAGCAGTTGGCGTTTGCGGAGACGGTATGGGACTTAGATATCACTTCGGTCTCTTTAAGCAGAGAATCGTAAGCGGATATCAGGTAGAAGAACCAGATGCATGGCTCGATGGCGGATATCCATGGGAAAAGGCTGTTCCTGCGGATGCTATCACAGTTAAGTTCGGCGGAAACGTCAACAGAGAAATGCGTAACGGTAAGATGGAATTCAAGCACGTTGATTATCTCAGCGTAAATGCTATTCCTTACGAAGTTCCAGTTGTAGGTTTTGGCGGCAAGGATGTAAACACTCTGTACCTGTGGGATGCTAGACCACTTCATGACAGCATCGATATGGATGCTTTTAACAGAGGTGACTACAGCCAGGCAATGAGAGAAAGAAACGAAATCGAAGCAATCACAAGCATTCTGTATCCAGACGATAGTAACGGTACAGGTAAGAGACTGAGATTAAGACAGGAATACTTCCTCGTTGCAGCTGGTATGGGCTCAATCATTAGAAATTATAAGGCTAAGTATGGAAATGGTGCTTGGAAGGAATTCCCTGACAGAGTATCAGTTCATATCAACGATACACATCCAACTATGTGTATTCCTGAACTCATGAGAATTCTCATCGACGAAGAAGGTCTGGAATGGGATGACGCATGGGATATCACAGTAAGAACAATGTCATTCACAAACCACACTGTTCTTCCTGAAGCTCTCGAGAAGTGGGCTATCACAGAATTCAAGGCGCTGCTACCTAGAATTTACATGATCATTGAAGAAATCAACAGAAGATGGCAGGATAACCTTACTGTTGCTGAAGGTGAATTCCACAGAGTTTCAAGAGAAACGTCTGCTTTATGGGATAACGAAGTTAAGATGGCTAACCTGTCAGTAATAGGCAGCCATTCAGTTAACGGCGTATCAGCCCTTCATAGTGAAATCATTAAGGAAACTATCTTCAGAGACTTTAATGATCTGAACCCTGAAAAGTTCAATAACAAGACTAACGGCATCAGCCACAGAAGATTCATGATTCAGGCTAACCCTGCACTTGCTAAGCTGATCAACGAAACAATCGGAACTGGCTGGCAGGAAAACCCTGATGAAATGGAGAAACTCCTTGCTTACACTGATAACGAAGAAGTTATTAATAAGCTGGCTGCTGTTAAGAGAGAAAACAAAGAAAAACTGGCTAAGTACATCGCAGACAATATGCATATCGCTGTTGATCCTGATTCAATATTTGACGTTCAGGTTAAGAGAATTCACGCATATAAGAGACAGCTGCTGAATGGACTTAAGATCCTTAATCTGTATAACACTCTTAAGGAAAATCCAGATTACAATATTAACAAGTACACATTCATCATCGCTGGTAAGGCTGCACAGGGATATGCTTTCGCTAAGGAAGTTATCAAGTTCCTCAATAGCCTGGCAGATGTGATCAACTCAGATGAAGAAGTAAATGACAAGATCAAGGTCGTATTCATCGAAAACTTCAGAGTATCAAACGCTCAGATGATTTATCCTGCTGCTGATATCAGTGAACAGATTTCAACTGCAGGTAAGGAAGCCAGCGGTACAGGTAACATGAAGTTCATGATGAACGGTGCTATCACTCTGGGTACTATGGATGGTGCTAATGTTGAAATCAACCAGCTGGTTGGTGACGACAATATGCAGATATTCGGTCTTTCATCAGATGAAACTCAGAATTACTACATGAACGGCGGATATTCAGCATCAACAGTATGTGAAAACGATGCGAGAATCAGAAAGATGGCTGATCAGATGGTTAATGGTTTCTTCGCTAAGAGCGGAACTAACTTCTGGGGCATCCATGATGAACTGATTCAGCACAACGATGAATATTTCGTTCTTGGTGATTTTGATTCATATAACAGAGCATTTGAGAACCTCGACAGCATCTATAACGATAAGATGAAGTGGGGCGCAATGTCTCTGACAAACATTGCTAAATCAGGCTTCTTCTCAAGTGATAGAACGATCAGAGAATACGCTGATGATATTTGGCATACTAAATAATACATGGCGCTTATGCGCATGAAATATGATAGGAATAAAAGGATAGGATAAGAAGAAGGAGGGTCGCAAATGAAGAAAAAGTGTATCGCAATGCTTCTGGCAGGAGGCCAAGGAAGCAGATTGGGTTTGCTGACAGGAAGTATAGCTAAACCTGCGGTTTCGTTTGGAGGTAAATATAGAATCATCGACTTCAGTTTATCAAACTGTGTTAATTCTGGAATTGATACAGTTGGTGTTCTGATTCAGTATAAGCCACTGATTCTTAATAAGTATCTCGGAACCGGCGAAGCATGGGATCTGGATAACTCTAATGGTGGAGTACATATTCTCCCGCCATATGCAGGTGCAACTGGTGGACAGTGGTATGAAGGTACTGCTGATGCTATTTATCACAATATTGACTTTATTGATATGTATAATCCGGAGAATGTTCTTATCCTTTCGGGTGACCACATTTATAAGATGGACTATAACGAAATGCTTGAATACCATGAAGCTAACAATTCAGATCTGACTGTATCTGTAATGGAAGTACCAATGGAAGAAGCTAGCAGATTCGGCATTATGTCAACTGACGAAGATAATAGAATTACTAAGTTTGCAGAAAAGCCAAAGGAACCAGAAAGCAATCTGGCATCAATGGGTATTTATATCTTCTCATGGCCTGTTCTTAAGAAGGCTCTTCTTGAAGATCATGATAAGGAAATCACTTCACATGACTTTGGTAAGGACCTTATTCCTACACTTCTTGGCGAAGGCAAGAACTTATTCGCTTACAACTTCGATGGATACTGGAAGGATGTAGGTACTGTTTCAAGTTACTACGAAAGCCAGATGGATATCCTGTACCATGAAACAATGGGTTGGGATTTATTCAGCAGAGACTTCAGAGTAATGTCAAACTCAAATATGTATCCTCCTCAGCTGATTGGACCTGATGCAGAAATTTCAGATTCAATGATTTGTAATGGATGTAATGTAATGGGTAAGGTTACTGGATCGATTCTTGGTTCAGGTGCTATCGTAGAAGAAGGTGCAGTTGTTAAGGATTCAATTCTGCTTCCTAATTCATACGTTGGCAAGAACTGCCAGGTTACTAGAATCGTACTCAATGAAGGTGCAGAAGTTAAGGACGGCGAAACAGTTGGTAGTATGGTTGGTGACATTCAGGTTATCGGCGAAGCTAAACTGTCAATTTAGGAAAGGGGAGAGACGTATATGAAGACTATTGGACTTATTTCCGCAAACTACATCAGTGGTGAATTCGGTGAAATTACAGATAGAAGAACTCTGGCGTCTATTCCTTATGGCGGCAGATACAGACTTATAGACTTTGCTCTTTCAAATATGGCTAACGCTGGAATTTCAACTGTTGGCGTTATCTCACCATATAACTCAGGCTCACTGATCGACCACATCGGTAAAGGTAAGCCATGGGGATTCGGAAGCAAGGTTGGAGGCATTTTCATTTTGCCTGGTTCAGTTTACGGCGTAAGTATTTCAGGTAACAGATTCCTGCTGAGAGACTTTATCGCTAACAGACAGTATTTCGAAAGAGACGACGCTGATTACATTCTTATCAGCGGAAGTTCAGACGTATATAACATGGACTATCGTCCACTGATCGAGCACCATCACGAAATTGGCAGCCCTATCACTGTTGTATATCGTAAGATGGAAGAAAGCACTGGATACAGAGGATTCTTTGTAGATACAAATGAAACTGGCTTTGTTACTAAGATGGTTACAAAGTCTACAGGCCCATGTAAGTACTTCATGGACTGCTTCGTAATCGACAGAAAGTACCTTCTGGACTTCATCGAATGGTTCGCTCCACTGGAATACATGGATATCATGGATATCGTAAGCGAAAACCTCAACTCAATCGAAGTAAATACTTTCGAATTTGATGGATACCTTGGTAAGGTAAGTAACATCAACGACTACATGAGAGTAAGCAAGGACTTCTTAAACAAGGAAGTAAGAAAAGAAATCTTCAACGAAGATCGTAACATCTACACTAAGGTACAGGATGAAGCTCCTGTTCACTTCACAAATACAGCTAATGTTAAGAATTCAATCGTATCAGCAGGCTGCATCATCGAAGGTCAGGTAGAAAATTCAATTATCTTCAGAAGTACTCATATCGGTAAGGGTGCTGAAATTAAAGACAGTATCATCATGCAGCATGGTGAAATCGGAGAAGATGTTGAACTTGCTAACGTAATCTGCGATAAGTACGTTGAAATTACTGAAGGAACAAAGATCAGTGGCGATAGAGATCCTATCATCATTGGTAGAGACAAAAAGCTCTAATATAGATATATAGGGGAATATACTATGGCTAAGAAGAGTATTTTATTTACAGCATTTGAAGCAACGCCTTTCATCAAGACCGGTGGTCTTGGTGACGTTGCTGGCTCACTTCCTGCTAGCATTAAGTCTAAGGATATAGACATCAGAGTAATCTTACCTAAGCTTGGTCAGATTCCTGAAAAGTATGTGAAGGAAATGAAATATGTCAAGAACTACGGTGTTCCTCTCGGCTGGAGAATGGAATACTGCGGCCTTTTCGAAATGGAATATAACGGCGTTACTATCTACTTCCTGGATAACGAACGTTACTTCATGAGAGATCAGGTTTATGGAGAAGGCGATGACGCAGAAAGAGTTGCTTTCTTCTCAAAGGCTATTCTTGAAACAATCGGACAGATCAAGTTCAAGCCAGACATCATTCACTGCAATGACTGGCATACAGCACTTGTTCCTGTATTCCTGCATGAACATTACAATGGTGTATTCGGATACGATAACATTAAGACTGTTTTCACTATCCATAACCTTAAGTTCCAGGGTGCATATGATCCGTTTATCATCGGTGACATCTTAGGACTTAACGGTACACCTGCAGAACCTCAGCTCATGCATAATGGTGCAGTAAACTTCCTTAAGGGTGGGGTTATTTACAGTGATATGGTAACTACTGTAAGCCCTACTTATGCCGAAAACATCTGTACTCCAGAATATGGCGAAGGTCTTGAGGATCTGTTCAACTCAATCAGATACAAACTCAGAGGCATTATTAACGGCATCGATTATGATGACCTCAACCCTGCAACTGACCCTAACATCGCTGCACATTATGATGTTAAGAATTTAAGCAATAAGGAACTGTGTAAGCTCGAACTCCAGAAGGAACTGGGACTCGATGTTAACTTGGATGTACCTATCTTCGCGATCGTAAGCAGACTTACTGATCAGAAGGGTATGGATATGGTTGCACAGCTTCTGCCTGAATTTGCTGATATGGATATGCAGGTTGCCATTCTGGGTACAGGCGACAAACATTATGAAGGTTACTTTCAGTATATCGGTAGCCTTTGCCCTAGTAAAATTGCAGTACGTATCGCATTTAGCGAAAGTCTGTCTAGAAAATTCTATTCAGGTGCAGACGTATTCATGATGCCATCTGTATTCGAACCTTGCGGTCTGGCGCAGATGATGTCAATGAGATACGGAACTCTGCCGCTTGTTAGAGAAACTGGTGGACTTAAGGATACTGTTGACGGTTACTGGGGTTACGGTGATCAGGCTACAGGATTCGACTTCTTATATGCGAATGCATATGAAATGAAGAATGCTGTATACCAGGCACTGGACATCTGGTATAACGACAAGGGACTCTGGAATCAACTCCAGATCAACGGCATGACAAGAGATTTCAGTTGGCCTAAGTCAGCTAATGAATATATAGCAATGTATGACGAGTTAATAGGATAAATGAAAGTATATCATAATTCGAGATTAGAAGAGTACAGAAAGCCCCTTGGCGCAGCACAGGTATCTTCGAAAGTCAGACTCGCTCTTAAGATAGAACCTTCTTATCCGGGTGAAACACTTGATATCGAGAATGTTCTGCTCAGATGCTGGCATGATGAACTCGGCGAACTGGTCTTCGAAATGACCGGTGACGGCAAATTCTATACTTGTGATGTAAGTATGCCTGATAAGGGTTGCATCGTTTGGTATTTCTTTGTTATCAACAAAGCTTCAGACGATGGTTATGACACTCTGTTTTACGGGAACAATGAATTAAATACTGGTGGAGAAGGCTGTATATATGATGTACAGCCGCCTTCATTTCAGATCACAGTTTACAGGCACGAACCTGTCCCTTCATGGTTCAAGGAAGGTATCGTTTATCAGATCTTTCCTGACAGATTCGCCAGAGACGAAAACTGGCGAGAGAGAGCTGATGCCGCAATCATGCAGTATGGTGAAGGCAAAGGCCAGAAGAAAATCATCGAAGAAGACTGGTACAGGCCTGCTTATTATGTCAAAGATGAAGAAGGGAACGTTCTTGAGTGGCCTTTCTATGGCGGCAGCTTCAAGGGCATTCAAGGCAAGCTGAAATACCTGAAATCTTTAGGCGTTTCAGTAATTTACCTTAACCCTATTTCTAAGGCTTCATCAAATCACAGATATGACACAGCAGACTATATGAGACCTGACCCTATGCTGGGTTCAGATGAAGATTTTCAGAATCTCGCAAAGGCTGCAGAAGCTGAAGGAATAAGCATTATTCTGGACGGAGTTTTCAGTCACACTGGCGCAGACAGCATCTATTTCGACAAGTATGAAAAGTACGGGAATGGAGCTTTTGCAAATGAAGATTCACCATATAGAGACTGGTTCGATTTCAACACTGATGACCCGGTAGGCTATAGAAGCTGGTGGGGTATTAGAGATCTGCCTGAAGTAAATGAGGATAACGAAGATTTCGTCAAACTCATTTGCGGAGACGGCGGAGTTTTAGAAAAGTGGCTCAGGCTTGGCGCTAAGGGATGGCGTCTTGATGTAGCTGACGAGCTTCCTGACAGATTTATTCAGAAAATAAGAACAAAGATCAAATCTGAGGGTAAGGACAATCTCCTTCTGGGAGAAGTCTGGGAAGATGCCAGCAACAAGGAAAGCCACGGCGAAAAGAGAAAGTATTTTATGGGCGATGAACTGGATTCAACAATGAACTATCCCGTTCGCAGTCTCATTTTAGACTTTATTCATTCAAATATAAGTGCACATATTTTCCAGGAAAAGCTCTTAAGCTTAAAGGAGAATTATCCTAGAGAAAACTTTTATGGTGCAATGAATCTGATTGGCAGCCATGACAGACAGAGAATTATGACTGAAATGGGCGCTGAATCAAATTACGATTATGCCGCTAAGAAGGTTAAGATGGCATCAGTACTTCAGTACGCACTTCCAGGCGTTCCATGCATTTACTACGGTGATGAAGCGGGAATGACAGGTGCGGCTGATCCTGAAAATAGAAACGGCTTTATCTGGGATAAAGAAAACACTGATACAGTAGCTTTCTTTAGACAGCTTGGCCTTATCTATAAGGAACACCCTGTATTAAAGGACGGCGACATCAGAATGATTTCTGATGATGTCGATGTGGCAGGCGGAAAATCAAACGATATTCTGGCCTTTATAAGAGAAGATGCTGTTAAATACAGAGATGAAAAGATTGTTGTAATAGTCAACAGAAGCAATGAAGTGAAGCCTGTAAGCCTTAAGGGCGTAAGCGACATCAAGTCAGCATATGCTCTTGAACTTCTGTCTTCATCAGAAATCGGTCTTGTCAAAGGCAAGATGGTTGACTCGATCAGCATGGAACCGCTCTCTGTTAAGATTATCTGCCTCTTAAAAAATGCTCCTGAGCGTTTCAAAATGAAGAGATGCGCGGGTACTATCTGCCACGTAAGCTCAATTCCAGGAGGAACTCTTGGCACTAATGCCAGAAACTTCGTTGACTACCTGGCTGAGGCCGGAATGGGAATCTGGCAGATACTGCCGCTTAACCCAGATGGACTTGGTGGATCTCCATATAGCAGCAATGCAGTCTTTGCAGGAAATACTGCTTTCATAGATCCGTTAGAGCTTCCGGATATGCTTGAATACAGCGACTTCTTAGAACAAAACGAGTACTGGCTGAACGATTACGCTGAATATCTGGTTCTGAAGAGATGCTTTGACGGCGATGAATGGTATAAGTGGCCTGAAAAGTACAGAAACAAAACATATACAAACCTTGCCAAGGAAATGGGCGTTGATGAAATCGGTGACACATTAGAGGCAATTAAGGTAAATCAGTATTATTTCTGGTATCAGTGGAAAGAGTTAAAGGCATACGCAAACAGCCGCGGCATTGATATCTTAGGAGATCTGCCTGTATTCGTTGGTGCAGACAGCGCCGATGTATGGGCAAACAGAGACATCTTCCTTATGGACGAAAATGGCGGACAGAAGTGCCACGCCGGAGTTCCGCCTGATTACTTCTCACCGGAAGGTCAGGATTGGGGAAACCCTCTCTACAACTGGGATGCTCTTAAGAAGGACGGATACGGCTGGTGGATCAAGAGACTGGGCCAGTGCAAAGAAAGATATAATTACGTTAGACTGGATCATTTCAGAAGCTTCTCTGAATTCTATTCAATTCCAGAAGGCGAAACTCCAATAAACGGAAATTGGCAGAACGGCCCTGGACTTGATTTCTTCAGAGCTGTTAGAAGCAAGTACGGCAAGAGCCTGAAGATACTGGCAGAAGACTTAGGTCAGCTGGATAACGGCGTTGCTAACCTTCTGAAGCTTTCCGGACTTCCTGGTATGAATGTATGGCAGTTTTCACAGTATGATATGGATAACATGTCTGAAGAAATGATTCTTACTAGAGCCTTTTACTCAGGAACACACGACAACCAGACTCTTCTGGGCTGGGTTCGTGAGCAGGGCGGCGGTCCGGGCGAAGCCTTAAAGGTAATTAGACGTTTATACGAAAGCGGTTCACCATGGGCAATCATCCAGCTGCAGGATCTCTTCATGCTGGACGACAGCTGCAGAATGAATGTACCGGGAGTCCCTAAGGGCAACTGGACATGGAAGGTAACTGAAGATTTAAGTTCGGTTAAGAACCAGAAAATTGCAAAGGCTTTCAAGCTCCTGGCAGAAGAAACAGGACGAACTAAAGATTTTAGCGCAGAAGCTTTCTTTAAGAAGCATAATATGAACTTCGATAAATTCGATATGGAAAGCGAATGCGATAAAATGGTTGCTTACTATAATGACGCTATAAGCGGCGGCCTCATAGATGCTACAATGGACAGCCCCGAGTCACCTGAAGGCAGTGTAATTGCTATCGATATGGGAGGCACTAATGTCAGAGTTGCCAGAATCAAAATCGATAACGAAAGCGAGCATCCGGTAAGCATCGAAAGACAGATAAGAAAGCAGACTCCTGGCAGAGCTGGCAGAGTAACTGCCGCTGAACTCTTCAGAGATATCGCTTCGATGATAGAATTCGTTGATAAAAGAGGTGATTGCCGTAAGGTTGGCTTCAGCTTCTCATTCCCAATTGAGAGCGACGTCGAAACAAGAGATGCCAAGATTAAGCTTTGGTGCAAAGAACTCGAAGTCATCGGCGGCGAAGGCCAGTTCGCAGGCCAGCTTCTCAATAAGGCACTCGTCGAAACCGAACAGTTAAAGCGAGATGTTGTAGTGATCAACGATACAGTTGCAGCCTATATGGCACACAGAGCACATAAGGTCAGCGACACATGTGTTGCAGGCTTTGTTCTTGGAACCGGTCAGAACATCTGCTTCAAGGATATGGAAACAGGTTTGATCTACAACCTGGAATCAGGCCGATACGACGGATTTGAAACAGGCGAGCTTGACGAAATCCTGGATGCACAGTCAGAAAATCCAGGAAGCGGCAAAGCAGAAAAAATGATGTCAGGAGTTTATCTCCCTAGACTGGTAGAAATCGCCTGTGCAAAGGCTATAGAAGACGGCTTCATCTCTGCCGACCTTAGTAAGGTAAGCGACAAGAACATGCTTGCGGACATCGAAGATATTATCGTTGATAGATCAGCAATGCTTTCAGCAGTCACTGTAGCTGCCGGCGTAAAGATGGCAACTCACGGCAAAGTAGGAAACTACTCCGTAGTAGCCGAAGGTTCCCAGTTCTGGAAGACAGAAGGACTGAAAGAGAGAATCGAAAGATACACAAACCAGATTCTAGGCGGAGATGGTATTCACATTACATTTATCGGAATTCCAGACGCATCACTGGTAGGTGCAGCTGAATCCGTATAAGGCTAATGTGGCCTTGGATGATAAGAAGACGATGGAGGTAACAAGATAAAATGATAATCAAAATGCTTGCTGTAGGAGTAGGGGGCTTCATAGGATCTATACTCAGATTCCTCATATCACAGATTCCGATGTACAAATCATTCGGCAGCTACCCAATGAACACATTCCTCACAAACATAGCGGGTGCCCTCATCATCGGCTTTGTTATCACATATGCCAGACAGACAGACATGTCACCCGAAAAGCTGCTGCTCCTCAAAGTCGGCCTCTGCGGTGGCCTGACAACTTTCTCGACATTCTCAGTAGAATCACTGGGTCTGATCGAAAACGGCAACTATCTGATGGCGGCAGCGTACATTATATTCTCAGTAGCGATTTGTATAGTGGGGGTTGCGGTAGGCATGAAAGCGGCGGCGCTTGTTTAACTTAATAATTAGAGCTTTGCTTTGATCTGATGATTAGGGTAAAGCTCTTTTTTATTGTCTACACATTAGAATACCAAACACTGCACGGTATCCACGACCCGGTCCTCGCCACAGGATATTTCTAAGATATCGCTCGGCTTATCGCTAAGGTAACGTCGTAGCCGTAAGGCGCCACGCACTAAAGTGCTGCACCTCTGGCAGGGGACCTACCAACAACTCGTTCTTCGTTGGGTTAGGTCTCCCAACCGCCGCTAGCAATTTTTGCTACAAGCTGCCATATGTAGATTTTCCTTGCCTTTTTATCCTTAAAAATCTACAGTGCATAGACCATACAGGGATAGATATCCGTTATTTGTGCCAACTTATGTGAGTCGGGCTTTTAATGTAGCCAGCTTTGCTATTTCAGAAGAAAGATTCGAATTGATGACAAGTAGCTGTCCGTTATTTAGGGCGGTTGCCTGTAAGGCCGGATTTCCATGTAGATTATTAGGCAGTTTTACAGGTCAAGAATCTACACTTTCGGAGGCTGATCTTTCAAAGTAAAAATAATGCTAATATTTATAAGGGAGGATGGATTTTTATGCAGGATTTATTATTGGATAAAAAAGAGCCACCCATTAGGGCAGCTCTTAATAATTCGAAAATATATGTTCTATACGTTGAACAGGAAGTGGCAAATATCGCCATCCTTAACTTCATAATCCTTACCTTCTGATCTCAGCCAGCCACGTTCCTTAGCTGCAGAAAGCTTGCCTTCGCATTCCATAAGCTTGTCATATGCGATAGTTTCTGAACGGATAAAGCCCTTCTCGAAATCAGTGTGGATCTTGCCGGCAGCCTGTGGAGCCAGAGTGCCGCGCTTAATTGTCCATGCTCTTGTTTCATCTTCACCAGTAGTGATGAATGAAATCAGATTCAGCAGAGCATATGATGACTTGATAAGCTTAGCGAGGCCTGATTCTGTAATGCCCATTTCTTCAAGGAACATTGCCTTCTCTTCGTCGTCCAGTTCTGAAAGTTCAGCTTCAACCTTGGCGCTGATAACAACTACTTCTGAACCTTCTGAAGCAGCCAGCTTTCTAACCATAGCAACATATTCGTTGTCTTCTGTTGCAGCGTCGTCTTCTGAAACATTTGCAGCATAGATAACTGGCTTATATGATAGGAGATCCAGGCTCTTAACAAAAGCAGCTTCCTCGTCGTCCAGATCCATCATTCTAGCAGGTCTGCCTTCTGAGATGAAATCGTTGATCTTCTTAAGGAAGTCGATTTCCTTCTGGAGGCTCTTATCGCCCTTCAGCATCTTAGTCTGCTTAGTGATACGACGTTCCAGAACTTCCATATCTGAAAGAATCAGTTCCATATTGATTGTTTCGATGTCTGAGAGAGGGCTGATCTTACCGTCAACGTGAACAACGTTAGTGTCTTCGAAACATCTAACAACGTGAACGATTGCTTCAACTTCTCTGATGTGGCCAAGGAACTTGTTGCCCAGACCTTCGCCCTTACTTGCGCCCTTAACCAGGCCGGCGATATCGCAGAACTCGATAGTTGTATAAATAGTCTTCTTTGAATTATATACTTCTGAAAGCTTAGTAACTCTTTCGTCAGGAACTGTAACAACACCGATATTCGGTTCGATTGTACAGAATGGGTAGTTGGCAGCTTCAGCGCCAGCCTTAGTGATTGCATTAAAGAGTGTACTCTTGCCGACATTTGGCAGTCCGACGATTCCTAATTTCATATATCTATATATCTCCTTTAATATTTTAACGATTTAATAGCATCTAATTATAACAAAAGCAGTGGGCTTTCTCAACGCTTTTGGGCTCTGCGATTCATAAGGAAATAGCAAAGGCCACAAACTACGATAATAACAATACTGATGACCTGAGCCTGTCTGAGAGATCCGATCATGAGGCTGTCTGTTCTGAGACCTTCCACTAGGAATCTCTCGATAGAATAGAGGATTCCGTAGAGGAGTATTGTCTGACCCTCGAACTTCCTGTGGTTATCAATATATAGCAGTATCCAGAAGAGGATAAAGCACCAAATTGATTCATAGAGGAAGGTAGGGTGATATGTTGCGCCGTCAACTGTAACTGCGAAAGGCAGATCAGTTGGGCCGCCGTGAGCTTCTGAATTGAAATAGTTGCCCCATCTTCCTATGCACTGACCCATTGCAACTGCTGGAGCGCAGAGGTCCAGGAGGTTAAGAGGTCTTACGTGCCAGATGTAACAGAGGATAGCGCACATTCCGAAGCCGGCAATGAGGCCGCCGTGAATGGCCAGGCCACCTGCGCGGGTGTTTATGATTTTGAATATATCGCCTGAATACATATTCCAATTGAATATTACGTAATATGCTCTGGCGCC
Source organism: Bacillota bacterium (assembly GCA_029006195.1). Taxonomy (GTDB): domain Bacteria; phylum Bacillota; class Clostridia; order Peptostreptococcales; family Anaerovoracaceae; genus Lentihominibacter. The sequence goes on from JAQXGH010000012.1 coordinate 21,273, forward strand.
GATGATAGCAACGGGAACGCATATGATCATGAAATTAAAGAGCTTATCGCCCTCTAACTCATGCTTAGGTGCTCTGAAATATATGAGGCATCCGGCTACAACGATACCAAGCGTAACAAGTATCGCATACCAGCGTATGTCAAGATTAAAAATAGTAAACGCTATGGGGTTGGGAATTGGCATATGAATTAAATTCTCCTTTGTTATTCTTTTTCTGGAACATTATATCAAAAAAATGGCAATAAAAAACTACTCCTAGAGGGAATAGGAATAGTTTTTCTAAAGTATGATTAATGCTTGGATCTAAATTTCAAATTAATGTCTGCCGTTAGCCATAAATCTGCCAGCTTCATCGAAACCCTTGATGAGTCCATTAAGCTTTGATTCAGCGTTCTTGATTCTCTTTGATGGAGCTGGTGTCATGTTTCTACCTGCTTCGCTAAATCCATGTGCTAAACCCTTGATTGCTGCGCTAACGTTATTGCTCTTTCTTGCCTTCATCATTTCATTTTCCTCCAAAACAATGTTTTATTATAATCACTTTTTTGTGAATTGGTTACTTCCTTTTTGCACATTGAATATACTCCTAAAAGCCTTAAAAATAAAGGGGGTTTTGCGATTTTGATTCGTTAAAAGATTTGACATAAACATAAGAATTGCTAATGTAACTAAACTGTCATATTAACGAACCTTTGTACACAAATCAGTACATTAAACCGTGGGTTTGAGGGTGGATCCTGAAGGCTAAAGTGGAGGACAGGGAGAGTAAGTGGTGGGTTTGAACATAGAATGGTGTCAGATGGTGTAAAATGGTTGACAGTGGTGGGAGAGTGGAGTAAAATTTAACTACACTTATTATCGGAGGGAGAAGGTATGTTTGTAGGCAAGTACTACAACTCAATAGACAGCAAGTCGAGACTTATCATTCCTGCCAAGTTCAGAGAGGATTTAGGCGAGGAATGCATTATTGCGCTGTCACTTGATAAGTGCCTGACCATTTATCCGATGGAAGAGTGGAACAAGTTCCTCAACGAACTGGATGAACTCCCTAAGAGCAACCCTAAGGTAAGACAGCTTAAGCGTTTCTATAACACTTACGCGATGAAGGGCGATATTGATAAACAGGGTCGTGTGACTATCTCACAGGAACTCATCACTATGGCCAAGATCCAGAAGGAACTGGTTACTATGGGTAGCAATAAGTTTATTGAAGTGTGGAGCAGAGAAAGCTGGGACGAACAGTTTATCTTTGATGACGAAGAGCTTGATGATATCAGCAAGCTTGCAGAGGAGCTGGGCTTCTAATGGAATTTAAGCATGTGTCGGTTCTTTATGATGAATGCATAGAGAATCTCAATATAAAACCAGATGGTATATATGTAGACGGAACTTTAGGCGGCGGCGGTCATGCCTTCGGAGTAGGGCAGAAGCTTTCTGAAGAGGGCCTTCTTATCGGAATAGACAGGGATAAGGATGCACTCGAGGCTGCGGGCAAGAGGTTAGAACCTCTTAAATGCGGCAAGCTTCTCGTTCAGAGTACTTACGCTGAGATAAAGTCCGTTCTTGAAGAAAACGGCATCGATGGAATCGATGGAGCGTTACTTGATATCGGAGTTTCATCCTTTCAGTTAGACAATACTGAAAGGGGCTTTTCATACATGTTCAACGCGCCTCTTGATATGAGAATGAATCAGAGCGATTCATTCTCTGCTAGAGACGTAATCAATGGATATGATAAGAAACAGCTGACGAAGATAATCAAGGATTACGGCGAAGAGAGATGGGCATCAAGAATTGCCGATTTCATAGTTAAAGCCCGTAAAGAGAAAGAGATAGAAACTACAGGCGAGCTTGTAGACATAATAAAAGCTGCGATCCCAGCCGGAGCAAGGCGTGAAGGACCGCATCCTGCGAAGAGAACCTTCCAGGCTATAAGAATAGAAGTAAACAGTGAACTGGATCAGTTAAGAGATGCAATAGATGAGTTTATCGATGTACTTAATCCGGGCGGCAGGCTTGCGATAATAACTTTCCACTCACTGGAAGACAGAATAGTTAAAGAAACATTTAATAGGAGACTCAATCCATGCACATGTCCTAAGGAATTTCCGGTATGTGTGTGCGGTAAGGTCAGCGACGCGAGAAAGGTCACTGGCAAGCCGATAGCTCCTTCAGAAGAAGAGCTTGAGGTCAATCCTAGATCTAGAAGTGCTAAATTGCGAGTGATAGAGAAGAGGTAAGAAATGATAGCACCAGAACAATGGCAGGAATATCAGAAGAAATATCAGAGATACGGCTTTGAAATGGCTCCTGAAACAGATAGCAGGAGAGAAAGAATCGAACGTCGTAAGGCTGCACAGAAATCAGAAGCAACAGTTCTGACATTAAGAAATGACAGAAGAATCATACTTGCTACGGTGCTTTTTTCTGCCATTATGGTTATAATGGTTGTAGTAATGGCAGCTTTTGCAGCTAAGATTACTTACGATATTAATAAGATAAAAACTGAAAATGATGTTCTCATCGGAGAAATTGAGGATATGGATGTAGACATCCTAAGTACTGAAAGCATAGGCTACGTAGAGAAGACAGCGAGAAAAGAACTGCACATGAAAGTAGCACCAGAAGAGAGCACAATTTATGTTTCAGCTGAAGATATTCCACAGAAAGGCTTCGGCGAAATTGTGAAAACTAAGGCTTACGAATAATAATAGAAGATTTTGACCCGGGCACAGCAGGGAAAATTGTGCCCGGGATTACTTGTATTTTTGAGGTATTGATAAAACATGCATACAACGAACAACAGCAGGAAAAACTTAATAATCGTACTAACACTTGTATTCATCTGCATGATTATTTTATGCGGCAGAGTAGGATATCTGCAGATAGTAAGGGGCGATGAGCTCAGCGAAATGGCTTTGGAACGTCAGACAAAGGACAGACCTATCGAAGCGGACCGTGGAACTATCTATGACAGAAACGGCGAGAAGCTGGCTGTTAGTGTTAAGTGCTACACGGTTTATGTAACTCCAGCAGAAGTTGGTAATGGCCTCAAGAGATCAGAAAGAAGAGCTGAGCAGGGCAGAGTTGCCAAGCAGCTTGCTGATATCTTGGAACTTGATGAACAGAAAGTTTACAACAAGGTAACAAGTGAGTATTCGCAGGTTAAGGTTATCAAGGGTATAGATAAGGCTACAGCTAACCAGATAAGAGACAAGAAACTGAGTGGTGTTACTATCATGAGTGACACTAAACGAAGCTATCCTAACGGTAATATGGCGTCAAAGGTATTAGGGCTTGTTAACGAGGATAACGTCGGACAGTCAGGTCTGGAACTTCAGTACAACAAGTACCTTAGCGGTGTTGCAGGCAGATGGGTAGACTATACAGACAACACAGGTAGAAACCAGCTGTCATATTCATCCGAAAACAGTAAGTACTATCAGTCAGAGGACGGCTACAATCTCTACACTACAATTGATGAAGTAATCCAGAGTTATACAGAAGATGCGCTTGAAAATGCACTTAAGAACACAAAAGCAGAGAGAGCCATGGCTATCGTAATGGACCCGGAAACAGGCGACGTTTTAGCGATGGCACAGAAACCTGACTTTGACCCTAACAATGCATACGAGCCATCAGATCCGGAAGAGAAAGATAAATTTGATGCTCTTAGCGGAACTGAGCAGTCAGAATACCTGAGTAACATGTGGAGAAACTTCCTGGTAAGTGACGTTTATGAACCGGGTTCAGTATTCAAGCTCCTGACTACATCGATTGCTCTGGAAGAAGACGAAACAAGTCTTGACTCAACATTCAACTGCGTTGGTGTACTGAATGTTGCTGGAACATATATCCACTGCTGGGATGGATCAGGTCACGGAGAACAGAACCTTAAACAGGCAGTAGGTAACTCATGTAACCCTGTATTTATGACACTGGCAACAAAGATTGGTATCGAGAAATTCTATGACTATCTTGAAAACTTCGGTATCACAGGTCAGACAGAAATTGACCTGCCGTCAGAAGGAATGGCAATTATGCAGTCAGAAGAATCTGCAGGGCCTGTTGGACTGGCGACTATAGGTTTCGGACAAGGTGTAGCCGTAACACCGATACAGCTTATAACAGCAGTTTCTTCGATCGGTAACGAAGGGAACCTTATGAAACCTAGACTGGTTAAGGAAATAAAGGATTCTAAGGGTAACGTGGTCAAGGAAATTGAGCCTACGGTTCTCAGACAGACTATTTCTAAAGAAACTGCTGAAGAAATGTGCGACATTATGACATACGTTGTAGAAGAAGGCGGCGGCGGTGCTGCAGCAGTTAAGGGATACACAGTTGGCGCCAAGACTGGTACAGCTAACAAGGCAAAGAAGGGCGGATACAGTTCAAATACTTATTCATCCTGCCTGGCAATGGCCCCTATGGAAGACCCTAAACTTGCAGTCCTCGTAATCGTGGATAGCCCTAAAGGCGTTAAGTACGGTAGTGTAACAGCTGCGCCTGCAGTAGGAACTATCCTGGATAAATCACTTAAGCATCTCAATATCGCTCCTAAGGTAAGCGAAGAAGAAATCGAAGCTGAAGAAGCCGAAAAGATCGCTGTTCCTGATTTAACAGGAGAAAGTGCTGAGAATGCTATAGGCATCCTGGAAAAGAAGGGCCTGTCATTCGATATGAGTAAGGCTGCGCAAAAGCTGCCAGACTTTATGGTAGTTGATCAGTATCCAAGTCCAGGAACAAAGGTTAAGCCTGGTACTAAGGTATATTTATATAATTAAGCTAAAGAGGATATAGTTATGAAGAAGATTAGTATTGAAGATATAGTAGCAGTTACTGGCGCTAAACTGTTGGCTAGCTGTGAAAATGAAAATGCCATAACAGGCGTTAAACATGATTCTAGAGAGTGTGGCGAAGGAGATCTTTTCGTAGCGATAATCGGTGGAGTGCAGGACGGACATAAATATATCCCGCAGGTTCTTGCTGCAGGATGCAGATCTGTTTTGGTTTCACACACTAATGGATGGCTTGATGAAATTGATGAAGCAGATCGTGATAACATCAACATCATTATGGTAGATGATACTGTCTACAAAATGGGCGAACTTGCCAAGTGGTACCTTGATGGACTAGGCATTAAGAAAATTGCTGTAACTGGCAGTGTTGGCAAGACATCTACAAGAGATATGATTTATTTCGCACTCAGCGAAAAGTATAACACTGGTAAGAATCTTAAGAACTTTAATAATGACATAGGCCTTCCTATTTCAATATTCCAGTTCGATGAGAATACTGAGGCGGCCGTTCTGGAAATCGGCATGAATCATTTTAACGAGCTGAGCAGATTGACAAGAATTATTGAACCCGAGATTGCGGTTATCACTAATATCGGTGTGGCGCATATGGAAAATCTGGGAAGCAGAGATGGAATTTTTAAGGCTAAGATGGAAATCACAGAAGCGCTTGCCAGCAAGGCTCAAGGCGGCACTCTTGTTTATGCCAGAGATGAGGAATTCCTTAACGGAGAAAGAACTGCTGGAGACTACGATCAGGTTTCAGTAGGTACTAACGGACATAGCGATTATATTATATCTGATATTGACGATTTTGGTCTTGAAGGTATAGAATTTAATTTAGAGCATAATGAGCAGGTGTATAGAGTTAAGCTTCCTGTAGCGGGACTTCATAACGCCACAAACGCAGCAATTGCAATAGCTGTAGCGCAGCTTGCAGGCGTTTCCATAGAGGATGCGATAAGAGGTCTTGGCAAGGTCAACCTCACAGGCAGTAGACTTAAGAAAGTAAGTGGTAAGAACGTTACAGTTATCGATGACACTTACAATGCAAACCCTGACTCAATGAAGAGTGCGCTTAGAGTTCTCGAGAAGACTAAGGCTAAGGGTAAGCGTGTAGCTATCCTGGGAGATATGTATGAGCTTGGTGATAACGAAGCCAAGCAGCATTTCGGTGTTGGTATATTCGCTAGAAATTGCCAGATCGATACACTGATCTCAATAGGAGAACTGGGAAAGAATATCTCAGATGGTGCTAATGGCGGAGGGCTTACAGTAAAGCACTATGATACAAAGGAAGAAATGATCGCCGAAATGAAGAGTCTTATTCACTCAGGCGATGTTATTCTCGTTAAGGCATCAAGAGGATTACATTTAGAAGATATAGTTAAAGAAGTTGCTGCAATTTAACTTGTGGCGGGAATGAGGAGTAACTAATGATTATCAGTCTGATAGCATGTATAGTAATTGCTTTCGTGATTTCAGTAATTATAACTAAATATGAAATACCTTTTCTCAGACGTAAGGCTGGGCAGAATATTAGAGAAGAGGGCTTAAAGTCGCATTATTCTAAGGCAGGAACACCAAGCATGGGCGGTATCAGTTTCATTATCGCAGCATGTGTAACATCAATTGGCGCCTGCTTGATCTGTGGCGGCGACATAGTTACAATGCTTCTTATAAATCTCGTATTCGTAGGCTTCGGACTTATCGGATTCTTCGACGACTATCTTAAGGTAATCAAGAAGCAGAACGAAGGTCTTAAGGCTAAACAGAAATTCGGATTGCAGATGATCATCTCAATTGCATTCGCAATTATTTTCGGTCATGTTTCTGATTTCGGAACTACACTGTACATTCCGATCGCAAATACATTTATTGACCTGGGAATTATCTACTATGCATTTATCGTATTCGCTGTACTGGCAATGACAAATGCGGTTAACCTGACCGACGGTCTTGACGGACTGGCATCAGGCGTAACAGTTCTGGTCTCACTCTTCTTCGCAATAGCAGGAGTTGTAGTATTAAGCGGAACATTCCCTGATTCACTTACAGAATCATACTTCTTCGCATCAGTATGCGGAGGTTGTCTCGGATTCTTAGTATTCAACAAGAATCCGGCTAGAGTGTTCATGGGAGACACTGGATCACTGGCACTCGGCGGCGGCCTGGCTGCAGCAGCTATTGCCATGAAACTGGAACTGCTCCTTCTGGTTGCAGGTCTTCTGTTTGTTATTGAAGCACTTTCAGTAGTACTTCAGGTAAGTTATTTCAAGGCAACACACGGCAAGAGAATCTTCAAGATGGCGCCTATTCATCATCACTTCGAAATGTGCGGTTTCAGTGAGAAGCAGGTAGTTGGAGGATTCTGGGCGTTTACACTCATTTGCTGTATCATAGCAATGTTTATAATATAGGAGGGTTAGATCGATATGAAAGACAAGAAAGTTCTCGTTATAGGAATGGGAAGATCAGGTATTGCTGCTGTATATGCGCTGGTAGATGCTGGTGCCATTGTAACTGTACAGGACAGTAAGCCGGATGATGCGGTTGACCCTGATTTCATGGAATACCTTAATGCTAAGGGGATCGACAAATATTTCGCATGCACACCTGAAGATATGAGCGGCTTTGACATGCTGGTATTAAGCCCGGGAGTTCCGCCTTATCTCGGTTTCATTGAAAGTGCAAAGGCTTCAGGCGCTGAAATCATCGGCGAACTGGAACTTGCTTATAGACTTGGTCACGGCAGATATGTAGCGATCACAGGTACAAACGGTAAGACAACAACTACTACTTTAACAGGTGAAATATATAAGGCGGCAAATAAGGAAACTTATGTTGTAGGCAACATCGGTGTTGCAGTTATCTCTAAGGCAATAGAAGCTACAGACGATGCGGTTCTGGTAACAGAAGCCAGCAGCTTCCAGCTTGAAACTATCGACAGCTTTAGACCTGAAGTGTCAGCTATCCTCAACCTGACACCTGACCACCTGAACAGACATAAAACAATGGAAAACTACGGCAGCGCTAAGGCTAGAGTATTCCTCAACCAGACTAAGGATCAGTACTGTGTGCTGAACTTTGATGATAAGCTCTGCTACTCACTGGCAGAAACAGAGAAGTGCAATGCTACAGTAGTTCCATTCAGCAGATTAGAAGAACTCGAGTTTGGAGCTTTTGTAAGAGATGGAAATATCGTAATCAGAAATGAAGCTGGAGAAGAAATTGTGATCTGCGGTGCAGATGAACTCAAGATACCTGGCTCACACAATCTGGAAAACGCACTGGCTGCAGCTGCCATCACATACTTTGGCGGAATCGATCCTGAAGTGATCGGACATGTTCTTAGAACATTCGCAGGCGTTGAACACAGAATCGAACTTTGTGGTGAAATTAACGGCGTTAGATTTGTAAACGACTCTAAGGGTACAAATACAGACGCAGCTATCAAGGCCATCGAAGCAATGAAGGAAAACATCATCCTTATCGCTGGCGGATACGATAAGGGTTCAGAATATGATGACTTCATCGCAGCTTTTGGTGATAGAGTTAAGCATCTGGTGCTTATGGGCGTAACTGCTCCTAAAATCAGAGAAACTGCTGAAAGGGCTGGTTTCACAGCTATCACTATGGCTGAAGATATGGTGGATTGTGTAAACAAGGCGTTTGAAATGGCTGCTCCTGGAGACGTAATCCTGCTTTCACCAGCATGCGCTAGCTGGGATATGTACAGCTGTTTCGAAGAGAGAGGAGAACACTTTAAGAAATGCATGGAAGACCTGAAGTAAGACTAAAAGAAACAGGTTCAATATACAGAAAACTCGGTCTGCAGAACATCGACTTCATCCTGCTTATAATAATGATAGTTTTAGTGGCATTCGGTATCACAATGGTATTCTCTGCCAGCTACTATTATTCAATAAGTACAACGGATAATCCTTTCTCGTATTTAATCAAGGAAATAATCGCTGTAATTGTAGGAACGGCATGTTTTATCGCCGGTCTGGTGCTGGATTACAGAAATTATAACAATAAGACTTTTGTTATTGTTGTTTTAGCTATTGCTGTCCTGCTGCTGATTTTAGTTCTTACACCGGCAGGAACTACTGTTAACGGCGCATCCAGATGGATAGACATCAAGGTCACAACACTCATGCCTGGTGAAATCTGCAAACCTGCACTAATACTCTTTGTTGCATGGTTTTTAGGCGACAATATGAGAAAGGTTAAGTCACTCGTATATGGAATTCTGCCTATAGCGTTTGTTACTTTGATTTGTGCAGCTTTAATTTATAAGCAGCCTAACCTTTCAACAATGATCACAGTTTGCGGTATCGTTGTTGCGATGCTTTTAGTTGCAGGAATGAAGTGGAGATGGTTCTTTGTAATCTTTATTTTAGGCGTTATAGGCATTGCCTGCCTCATAATATTCAAGCATGATAGTTACCAGGTTACAAGAATCCTGACTTTCCTTGATCCGTTTGCCGATGAACAGGGCGACGGTTATCAGGTAGTTCAGTCTCTGCTGGCTTTAGGATCAGGCGGCCCGTTTGGCGTTGGCCTTGGTAAGAGCGTACAGAAGACTTTATATCTTCCTGAACCTCAGAATGACTTTATCCTTGCCATCATTGGTGAGGAACTCGGATTTATCGGTATCCTGGCTCTTATGGCAGTTTATTGCATTTTCATTTGGCGAGGTGCGAAAATCGCACTTAGAGCGAAGGACCAGTTCGGTATGCTGCTGGCATCCGGAATTGTGTTAATGGTTGCGATTCAGGTGCTTCTTAACGTGGCGGTTGTTACATCGTCCATGCCGGCAACAGGAATCAACCTGCCATTCATAAGTTACGGCGGTAACGCACTTATGATTTTCATGTTCTGTACTGGCGTGCTTCTTAATATATCCAAGCACGATATCAAGAGCAAAGAGAATGGAGAAGAATGATGAAAGTAATAATGACAGGCGGCGGAACTGGCGGTCACATCTATCCGGCAGTTGCAATTGCAGATGAAATTAAAAAAAGAAATCCAGATGCTCAGATTCTTTTTGTTGGAGCAGAGAGAGGTCTTGAGAAGAAACTGGTTCCAGAAAGAGGATACGATATCGAGCTTATAACAGTTGCCGGTTTTAACCGTAAGAACATGTTAAAGAATATCGACGTTGTTAAGAAGCTCATGAAGGGAAACAAGCAGGCTAGACAAATCGTTAGAGATTTTCAGCCTGATTTCGTAGTTGGTACAGGCGGATATGCCAGTGCTCCACTTGTTAAGATGGCGCAGAAAGAAGGCGTTCCAACATACATCCACGAACAGAATGCGGTTCCTGGAATGACTAATAAGCTTCTTGAGAAGAATGTAAGAAAGGTTTTTCTTGGCTTTGCTAAAGCGGGAGAATCATTCAAATATAAGGACAAGCAGGTAGTCGTAGGAAATCCTGTACGTGACGAATTCATGCACACTGAGAAGCAGGAAGCCAGGAAGGAACTTGGCTTTGGCGAAAATGAATTCGTGATCCTGGCGTTCGGCGGAAGCCAGGGTGCAGGCAGAATAAACAAGGCGATGATGAGCGTTATCAAAGAATTCAATGGCGATAACGATTACAGAATTTGCCTGGGAGCGGGTAGCTACTACTATGACGCTGTTTGTAAACAGTTAAAGGAAGAGGGTCTTGAAACAGCTGATAACATCAAAATCATGGAATACATCCGTGATATGGCTAAGTATCTGGCTGCGGCAGACCTGGTAATAAGCAGAAGCGGAGCACTGTCAGTTGCTGAAACTACAGTAAGCGGAACTCCTGCCATATTCATTCCATCACCAATAGTAACAGGAAACCATCAGTACTATAATGCGCTGGCTGTAGCAGAAGAGGGCGGAGCTATAGTAATCGAAGAAGCCGATCTTGATAATGATGATCTTATTGAGAAAATCAGATCATTAAAGACTGATCCGGAAGCAATGGCTGAAATGGCAGCTAAGAGCAAAGCCTGTGGTCCTGTTAAAGCTACAGAAATAATTTGTGACACTATAATGGGTGACTATGTAAATGGCTAACGAGAGAAAGAAAAAGAAAAGAAGAAAAAAACATTATTTCCTGAAATTTCTCATACTGGTAATAGTAGCGGGTGCAGCATTTGGAGTAGCTCATCTTCATTACTTCGATGTTACTGAAATTTCGATTTCAGGAAATCATGACATAACAGACCAGGAAGTTCTTGATCTTGCCAAGATAAAGATGAAGAAGAGTATCTTCGATGCACATCCATTCCTCATAGAAAGGCAGATAGAGAAGAACATGTTCGTCGAAAATGCCAAGGTAAAAAGAAAGCTACCTGGCAGAGTGGTTATAAAGATCAAAGAAAGAACAGGAATGGGCCAGTTTATCAAGGGCAAGGAATATGTCATAACAGATAGAGATGGCAAAGTGCTTTCAATAAGAAAGAAGGAAAGCAAAGTAGCATTCGTTCAGGGGGTTACTGTTAAAGAAGCCGAGAAGGGAAGCACTATTAAAACGTCAAATGATAAGGCTGTGGCGCTCATGTTGAATCTGATAGATGTTAATGAGAAAAATGACCTGTTTTTTAAGAGCGTATACATCAAAGGCGGCATAGTAAATGCGCACGTTTATGATAGACTAGTTGTTAACGGCAGATACTCAAACGTTGTCAGCTGCATTAAGGCTGGAATATTGAAATCAGTAGTATATGACCTCTATCAGAAGGGAACTGAAGAAGGCACAATAAATGTTAGTACAGACAATTATTGTTTCTTTACGCCCAAAAAGTAATATGTTATACTTAATTAAGTTTGAAGAATCATGGGAGGTAATTCTGAATGCTACAGTTCGAAGTAAAGGAAGAAAAGCTGCAGGAAATTAAAGTCATCGGTGTAGGTGGCGGCGGCTGTAATGCAATAAATAGAATGATCGAGTCAGGAATGAAGGGCGTAAACTTCGTTGCTGTCAATACAGATAAACAGGCTCTGGCTAAGAATAAGGCTGAAACTAAGATTCAGATCGGCGAGAAGCTGACTAAGGGTCTCGGTGCAGGCGGCAACCCTGAGGTTGGCCAGAAGTCAGCAGAAGAAAATCTCGAAGATCTCGAGAAGTTCATCGCAGGCTCAGACATGGTATTCGTAACATGCGGTATGGGCGGCGGAACAGGCACAGGAGCAGCTCCAATTATCGCTAAGATTGCTAAGGATATGGGAATCCTTACAGTTGGCGTTGTTACTAAGCCTTTCAGATTTGAAGGTAAGAAGAGAGGCGAACATGCTGCTTTAGGTATCAAGTTCCTGAAGAAGTATGTTGACTCACTGGTAGTAGTTCCTAACGACAAGTTACTTGAAACAGTTCAGGAACAGACATCACTGCTCGAAGCTTTCTCAATGGCTGATGAAGTACTCAAGCAGGGTGTACAGGCTATTTCAGATATCATCGTAGATGATGCTCTCATCAACCTTGACTTTGCAGACGTTACAACAATCATGAAGGACAGAGGTATTGTTCACATGGGCGTTGGTCGTGCTAAGGGTGAAAACAGAATCGAAGAAGCAGTTGTTGCTGCAATGGATAGCCCACTCCTCGAAACTAAGATTTCAGGTGCTAAGGCAGTTCTGATCAACATCACTGGCGGCAACGGTCTGACAATGTTCGACGTTGACAAGGTTGCAACAAGAATCGACGAAGAAGCTGATAACGATGCTATCATCATCCTCGGTACTTCAATCAAGGATGATATGCAGGATGAAATTGCTATCACAGTTATCGCTGCAGGTTTCGAGAAGCCAAGAGATCTTGGCCCTATCGGCAAGAACGAAGAAAGCGCTCCTAAGGCTCCATTAACTGAAGCTACTTCAACTGAAGACAGTGATTACAGAATGCCAGGAATGGCTATTCCTGATTTCCTTAGAAAAAAATAATAAAGGAGAATCTTTTCGATAGCCGGTAATTATTTGCCGGCTATTGGTTTTTTCCATGAAATACGTAAGTTCAAAAGAGAACAAAATATACAAATCAGCAATAAAACTTATGAAAAAGAAGTTTCGCGATGATTCTGGTATGTATCTTCTCGAGGGCGTGAAGCCTTTGAAAGATGCATTGCAAATGGGGATCAGCGTTGAAACGGTTTTTGCGTGTGAAGATAAAATTGAGATGGCAGAAGAGCTTTTTGCAAGCGAATGCCATCAGATGATCGGACTGTCCAGAGAACTGTTCTCGGAGCTTTCTGATACTGAGACTTCACAGGGTATTATTTCTGTTGTACATAAAGTAAGCTACTCACCATCAGAGTTTGCAGAGAGGATAGGCCAGGGGTCTAACGTTATCGTATTAGACAGGCTGCAGGATCCGGGAAATGTAGGAACGATAATCCGTACTGCTGAAGCTGCTGGTTACGGCGGTATCGTTGTTATGAAGGGAAGCAGCGATATTTATTCGCCAAAGGTTGTGAGAGCGGCAGCGGGATCACTTTTTAGGATGCCGGTTGTTACAGGCTGGGATGTTTCCCAGTTACAAGAATTTGTTGATAATCAGGGCATGAAAATTACGGTTACATGTCTTGAAAATGCAACAAACTGCTACGATGCAGACTTGCGAGAATATATTGCTCTAGTTATCGGTAATGAAGGGCAAGGCGTATGTGCTGATATTATGGATATAGCCGATGTTAGAGTTACAATACCTATGGCAGGAGCCATAGAATCATTAAATGCAGCGGTAGCTGCGGCAATACTGATGTATCAACCCTATAGGAGGTAATTATTTATTATGCAGGATCAGTTAAATAGGATTTTAGAAGAAGCTAAGGCTCAGCTTGCCAAAGCGGCAACACACGCTGAGACTGAAGAAATCAGAGTTAAGGTACTCGGCAAGAAGGGTGAACTCACTCAGATTCTTAGAGGAATGGGTAAGCTTTCCCCAGAAGAAAAGAAGACAACAGGCCAGCTGGCTAACAAGGTTAGAAACGAAATCGAAACTATCTTAAACGAGAAGTTTGAAGCTGTTAAGGCAGCTGCTAAGGAAGCTCAGTTTAAGGCAGAGAAGATCGACGTTACAGAACCAGGTAAGCCTGCAACTATCGGTGTTAAGCACCCTCTGACAATTACAATTGAAGAAATTTCAAGAGTATTTATGAACATGGGATTCTCAATTGCAGAAGGTCCTGAAGTTGAAACTGTTTTCAATAACTTTGATGCTCTGAATGCAGGTCCTAACCATCCTGCTAGAGATATGACTGATACTTTCTACATCACAGATGACGTACTTCTGAGAACTCAGACTTCACCTGTACAGGTTAGAACTCTGATGAAGCAGAAGCCACCTATCAAGGTTATCTCACCTGGTAGATGTTTCAGATGCGATACTCCAGACGCAACACACTCACCAATGTTCCACCAGATCGAAGGCCTCGTTGTTGACGAAGGTATCACTATGGCAGACCTGAAGGGTACACTTGACAGCTTCGCTAAGCAGCTCTTCGGCAGCAAGACTAAGACTAAGTTCAGACCTCACCACTTCCCATTCACTGAACCAAGTGCAGAAATGGACGTATCTTGCTTCAAGTGCGGCGGTAAGGGCTGTAGAGTATGCAAAGGCAGCGGCTGGATCGAAATCCTGGGCTGCGGCATGGTTCATCCTAATGTTCTCAAGGTTGGCGGAATCGATACAGAAAAGTACACAGGCTTCGCTCTTGGTATGGGTGTAGAACGTGTAGCAATGCTCAAATACGGTGTTGATGATATCAGACTGTTCTATGAGAACGATATGCGTTTCATTAACCAGTTCAAATAATAGAGAACATAAATAGGAGGATAGACAATGTTAGTTCCAGTAGAATGGCTGAATGATTATATAGATTTAAGTGACGTTAGCACAGTAGATTTCTGTGACAGAATGATTATGTCAGGCTCAAACCTTGAAACATGCGAAACTTTCTGTGAAGAAATGGAGAATGTTGTAGTCGGCAGAATCGAAAAGATTGATAGACACCCAGACGCTGATAAGCTTGTTGTTTGCATGCTCAACATCGGCGATAAGGAAGCAAATGGTAAGGGCGAAGACGGACTGCTCCAGATCGTAACTGGTGCTCCTAACGTATTCGAAGGCGCCATCGTTCCTGTGGCTCTTCACAAGAGCAGAATCCCTGGTCCACTTCACGGCCAGCCAAAGCAGGAAGGCGGAGTTAAGATCACTAAGGGTAAGCTCCGTGGCGTTGAATCATACGGTATGCTTTGCTCAGCAAGCGAACTCGGATTTGATGAAAAGGTAGTTCCTGTAGTACACAAGGACGGTATCTGGATTCTGGATCCTGCATGCTATGATGGTATCGAAGAAAAGATCGGTCAAGATTTCGCAGAAGCACTCCAGTTAAAGCAGGCTGTTGTAGACTTCGAAATCACACCAAACAGACCTGACTGTCTGGCTATGATCGGTATGGCAAGAGAAGCTTCAGCTACATTCAAGAAGCCTTTCTCATATCCTGATACAGAAATTAAGGAAGCAAATGGTGAAGGCAACTCATCAGATTACGTATCAGTAGAAATCAAGAACACTGATGCTTGTAAGAGATACGTTGCAAGAATCGTTACAGATGTTAAGGTTGCTCAGTCACCATGGTGGCTCCAGAAGAGACTTATGTATGCTGGCATGAGACCTATCAATAACATCGTAGATATTACAAACTTCGTAATGCTTGAATATGGTCAGCCACTTCACGCATTTGACATCAACGAAGTTAAGGGCGGCAAGATCATCGTTGATAACGCTGCTGACGGAGAAAAGTTCACAACTCTCGACGAAAACGAAAGAACACTTACAAGCGACATGCTCATGATCAAGGATACTGAAAGAAGTATCGCTGTTGCAGGTGTTATGGGTGGACTTAACTCAGAAATCGAAGAAAATACAAAGACTATCATCGTTGAATCAGCTAACTTCAATGGCGATAGCGTTAGAACTACAGCTAAGAGCCTGGTACTCAGAACTGAAGCTTCATCAAGATTTGAGAAGGGTATCGACCCTAACCTCACAGAAGCTGCAGCAGACAGAGTTTGCAGACTCATCGAAATGATCGGCGCAGGTAAGGTTTGTGAAGGAAGCGTAGACGTTTATCCAAACCCTGAAACTGCTAAGACAATCGACGTTAGAGTAAGCAGAATCAACCACGTACTGGGAATCGAGCTTCCTAGAGAAACAATGGTTGAAATGCTCAATAGCCTGGAAATCCAGGTAGCTGGCGAAGGAGATATCATGACAGTAACTCCACCAACAATTCGTCAGGACCTTCTCGAAGAAGAAGACTATATCGAAGAAGTTGCTAGACTTTACGGCTATGATAACCTGCCAGTAACTCTTCCTAAGAGCAACTGCGAAGCAGGAATGTCATACGAAAGAAGCATTAGAGATAAGGCTAGAGAAGCTCTCTGCAGCATGGGTCTCAATGAAATCCAGACTTACTCATTCGTTAGCCCTTCAGGCGTTGACAAGGTAAGAATTGACGAAGATTCATGGGAAAGAGCTTTCGTTAAGCTGATCAACCCACTTGGCGAAGAAAACTCAGTTATGAGAACTATCCTTACTCCAAACATGATGGAAGTACTGGCTAGAAACTACTCAAGAAATCTCCCAGAAGTTAGAGCTTTCGAAATCGGTAACACATTCATGGATAATCCAATCAGCAGAGATAAGCTTCCTGATGAAGATTACTCACTGTGTATCGGTATGTATGGTAAGGGCGTAGACTTCTACACACTTAAGGGCGTTGTAGTAGAACTGCTCACTGAACTGGGAATCAAGAACATTTCATTCGAAGCTGAATCAGAATACGGCGTATATCACCCAGGCAGATGCGCTAGAGTTCAGGTTGAAGCATCAGAAGCAATGAAGAACGCTGGCATCGATACTGAAGAACTCGGTATCATGGGTGAAGTTCATCCTGACGTTGCAGAAAACTATGGTATGGATGGCGTTAGAATTTACTGCTGTGAACTCATGTTCAGTGCAATCTTAAGCAAGGCTGATACTTCAATCGTTTATACACCACTGCCTAAGTATCCTTCAACATCAAGAGACATCGCTCTTCTGGTTGACGAAGAAATGGAAGTTGGCAAGATCGAAGAAGTTATCAAGGCTAACGGTAAGGCAATCTTAGAAAAGGTTAAGCTCTTCGACGTTTATAGAGGTAAGCAGGTTGAAGAAGGCAAGAAGAGTGTTGCATTCAACCTTACTTATAGAGATAAAGATAAGACATTAACAGATGAAGACGTTGCAGAAGTACACAATGGCGTACTGGCAGCACTTAAAGAAAAGCTTGATGCAGTCCTGAGAGAAATGTAGGAGAATTCACATGGATAACAACAAGGTAAGCGTTAAAATTTATGGCAATGAGTATATTCTGGCTGGCGAAGCATCAAAGGAAGAAATCGTTCAGACAGCTGCTCACGTTGACATGAAGATGAACGAAATCGCAGAAGGTGCGAGAGCAGTTGGAGCAACTACTCATAACGTAGCTATCCTGGCTGCAATTAATATCACTAAAGAATATTTCCAGAACATCAAAGAAATCGAAGATCTGAGAAGTCTTAACATCCGTCTTGAAAAGGATGCTCAGCATTACGTTCAGATGTGGGATGAAAGCAAGAAGAATTACGAAGATTACAAGGCTGAAAACCAGGCAACAATCGCAATGAACGATGCTCTTAAGAAGGAAGTTGAAGCTAAGAATGCTGAAATCGAAAGTCTTAAGGCGGCACTGGAAGCAAGTAAGGCTCAGATCGAAAACTCAGAGTCAGAAGCTGTTCAGGCAGCTGAAGATAAGTGCAGAGAACTGGAAAACAGCTTCTTTGACCTCCAGATGGAGAACCTTCAGCTGAAGAAAGACCTTGAAAAGTATAAGAACAGCATCGGCAAGTTCTAAGATTTATAATTGTATTTAATAAAACATGAATGAAAAGACTTTTAACGTACTTGAATACAACAAAATAATTGAACTATTAAAGGCACAGGCAGGCTCCGAAATGACTAAAAAAGTCATCTCGGAGCTAAAGCCTCTATATGACGTGCGCGAAATCCGTGAGAAGCAGAGAGAAACCACAGAAGCGGTAAGGCTCATAACAGCAAAGGGGCCTTTGCCAGTCGGTGGTTTTTATGATATAGAGGGAATTGTATCATTTACCCGCAAAGGCGGCGTTTTGACAATGGCGCAGCTTTTGAAGGTTCTATACAACATGAAAACTGCGGAGCACGTTGTGGCCTTCGTGAAGGGCGGCGACGTTCCAGAATTGCCCCTAATTAAGTCTATGACTGAGATCATGGCAGTTCACAAGTCATTCGCAGACGAAATAGACAGATGCATTATCTCAGAGGATGAGATGGCCGACAACGCCAGCCCGGAGCTGCGCAGAATAAGACGTGCAATCATAAGACAGAATGATGCGGTTAAGGCTAAGATGAATCATATCCTTAATTCGCAGAAAACAGCACTACAGGATGCCATCGTAACCATGAGAAACGGCAGATATGTAGTTCCGGTAAAGCAGGAATACAGAGCCAGCGTCCCTGGTATCGTTCATGATCAGTCCGGTACAGGCGCTACTGTGTTCATAGAGCCGCAGGCAATCGTCAATATGAACAACGAGCTCAGGCAGCTGGAGCTTGACGAGAAGGCTGAAATAAACAGGATTCTTGAGGAACTGTCAAGCGGCGTTTCAGAGTACTACCATGACCTTATAAATAACCAGAAGCTATTACTCGAACTGGATTTATTTATGGCCAAGGGTAGGCTTTCCATCGATATGATGGGCGAAGAACCGGAAATTAGTGAAGATGGAATACTCGACCTCAGGAGCGCGGCACATCCGCTTATCGATAAGAAAAAAGTAGTTCCGATCAACGTGTCCATAGGTGAAACCTATAACACGCTGGTAGTTACAGGACCTAATACCGGTGGTAAAACTGTAACGCTCAAGACAGCAGGGCTACTATCGATAATGGCTCAGGCAGGTCTTCACATACCGGCGGCGCAGGGCAGTAAGGTGCCGGTATATAGAGAGATTTTTGCAGATATAGGTGATGAGCAGAGCATTGAACAGAGTCTTTCAACATTCTCATCACATATGGCAAATATCGTTGGGATCATCAAAGAGGCCAGCTACGACTGCCTGGTGCTCCTGGACGAACTGGGAGCAGGCACTGACCCTACAGAAGGTGCGGCACTGGCAATTTCGATACTTGAAACTCTGGCAGATAACGGGGCAAGCTGCATAGCAACTACCCACTACACAGAGCTCAAGAAATTCGCCCTTTCGACAGAGGGCGTTGAGAACGCTTCTATGGAATTCAACGTGGAAACGCTGAGTCCTACATATAGATTAATGATCGGTCTTCCGGGCAAGTCAAATGCCTTCGAAATCTCAGGCAAGCTGGGGCTTCCAGGGGACATAATCGAGAGAGCATCGCTCCTCCTTGAGGGCGGGGACATCGCTTTCGAAGATGTAATCACTAAGCTCGAAGAAGACAAGCGAATAGCTGAAGAAGAAAGAGCAGAAGCGATCAGAGTAACCAGAGAGATGAAACTCAAGCAGGATGAGCTTGATGCAAAGGCTGCAAAGCTCGAAAAGCAGCGCGAGAAGGAAATAGCTCGTGCCAAGGAAGAAGCTAGAGACATAATAAGGGAAGCTCAGGAAGCTGCTGCTGAATTCAGAGAAGAGCTCAAGGAAATCGCTAGACTGGAAAGTCTGGGTGAACGAAACAAGAGATTTGATGCCGGCCGTAAGAAAATACGCGACATCGAAAAGAAAAACAGAGCAACGATCAAGAAAGAAAAGAATGATAATCCGGTAAAACCTGAACAGCTCAAGATAGGCAATAGGGTTAAACTTCTGACACTGGGACAGAACGGTGAAATCATTTCACTTCCTGATGATAAGGGTGAAATGCAGGTACAGGTCGGTCCGATGAAGTTTACGGTTAACATTACAGACATCATGCTGATCGATAACAATACGCCAAGGCCAGACAGGAACAAGATCCGTTCAAAGGGCTACGGTAGCCTTTACAAGAAGAAGGCACAGACTGTTGGCATATCGGTTGATGTCAGAGGCAAAAACCTGGATGATGCGATTATGGATGTTGAGAAGTATTTGGATGACGCATACATCTCAGGGCTCCCTGAAGTTACGATTATTCACGGCAGAGGGGAAGGAATCTTGAGTAAGGGCATAAGAGCCAGACTCAGAAGCAATAAAGTCGTTAAAGAATACCGCAGGGGCGGCTTTGATGAAGGTGGAGACGGCGTAACAGTCGTTAAATTCAAGAAATAAGGAGTATGGAAATGATCAATTATGTAGATAAAATTGCTGAGCTGTTATCAGCACAGATTGAAGGTCTGGAAACAGATGAAATCAAAGGCATGATAGAACAGCCACAGAACAGTGATATGGGTGACTATGCGTTCCCTTGCTTTAAGCTGGCAAAGATCCTGAGAAAGGCTCCTCCAATGATCGCTAAGGGCATCGCTGAAGCAATCGCAGAAGATGGAATCTTCGAAAAGGTAGAACAGGTTAACGCATATGTAAACATGTTCATCTCAAAGACTAGCTTCGCTAAAGAAACTATCGGTCAGGTTATTGCAGATGACGAAAATTATGGTAAGAGCACTATGGGCGAAGGCAAGCCTGTAATCGTAGAATATTCATCACCTAACATTGCTAAGCCTTTC
This sequence comes from Bacillota bacterium, assembly GCA_029006195.1. Lineage (GTDB taxonomy): Bacteria > Bacillota > Clostridia > Peptostreptococcales > Anaerovoracaceae > Lentihominibacter. The sequence continues at coordinate 41,791 of JAQXGH010000012.1, forward strand.
CACATCGGTCACATCAGAAGTACAGTAATCGGCGCTTCAATCGCTAAGATTTATGACATGCTGGGTTACGATGTGATCAGAATCAACCACCTGGGTGACTACGGTACTCAGTTCGGTAAGATGATCGTAGCTTACAGAAAGTGGGGAAACAGAGAAGATGTTATTAACGAACCAATCAAGACTCTTCTCTCATACTATACAAAGTTCCATGTAGAAGCAGAAGAACATCCTGAACTTGAAGACGAAGCTAGAGCTACATTCACTAAGCTGGAAAACGGCGAACCTGAAGAAGTAGAACTCTGGCAGTGGTTCAGAGAAGAATCACTTAAGGAATTCAGCAGAGTATACGACATGCTGGGAATCAAGTTCGATTCATACAACGGTGAAAGCTTCTACTCAGACAAGATGCCTAGATTCGTTAAGGAACTGGAAGAGTCAGGTATCATGGAAAACGATAACGGCGCTAATCTGGTTAGACTTGACGAATACGGCCTTGGTACTGCACTCGTTACTAAGTCAGACGGTTCAACTCTCTATATCACTAGAGACATCGCTGCTGCAGTATACAGAAAGGAAACTTACAACTTCTATAAGGACATCTACGTTGTAGCTTCACAGCAGAACCTGCACTTCCAGCAGTGGATGAAGATCCTGGAAATGATGGGATACGAATGGGCAAAGGACTGCGTACACGTTCCATTCGGCCTCGTTAGCCTGGAAGAAGGTACTATGTCAACTAGACAGGGCAGAGTAGTATTCCTCGAAGACGTACTTAACGGTGCAGTTGATAAGACTAGAGAAATCATCAAAGAAAAGAATCCTGATGCAGATGCAGAAACAGTTGAAGAAATCGCTAAGGCTGTTGGTATCGGCGCAGTAGTATTCAACGAACTTTCAAACTACAGAATCAAGGACTACGTATTCTCATGGGATCACGTTCTCAACTTCGAAGGTGAAACTGGTCCTTATGTACAGTACACTCACGCTAGAGCTTGCTCAATCCTTAGAAATGCTGGCGACGATATCGTTGCTAAGGCTAAGGAAGGCTTCGATCCTCAGTACATCACAGGTGAAAGCGCACACGCACTCTCAAGACTGCTCTACGATTTCCCTGCAGTAGTAGTTGAAGCTGGCGAAAAGTACGAACCATCAGTAGTAACTAGACACATCGTTGACATCGCTCAGGCATTCAACAAGTTCTACCACGATGAACACATCCTGGTTGATAACGAAGACGAAAAGATCGCTAAGGTAGCAATGGTTTACGCTGCTAAGACAGTAATAAGAAACGGACTGGATCTCCTCTGCATGAAGGCTCCAGAAAAGATGTAAGGATATATAATATACATTATGAGATACGAAGGCAATATTTTTAGACCGCCTAGTGAAGCGTACAGCTTACTGGTACAGGTCACTATAGGCTGCACACACAATAAGTGTACTTTCTGCAGCATGTACAAAGACAAGAAATTCAGAGTAAGAAAGCTGGAAGAAGTTATCGAGGATCTTAAGTGGGCGAGAGCTCACTACGGCCGCGTTAACAGAATCTTCCTCTGCGACGGAGATGCTCTGGCACTGAGCAACGAGAAGCTCATGCCGATTCTCGAATTCATCAAAGCCAACTTCCCTGAATGCGAGAGAGTAACATCCTATGGCAGAGCTACTGACATTCTCAATAAGACTGACGAAGAGATGAGACAGCTTTATGAAGCTGGCCTCACGATGGTTTATCTGGGTGCTGAATCAGGAAGCGACAAGGTGCTCATGGAAATAAACAAGGGAGAAACAAGGCAGCAGCTCATCGATGGCGTTAAGAAAATCGAAGCCTGCGGAATGCAGGCATCAGTAACATTCATCTCTGGCCTTGCCGGCAAGGATGGATGGGAAGATCACGCTATCGAAACAGGTACAATGATCACAGAAATGCAGCCATCATACGTTGGTCTGCTCACACTGATGGTAGACCCTGGCGTTCCTATCGCACAGGATATCAATTCAGGTAAATTAAAACTTCTCTCACCAGAAGAAGTAATGGCAGAAACTCTGCTTATGTTAAAGCATACAAACGTAGACAAAAAGTGCGTATTCAGAAGCAACCACGCTTCAAACTACTTATCACTCAGAGGCAACCTCCCAGAGGATAAGGATAATATGATGGCGCTTTTGAGAAGAGCAATGGAAAACCACGATATGTTCAAGGATGAAAGATTCAGAGCACTGTAGGTTTTGCATCAAAGAGGTAAAATATGACTGATAATAAAATGATTAGCCGTGAAGACAGAATCGGCCGATACCTGAAAAAGTATCTGAACAGATACGTCTTCCTGGAATTTTCAGATGAATTTGCCAAGAATTCTGAAACGGGCCAGCTACTTAAAGGCGTTTCGATTCCGCTTAAGAAGGATGAAGTTCAGAGCTTCGCAGGCGGCGAAGGCGTTTCGATGCTGGTTATAGCCGACAATATGGCAAACGTTATGGGCTGCGACCCTAAGTTCAAATTTACTGAGAATTACGTGGCTATTCTTAAGACAATTTTTGACGACACACTCCTGGACAACCTGGTTAAGAGGGGTAATGAGTGCGCAGACGACGATAATCTGGACGATGCATGCATCTACTTCAGAGCGGTTCTCTGCATGAACTCCGAGCACCAAGACGCCATGTATTCATATGCTCGCATCTGCCGCTCAATGTACGAAGCGAGCGAAAACGAAGAGTATGTCGGTCGTTTCAAGGCTGAATCCCTGGAATGGTTCGAGCTGCTTACTGAAGCTCATCCACAGTTTGGCATGGGTTACTACTATCTTGGCTACTCATACCTGAATCTGGGCCTTTATGCAAAGGCTAAAATCGCCTGGGAAAAGTTCCTTGAAATCAATAGAAGAAAGCCTAAGGGCAAGGAATACGAGGAAATCACGGACCGCGTTAAGCAGATGGAAGACCCTGTAAACATCGAGCTCGGATGCATGAAAATCAGCATGGGGCATTACGAAGAGGGCCTGGCTATCCTGGAACCTTATGCAGATTCAGAATACAAAACTTGGTGGCCGCTTTACTATTACCTGGGAGTTGGCTACGTGGAATTAAAGGAATTCAGAAAGGCTGAGCTGGCATTCAAGCGCGTTCTTTCATTAAACGGCAGCCACCTGGATTCAATGCGTGAATTGGTTGAAATCTACCAGTATCACGGCGACTGGGTAAACGTAAAGAAATTCACAGAAAAGATTAAGATGGTCGAAGCTTCACAGAAGATGGACCAGGAAGAATATATCCGCGAAACTCAGGCAGAAAGCAAGAGGATGGAAGAATGGAACGAGGGATCAGACGCATAGTTGCAATAATGCTTATGGTAATGGTTGGATTGTCATTCACAGGTCTGCAGGCGCCTTTTGTCTCTGCAGCTGTCAGTGCTCCAGCCAAGGTAACACTTTCGTCAGTTAAAGCTGACGGCAAGAAAGCTATCGTTAAATGGAAGAGCGTATCCGGAGCAAAAGGCTACGAAGTATATCGCAAGAAAAACGACGGTTCCTACGTGAAAATGTGGGATACCACTAACCTGAAATACTCAAACACTAAGGTTGCTTACGGTAACAAGTACACATATAAAGTTCGTGCTTACAAAAGGTCAAACGGCAAAAAGGTAAAGGGTAAGTTCTCAAGCACTAAGTCAGTGACTATCACAAAGCCTACAGAAGCAGGTGTAACTACTACTGAAAGCACAGCATCACTTTCAACATGGGATAAGCTCAAAGCTGACTACAAGAATGATAGCTCAGCAAAGTATCTGCTCTTTGTTAAGTACACTGGTGGATCAAGCGCAAATATCGAACTTCACAGCAAGAAGTCAGACGGCTCCGGCTGGAAAAAAGAACTCTCATGCAAAGGCTGGGTAGGCAAGAACGGCATCGATAAGGTCAAGGAGGGCGACAAGAAGACACCAACCGGCACTTTTAACGTAACTAGCGGCTTTGGTATCAAGAGCAAGCCTCAAACTTCGCTTCCATACGTCAAAGTCACTAAGTACATGTACTGGTGCGGCGACAAGACCTACTACAATACACTGGTCGACACAAGCAAGGTTAAACATAGCTGTCCAAACGGAGAGCACTTAATCGACTACAAGGGCGCTTATGACTACGGCCTCTTCCTCGACTATAACAAAGATTGCGTATACAAGAAGGGCTCAGCCATCTTCTTCCACTGCACAACAAATTACGCATATACAGGCGGCTGCATCTCAGTTGCAACAGAAAATATGCTTAAGATCATGAGCATCATTGATCTTAATACGAAGGTTTGCATTTATCCGAATTAATTTAGGTATTTTATAAATTAACAAATAATGCGCGAAGGTTGTCCTGAATAACGGATGCCTTCGCATTTGTTTTTAGGGTCAGTGAGATTTCGCGAAGCATCGACACAATTGGTTATTGACAATTACATTTCTTGTAAGTTTTTATGAAAAAACTGTTGACACTATATGGCTGGATATGTATAATAATTCTTGTCGTTGAGAGACAGATAATGTTCCGAGGTAGCTCAATGGTGGAGCAACCGGCTGTTAACCGGTAGGCTGTGGGTTCGAGCCCCACCCTCGGAGCCAATAAAAAATTGATTTGTCTTTACAATATGCCGGAGTGGCGGAATTGGCAGACGCACAGGACTTAAAATCCTGCGCTCCTAATCGAGCGTACCGGTTCGACCCCGGTCTCCGGCACCAACCCAACCCTTAAGTTGGTCCAGAGAAAGGCAAATCTAAATATCGTCGCGGAGTGGAGCAGTTGGTAGCTCGTCGGGCTCATAACCCGGAGGCCGTAGGTTCAAGTCCTGCCTCCGCAACCAAGAAATTAAGACCTGATCATTAGATCAGGTTTTTTAGTGCTTAAATAGGTGGGATTCCCCGGGAAAATAACGTGTATTTTAAGATAACACTATTGAATCTATTCACGTTTTTACCCATCGATTTTTAAAATTCCATGATAATACCTGCCTAATATCCATTTCCAACAGAAAAAATGTGTATCCCATATGCTCATCTAAGCCGTTCTACACAAAATAACTGGATTAATCAAAATGAGCATATGTGTGTTGGTATATATTTCTATAGTTGACATTTCCTTCCATTTAATGTACTATTAATCTGTATTCAGTTTAAAACGTATACATTAATTCATGGTCTTAGCCAGGCTGCTGCTCACAAAACAGCCTTAGTCCGGATTAATTAAAACGAGAGGACAAGAGTCATAGGAATCGACGCCCTGGTCGATTCCGTCCTATTCGGAGGATGATGGAAATCGATTTTGCAAAAGCCCATCGATTCCCTACCTATAACCACAACAACAGAAACGAGAGGATTTATGAGAGCAACCGATAACAACGATGATTATCTTGTGAAACGGCTGAAACGCTATCGCATAATTTTACATAGAAATCAGAATGAGCTGCGCACTTTGCCTGAAGGAAGCCTGGGCTTTCGCTCTACTGCTAGTGGCACCGAATATGTGCACCTTTTTAATGAAGGCAGCGACCGCAACACTTATATTCGCAAAGGCATTACCAAGAATCCTGTCCTCATTGCCCGGCTGGCACGCAAGAAATATCTGCAGGTTTCCAACAAGCTCCTTAAACGGGAGATTGAACTACTCGAAAAATATCTGCGTTTTCATACCGAACCCACTTCCGATAATATTTTGGGATTACTGCCAGCGAAATTCGGGAAACTGCCCCGCGAAATGTTTTTTCCGAATATCAGAAACTCTAGAGCATGGCAGAACAAGCCTTACGAGCAGAGCACCTATAAACCACACGAAAAAATTCACGTGACAAGCAAAGGATTGCGGGTTCGAAGCAAATCCGAGGTGATAATTGCGGAGCTGCTTGATGCGTGGGGAATTTCTTATAGGTATGAAATGCTGATTCATTTTGAAGGCAAGACATATTGTCCGGATTTTACGATTAATATTAATGGCAAGATTTTTTATTGGGAGCACTGCGGACTCATGTCCGATCCGGATTACCGCAGCAGGAATCTGAAAAAGCTCCGCGCGTATCAGAAGATGGGAATTGTCCCGTGGAACAATCTCATTATTACATACGACACCGAGGACGGCGCCATAAACAGCTCAATCATCGAAGCCGAAATCAGAAACAAACTGGTTGCTTAAATCCGCCGGGTCAGTTACCATATTCATGCTGAAATGAATTTGGCACTTGGCGTGCCGATAAAAATTTCCTTCTGGTGCGCCGAAACAACTTTGCAACTTCGCACATAGATAAGGATGAATCAGATGAAATCAGTAATGCACGGACTTTACGGTGCCATCATAGGCGATGTGGCCGGCTCGAAATACGAATTCAACAACATAAAAACCAAGGAATTTCCGCTCTTTTCCAAAGGGTGCAGATACACTGACGATACGGTCATGACCATTGCTGTCGCGAAAGCACTTATGTACGCGACCGATGACGAATCTGATCTGGAAACACAGCTTTTGACAAACATGCAAAAATATGGGCTCACTTATCCGCCCGAGCAGGATTGCTACGGTGCGCGTTTTTCCGACTGGCTGCGTAACCCGAATCCGAGAGTTTTGAGGATGCAATCAGAAACGCCATTTCAATCGGAGGCGATTCCGATACCATTGGTGCCATTGCAGGCTCAATAGCGTGGGCTTATTACTATGACAACGACGATGATTCCTTTTCTCGCCTTATAGAGCAGGTTAATGACTATCTGCCGCAGGAATTCATACACACAATTGAGGAGTTCGATCTGTGGCTGGCCAGTAAAATGTAGCATCCGACCCCTGGGCGGATGCCTCAGCTCCGCACAAATCACGCATCTGGCCTTTGGGCGGATGCCACAGCTAACGGCATATAAGCAGACCCCCGAAAGAAGTCTTTCGGGGGTCGTCTTGTATTTGCTGCTTAGATGCTTATTTCTGGCCCAGTCTCTTGACCAGAGTCTTCTTAGGCTGATCTTTGGCACCGTCCTTGCCGGCACTTCCCTTGCCGGCACCCTTCTTGCCATCGCCGTCTGCAGGCTCATCCTCACGCTGACTTTCATCAGTCTCGATGTATTCAGGCTCCAGCTTCTCAGGCTCCTGCTCCTGAATCTTCTTGTCTTCAGCCTCAGTTTCCTTCCTCAGCTTGGCCTGCT
>JAQXGH010000013.1 GCA_029006195.1 Bacillota bacterium
GCAACATTCAATGAAACGTATCTGAACATAGCATTTACACCGATTATGCAGGATACTGGTGTGGGTGTTGCGACAGTACAATGGTTGGTGTCATCAACAGCAGTAATATCACAAAATTTGCACTGGACAAAATATTAGAGAAGAATAGAAAGTGATGATGAGATAACTTGTCGGGATTCTGTATATTGTGCTTTTGAGAAGTTTTGTTCGTCAAACTTGTAATATCCTGATTTTACACGGGGGTTCGACAAGTCTTCAGCCGATTTCGACAAGTTCCCAGCAGATTATCGTAAATCTTTTGCATATCCATGAGGCAATAGCATATAATAACATATAAAGACACACCAAAAGGATGGTTATAAATGAGAAAGAAGTTATTTGATATTATTAAACCAAATGCTATTGAGAATAGGAATGGGCGTGTATACGATTACATAATGATCGTAGCTATTGTTATCAGTATTCTACCGCTGTTTTTCAGAGGGCAATACCATCTGTTTTATTATACTGAGAAGATAACAGTGGGGCTTTTTATAATCGACTATTTGATTAGATGGATAACAGCTGATTATTTGTTTGATAAGAAGGGAATTATACCATTCCTTATATATCCGTTTTCGTTAAAGGCGATAATAGATATATTATCCATATTGCCGGCTATAGTTTTATTACATAGCGGATTTAAGGCCTTTAGGATCGTCAGGTTAATGTGGGCGCTTAAAGTCCTTACTGTATTCAGATCGTTCAGATATTCCAAGAATATAGCTGTATTAATAAAGGTAGTGGAGAAAGAGAAGGATAATCTTATAACGGTATTTGGTTTGGCGGCCGGATATGTGGTTGTGTCGGCTTTGGTTATGTATCAGGTCGAACCACAGATGTTTAACAATTTCTTTGACGCAACTTACTGGGCTGTTATTTTGCTTACTACAGTAGGGTACGGGGATATATGCCCTGTTACAGTAGTCGGCCGAATTGTTACCATGTTTTCTACATTTATCGGTATAGCAGTTGTTGCGCTCCCGACTGGTTTGATAACTGCTGGTTATCTTGATGAATTAAAGAAGAATGAATAAATATAACCTGATTACAGTTAGAACCTTAGATGGTAAGCTTAGAGGACGCATCAAAGTTCCTAGTGGAACTAAAGGACAGCTTTTTGAACTGGAAAATCTGTTCGGTGACGGAGATAACTGGTATATAAGCTTCTATCGTTCCAGTGTTAAAAAAACAGGAGATACAGATAGGAAGAATTATCTTTATAAATTAGAGAAGAACTGGTAAAAAGTTTCAATAAGTTGCAATCAATCAAAGTATGTGAGAAATTAGAATAACTTATGTAAACATCACGTTTTTCCAAGACACAAAATGCTCGAAACCCCTTTATTTCCAATTTATTCGGTGTTATTATGAAGCCGTAAACAAGAGAAAGACAAATTCACTAAGAATTTGAAATAAATGGAGGTAAACGTTATGAAGATGATCAACATTATGGTAGAAGTAGTTAAGGGTTTCGCAGCAGCAGCAGATTACATGGAGAGAGAAATCCAGAGAAACAGATAAGCAAAACACATTTTTATTTTATGAAGAAATTATCATTTTTTATATCAATAATATTGTGTATCTGCATGGTCCCTTCTGCGGTAGTTGCTGCAGATGATGGTGTGAAGCCTTTGCGGGGTGGAGATGCAGTTATCACTGATGATACGCCAGATGCTAATGCGCCGGCGTATGCTTCGTATCTTGATGAAGACGATAAGGTGGTTACTAAGACCGGTGCTACGATCTCAAAAAAGTGGAGAAGTAAGCTGGTTATTACATATAAGCTTGTTGGAGATTCCTTTGTAATCGCGGTTGATTCGTACATTCAGAGCAGAAAGGATCATCAGCATGACTTGTCAAAAGATAAGCTTACTCTTTCTGTAACAGGGTTCGATTCTTACGTTTATCAGGACGAGCAGACGTCAAGATGGAATGCGGTAAAGGGAACTGAGAAAAAAATCGGCAAGACTCAGTATTATCTTATCAATAAGGGAGATGCGGCTAAATCTGTTAAGTTTACTGCCTCGATTAAGAGAAGTGCAGCACCAAAGGGTACTTCTAAGGCTACACACACGATAAAGATGACTAAGAGTTCTCAGGCTCAGGATAGGGCAAATGTTATTAACGGTGCAGTTAGCTGGGCTAAGAAGATTGCGGGGGATAATTCATTCCATTACGGCAAGGGTTCAGCTGCACATCACTTCGGCTGCTATTTCTGTAATACGAATGGCCAGGAGTGTATCAAGGTCAGAGAAGGGCTGCCTGCAGATCAGGCGCTTAAGTCATACTGCTGTAATCCGTTTGTAACAGCTGCTTTCGTTCATGGCGGCGGCATTGGGACAAAGTGCGGAACCAGTAAGGATGCTTTTGGAATCGGACTTGCTGGGGATCCATGCACTAAGCTTTTTTATAATAATTTCGAAGAAATCGAAGTGCCTGCTAAGATCAGCGGACTTAAGAAAGGCGATATTCTTCTGACAACTGGACATTGCCTGCTGTATGCCGGCAGTAGTAAGGTTGTTGAAGCTGCATATGAAGATGATGGTAAGAAGGACTCTGCCAAGTGGAAGGATTCCATTAGAGTCAAGACATATACTGCATCAAGATATAAGAACGTGAAGAGGGTTTTCAGATATATGGGTAAGCCTGCCCAATACCTTGAAGATTAATATGAATAAAACAAAGGAGAGGGTTGCCTCTCCTTTATTTTCTATCTGTGGATAATAAGTGATATTTGATCATCTGGTAAATGTTTTCCAGATGTTTCGGACTGCAGTTTTTAATGCTTTTGACTATTCTCTCGATTTGGAATCGTTTGTCTTCAGATAAATCAGATGTTTCCTTCTGACCGTATACCAGGTAGTCTAAGCTGATGTCAAGAACTTTACCTATGCGCAAAAGCTTTTCGACTGAAGGCCCGTTATTTCCATATTCAAGGTGTCTATAGCTTTCCTCTGTCATCCCGATGAGATCTGCTACTTTGCGTTCCGTTAAACCCTTTTCTATTCGTCTTGCCCGTAGTCTTTGCCCAAAGGACCTTTTATTAAATTCTCCTTTTTGCATTTAAAGCTCCTCCTGACATGGTGATAACTATTGAATATAGTGTAACTGCTAGAAGAAAATTATTTTTTATTAAATAACTAAAATTATGTATTGCATAATTAAAATTTTGACGCTTTTAATACATATAACTGGATAAAAATGGAAAAATCTTTTGTCATAAAGTAATTTTAGGATAAAATTTTATTGGAACAATGAAATACAATTATGGAGGGAGATATGACTGAGAAGAATTTGGCAGAAGCAATCCATTGTAATTTGGCGCGAAATCTTAAACAATTAAGGCTGTTAAAAGGAATGACTCAAGCTGATATAGCAGAGCTTTTGCACATATCAGTAAGAAGCTATAGAGATATAGAGCTGGGTAGATCTTTCCCGGATATTGTAACGTTATGTGGTTTGGCTGATTTTTATGGGGTTGATCTAGGGTGTTTGATAATGATTAATATAGAGGAACAATATCATAAACTTATTGATAATATGGGCCAATCGTAGACTGATGGCCCTTTTTTATGTTATATTAACTTCGCATCATTAAATAATTAAGAGGATAAAATGTCAGAAAAACTTGCACAAAAAACTTGTAATGAATTCACTGAGCTTTTAGCTTCGGAAGCACCTATTCCCGGCGGCGGAGGAGTAGCTGCTTTGGCTGGCGCCATGAGCAGCGCATTATGTTCAATGGTAGGTAATCTGACTAAAGGCAAGAAGAAATATGCTCAGTATGAAGAGGATATACAGAGGATGATAAGAGAGGCTCAGAATCTGCGTTTAAGGCTTATGATGCTTATAGATGAAGATGCTAATGGCTTTAAGCCTTTGCAGGAGGCTTATTCGATTCCAAAGGATGATCCTGGAAGAGAGGTTTTTTTTGCAAAATCCAGCATTGATGCTTGCCAGGCTCCGCTGGAAATGATGACTTGCATTTGTCAGGTGATCGATCTTCTGGATGAAATGCGTATTAAGGGCAACCAGCTTTTGGTTTCAGATGTTGGGTGCGGCGCTCTTCTTGCCAGAGCTGCGCTTGAATCTGCAGCCATGAATATCTTCGTAAATACGAAGAGTATTAAAAGCGCTGATGCAAAGGCTATAGA
>JAQXGH010000014.1 GCA_029006195.1 Bacillota bacterium
TCGGGTATTTTCATGACCCCATTGGTGTCTTTCGCAGAAAGACGGGTTATAATTATGAATAATATTCAATTTAATGACGCTGGAACTGGCGTGATAATAATAGACCAGACGCTTCTTCCTAATGAAGAGGAGTTCATTGAACTAGCCACTTGCGAGGAAATGTACGAGGCTATAAAAAAACTTAGGGTAAGAGGCGCACCAGCAATAGGAATTTTCGCTGGATATGCACTGGCTGCTTTAGCTGCTTCAGAAGCTGAGAAGACAGAGGATAGAGATGAGTTTCTGACAAAGCTTGGGCAGCTAAAGGATTACCTGGTGTCTTCAAGACCAACTGCAGTCAATCTGGCATGGGCGGCTGAGAGAGTTATGAAAGTTGCCATGGAAGCAGATGCGGATATTAGTGGTATAGCGAAGATAATCAGAGAAGAAGCTATTCTTATCCATGAAGAAGATAAGGCTATGTGTAAGGCGATAGCGGAGTTTGGCGTTCAGGAAATAAAAAGACTGGCAGCGGATAATCCGGAAGGGAAAGCTGAATTTGGAATCCTTACCCACTGCAATGCGGGTCCGCTGGCCACATCAGAGTATGGAACAGCGTTAGGCCCTATCTTACTTGGCAACGAAGAAGGTATACGTCTTGAGGATGGTAGAGAGCTTAAGCTTAAAGCCTTTGCAGATGAAACAAGACCACTGCTTCAGGGGGCCAGATTAACAAGCTACGAGCTGCACAAGGCGGGCGTGGATGTTACTCTTATTTGTGACAATATGGCATCTATCGTCATGAAAAATGGCTGGATAAATGCATGTTTTGTCGGCTGCGACAGAGTAGCTGCCAATGGAGATGCTGCAAATAAGATCGGTACTTCAGGGGTAGCGATTCTGGCTAAGCACTACGGTATTCCGTTCTATGTTCTGGGACCAACATCAACAATAGATATTAACTGCAAGTCAGGTGAAGATATTCCTATCGAGGAGAGGGACCCTGACGAAATTAAGAATAAATTTTACGAGAAATCCATGGCTTTAAGTGATGTTATGTGTTATAACCCGGCATTTGATGTTACTGATCACAGCCTGATTTCGGGGATAATTACAGAGAAGGGAATTCTCAGACCGCCGTACGAGGAGACAATTGACAATATTTTCCAGTCGCGCTAAAATATGGAAAAATATGGTATTTTAGCAAAAGGGGTTAGACATGGAAAATATTTTGATCGCCATCGTTTCAGGGGATGAGGCATACGGCAAGGCGCTGAGCAGATCGCTTCTTAGTGCCTGTAAGAACATTATTATCGAGAATTACGGCAGCAGGGAATTTGTTAAAGCCTGGTCGGAGTTTTCGGGTAAAAGTGAGTACTATAAGCAGTTTGACATTGTTCTATGGGCAGGGCCTGAGATAAGCGATGCATATGGAGATAACATCGTTTATCTGGCAGAGAAAGTCTCTATGGCCAGGAAGAATTATGCCGATAAGAAGTTCTGCCTTTATAAATACAGCAATGCGCAGACTTTGGTGGCATCTATCTTTGAAATTTACGGCTTTCTTACTGGGCGAAGAGCTATGTGCCTGCATGATGGGAATGTGAGGCTTATGGCTTTCGCATCCTGGGCAGGAGGAAGCGGATGCTCGACGATAGCCTGGGCGGTGGCTCAGGAGCTATGCAGATTTCAGGATATGAAGGTTTTGTATTTAAGCCTTGAAGAACTTGAGTCTACGGGAGAATATGTGAGGCCGCAGGCTGGCATAAGGAGCGCCGGCGAGTACCTCTATAGACTTCTGGGAAACAAGGGTGTAGGCCGGGAGTGTTTCGGCGATGAAATGCCTTTTATCGATGGGTACGTTGTTAAGGATGTTTTCGGGATCGAGGCTTTCGCACCGACAAAGGGGAGAAATCCGCTTATTAGCCTTTGCGAACGTGATATGCAGAGATTTCTGGCTGCGATTGTGGACTGCGGCAGATATAATGCGGTGATAATGGACCTTGGAACCAGTCTTTCGGAAGCTTCTGTTGCGTCGATGCAGATGGCGGAGAACATATGCCTTGTTGCCAGGTATGGTGATAAGAAATATAGAGAGGAACAGTACGTATCTCATGTAATGTGCAGCGCAGGCGAAGAGGTGCTGAACAAGACTATGAGAATCGATAATATGGTAAAAGGAAAGCGGGATTATTTCGGGCAGACTGGAGTTTTAGATGTGGATCTGGATCATGCAATCAGGTTCGCTGATGGTTTTGATTCGGGTGAGAATTTCGAGTCTTTCCTTGAGGGTGATTTTGGTGAGGATATAAAGAGCCTCACTGGTAAGCTTTTTAATTATAGTTAATGAGAGAGGAGGGTGCCTATGCATATTGACCATTTGATTTTAGATCTGGCGCTTATTCTTATAGTGGCAGCAATAGTTACCCTTATCTTTAAGAAGCTAAAGCAGCCGGTTGTATTGGGCTATATATTAGCGGGATTTTTTATAAGTCCTAACTTCCAGTATCTGCCTACGGTTGTGGATTTGGCGGATATAGGAACATGGGCTGATCTTGGCGTTATATTCCTAATGTTTGGGCTTGGACTTGAATTCAGTTTCAAGAAAATAACCACTGTAGGAGGAAGTGCCTTCACTATTGCGTTAACAGTAATGGTATGCATGTTAGTGGTAGGCACAGGAGTTGGCAATTTATTGGGATGGGATAAGATGGACTGCATATTCCTGGGCGGAATGCTATCCATGTCATCCACGATGATTATCATGAAAGCATATGAAGAATATCATATGAAGAATGAGAAGTTCGCTCAGCTGGTTCTGGGCGCTCTTGTAATCGAAGATATAGCTGGTATTTTCATGCTGATCGTCCTTTCTACTATTTCTGTCAGCCACAATGTATCCGGTGTTGATATGGTTGGAGAAATCATTATGATGCTGGCATATCTTGTTATTTGGCTTTTGGCAGGAATATTCCTGATTCCTTCTGCTCTGCAGAAAATATCAAAACTCTTAAATGATGAGATGGTCGTTATAGTATCCATCGCCATCTGTCTTGGCATGGTTGGCATAGCGGATCTTATCGGGTTCTCTTCATCACTTGGAGCGTTTATGGCGGGATCCATTTTAGCTGGTACCGTTCAATCGGTTAGAATCGAGGTTCTTTTTAAACCTATCAAGGATTTCTTTGGCGCTGTATTCTTCGTGTCTGTAGGAATGCTGATACAGCCGCATATGCTGGTAGAATATCTGGTGCCTATAATCCTCATATGTGTTGTGGTTATTCTGGGACAGATGCTGTTCTCGACAATAGGTATCCTGCTTTCCGGACAGTCGCTTGAGACTGCAGTTAAAGGCGGTTTCAGCATGGTGCAGATAGGTGAATTCTCGTTTATCGTAGCAAGTCTGGGAATGAGCCTGGGGGTTATCAGCGAATTCCTTTATCCGGTTATAGTATGCGTTTCTGTAATAACGTCATTCGTTACACCGTCAATGATGAAACTGGCTGGTCCTGTGTATGCATTCCTTGACAGCCATCTGCCTAAGTACGTCAAACTTATGATAAAGCGCTATACATCCGATAATAAGAGCATGTTCGATATGGATGATGACTGGAACGGATTTATCAAGAGTATGGTGCTTAGAACAGTGCTATGTTCAGCATCAATGTTTGTACTTTATCTTGTGGGAATCAAATGGTTCGAACCTATTCTGATATTAAAACTAAATTCGCTCCAGAGGGGGCAGCTGATAATGGCGGTTCTGGTAATCTTAGCGATGATTCCGTTCGCAAGTTATATGCTGAATGCCAATGTTACGCTGTGGTATAAGCTCTGGGTAAAGAACAGATATAACAGATTGCCACTGTTGACATTAAGAGCTGTCAGAATAGTAATTGCGGCAGGTTTCTTCGCTCTGGTAGTAAGACATCTTATTAGAATACCGTTTGTGCTTCTGGTAATACTATCGTCGATACCTGTAATTATTATAGTAAGGTCCGACTTTATCAAGGGTGTTACAATCACGATGGAGAAGCGATTTATCGCCAACTTCTCGGAGAAAACTCTGGAAAGACAGAAACTGCAGCAGGGCAGGCTCAACAGAAAGGGTGGCTTCCACTGGCTGAACGAATCACTTTATGTAATCGAATTTGAAATAACCGCTCCTGGCTTTGATAAGACAATTGCTGAAATTACCAAGGACAGAGCGTTTATGGTAGCCATCATCAGAATCATACGTGATGGCAAATATATAAATACACCATCTAAGGATGAGGTGCTTCAATGTGGAGATATTCTGCAGATGGTAGGTAACTGGGATCAGGTAGATGCTTGTACAATACTCCTTGAAAAAGAACGTTACATCAAGTACACTGACACACCGGATAAGATCCTTAAAGACTTTATTTATGAGCAGACCTTCCACGGAGTCCCAGTAGAGGATCAGCTTGTCTGCGTACCTGTTAAGGTGGGCGCTGGATCAGAAGTGATCCTTAAATCCATTAGAAACAGCAATATCCGAAGGAGATTCAAGGCAACTATCATAGGCATCGAAAGAGGCAATCTGCCAATGGCAGCACCTGACATCGATACAATAATCTATAAGGATGATATGCTCTGGCTTATGGGTGGAAACGAAATGGTTAAGCGTCTTGTTAGAGGCGGATTTATGAACGAATAACGAAAGGCAAAAGAAATGAGAATCATTGGAATTGGAGACAACGTAGTAGACAGATATATAAATAATAGAATCATGTTTCCTGGAGGCAACGCTGTTAACTTCGTAGTTTATGCTAAGAAGCTGGGTGCTGATGCTGCATATATGGGGTTCATAGCAAATGATAAAGAAGGAAGACTGGTTAAAGAGTCACTTGAATCAATGGACATCGATGTCAGCATTTCACCTCTAGTAGACGGTCTGGCAACAGAAAGATGCGACGTTGTTCTTAACGACGGTGACAGAGTATTCCAGGGATGTACTTATGGTGAGGGCGAATGGAAGCCTTTCACAATGAATGATGACCAGGTAAAGCTCCTTAGTGAATACGATGTTGTTCACTGCGGGTGCTATGCGAATATGGAGGATGAAATCTATAAGCTTAAGGATGTAGACGCTATCAGAACATATGACTTCTCGGCTGAGGACGAATATAGAACAGAAGAATATCTGGATAAGGTTTGCCCATACATCGATATCGCACT
Organism: Bacillota bacterium; assembly: GCA_029006195.1. Classification (GTDB taxonomy): domain Bacteria; phylum Bacillota; class Clostridia; order Peptostreptococcales; family Anaerovoracaceae; genus Lentihominibacter. The sequence continues at coordinate 5,179 of JAQXGH010000014.1, forward strand.
TTTCTCAGCTGAAGAAATGAACGACGATGAAATACTGGATCTGCAGAAGAAAGTTTATGATAAGGGTCCTAAGCTGGTTCTTGTTACAAATGGCAAGAAGGGCCAGAAGCTTTGGGATGGCAAGAATCAGTATGACGGTGTAGTTAAGCTGGTTGAAGCGGTTGACACAATGGGAGCGGGAGATTCATTCTTCACAGCTTTCGTAGTTACACTGGCAGGTAAGGGCAAGGCATTAGATGAGCTTTCTGAAGCGGATTACAATGACGCTTTCGCAAAGGCTGCAAACTTCAGTGCAGAAATCTGCCTGGTAGATGGAGCTTTCGGATTCGGAACAAAGTACGAAGATTAATCATTAAATGATATGAGCAAGAACGTTTTGACGCTGGACACAGCAATAGCTAAAGAAATTGAATACAGGATAGAAGTGGGGATCGTAAAGGAAGGTGACAGACTGCCTTCTGAACGAAGCCTGGCTGAAGAGTTCGGTGTGCAGCGAGGAACTGTTAGGGCTGCTCTTAAGATTTTGCAGGATAAGGGTTTTATTCAAACGAGAAGTAAGTCAGGTAACTTCGTTGCCATGAAGAGAATAGACTTTGACCTTTCTGCTTATAATTCCAGAAAGATAATATTTGAAAAGAGCGGTAAAACTACAAACGTTAAGCTGATGACCTTCGAGAAGGTTGCTCTATATGGCAAAGCTGCGGTGAAGATGCATGTGGAAGATGATACGCAGGTGTTTAAGATCATGCGTCTCAGGTACGCTAATAATATGCCTATAGCTTTAGAGAGGACTCATATAATGTGTGATCTGGCGCCGGGGCTTACTGAAGAGGACGTTCATGAGAAGTCCATTTACAGATCGCTGAGACAAAAATTCGGCATTAAGGAAGCCTATTCTGAATCAAGAGTTACGGCAGCATATGCTAACGGTCTTGAATCAGAGCTTCTTAATCTTAAAGTATCCCACCCGGTGCTTAGATATGAGGGCAGGGTTTATGACAGGCAGAACCGACTCATAGAATACTTTGATGACATAATTCTTAAAGATAAGGTGCAGTTTATAAATAATGAAATCGTTAGAAGATAAACCATCAAAGATGATCCGAAAGGTGATCATTGACCAAATCGTCTCTGGAGAACTCCTTCCTGGGGACAAATTATATAGCGAGCGAGCAATGGCCAATATGTATGGCGTTAGCAGAATGGCCGTGCAGTATGCCATGATTGCTTTGGAAAAAGAAGGCTATGTGGAACGCGTCAGAGGAAGCGGTACTTATGTCAAAAGACTGAAATACGACAAGATGGACATAGGTTACTTCTCATCGGAAAGCGGAAATGCAGGTCTGACGGCGCTTCTTAAGAGTTATGGCGCGGATTTTTCCAATAAGGTTCTGATGAAGGGCATTATAACAGGAAACTATTTTTCGAATAAACTTGGCCTTGAGAAAGGCTCTCGTATATTTGCCCTGCATAGAATCAGGTATAGTAACGGCGAGCCATTTGCGGTTGAATACGCATATATTCCTGCAGACAAGTTTGAGGGAATAGAGAATATAGATTTTGCAAATGTGTCGCTCTATGATTTCATGGGATCTAAGGGTAAAATGCCAAAGCACTTTGACGAGAAGATGCAGATCGTACAGGTAAGTGAAAGAGAGAGAGGGTATCTGGAGCTCGATCAGGACGAGCCTGTTTACCACTTGGAGTATGTCAGCGTGGATGAAAGCGGAGACCTTGTGGAGTACACAGAATCCTTTGCCAGGTGCGATAAGGTAAGTGTTACCTTCAAAACTACAGCCAGATAAGAAAAAAGTTTTTTGAAACTGGTATAGTAATGTAAGATTGTTGAAAATTCAATATATAGATGACTTAAAAATACAAAAATGCTAGTTTGGTACAGTAAACGCATGGAATTGGCGTCTTTTTTGTTTCTTCCAATTTATTGAAATATTTGTAAAATAGGGTATCCTTAAATTCATAAGGGGTATTAATGATATTTATATAGGAGGAAGAAATGAGAAATTTTGACGTTAAAGAGTATATCAGTGATTTTGAGAAGGCATATGGTAGAAGAGCTGATATAGAAAAAATGGCTGATACTATTAGCGAAAGAGGATATGACAATATCGTAGTTATCGGTATTGGTGGAACATGGGCTGAATGGCATCCTGTAGTACATGTTGCTAAGCACTACACAGATGTTCCTATTATTCTGGAAAATGCAGCTGAATTCTGTGTTAAGACTAATAAGAGATATCTGACTAAGAACTCAATCGTTCTCACAGCATCAGATTCAGGTAACACTAAGGAAGTAGTTGCTGCTATCAAGCTTTGTAAGGAAATGGGAGTTGAATCTGCATGTCTTACTAGGAATGGCGAATCAGAACTTGGTAAGCTCTGTGACTACGTTGTAGCTGACTGCGGCGGCGACTGTGAAAACGCTTACATGATGTACTTCATGCTGGTTCTTAGACTTCTGTACAACAGAGGCGAATTCCCTTCATATCCTAAGTTTGCAGATCAGATGGCTACTCTGGCTGATAACCTTATCAGAATCAGAGAAGAATTCGAACCAAGAGCTGCTGAAATCGCTAGAAACTATGCTAAGGAACCATACAACATCTTTACTGGGTCAGGCGCACTCTGGGGTGAAACTTACCTCTTCAGCATGTGCATCCTAGAAGAAATGCAGTGGGTTAGAACTAAGTCAGTTACTTCAGCAGACTTTTTCCACGGCACATTAGAACTGGTTGAAAAGGATGTTCCTGTATTCTGCTTCAAGGGCGAAGATGAATATAGACCTTTAGACGAAAGAGTTGAAAGATTCTGCGAAAAGCTTACTGATAAGCTGACAGTAATCGATACTAAGGACTACGTACTTCAGGGCATCGATGATGAATTCAGAGTAATCTGTTCACCAATGATCCTGACAGCTCTGGTAACAGAAAGACTGGCTGCACATTACGAACTCAATACTGGACACAGCCTTAAGTTCAGAAGATACTACAGACAGTTCGATTATTAATAAACTGCAACTAAAAATAAAATTGAAGATGATATAAGACAGGAGAAAACTATGCCAGAATCAATCGTATCCATACAGAATGTAAACAAGTATTTTGGTGATAACCATGTAATTAAAGATTTGAATCTGGAAATTGAAGAAGGCGAATTCCTTACTCTGCTAGGCCCTTCGGGATGTGGTAAAACTACAATCCTTAGAATGATAGCTGGATTTGAGGATGCAACTGATGGAACAATTCTTGTTCAAGGGGAACATGTTGAGGACAAAGAAGCTTTTGAAAGAGACGTAAACACTGTTTTTCAGAGCTATGCGCTCTTCCCTCACATGACTGTATATGACAATATCGCTTACGGTCTTAAAGTTAAAAAGGTTCCTAAGGATGAAATCAAGGAAAGAGTTAAAGAAATGCTCGAACTGGTTCAGCTGATGGGATTTGAAGGCAGAAAACCTGATGCAATGTCAGGTGGTCAGAAGCAGAGAGTTGCCATAGCTAGAGCACTTATTAACAATCCTAAGGTACTTCTTCTTGACGAACCTCTGGGAGCACTGGACCTGCAGCTGAGAAAGCAGATGCAGATCGAACTTAAGAGACTGCAGCAGAAGCTGAACATTACTTTCGTATATGTAACTCATGACCAGGAAGAAGCAATGACTATGAGTGACCGTATCGCTGTAATGAAGGGTGGAGTAATTGAACACCTGGCTAGCCCAAGTGAGATTTACAATAAGCCAAGAACTAAGTTTGTAGCAAGCTTCATCGGAGAGTCAAATATCTTCTCCGGCAAAGTCGCTGCAGTTGAAAACGGAATCGCAATTGTTGAGACAGATTGTGGACTTTGCAAGATGCCTGCAGAAGACTTCGCAGAAGGCGATCTCGTACACCTGTGCATCAGACCAGAAGTTATTCAGTACAGCAAGACACCGGTTGATGGCTTCGGAATCAGCGGTCAGGTTAAGAACAGAATCTTCGTTGGTTCAGTTCACAGAACTCTAATTACTATGCCTACAGGATATGATGCTAGAGTTAACCGTGTTAAGGCTGACAATTCGTACAATGAAGGCGACAATCTGTATCTCTATTGGGATATGGAAGATGTTACTGGAATCCGTGCTCAGAAGGAAGACTTCGAAAGCGAGGAAGTAGAGGAGGAGTAAACCATGGCTACTAATAAAGGAACTACTCTTGCCATGGGTGGAAGAGGACATGGTCTTAAGAGCAAGGCACCAGCAATGGCTACTGCCGGCCCTGTTTCCATCTGGATGATCTTGTTTGTAATGCTTCCACTAATCTACATTCTGTTTATCAGTTTCATGACAAGAAACACTTTTGGAGGAATTGATTATTCTTTCACAGTTGAAAACTATACAGAGATGTTACAGCCTCTTTATCTTAAGGTGATTTTCAAGTCACTTAAGATGGCATTTGTAACAACTGTAGTTTGTCTTTTAGTTGGTTATCCGCTGGCATACTGGATCGCAAGCAAGCCACCAAAACTTGCAGCTAAGCTCCTTATGCTGGTTATGATACCATACTGGACAAGCTCACTTGTTAGACTGTACAGCCTTAACCTGCTGGCAATGCCAAATGGCTTTATAAGTTTGGCTCTGATGAAGCTGAATATTATCGATAAGCCGCTGGACATTCTCTACAGTGACGGAATGGTATTCGCAGGACTTTTAGTAGCACTGCTGCCATTCTCAGTACTGCCGCTCTATTCATCGATCGAAAAGATGGATAGATCGCTTATTGAAGCATCTAAGGACTTAGGTGCTAACTCATTCGTTACATTTAAGAATATTACAATACCACAGACTTTCCCAGGTATCGTAGGATGCATAATCCTGGTATTCATTCCAGCACTCGGAATGTACTATGTACCTGAAATCATGGGTGGAGGCAAGGTAATGCTCATTGGTACACTTGTAAAGAACCAGTTCCTGGTAACAAAGAACTGGCCGTTCGGTGCATCACTGGCTATCCTGCTGATATTCATTACACTGGCTATACTGTGGATATACACAAGATTTGCTAAGCTTGAAGATCTGGAGGTGTGCTAAATGAACACAGTAAAGAACACCAGATTGAGCAAGAGATTAAAAAGAAAACGTGCAGCAAGAATAGGAAGCAATATATATGCAACACTGGTTTTCATTTTCATATATATTCCTATCGCAATGATGGTGCTGTTCTCATTTAATGATCAGAGAACAAATTATTACTGGAATGGCTTCACACTTGACTGGTATGAATATCTGTTTACCAGATCAGATCTTTGGGAGTACCTGGTAATTTCATTGATCGTTGCACTGGCATCAGTAATACTATCACTGATTGTTGGAGTGCTTGGGGCAATGGGTCTTGCTAGATTTGAATTCAAGCTCAAGAAACTCATCAACAACTCACTGTACATTCCGATCGTTGTACCGGAAGTTGTTCTTGGTATTTCAATGCTGATGCTGTTTGAAACATGCCATTTCCCACTGGGACTTTGGTCAATCATACTGGCGCATACAACGTTCTGTATTCCGTTCGTTATTATTATCATGAGAGGTAGAATGGCAGGCATGGATATGTCTATCGAAGAAGCTTCTCAGGATCTGGGCGCCAATAGAATAGTTACGTTCTTCAGAGTAACACTGCCGCTTCTTGTACCTGGAATCCTTTCTAGTGCATTTATGGCATTTACTTTGTCGATAGATGATGTTATCATCACAAACTTTGTAGCAGGTCCTTATGCGACAACTTTACCTATTAAGATTCTCTCAATGGTTAAGGTTGGTCTGAAACCTGAAGTTAACGCGATGACTACAATAATGATTCTCGTTCTCGTTATTGGTGTTGCGCTTAACAGTGTATTTCAGGCTCTTCTCAAGAAGAGAGCTGTTACAAGCAATAAGACATACTTTTAATCCGTGTGTATTATGATTAGTTAGGAGGATAAAATGAAAGGTATGAAAAAATTAGTTGCAATTGCTATGATGGTTGCAATGGTATTCTCATTTACTGCTTGCGGCGGCGGTGGCGGCTCAGCAGAAGATAATGGTGAAGTAAACATTCTTATGTGGTCAAACTACATGGCTGATGATGTTGTTGCTAAGTTCGAAGATGAAACTGGTATTAAGGTAAACTTCTCATACATGAGCACATCAGAAGAAGCTGCAGCTAAGATTACAAGCGGTGGCGGAGATGAATATGACCTGGTTATGCCATGTGACGCTGACCTGACAGGACTCATCAACGGCGGATATCTGGAAGAAATAAATCTGGATAACGTTCCTAATCTCGAAAACCTGGGCGAACCATACAAGTACAGAAAGGATATCGACCCTGAAAATAAGTATGCTATCCCATATCTGATGAACTTCGTATACGTTGTTTACAACCAGGAAACTTGCCCGGTTGAAATCGACGAATACAAGGATCTGCTTGATCCAGCTCTGAAGGGCCAGATCGCATCAGTAACTGGTCAGAGAAATCTGTTCCCAATCGCACTGGCTTCACTGGGTTACAACCCTAACAGCACAGACGAAGACGAAATCAAGGAAGCTTATGAATGGCTTAAGGGATACGTTCCAAACGTTGCTGGTTTCGACTCAGACAGTGCTGAAACAATGCTGATCAACGGCGTAGCATCAGTTGGTTTCCTGTTCGATGGACAGGCTTCAAAGGGCTTCTCAAACATGCCTGAAGGTACTCTGAAGGTTGCTGAACTGAAGGACCCTATCCAGCTGGGCGTTGACGAACTGGTAATTCCTGCTGGCGCAAAGAACAAGGAAAATGCAGAAGCATTCCTGAACTTCATTCTCGATGCAGATAATATGTCAGAAAACCTCCAGATCATGATGGACCAGGATGGTCAGGGCTATGCATGTCCTAACCAGGCAGCAGTAGACAAGATGGGTGAAGATTACAGAACTCAGCCTGCACTTGACATTCCAGAAGAAATGAAGGCTAACTACTTCCTGCAGCTGGATGTTGGCGATGCAGCTAAGGTTTATGACAAGTACTGGACAATGCTGATGTCAGATGAACAGTAGATACGATTGAAAACAATTAGTTTTCTTCATTTTCAATTTGCCGCTCCGTAAGGGAGCGGCTTTTTTGCCTTTGCACATAGGGTAAAATTCATAAAAATACAAGTAAGTGCAAAAATATGCAATAACTAGGTATTTGTTATAGCGTTTACGTGCATATTATGATAAAATGTGCGAGATGGAAACACGTGTTTTTAATTAAAGGAGAGAAAATGGCTAGAAAAATTATTGTAAGAAGAAAGAACACCAGACTTGTTGCGGACAAGGCAATTTTCGGTGTTTATGTGGATGGCGAGAGAGTTTTTGCCATCGCAAACGGTAAGGCTGATCAAGTAGTCGTTTCTGATGAAGAACATTCAATTCAGGTAGTAAACGAAACATCACTTGATAAGGAAACTGGAGAATTTATAAAAACAACACAGTACACTGACCCGATGACAATACCTGCAGGTACAGAAGATGTGGACTTCTTAATGGAGCTTAAGCCACTATCAAGACGTACTCTGCAGCTTAAGCGAATAAAATAAGGAGTGTGTTTTTTATGAACATGGATGGTAAGGTTAAAATGCCAAGGAAGCCAGGGCTGGGACATGCGCTAATCTCATTTGGCGTCCTTGTTGGTGTAATGGCACTTAGTATTATTAAATTTGGCGTAGACGTTCACGTGCCTATGTTCTGTGGTGTAATTATCTCTGCAGCTGTAGCTCTTTATCTTGGCTACAAGTGGGATTTCATCGAAAGAGCAATGATGAACGGCATATACAACGCGCTGCAAGCTGTAATAATACTGATGATAGTAGGTATACTCGTAGGTATATGGGTAGTAGCAGGCGTAGTGCCAGCGATGATCTACTTTGGCCTGAAGCTTTTGTCTCCATCTATATTCCTGGTGGCAGCGCTTCTGATTTGCTCAATTACATCACTGGCAACAGGTACTTCATGGGGCACTATGGGTACAATGGGTCTGGCGCTTATCGGTATCGCTACAGGACTTGGCATCCCTCCAGAAATGGCAGCTGGTGCTATTATCAGTGGTGCATACTTCGGAGATAAGATGACTCCAATGTCAGATACTACTAATCTGGCTCCAGCAATGGCAGGTACAGATGTTATCACTCATGTTAAGTTTATGTTACTTCCAACAGGCATCGTATACGGAATTTCAATTGTAGTTTTCCTGATTATGGGAATCAGCTACAGTAAGAGCGGACAGGCTGCTGGACTTGATGAAGTTCAGGCAATGAGCGAAGCGCTTTCAGGTATGTTTAATATCAATATTTTCTTACTGATTCCACCGCTTCTTGTTATTGTGCTTGTAGCCTTTAAGGTACCGGCTATCCCTGGAATTACTGCAGGTATCATAGCAGGCGCTATTCTCGGCGTTATCTTCCAGCACGGAAGCTGCGGATGGGGAGAACTTATGGACTGCGGAATGAACGGATACGTATGCGAAACAGGCAACGCGGCAATAGACAGCCTGCTTTCAACTGGTGGTATTAACAATATGCTGTTCTCTGTATCGCTTACAATTATCGCGATGATGTTCGGCGGTATCATGGAAGAAACAGGACAGCTTCAGGCTGTAGTTTCAAAGATTATGAAGCTCGCTAAGACTCCTAAGTCACTGGTTGTTACAACAGAAGCTACTTGCATTTTAAGTAATGCTTTCATGCCTGAACAGTACATTTCAATCGTTGTACCAGGAAGAATGTATCAGCAGACATATAAGAATATGGGCCTTCACCCTAAGACATTATCAAATGCGCTTGAATCTGCAGGTACTGTAACTTCAGCACTTATCCCTTGGAATACATGTGGTGTATTTATTCTGGCAACACTGGGAGTATCAACATTTGATTACTTACCATATGCGATCTTTAATCTTCTTATGCCTATTACTGTAGCAGTTATGGCTTTCATGGGCCTTACTATTGCTGATAAGGATGGCTACAGAATGACGAAGAGAGCCCAGGCCAAGAAGGCTGCTGATATCGAATCCGGAGCTTTTAAGCCACAGACTGAAGAGAAGAATGAAGGAGAAGCTGTTCCATACGGCATCGATTAAATGATATAAAAATATTAATAAAAAGATGCATCCGCGGCTGTTGTTGCATCTTTTTTTTGATGTTACAATACTATTCATGAATAAGAAAAATAGTACAAGAATGAATGGGGGCTCTGCCGTATCAGCTTCATCAATCAGACGTAGGAAAAAGAGAGAGAAGAAGCGCAGGAGAAACAGAGCAATTAGAATTCTGGTTGTAATTATATTGATTCTACTGGGTGCTACGCTGGCAATAGGCATACCGTACAGTAGAAACCAACTTCATTTACCGATAAGCTCACATGTAACTGATTATGAGGACACGATCAATGAGTATGCTAAGGAATATGGCATTTCAGAATACACAGGGCTAATAGAGGCGGTAATGATGCAGGAGTCTAAGGGAAGAGGTAATGATCCTATGCAGGCCGCTGAGGGTAATTACAATACTCAATACCCTAAGAGACCTGGCGGAATTCAGAATCCAGAATACTCGATCGACTGCGGTGTTCATCAATTGGCAGATGCATTAGAAATGGCAGGCTGCACAGGCCCTGAGGATCAAGAGAAAGTTATGCTGGCACTACAGGGATATAACTTCGGAGACGGATATATAACCTGGGCTATCGAAAATTATGGTGGATATTCAGAAGAAAATGCTGAAGAGTTCGCTGAACTCATGAAGAAGAGCCTGAAGACTAATACATACGGCGACAAACATTACGTTAAACATGTTATGCGATATTACTCTTATTAAGGAGGTTAAAAAATGGCAAGAAATAGCGTGAAGTATTGGGAAAGAATCAGTTCTGTATATGCAGGATATCTTAAGAAAAATAAGAAATGTTACAATGAACTGTGTAAGGAAATAAAAGAAAACCTGGAGCCAGGCATGCTGGTTCTGGAACTGTCCTGCGGCAGCGGTATGATCACTAAGAAGCTGGCAGATAGCGTACTGGAATGGACAGCGACAGATCCATCGCCTAAGAACCTTCAGAATGCCAGAAAGTTATACAGAAAGAATAAGGGCAGAGGAACAAACTTTAGAATTGAATCATTCGGCAGCATTAAGTATGAATCAAGCACATTCGATGCAGTTGTATTACCAAATGCTCTTCAGGTTATGGAAGCTCCAGACAAGGCCTTAAAGGAAATCTGCAGAGTACTTAGACCTGGCGGAATGATCATCGCGCCAACATTTGTATTTGACCGCGATTATTCCATTGCTCAGACTATCAAGATGAACGTAACTGGCTTTAAGATGAAGAATAAGTGGACTTCAGATGAGCTGGCCGAATTCGTAGAAAAGTACGGTTTCATTGTCGAAACTCAGCATCTTATTGAAGGTAAGCCTGTAGATGAATGCCTCATTGTTGCTAAGAAAAAGACTGCACGCGATTCAGTAAAAGAAGGCGGTAAGACTGTTATCGGCTCACTGATAAATTTGGCATCAAAGAAATAAGAAATAAAATTAAGAGACTGCTTATGAAGCAGTCTCTATTCGATTGCCGTTAATTAGAGTTTAAGATCTCCATCCTTGATCCATCCAAGCTTTCTTTCGATATTGCAGAAGACAATACTGAGTATTGCAGGAAGAACGAAGCAGATGAGAATAAGGCCAAGCCAGTCAAAACCTGTTATAGCAGTTTTAAGGCCTGCATCAATATCAGCGACCCAGCCAGTGTAAACGCCTATCTGGCCGACCAGTCCGCAGGTTCCCATTCCCGATGAAACGGGAGTTCCGTCCATAGTCATCTTGAAAATACAGGTTGCTATCGGGCCGGTAACGGCTGAAGCCAGTGTCGGAGCGATCCAGATCCTAGGGTTTCTGACTATGTTAGGCATCTGCAGCATTGAAGTACCAATACCCTGTGAAATTAAACCGCCAACTCCGTTTTCTCTGAATGACATTGCAGCGAAGCCTATCATCTGGGCGCAGCATCCAGCAACGGCAGCGCCGCCAGCCAGGCCTGTTAAGCTCAGTGCAGCGCAGATTGCAGCTGACGAGATAGGAAGAGTCAGAGCCATTCCTACAATTACAGCCACGAGGATTCCCATAAGGAAAGGCTGAAGTTCAGTGGCCATCATAATAAGATTGCCAACGTATGATGCTGCAGTTCCTATAGGCTTAGCGATAAGCATAGCCATGAAAATGCCTACTAAAATGGTAACGATCGGCGTTACCAGAATATCTATTTTTGTTTCCTTTGATACGGCTTTGCCGAATTCGGCAGCGATAATTGCAACTACTAGTACTGCCAGTGGACCGCCGGCACCGCCTAAAAGGTTTGTCGCATATCCAACAGGGATGAGCGAGAACATAACCAGCGGAGACGCCTTTAGCGCATATCCTATGGCAGCAGCCATAGCCGGGCCTACCATTGCTGAAGCTATAGCTCCGATCGTCATAGGCGTATCATTTACTGTGCAAACCGCCATAGCGAAAATTCCTATGTGGAACTGATTGCCGAGCGTGTTAAATATTGTGCCGATCAGAAGGGTGCAGAATAGTCCCTGCGCCATAGCACCGAGCGCATCTATACCATATCTTTTGGCTGAAATTTCAATGTCCTTTCGCTTAAGAAAAGCTTTCATTTTATCCATGGTTTCACCTCATTTCCATAATTAAAGACATTATATGCAAAGTCTATAGCCTTTGCAAATCATACTGTTTTTTCATAGCAAAAAAATGGTAAGTGTGATAGAGTTTAATAAGTACATTGCTTTTAAAATGCGGGAAAGATATGAAGAAGTTTAATTTAGAAATGACACCAATGATGCTAAAGTATCTGGTGCAGTTCGTGATAAGACTTAGTCTTTTCGGAGCTGTTATGGTGCTTTACATCACTAATAAGAGTTTGCTGATGAGCTTAATGACTCATTCTTTTAGGTTGGGCTTTATAGATTACGGTGTTACTATCCTTCATTTCCTGTGGCTTGTGTTTATGATCATGATGATCAGGCACCTTCAGCCAACCTCGCTGATGTCAATGGCTCTGAGGAAGGGTCAAAAGGAAGTGTTTAGGAGCAAAGGCGATTTCTCGCAGCTGAGTCTTTTGAAGTTTGTCCAGAGACAGAATTATAGGGCCTGGATCGTGCTGCTTGTATGGCTTTGCTTCAATACGATTTTCGGAATCCTTTATCTGTTTGATATTATCGATGAAGCGGACCTTCTTATGCTTTCGGTATTCTATTTCTTAAGCGACTATATCTGCATTATTTTCTTCTGTCCTTTCCAGACGTTCATAATGAAGAATAGATGCTGCGTTAACTGCAGAATTTATGACTGGGGACATTTCATGATGTTTACGCCTATGCTTTTCATCAGAAATTTCTTTAGCTGGAGTCTGTTTTTCACGGCGCTTATCGTTCTCATAAGATGGGAGATATTATATGCCAAGTATCCTGAGCGATTCTGGATCGGTTCCAATCATTCGCTGGAATGTAAGAACTGTAAGGATAAGACTTGTCAGATAAAGAAGGGCATAGCTGAGCAGGTTAAGGCTGTTGTTAGCAATGATAAGACAGTAGAATAATTTATCAATAAATGGTAAAATATATAGGTATTAATATTAATTACAAGGGAGTATTTTATGGTTAAATTATATGAAAATGGAGTGTACCTGGTAGACGGTACAATAATCGTAGAAGATAATGGTCAGGCGCAGATGCCTATCAGTAAGGAAGAAGCAACAAAGAATACTATCGCTTATGGTATTTTAGAAGCTCATAATACTTCCGGCAATATGGATAATCTGCAGATCAAATTTGACAAGATGACATCACATGATATCACTTTCGTAGGTATCATTCAGACTGCCAGAGCGTCAGGTCTCGAGAAGTTCCCGATCCCTTACGTTCTCACTAACTGCCACAATTCACTCTGCGCAGTTGGCGGTACAATCAATGAAGATGACCACATGTTCGGTTTATCATGTGCTAAGAAATATGGCGGCGTTTACGTTCCACCTCATCAGGCTGTTATCCACCAGTATGCTAGAGAAATGCTGGCTGCAGGCGGCAAGATGATCCTGGGTTCAGACTCACATACTCGTTATGGTGCTCTGGGTACAATGGCAATGGGCGAAGGCGGTCCGGAACTGGTTAAGCAGCTTCTTTGCCAAACTTATGACATCAAGAGACCTAAGGTTATCGCTATCTACCTTGATGGCGAAGCTCCTAAGGGTGTTGGTCCTCAGGACGTTGCACTGGCACTCATCGGTGCTACATTCAAGAATGGTTATGTTAATAACAGCGTTATGGAATTCGTTGGCCCTGGCGTAAGCAAGCTGAGTGCTGACTTCAGAATCGGCGTTGATGTAATGACAACAGAAACTACTTGTCTGTCATCGATCTGGAGAACTGATGCTGAAATCGAAGAATTCTATGCTATCCACGGAAGACTTGGTGACTACAAGGAATTAAACCCAGGTCCTGTAACATATTATGATGGAATGGTTTATCTGAACCTGAGCGAAATGAAGCCAATGATCGCTATGCCGTTCCACCCAAGCAACACTTATACGATCGAAGAAGTTAACGCTAACCTGGAAGACGTTCTCCACGATGTTGAAAAAAGAGCTCTGGTTAGCCTTGATGGAGCTGTTGATTACAGTCTCCAGGATAAGATCGTTAACGGCAAGTTCTACGTAGAACAGGGTATCATCGCAGGTTGTGCAGGCGGCGGCTACGAAAATATCTGCGCTGCAGCTGATATCATTAAGGGTAAGTACATCGGTGCTGATGAATTCACATTCAGCGTATACCCAGCAAGTACACCAATCTATATGGAACTGATCAAGAATGGTGCGGCTCAGACACTGCTTCAGTCAGGTGCTATTCTTAAGACAGCATTCTGCGGACCATGCTTTGGCGCTGGTGATACACCTGCTAATAACGCATTCTCGATCCGTCACTCAACTCGTAACTTCCCTAACAGAGAAGGAAGTAAACTTCAGAACGGACAGATCTCATCAGTAGCTCTGATGGATGCCAGATCAATAGCTGCTACTGCAGCTAACAAGGGCTTCCTGACTCCTGCTACAGATTACGATACTGAATACAGCGGTAAGAAGTATACATTTGATTCAAAGATCTACGAAAACAGAGTATTCGACAGCAAGGGTGTAGCTAACCCAGATGTTGAAATCAAGATGGGACCAAACATCAAGGATTGGCCGGCAATGTCACCACTGCCACAGAACCTGATCCTCAAGGTTGTTTCAGAAATTCATGACCCTGTAACAACTACAGATGAACTTATTCCATCAGGTGAAACTTCATCATATAGATCAAATCCTTTAGGACTGGCTGAATTTGCTCTTTCAAGAAAGGATCCAGCATACGTTGGCAGAGCTAAGGAAGTTCAGAAGGCACAGAAGGCTATCGAAGCTGACACTTGCCCAGTAGAAGCATTCCCAGAACTTAAGCCGGTTATGGAAACTATCTGCAGTAAGTTCGAAGGCGTAGGCAAAGGCAACGTAGGCGTTGGCTCAACGATTTTCGCAGTTAAGCCTGGCGACGGTTCAGCTCGTGAACAGGCAGCATCATGCCAGAAGGTTCTCGGCGGCTGGGCAAACATCGCTAACGAATACGCAACTAAGAGATATCGTTCAAACCTCATCAACTGGGGTATGCTCCCATTCCTGACTGATGAAGATCACGAAGCACTTTCATTCAAGAATGGCGATTACATCTTCGTACCAGATGTTAGAGATGCAGTAGCGAATAAGGATGCTGTTATCAAGGCATATGTAGTTGATGGAGCTGATATGAGAGAAGTTGAATTTAGACTTGGCGAAATGACTGATGATGAAAGGGAAATCATTCTGAAGGGATGTCTCATCAATTATAATCGCAGATAAAAATATTTAATAATTATAGCCGCTACCTCGTAAAATGAGGTGGCGGCTTTTTATGTGGAGTGCTATTTCTAATTTGAGTTAGCCGGCAGGCTGCCTCCTTATTTGAAGATCGCTCCAGAAATTACGATTTTCATTACTTCTGAAGTGCCTTCATAGATTTCTGTGATTTTCTGATCTCTATACATTCTTTCAACAGGGAAGTCCTTAATGTAACCGTATCCGCCGTGGAACTGAACTGCCTTGTCTACTACATATGAAGCACATTCTGAGCAAACCAGCTTAGCCATTGCTGCAGTTTCAGTTACCTGAGCCTTAGCTTCTGGGTCACCAGCCTGAGCCTTGTTTCTAACGTCGCATGCTCTGTAGAGAGTGAAACGTGCGCTTTCGATTCTAGCCTTCATGTTGGCCATTTCGAATGCCAGCGCCTGGAACTTGTGGAGTGGTCTGCCGAACTGTTCTCTCTGCTTCATATACTTAACTGTTTCATCGAATGCTCCCTGAGCGATACCCAGAGCCTGGCCTGCGATACCGAGTCTGCCTACATCAAGAGTTGACATTGCAGTTTTGAAGCCTTTGCCTTCTTCGCCGAGCATATTAGCAGCTGGGATTCTGCAGTCATCAAAGAAGAGTTCTCTAGCAACTGAAGCTCTGATGCCCATCTTGTCTTCGATGTGGCCGAAGTCGAAGCCTGGAGTGCCTTTTTCAACTATGAATGAAGTGATACCCTTGTTGCCCTTAGTCTTGTCGGTCATTGCCATAATTACGTATACATCAGCGATGCCGCCGCCTGAGATGAATTTCTTTGATCCGTTAAGGATGTATTCGTCAGTTTCAGGGTCGTACTTAGCTGTTGTCTGCTGCATTGCTGCATCAGTTCCTGCG
This sequence comes from Bacillota bacterium, assembly GCA_029006195.1. Taxonomy (GTDB): domain Bacteria; phylum Bacillota; class Clostridia; order Peptostreptococcales; family Anaerovoracaceae; genus Lentihominibacter. Next base: position 21,029 of record JAQXGH010000014.1, read on the forward strand.
TTTGGTTCTGTTAATCCGAAAGCTCCGATCTTCTTACCTGAGAGCAGGTCAGGGAGATACTTTCTCTTCTGTTCTTCTGTTCCGTAAGTGAAGATAGGCCAGCAGCAGAGTGCATTGTGAGTCTGAACGATAACGCCGTGTGATGCGTCAACCTTTGACAGTTCCTCAACTACCATGATGTATGTCATGTAGTCCATACCCTGGCCGCCGTATTCCTTAGGATAAGGCATACCCATCATGCCCATTTCCGCAAGCTTAGCTACTGTTTCATATGGCCATTCGCCATCTCTGTCAAGCTGTGCGCTAATTGGTTTGATTTCCTTCTCAGCAAATTCGCGGATCATTTTCTTTATTGCCAACTGTTCTTTTGAATATGAAAATTCCATAATATGCTCCTTTCGTTATCAATAACAGTATTATTAGCCTTTATAATTTAATTATACTCTTAAATTTTATCGATTCCAGTAACAAAGGTTAACAAATTATGAAACAGTGCATAATTCTGAAATGGTTCAAAGGTATTGCGATTGAAGGTGATTTCTGTTATGATAGCAGTTGTAATTAAAGAATGATTATATACTTGAAAGGTTTTGAGATATGTTAATTTTAGGTGGCTCTTTATTATTTGGAATTATAGTTTTATTCATTCTCCTGAGAGAGATGAAGAAGTTTAAGTACCAGATCAAGGGTACTGCAGGTGAGAAAGTCAGAGCGATTCTGAAGGTTATCCTTCTTATAGAAGACGTAATCTTTATTCTGCTGTTTGCAGCTGTAATCGTTAAGACACTTGTACTGTAAATAATAAAAATAAGCCCTGCATATTATATGCAGGGTATTTTTGTTTTTAAAATCTATCGCAATAATTTAGAAGGCTTTTGAGAAGTCCGTCACTATCCGATGATTTGGCTTTCTCGTTTGAACTGGCTCCACCGTGGCCGCCGTGGCCTTCGACACCGCTTCCGCCAGCAGATGCTCCCATAACTGTGTTGTAGTATACTATGGATGCATCAAGTCTATCTTCGGATGTTCTAACTATGGCATATGATCCACCGCTTCCGTCACGAGGCTGTGTTAGGCTTCCTGGGTTTAAGAATCTAACGTCATCTTCAATGACATTTAAGCCGCAGTGAGTATGGCCGAATATTGCCATGCAGCAGTCGTTTTCGAGAGCCAGGTAGCCTAAAGACGAAAGGTCGTAACTTACGTGCTGCTTATGTCCGTGTGTTAGAAGAATTCTGCCGTATTCTGTTTCGATGATGCCGTAATCTCCGTAGCTCGCGTAGTAGTATCCGTCACCGGCTTCTCCCTCGCAGACACATCCTCTGCCACTGTCACAATTTCCTGCTACTGAAATAACAGGAACGCCTAGAGTTTCCCTAATTCTCATAGCGTCGGCATAGTGGTCGCCAGCGTGCGCGATGAGGTCGATATTTTTAAGTTTAGGCCATATATCAAAAACACGGCCTATCTTCTGATGTGTATCACTTATTACTAAAATTTTCATGAGTTTACTCCTCCAGCATTTTAATACCTTCAAAAATAATTCTTTCAATAATCGTAGCCAGAGATTCTGCAGATTCATCGATCATTCCCTGAAGCCATTCGATGATAAGATCCACCGTACCGGCGAATATAAATGAATAGTAGTACTCGGTGTAATTGGTTGATTTTCTGTTTTGCGCTTTGGGAGAACTGGAAAATATGATTCTCTTAGCTGTATTTTTTAGCTTAAAGGTAAAAGTATTGTCTTTATTTTGTATTATCAGGATTTTTAGTATTTCCCTGTTGCTTTGAACGAAACTGATAATATCCCTAATAAAAATCTCAAAAGAATATTCAGAGGACAGATTATCGGTTTTGATAGATTCTTCGAATTCCATCAGAATGTCATCTTCTATTTCGTCCTGAAGGGCATCCAGATCAGAATAGTGAAGATAGAATGTGCCTCGTCCTATATCAGCTTTTTCTACGAGTTTGGTAACTGAAATGCTCTGCAGGCTGTGAGTCTCGAGCATTAGTGATGTGAAGGCATCTTTGATGGATTTTTTTGTCTTTGTTACTCTCCTATCCTGTTTCATACTTCCTCCAAATGAACACTTTGTTTATTGTGTCTAATATTAAACAGATAAAATATATTGAATATTGATTATTATATATTTTAGCCTATAATAAACACGTGTTCAATAATTTGCAACTGTATTATTTTAAAAATTGGAGGACCCTTGATGAGTTTTTTTCAGGTACTGAGAGAAAGTTTTAAGAGAATTTTTACTAACCCGTTCAAGCTTTTGGGCTTGGGATTTATCGTTATCGTTGCTACTTTTTTCGGTGTACTTACGCCAACTGCGTTTAACATTATGCCGGATTCCATGGAGGATTTCCCAATAGCAATAGTTAATGAAGACCAGGGAGCTGTTCGTGACGGGGAGAAGGTCAATTACGGAGATGACATTATAGAAACTGTGGAAGACAATGATGCTGTTAAATGGGAAGTCCAGGAACCTGGATATTTCGATAAGGGTATCAATAATACTAAGTACTTTGCAGCTTTTGTAATTCCAGAAGATTTCTCGAAGAACGCAATCAGTGCACAGAATGGAACTCCGCACAAGGCTGAAATCGAATATCTGAGCGATATCAGAAAGAGTTATATTTTCAGCCAGTTCAGTAAGAGCATTAAGACTCAGCTGATAGATATAGTCGGACAGTCTGTATCAAAGGAATACGTTGAGGGAACTTTTGATAATATCTTTGAAATCAAGGATTCGCTTGTTGAAGCTGCAGATGGCAGTCAGCAGGTAACTGATGGTGCAGGTGAACTTAAGGATGGAGCAGGAACGTTAAAGACGGGCACAGATAAAGTTCATAAGGGCGCTGTAGCACTGGAGAAAGGTTCATCACAGATCGCAGATGGCGCAGATACACTTAACAAGGCTGTTCAGGGAATAGATGTTAAGGGAATAGACCTTACTGACGAGCAGAAACAGGCTATACAGAAGGCGGCGGCAACAGATAAGCAGGTAACTGGCGCTGCTGACCAGTTAGCTGGTGGAATAGGACAGGGCGTAGCATCAACGATCAAGGGACAGATGACGTCATCGGATGCCAAGAGTGATGCTGCCGGCAAGGTTATGTCTGATTCTAACGTTAAGCAGATGATTCAGGTTCTTGTAGGATCTGGTTACTATACAGAAGAGCAGGCCAAGGCTGTAGTATCCGGAATTGTATCAGCAACTCTTGATGGTGCTGCCAGCAAGGTTAGTGCAGATACGATTACTAAATCTATTTCGCCTTCAGTAACAAGTACTGTAACTCAGGTTGCAGGAGGATCTGCTTTGAGCGGTGCTCAGGGCGTAGCTCAAGAAGCTAATAAGGAGATAATGAAGTCAGCGGCTTCTCTTAATGAACTGAAGAAGGGAACAAAGACACTGGCAGACGGTACAGCAGCTCTTAAGGCAAATATGGGCACCATGGAGAAGGGTGCTGCACAGCTTGCTGATGGCGCTGGCAAACTCGAGGATGGTGCAGGCGAACTTCAGGAAGGCAGCCAGGAGCTTACAACAGGCCTTAATGACGGTCTTGATGAAATTGACGATAAGCTTGTAAATTCAAGTGAAGCTATGGGCGAATTTGTATCTGAACCTGTTGTTGACAAGACTACTATTTTCGGTGAACTTACTAGATACTCACAGGGCTTCTCACCACTCTTCATGTCACTTGGACTTTGGGTTGGATCACTGTTGTTATTCTTCGTTGTACCTATTAGACCTAGAAGAGATGAGCTGGTAAATGCACCTAAGACTGTAGCAAGCGGACTTCTTACTGCATTCGTTTTCGGGCTTATGGAAGCTATAATGATATTCATTGGATGCAACGTGATCGGACTTTCACCGCTTCATCCATCGTGGCTGCTTCTGTTCCTGTGCTTCGTATCGATAGCATTCATAACGGTTATATATATGCTGTGCATTACATTCGGTCTTGCCGGCAAGCTGATTGCTGTACTGTTCACAGTATTCCAGATCCCTTGCTGCGCAGGTTCATTCCCGGTACAGCTCATGCCTGATTTCTTCGAAAAGCTGAACCCATTCCTGCCTATGACATATGCAATCGATGGTATCAGAGAAGCTTTCTCAGGAACAGAGATCTCAGGAATGTATTATAACAGCGCTATGTTATGCATATTCATGGCTATAGCACTTATTGTTTCTCTGCTGGTTTGTAAGAAGACAAAGAAGAGGACCGAATACATCGAGGCTCAAATCGCTGAATAATATAAGATTAAAATTATAGGCAGTTTGCGAAACTAAGCAAGCTGTCTCTTTTGTCTTATAATAGAAATGCGGGGCATAGCTTCATTGACTAGTTTTATATATTTTAGTAAAATATAATGTACTAATTTGCAAAAAAGGAGAATTATTATTATGGCAGAAGATAAGAAAGTAATTGTAACAGACGGACAGGATCTCGCTGAGAAGGCTGCTGAACTCAAGGCAGAAGGCGTTACTGATGTTACAGTTGTGGTAAACACTTTTAACTTTACAAGATATAAGGAATCAAACGATGGTAAGGATTTACAGCCTGTCATCGATGGTATTAACAAGTCAATTGACGCAGGACTTAAGGTTAGACTGAATGTTGCTATCAAGGAAGGCTTCAATGATGATGAAATTCTGGACTTCCTGCAGCTGACTTTCCAGCACTTTTACGATATCGTATTCCTGCCTACAATGGACTACGATAAGATCAAGGCTAAGATGCCAGGACTGGTACCTGTAGAAGGTGATTTTGGTGAAGTAGAAATGTACAAGTATTCAATTGCTAGAGGAAGAATCGGATTCCTTAAGAACTAAAACCTTAGAGGTGCTACATGCAATCAGAGTTAAAAGAGCTCAGAAAAGAGCTTAACAAGTTGCTTGCAGGCAACGATATTCTTAAACAGGCTGTCAGAGAAGTCAGTAAGATCGACATGACTAAGGCTTCACTGGTAGTAAGAAATCCTAAACATGAAATAGTAGCAGTGGATAAAATCCTTGATGGTGAACTTCCTGGAAATGTTCCAGTGGGAGATTATGTTTTTCTGCAGAATTTTACTGATGTAATCAAGCTGGTACATCAGTATCTTGCTATGGGCAATTCCATAGATAAATATCTGCTTATCAAGGCGTATAGGATTCTCAGCGAAAATCCTGAAGGCGGATACCGAAAGTCGAATCCAGTGCTCTATTCATATAAGCATGTACCTCCGCATAGAGCTGATATTGAATCACTTCTTTCAGATATGCTCAGAAACGTTTATGGTAATGATGCTGTTGATGACGTTATTCTTAAAGCTATGTACATTCACAACAGTACTATCAGCATATATCCGTTTGACGAGTATTCTGGAGAAATAGCAGTACTGGCACTTAATTACATTCTTATGGAGAATGGTTTTATGCCAGTCAGCATGCCGATAAAGAGAGAAGAGTATCTGGACATGACAGCTGCATGTCTTAAAGGAAAGAATCAGGAAAAATTCTACAATTTCCTGTATGAAGCAGTAAGGGATAGGATGGTAGAAACCATCGAAGCCTGTAAGGCATATGCCTAAGGGTTAAATTTTAGGATCGGGATAAAAGATGAAAATCATTAAACTTGAAAAAAAGCATTACCAGTGGGGATTGACAGCATTCCTGGTTATCGTATGCTCATTTTTGGCATTTTTCGCAATATATAAATTTTCGTCAGTAGCGAAATTTGCAGATACTTTGTCTGGCGTAATAGCACCATTTATTTATGGTATGGTAATGGCTTATTTGCTTTGCCCGATCTACAATGCTACGGTTAGATCATCCTATAGGATTATAGATAAGCACACTAATATTAAGAAGAACCTGACAATATCAAAGGCTATAGGTTCAATAATATCTGTAGTACTTCTGGTAGTAGTTATTGCAGGTGTGATTTGGATGATCATTCCTGGACTTATTGACAGTATAATTACGGTTACAGATATCCTGCCTTCAGCTGTAAAGAACTTCATAAGATGGGTAGACATCAAATTTGCTAACCATCAGGTTATCAGATCAACTGTGGAAATGTACATGGATTATGCTATGGATTATGCCACTAATACACTTATTCCTAGAACCGGCACTATGGCAGCTGAATTCTCGGCTAAAATCATGGGTGCAGTATCAATGATGATGGACTTCATTATTGGAATAATCGTATGTGTATACTTCCTCAACATCAAAGACACACTGGCTGCACAGTTCAAGAAGATAGTCTTTGCATTCTTTAGCGAAAACACAGCGGATGAGATCCTCTCAGGTGCTGAATATACAAATAAGACATTTGGTGGATATGTTAACGGTAAAATTATTGACTCGGCAATCATCGGATGCATCTGCTTCGTAGTAATGTCCATTTTCGGATGGGAATATTCACTGCTGATAAGCAGTATCATAGGAATTACTAATATTATTCCGTTCTTCGGTCCGTTCATCGGAGCGATTCCATCAGCACTCCTGCTGCTGATGGTCAATCCTATGCATGCGCTTTATTTCGCAATTTTCATTGTACTGCTTCAGCAGTTTGACGGTAATATTCTGGGACCTAAGATTCTGGGTGACAGTACTGGTCTTGCCAGCTTCTGGATCCTGTTCGCTATCCTGGTAGGCGGCGGGCTCTTCGGATTCATAGGCATGGTAATCGGTGTTCCTGTATTCGCTGTTATATACGCTTACTGTTCGAGAGTAATCAACCTCTTCCTTAAAAAGAAGGGATTCTCCATCGTTGTTGATGATTACAAGGTTGATAAATACACAAACAATGCCGAAAGGCAGAAATTGAAATTCCGCTTAAGGGGTAAGGATAAGGTTATTACGCCGGATGATGTCCATGAGTATCATGCACCTAGAGCAGGAGCGTCGAAAGACACAAAAGACGAAGAAAATAATAACAATTAAAGAGGTTTTTATAATAGATATGGATAAAATAGCAAAGAGCTTAGAGAAAATAGTTGGATCACATAATGTTAAAGTCAAAGCTCCAATGAGTCAGCATACTTCTTTTAGAGCTGGCGGAAATGCAGCTGTTTTAGTGCAGCCGCAAACTGCAGATGAGCTTCAGGAAGTTATCAGACTGCTGAATGAAGAAGGCATTAAACATATGGTGATCGGAAACGGCACAAATATTCTCGTTAGAGATGAAGGTTATGACGGTGTTATCGTTAAAGCCGGTGCACCTTTTAGCTATGTTAACATCGAGGGTACTAAGCTTTCATGCGGATGCGGCGCACTTCTTTCTGTTGTTGCCAATGCAGCGGCTGATAAGTCGCTTACAGGTTTTGAATTCGCATCAGGAATCCCTGGTTCGATCGGCGGTGCCGTATTCATGAACGCAGGAGCTTATGATGGCGAAATCAAGAACATTCTCGAAGAAGTTAAACTCATCTCTGCTGATGGCAGCAGAGTGTACACAGTATCAGGTGAAGAGCTTCATCTGGGATACAGAAGATCAGACCTTCAGGAAAGCGGCGATATCGTAATCGAAGCGACTATTGCTCTCGAAGAAGGTGAAGAAGAAGCTATCAGAGGCAAGATGGCTGAACTCACAGCAAGAAGAAATTCCAAGCAGCCGGTGCAGTACCCTAGCGCAGGAAGCTTTTTTAAGCGTCCTGAGGGATACTTTGCAGGCAAGCTCGTACAGGATGCAGGATGCAAAGGCCTCACAGTCGGTGGTGCTCAGGTCAGTGTTCTCCACAGCGGTTTTGTAATCAACATTGGAGGAGCAACTGCTACTGACATCATTCAGCTTATGCAGCTTGTTCAGGAAAGAGTTATGGATAAATTCGGAGTAATGCTTGAACCCGAGGTGCGCATAATATGAAGTACGAAATGATTTATGATCTGCATACTCATACTACTTATTCACACGGGGAAGGATCCGTTGAGGATAATGTTAGAGTAGCAGTTAATAAGGGTCTGGATTTCGTGGCAATCACAGATCATGGCCCTGGTCATTTGTTTTATGGTGTCAAGAGAAAGAACTTTCCTAAGATGAAGGAAGACATCGATAAAATGAATGTCAAATTTCCTAAAATAGATGTTAAATACAGCGTTGAAGCCAATACAGTACATGGTGGCAATGGCCTTGATGTTTCTCCTGAAGAAACCAAGCAATTTGATTTCATAATTGCGGGTTTTCATTTCGGCCTTTTCGGATGCAGCTCTGTGAGAAACTGGCTCTGGAGTCATGGCTTTAAGGCTGGAGAAGAATCTCTCAGAAAGAAAAATACTAAGATGATCGTAAATGCCCTTCGTCAAAATGACATAGCTATTTTGACACATCCGGGAGACAAGGGGCCTTTCGACTTGGTAGAAATCGCCAAAGTGTGTGCAGAAACAGATACGCTTATGGAGATAAACGGCAAACACGGCCACTTAACAGAGAAAGAAATCGCACTTGTAGCTCAGAATCCTGATGTTAAGTTCATTATAGGAAGTGATGCTCATGTGCCGGATGCAGTGGGAACATTTGAAGCAAGCCTTCAGAGAGCTTTCGCTGCAGGACTCGATATCTCCAGGATAGTTAATATCAGAGAAATCGGTGAAGAACAGGATGATTAAATAGGAGAATTGAAATGAAAGTTGTAATTGTGACAGGTCTTTCCGGAGCCGGAAAAACACAGGCAGTTGATTGTCTGGAGGATATGGGGTTTTATTGTGTCGACAATATGCCGCCGGCACTTATTCCTAACTTTATGGATCTCACAACAGGGAAGAACATCGAGCGTGCAGCTTTTGTAATAGACGTTAGGGGCGGAAGCCTCTTCGATGATCTTAATGCAGCGCTGGAAGAAATGAAGAAAAACGGCACTGAATATAAGATCATTTATCTTGAAGCCAGCGACAGAGTGCTTATCAGAAGATACAGCGAAACGAGAAGAATCCATCCTCTCGCAGAAGGCGGCTCTGTTTCAACTGGCCTTAAGAGAGAAAAGAAAATTCTCGAAGGAATAAGAAAAGAAGCTGACATCGTTATCGATACTTCAGGAATGAAGACAGCTCAGCTTTGGAATGAAATCAAGCATACGCTTAACAGCGATGAGAATGAAGAAACCTTCATGATAAATATCATGTCATTCGGATACAAGAGAGGAACTCCTATGGGATGCGATCTGGTATTTGATATGAGATTCATTCCTAATCCTTATTACGTTAAGTCACTTAAGCCGCTTACTGGAAATAACAAGAAGGTGAGCAATTTCGTGCTTAAGCATGACATCACTAAAACTTTCCTTTCCAGCATCATTCAGATGTTAGATACTCTTATTCCGTATTACATGAAAGAGGGAAAGTATAGTCTCAGTATAGGAATCGGATGTACAGGTGGACATCACCGTTCAGTCGCAGTGGCTAATGAGATCCACAGAAGACTTGTGGAGCAGGGCCGCAGAGCAACTGTTGAACACCGCGATTTATAACAAAAATTAAAGCGGCACTGCCGCTTTTTTTGACAGAGGGGGAAAAATGTCTTTCGCATCAGAAACGAAAAACGAACTGGCCAGATTCACACCGGAAAAGAAGTGCTGCATGCTGGCTGAAATATCGGGATTTATGAGATTTGCCGGAAGTGTAGTTCTGGCGGGTCTTGGTAAATTCAAAATTGAAATGATTACACCTAACCTGGCGATAGTACGCCATTACAAGACTTTGATAAAGCAGTATTTCGGTGTAGATATCACTATAGGAAGCAGAGCTGCTGAAGGCTTCGGTAAGGGAACTGAATATGCACTTATCATAGGACCTCAGGAAAACTCTGAAATGATCCTTAGAGAAGCCGGAGTACTTATCGTAAAGGAAGGTTTCAATACTATTAGTGATGGTATATTTGACGGCCTCATCAGAACCAAGTGCTGCAGGAAGGCTTATCTTAGAGGTGCCTTTATGGCAGCGGGAACTGTAGCTGCTCCAGAAAAGAAGGGGCACCATTTCGAAATCTTTGCCAGAACAGAGCATCAGGCTAAGGATCTGCGTAGAATGATCAATACATTTGACGATATAAATGCTAAAATCGTCGAACGTAAGCAGGGCTACGGTGTTTATCTCAAGTCGCGTGAGCAGATCACTGACATTCTGGCAATAATGGGTGCTGATCAACAGAGAAAAGACTATCTTGGCGAAATGGAGAAAAGAGATTTGATCACTAAGGCCCACAGGGCTGAAAACCTGGATAATGCCAACATCGATAAGGCAATCAGAGCGGCCCAGCAGCAGCTGGAGTGGATCAAGAAGATCGAGGAGACAGTTGGACTTGATTACCTGACTCCTAAGCTTAGAGAAATAGCGGATATCAGAATGGAATATCCGGAGCTTGGAATAGAAGAGTTAGGTAAGACAATGGAGCCGCCGCTCACTAAGTCAGGAGTAAACAATAGATTGAGACGAATCGGTGAGATTGCCAAGAACCTCTAGTACCTTAAAAGAAAGGAATAATAAATGGAAAAAGGACAGATTTTAGATATAGATATTTTTGACCTGAGCGGAGAAGGGCAGGGCATCGGCAGAGCTGATGGCATGGTTGTTTTCGTAGGCGGTACAGTGCCTGGCGATAGGGCTAAGGTTCAGCTGACAAAGGTAAAGAAGAATTACGCTTTTGGTAAGCTTGTTGAGATACTTGAAAAATCACCGGACAGAGTCGAAGAACTCTGCGAATATCACACAGGGGTTGTTAATCCGGATGACGAGAAAAAGAGAAATGTTAGATGCGGCGGATGTCCATATGCTGACATAACTTACAGTGCGCAGCTTTTGGTTAAGGAAAACCAGGTTAAACAGAAACTCTCACATCTGGCAGGCATCGATTTCGATGCGTATGATGCTCCCGTATTCAACCCGATCGTAGGTATGAGCGAAGAAGATAACGAAGGTCAGGGATCTTATAGATATAGAAATAAGGCTGTTATGCCAGTATCAACAGGCGGACTCATGACTCGCAAGGGCGGTATTCAGGAACCTGTTCACGAGCCTAGAATCGGTTTTCTTCCTGCTAAGAGCCATGATGTCATTGACTGTCAGGACTGCTGGCTTCAGGCGCTTCCTGCCATGGCAGCAGCTGATGCCATGAGAAGATTCATGGTAGAAGACAACATCACTTCTTATGACGAAAGATGGGACAAGGGTCTCATGAAGTCAATGACAGTGAAGACGGCTTTCGGTACTGGCGATGTAATGGTAGTTCTGGAAATCAACGGCAAGGGAATTCCTAACGCTGCCAAGCTCATCGAAATGCTAAGTGATGCTATCGCCGACGTGGAAGTTGATGAATTCGGTGAGCCTTACTATGGCCTCGAAAGCGTTGCTCTCAAAATCACAAAGGCCAGCGGCAAAGTTGAAGTTACAACCCTGGCTGGAAAAAACACTATCACAGATGTGGTAAACATTTACGACGCAGAATCTGGCGAATATAAGGAAATGCAGTTTGAAATTTCACCTGAATCTTTCTATCAGGTTAACCAAGTACAGATGCAAAGGCTTTACAGCCTGGTTCGTGAATACTGCCAGAGAGCAACTTATGTCAACATGTCAGCAGGGGCTTCAGACGGGCCAGTGATTCTGGACCTTTACTGCGGCATAGGTACTATCGGACTTTGCCTTGCGGATATGGCAGAAAAGGTTGTCGGAATAGAAATAGTAAAGGACGCAATCATCGATGCCAACAGAAACGCAGTCATCAACGGCATCGTAAACGCTAGGTACATCTGCGGCAAATCAGAGGAAATCATTCCATCATGTATGGGTCAGAGCGATGCCTTTGATGTTAGTAAGATCGATGATGATGTAGTAGAAGCAATCAAGGCTGCCAATATAGCTGTTTTGGACCCACCAAGAGCTGGATGCAGACCAGAACTTCTGGAAACTATCGTTGCTGCAGGCATCGATCACATCATCTACGTTTCATGTGATCCTGCTACACTGGCACGTGATATTAAGATGCTGGCTGAAAACGGATTCAGACTTGAAGAAGTGACTCCAGTGGATCTCTTCCCGCATACGAGTCATGTTGAGTGCATAGGACTGCTGTCGAGGATTTAAGCCTCTATACATCCCGGAACCCCTTGTATTATGGGCTTCCGGGGATTTTTTGTCTTTTCCCTTCCGTGACCCAGAAAGCCTGAAAAATCAAGGCTGGACACACTACATAGGTCCTCCGAGACTATGAAAAGTATTTCTGACGATGTGGTGACTACGAAAAGAATGAAATTTATCCTTGTGAATACGGGATAGATGACAGCATGGATAGGTCAATCAACTAGATGAAAAAACAGGCTTAATTGTGGGCAAAAATTGACAGGCGCTCATGCC
>JAQXGH010000015.1 GCA_029006195.1 Bacillota bacterium
GCCCATACAGTGGGAAATGTCTGGCGGGAAAGAACTGGAAGAGACCGCTGGAAAAACGTCATAAGAAACTGACTGTATCCAGACTTTTTGAGGAACTGCGGGAAGAAGAATACCGTCTGATCAATTCCGAAGAAGGAAAGATGCTTCGTATGAACCGGAGCATCCAGGCAGAAGGCGGATTTGCAGACATCAAGGGTGACAGCGGATTTACCAGATTCCTCTGCCGCGGGACAGACAATTTTTTTGCAGAATATGTCCTTTATGCCATGGCTCATAACCTGGGATGGCTCCACAGCAGAATCCAGAATGATAAGCTGGACCTTCATCTTTATGAGCTGAAAGAGGACGAAAAGAAAGCTGCATAATTTAAAATCAAAAATTTCATGCAAAAATATCGGGACAGCCTCGCTGCCCCTTATTTGTGTTAAACAAAAACAACGAATGACGTAGAGCCATCGACTGGTCTAACCGTCATTTTTCGTTACATGAAGAAAGGGCGCCGCCCTAGCGATTATTTTTCGCTAACGCGACAGCCCCTTTTTTGCTCTATCTTCGTAATGCCCCTCCGAAACTAATCGCCGCACTACCGAACTTTTCGCGTATATCATCCATTGCACGCTCCATCTTCTCGCCTTTGTCCGAGCGGACATTTTCTGAAGCGAAGAGCGAGAGCTGCTGCGCCTGGTTTTCGTCGCAGAGGTTGATTGCTGTGACGGTGAGCATTCTGATGGGTTTGCCCTTTGGCCATGATGATGCGATGATTTCCATGGCTGTATCGGATATGGTTTCGGTAATATTTGTTGGAATATCCAGCTGCTTTTGTCTGGAGATGGTCCTTAGGTTAGTATCCTTGATGTCGACTTTTATTCCAAAGGCTTTAACCTTATGTTTTCTCAGCCTTGTTGCGACTGCGTCGCTGAGACTGATTATGGATGATCTGATTTCTTCGGTGTCAGTAAGGTTATGACCGAAGGTGTTGCCGTGACCTATGGATTTAACGGGCTCGCGGTCGTCAAAGCGGAGCACTGGAGTTTCGTCAAGGCCATTAGCATAGGCATGGATTTCAGCGCCGTGCTTGCCGAGAATATTAAGTAGCATGTTCTTATCGCTTGTGGCCAAATCTCCGATAGTGTTAATTCCGCAGCTTCTGAGTTTGGTGGCTGTAGCTGCTCCTACAAAAAACATTTCGCCAATGTCGAGCGGCCAGAGAATCTTCTTATAGTTTTCTCGGGTTATAACTGTAGTAGCATCGGGTTTCTTATAATCACTTCCCATTTTGGCGAAAATTTTATTAAAGGAAACGCCGGCGGAAAGTGTTAAATTATATTTCTCGCGTACTATCTTACGAATCTTATTTGCTATTTCCTCACCTGAGCCAAAGAGGCCTAGGCTTCCTGTTACGTCGAGCCAGGATTCGTCGACGCTGAAAGGTTCGACCTGATCTGTAAACTGCAGGTAGACTTCATTGATGAGTTTGCTGTAGTGTTTATACTTGCTGTGATGTGGTGGAACAACCTGAAGCTCGGGACATTTCTTTCTGGCTTGCCAAAGGGTTTCTGCAGTTACGATGCCGTAGGCTTTGGCTATTTCGTTTTTGGCCAGAATAATTCCGTGACGATTTTCGGGGTTGCCGCAGACTGCCATTGGCTTATCGCGAAGCTCAGGGTAATCCAGAAGCTCCACAGATGCGAAGAAGCCGTTCATATCGCAGTGTAGTATTGTTCTGTCACAGTTTTTCTTATCCATCATTAACACTTTCTAAACATATCTAAAGACCCAAGTTTGTGGCTTTTAGTATATCATATATGTTATAATACGCGTTAATGTGAAGAAAAAAACACTAGTTCAACATATTGGAGAAATATATAAATGGTAACATTAGATAAAATATATCATGCAGCTTTTGTGCTGAGAGAAATTGCTAGAAAGACAGACCTGATACCTGCTGCGAATGGTATCTCGGATTCAACAAGCCTTTATCTTAAGCTTGAAAACCTGCAGAGAACAGGCAGCTTTAAGCTTAGAGGTGCTTACTATAAAATCAGCCAGCTCAGCGAAGAGCAGAAGTCAAAGGGAATCATCGCGTGCAGTGCCGGCAATCATGCTCAGGGCGTTGCACTGGCAGCAACAAAGTCCGGGATAAAGAGCGTTGTATGCATGCCGGATGTTGCTCCTATCAGTAAGGTAGAAGCTACTAAGAGACTTGGTGCTGATGTACAGCTTGTTGATGGAGTTTATGACGATGCTTATGCATATGCCTGCAAGCTCCAGGAGGAAACCGGCGCTACATTCATTCATCCTTTTGATGATGATGAAGTTATCGCGGGACAGGGAACTATAGGTCTGGAAATTCTGGATCAGCTTCCTGATGTTGATGCTATAGTTGTTCCAATTGGCGGCGGCGGACTTATTTCAGGTCTGGCATTCGCAGTCAAGAGCCTTAGACCGGAAGTTAAAATCTATGGAGTACAGACAACTGGTGCGCCTAGTATGGAAAAAAGTATAAAGAAGGGCGAAATCGTTGAGCTTAAGAGTGCTATAACTTTCGCAGACGGTATCGCTGTTAAGAAGCCAGGTGATTTGACTTTCGAACTGATCAACAAGTACGTTGATGACATCGTAACTGTAAGCGATGATGAAGTTGCAGCTGCTATTCTGGCTCTGATGGAAACACAGAAGGTAGTAGCAGAAGGTGCTGGGGCGGTTTCTGTTGCTGCAGTAATGTTTGATAAGCTGCCGCTTGAAGGCAAGAAAGTCGTATGCCTTGTCAGCGGCGGAAATATAGACGTTAACATTCTGAGCAGGGTTATAACAAGAGGTCTTATCATGAGCGGCAGAAATGTTACATTCGGTATTGCGCTTGAAGATAAGCCTGGCCAGCTGGAGCATGTCAGCCACATTATCAGTGCTAGAGGCGGTAATGTTGTAAACGTACATTATGACCACAGCCAGACTGATACTATGATCAATAGCTGCGTGCTTACAATAACTATGGAAACTCGTGATAAGGCGCAGATAAAGCAGATCGAAAACGATCTTGAAGCTGCAGGCTTCACGCTTGTGTAACGGGAGTTTTTTGCTTTTAGCGAGTGTGGTATTATGTTATAATTAATGTGTATGTATACAAGTTTTATTGGCAAAAGGAGGAGTTATGCTGAAGGCACTGGCAAACGGATTAAGAATCATGACAATAACAGCAGTAGCAGCAGTAGTTGTTGCTAATCTTCTCGATAAGCAAGAGGAAATTAAGGATTCAAATGACGGATTTCAGACAGAGAAATACGACGACATTTGGTAGCCTTAGGAACTTCGAAACGGAGATAAATATTAAATGAGAGCTTTAACAATATTTTCAGGTGTCCTGATGGTGGCATCAGGTGCATTTTGCTTTGTAAATCCAGGACAGACATTCCTTACTATGGCGTTTGTAGTTGGATCAGTAATGGTTATTTGCGGTATGATCCATGCACTGGCATACCTTATCGGCAGAGGTATGCATAACAAGGGTGATAACAACGGATGGATCCTCATTGACGCATTGCTTACATTACTTTTAGGTATTCTCATTCTATGCAATCAGCTGGTTGTAGACTCAGCAATACCTATGGTTTTCGGTATGTGGGTAATGGTATCAGGACTTCTGAGAGTGGAAGCCGCATCACATATTAATAAGGAAAAGAAGCTGCAGAATTTCAAGGCTGCTACTATAACTGGTATCGCAACTATAGTTGTAGGTATTTTCGGATTTGTAAATCCGCTCCTCTCATGGGTATCATTTATAGTACTGCTTGGTATCTTCCTGGTGATGCAGGGTATCAATTCAATCGAACTTGGTATCAATATGCCGCACGAGAAGAAGTCATATATCAGGTTCTATAAGAGAAAAAAGGGTGCTGTTAAGATCAATGACGAAGTGGACGAGAGCCCTGAAGCTATCAAGGAGAGAATCGATTCACACAAGCAGCAGGACGATGAAGCTGAATTCGTGAAAGCAATGGTAACAGAAAATATTGGGGTATCACTGGAGAAGGCACCAAAGGCAACAGATGAATTATGATGTATGTATAATAGGTGGAGGTGCAGCCGGTATGGCTGCAGCCTCTGTTTTAGATAAACAACTGAATATATGCATGATAGAGAAGAATGAGAATCCTGGACGCAAGGTTTTAGCGAGCGGCGGTGGCAGATGTAACATCACAAACAGCGCTTGCAGTGGCCTTGAAAGTACCCTGGGATTTTTTGCGTCTTTAGGGCTGGTTTTGTACCAGGACGAAGAGGGTAGATTTTACCCATATTCCAATAAGGCGGCGGATGTAGTTGAAGCCTTAAGGCGCGCTATGGCGGATAAGGTGCAGGTGAAGTGTAATGAGAGCGCACTGGAAATCGCTAAGACAAAAAACGGATTTTTGGTTAAGACAAACCATCAGGCTATAAGTGCAAAGGCTATAATCCTGGCAACAGGAGGCAAGGCTGCGCCGCAGTTCGGTACAACAGGCGATGGCTATAAGCTGGCTATAAGCCTGGGTCATCACACTACTAAGAGAATATATCCTATACTTACCGGTGTTGAGTGCACGGGGGATAAGGCAAGCCAGAAAATGTTTAAGGACCTTAAGGGCATAAGAGCGAAGGCTAGTGTTACGCTTCTTAAGGATGAAGAGCCGCTTATTGAAGAGGCGGGAGAAATACAGTTTACAGAATACGGAGTGTCAGGAATATGCGTCTTTAATCTCACACCTTTCATCAAGGCGGATGAAGGGGAGAATTTCCTGGAAGTGCTCAAAAGATTTATCATAAAGGTGGATCTGGCACCGGATATCAGTCAGGAAAGTCTGAAAGGAAGAAGCGATTCCTTCGGAATAGTGACAGAGAAGCTGGCAAAGTATGTTGATATGGATCACATTAAGAATATGAGACTTCAGGTTTCAGGGGTCAGAGGCTGGAAGGACGCCCAGTGTACTGCCGGGGGAATAGAAATCACAGAAGTCGATATGGATACAATGGAGTCTAAACTGGTGCAGGGACTTTACCTGGCAGGTGAGATACTGGATATCCAGGGCCCTTGCGGGGGTTACAATCTGCAGAATGCCTGGGAGACAGGTATTAAAGCAGCGCAGGCAATAAATGCTAAAATTTAGGAAATACGGAGTTAAAACTTGAGATATAGATTGAGTCAGATAAAACTGAATCCTGAGAATGTCGGCGATGAGAAGGCTTTGAGAAAATCGCTTAACAAGGCGCTGGCAAATGCACTTAAGGTATCGGGCAGAAAGCTCCCGGAAATCTCTAATATTGAGATCATTAAGGAGTCTATCGATGCCAGGAAGAAACCAGCGGTCAAACTGATTTATACAGTTGATTTTGATTGCGAGCAGGAACTTCCTATCGATAAAGCTGTGCCTAGGAAATATGACCTTGAGGCCAATGTCAGAAGACTTGGAGCAGACCTTGATACACTTTCGAAAGAAGGATCAAGGCCAGTGGTTGCAGGTTTTGGACCATGCGGCATGTTTGCAGGACTCATACTGGCTCAGGCAGGACTTAGACCTATAGTCATAGAGAGAGGCAAGCCTGTCGATGAGAGAATTAAGGATGTCGAGGAATTCTGGGCTAAGGCCGCGCTTGGCAGCGGCAGCGATGCAGTACCAGATCCTGAATCAAATGTTCAGTTCGGAGAGGGAGGCGCAGGCACTTTCTCAGATGGTAAGCTTACTACTGGAATCAAGGATGTTCGCATAAGGAAGGTCATGGAGGAATTCGTGGCAGCGGGTGCAGATAAATCCATTCTATATAAGCACAGGCCGCACCTTGGAACTGACAAATTGAGAGATATAGTAAAAAACATTAGACTTGAAATCGAGAAATTGGGCGGTGAGGTGGATTTCAGCACACGTCTTGATGAAATTCATACTGTTAATTCAGACGGAAATTTAAAGTTAAAAGAAATTGTGACATCAGATGGCAGGGTGATCGAGACGGACCACCTTATCCTGGCAACAGGACATAGTGCCAGAGATACTTTCAAGATGCTTCTTGATAGCGGCGTTATTATGGAGCCAAAGCCATTTTCGATCGGTGTCAGAATCGAGCATCCTCAGAGCATGATCAACAGGGTTCAGTATGGGGATGAGAAAATAGCGGAATATGTGGGAGCTGCAGATTATAAGCTCAATCATAAATGCCAAAGTGGCAGAGGTGTGTACACGTTTTGCATGTGCCCTGGCGGATATGTTATCAATGCTTCTACAGAACCGGGAACTATGGTTACAAATGGAATGAGCAACAGTGGACGTGACAGCGAGTTTGCTAACAGTGCGCTGCTTGTAGATGTTAAGACTACGGATTTCGATGATCCTCTTGATCCGCTTTCAGGCATCGAGTTCCAGAGAAGATATGAGAAGCTGGCTTTTAACAATAGGGCCAAGACAACATATGGCAAATTCAAGGCTGATCCTAAAGATCCTGTCAGACAGAGCCTTCCGGGTTTTGCATACGAATCAATGATTGAAGCGATGCCTTATCTTGGCAAAAAGCTTAAGGGCTTTGACAGTGACGATAGCATAATGACGGGCGTTGAAACCAGAAGTTCATCACCTGTTAGAATACCTAGAGGAGAAAGCATGGAATCAAATATCAGAGGACTTTATCCGGCAGGAGAAGGTCCGGGCCATGCCGGTGGAATTATGTCTGCTGCTGTTGACGGAATCAAAGCGGCTGAAGCAGTGATAAGGGAGAAGTGCCAGAGCATATGAGAGAAGAGATAAATCAGACAATAAAAGCAATCGAGGTTGACGATGATATCGACAGGGGAGAACTTTTTGGCGGACTCGATAAGAACCTCAAAACAATAGAGAAGAAAATGGGTGTGGATATCATCCAGCGAGATGATAGGCTGCTGATAAAGGGCGAGCGTGTCGATGAAGCGGCTGCCATACTTACAGAAATGATGGACGTATTAAGCAGGGGAGAGAAATTGGACGAACAGAAAATCGATTACATAACTGACCTGAATGAACAGGGAGTTTCATACGGTAAAGAATCCGAAGGTAAGGGCCTTCGTAAGGACATTATATGTTTCACTCACGAAGGTAAGCCTCTTATGGCTAAAACTATCGGACAGAAGGGATATGTTGAAACAATCAGAAGGAGAGAAATCGTATTCGGCATTGGACCTGCAGGAACAGGTAAGACATACATCGCAGTTGCCATGGCTGTAAATGCACTTAAGAATAAGGAAGTGCAGAAGATCATCCTGGCAAGACCTGCTGTTGAAGCGGGCGAAAGACTGGGATTCCTTCCAGGTGACCTTCAGGAGAAGGTGGATCCCTACCTTAGACCTCTTTATGATGCTCTCTACGATGTGCTTGGTAGAGAAAACGCCATCAGACTTAAAGAAAAAGAAACTATAGAAGTCGTACCGCTGGCTTACATGAGAGGACGTACGCTTGATAATTCATTCATCATTCTTGATGAAGCGCAGAATACTACACCTGAACAGATGAAGATGTTCCTGACTAGAATGGGATTTGGCTCCAGAGTAGTAGTTACAGGAGATAAGACGCAGATAGACCTGCCTAGAGGTAAGAAGTCAGGTCTTATAGAAGCTGAAAAAGTTCTCAAGGATGTAGAAGAAATCGGATTCTGCTATCTCAAGGGCGTAGACGTAGTAAGACATCAGCTGGTTAAGAAAGTAATTACAGCATACGACAAGTATTACAAGGCACATCCACCACAGGATGAAGATTAATAAAGGAGAAATGCATGAGAATCCTTACAAATAGAGACGATATTCTTAGCGAAGATATGAAGAAGCTTTTCGCGTCAGCTGCCAGAGCCTGCATCGAGGGTGAAGGCCTGGATCCAGAAATCGCGGAGATAAGCCTGTCATTCGTATCACTTGACGAAATCCATCAGCTCAATCTGGATTACCGCAGCGTTGATAGACCTACAGACGTTTTGTCATTCCCGATGATTGAGGATTTTAACGGCCCTGAAGTAGAGGGCGATGAGATGGTGCTTGGTGACGTTGTCATCTGCATGGATAAGGTCAAGGAACAGGCTGAGGAATTCGGTCATTCAGAAACAAGAGAAATGGTATATCTGTTTACACACAGTGTGCTTCATCTTCTGGGTTATGACCATATGGAAGATGAAGACAAGGCTGAAATGAGAGCTAGAGAAGACGAGGTTATGGAGCTTCTCCAGATCTTAAGGTAAGTGAATTTTATAAACGGAGGTGAAACATGAAATCAGGATTTGTAGGAATAGTCGGAAGACCAAATGTTGGCAAATCTACACTTCTCAATTCAATTCTTGGTGAGAAGATCGCGATTACAACAGAAAAACCGCAGACAACAAGAAATACAATCAGAGGCATATATACACATTATGCTGACGGAGAAGGTAAAGATTCAGTCTTTGACGACGACGTTCAGATGATATTCATCGATACTCCAGGAATCCACAAGCCAAGAAACAAGCTGGGCGAATATATGACAGATGCTGCTATCGGCACATTCAGTGAAGTTGATCTCATCATCTTCATTACAGACAGCAAGTTAAGCAAAGGCCCTGGAGACAAGTACATATGCGATCTTTTAGAAAAGGCCGATGCACCAATTATCCTGGTCATCAATAAGATTGATAAGATGACACCAGATGAATATGCTGAAATCTATAAAGAATATGACGAGCTGGGAATCTTTGAGAATATCCTGGGAACAGCAGCTAAGGAAGGTACAAACGTGCAGGATGTAATAAACGCAGCTGTTGAATACATGGACGAAGGCCCTATGTACTTCCCGGATGATATCGTTACAGAAAACCCTGCTAGATTTATCGTAAGCGAAATCATTCGTGAAAAGATACTGCTTTATCTGCAGGATGAAATTCCGCACGGCGTAGCTGTTGAAATCGAGCAGTACGAAGAAGGGGACAATATAACAAGAATCAATGCTGTAATATACTGTGAGAGAAAGTCGCATAAGGGCATGATCATTGGTAAGGGCGGCAGAAAGCTCAAAGGTATTGGCAAGAGTGCCAGAGAGGAAATTGAGAACCTTCTTGGTACAAAGGTTTATCTGGAAACATGGGTAAAGGTAAGAGAAAACTGGCGTGATAGCGCTATTGCTCTCAGCAATTTCGGATACAAAGATTAATTAAGTTGTGGTAGGGTGCATCGATGCTGACAGATTCAGAAGGAATAGTTTTAAGAAAAATAAAAACTTCATATAACAGACAGATGCTCCTGCTCTTCACTAAGAAATTCGGCAAGATCAGTGCGGGTACAAGCATTAATGAGAGAGGTAAGAGCAAGAGCTCGCTGGCACTGAGACCCTTCACATACGGCAGGTATGAAATATTCAAAAACCGTGATAATTTCAATGTGAATGGGGCCGAAGTACTCAAAAGTTACTATAAAATCGGTGAGAATGTGGATAAATACATGAACGGAGCATACGCTCTTGAGTTCACAGAAAAGGTCCTTGAAGAAGGTGCTCCGGCTCCTGAAATATTCACAAATTTCATTGATTTTCTGAACGTTCTTGAAAACCGTGAGAAGGGAATTGGCACCCTGGTTTTGGCGTATCAGATAAAAGTCTTCAAATGCGCTGGAGTTATGCCGGAAGTAAACTGCTGCACAGTCTGCGGCAAACCTATTGATAGGGCATATTTCAGTGTTGAACATGGAGGCGCAGTTTGTAAGGAATGTGGGGATCATATTGTTAAGGAAAGCGCTGAAAATTCGGAACCCCATTCGTTGATTTACTCAGATGACTTTGATATAATTGGTATAATAAGATACTTTGTGGCAAATCCGTTGAAAAAACTCGAAAACATGGCTTTGAACAGGAAGTCTGGTGAAATTATGCAGCGACTTGTCAGGGAGTATGCAGAGTATTACCTTGATGTATCAGATATCAAGAGTGAAAAACTTATCTGAGTCTAATGGATGTTTAGGCTCAATTGTTAAAAGGAGGTAAACCATGGAAATTACTTTAGAAAAGATCGAACTGGTTAAGGACAGAACTGGTGTAACATATGCAGATGCTAAGAAGGCTCTTGAAGAAGCTGACGGAAGCGTTGTAGACGCTATCATTGCTATAGAAGAAACAATCAATTCAGGCGAAAAGCGTCGTGGATTCGGTGAAAAGGGCGAAGCTCTCTTCGCTAAGCTTAAGGAGCTGGTTAAGAAGGGTAACGTTGCTAAGATCCAGGTTAAGAAAGAAGACGAAAAGATTATCAACATTCCTGTAAACGTAGGTATCGTTGGTATCTGCATCGCTCCTTTAGCATCAGTAGTAGCAGTAGTAGCAGCATTTGGCTTCAAGTGCACTATCGAAGTTATCAAGACTGACGGAACTGTTGTTGATGTAAGTGACGTTGTTACTGATACAGTAAGAAATGCTACAGATGCTGGAAGTGATAAGGCTGAAATCCTGAAGGCTAAGGGTAAGGAATACTTCGATAAGGTTAAGGATAAGGCTGAAGAAGTAAAAGAAAAGGCTGAAGACAGCGAAATCATCGAAAAGGCAAAAGAAAAAGTATCAGAAGTAGCTGATAAGATTAAGAAGGACGATGAATTTGACATGAGCGACCTCGAAAACGAAGATACTGCTGAGGTAGAAGTAGAAGTCGAAATCGAGGGCGAAGAAAAATAAAAACAACATTAGGAGAGGTTAAAATGACAGAGGTTACAATGGAGAAGCTTACCGCTTTAGCTAAGAACAGAGGATTTATTTTCCCAGGTTCAGAAATTTACGGAGGACTGGCAAACACTTGGGATTACGGTCCGCTTGGCGTTGAGCTTAAAAACAATATTAAAGATGCATGGAGAAGAAAGTTTGTACAGGAATCAAAGTACAATGTAGGACTGGACGCAGCTATTCTCATGAATCCAGAAACATGGGTTGCATCAGGTCACGTAGGCGGATTCTCAGATCCACTTATCGACTGTAAGGCGTGTAAGTCACGTTTCAGAGCAGACCATCTTATCGAAGATTACTTAAAGGCTAACGGCGTAACAGACGTTATCGTTGACGGCTGGTCAAACGAAAAGCTCGAAGGATTCATCGCAGAAAAGGGTATCGTATGCCCAGAGTGCGGTAAGGTTGAGTTCACTGGCATCAGACAGTTCAACCTCATGTTTAAGACTTTCCAGGGAGTTACAGAAGACTCCAAGGCTGAAATATATATGAGACCTGAAACAGCACAGGGTATTTTCGTAAACTTCAAGAACGTTCAGAGAACAGCAAGAAAGAAAGTACCTTTTGGTATCGCTCAGGTAGGTAAATCATTCAGAAACGAAATCACACCAGGAAACTTTATTTTCAGAACAAGGGAATTCGAACAGATGGAACTGGACTTCTTCTGCAAGCCTGGTACTGAACTCGAATGGTTCGCATACTGGAAGGATTACTGTGCTAACTTCCTTAAGTCAATCGGCATCAAGGAAGAAAACTTCAGACTCAGAGATCACGATCCAGAAGAATTATCACACTACAGTAACGCAACAACTGATATCGAATTCATGTTCCCATTCGGATGGGGCGAACTGTGGGGCGTAGCTTCAAGAACTGACTTCGACCTGACTGCACATCAGAATCATTCAGGTCAGGACCTCAGCTACATGGATCCAGAAACAAATGAAAAGTACATCCCATATGTAATTGAACCATCAGTAGGCGTAGAAAGACTGCTTCTGGCAATCCTTACTAATGCATACGATGAAGAAGTTCTTACAGATGCTAAGGGTAACGAAGATGTAAGAAAGGTTCTCAGACTGCATCCAGCACTGGCTCCATTCAAGGCTGCTGTTCTCCCACTCAGCAAGAAGCTGTCAGACGTTGCTGAACCTATTTTTGAAGAACTCCAGAAGAGCTTCAGCGTAGATTATGATGCTGCTGGTTCAATCGGAAAGAGATACAGAAGAGAAGACGAAATCGGTACTCCATTCTGCATCTGCGTAGACTTTGACACTGCAGAAGATGGTTGTGTAACTGTTAGAGACAGAGACACAATGGAACAGGTAAGAATTCCTGTAGATCAGGTCAAGTCATATATCGAGGAGAAACTTATATTTTAATTAATATAAAAGGAGAAATGATATGAAGAAATTTGTTTACTCATTTAACGAAGGCTCAAAGGACATGAGAGACCTTCTTGGTGGTAAGGGTGCAAACCTGGCTGAAATGACAAAGATTGGTCTCCCAGTACCTTTCGGTTTCACAATCACTACAGAAGCTTGCACTAGATACTATGAAGAAGGTCAGAAAATCGGCGATGACATCATCGAAGACATCTTTAAGAAGTTAGCTGAACTGGAAGAAGTTTCAGGAAAGAAGTTCGGCGATGTTGAAAACCCACTCCTCGTATCAGTAAGATCAGGCGCTAAGATTTCAATGCCTGGTATGATGGACACAATCCTTAACTTAGGTCTTAACGATATCTCAGTAGAAGGCCTGAGCAACTTAACAGGAAACCCTAGATTCGCATACGACAGCTACAGAAGATTCATCCAGATGTTTGGTGATGTAGTAATGGAAATCCCTAAGACTAAGTTCGATGCGATCTTTGATGCACAGAAGGAAAAGAATGGATTCCAGTATGACGTAGAACTGACAACTGAAGACCTGAAGGTTATCATTGCTGGTTACAAAGAACTGGTTAAGGCTGAAATGGGAAGAGAATTCCCACAGGACCCTAAGGATCAGCTGATGGAAGCTATCATGGCTGTATTCAGATCATGGAACAACGACAGAGCTATCCTTTACAGAAAGCTGAATGAAATCCCAGATAGCATTGGTACTGCAGTAAACGTACAGTCAATGGTATTTGGTAACCTGGGCGATACATCAGGCACAGGCGTAGCATTCACAAGAGACGCTGCAACAGGCGAAAAGAAGCTCTTCGGTGAAGTCCTCGTTAACGCACAGGGCGAAGACGTAGTAGCTGGTATCAGAACACCACAGCCTATCGCTGAAATGGCAGATGCATTCCCAGAAGTATATAAGGAATTTGTAAGAATTGCTAACCTGCTCGAAAATCACTACAGAGATATGCAGGATATGGAATTCACAGTAGAAAGAGGTAAGCTCTTCATGCTGCAGACTAGAAACGGTAAGAGAACTGCTCCAGCTGCTGTAAGAATCGCAGTAGAAATGGTAAGCGAAGGTCTCATCGATAAGGAAACTGCAGTTATGAGAATCGAACCTGCTCAGATCGACCAGCTCCTGCACCCAATGTTCGATGCAGCTGAACTGGCAGCAGCAGCTAAGCTGGCTAAGGGTCTTCCTGCATCACCAGGCGCTGCATGTGGTAAGATCTACTTCAACGCATCAGATGCTGAAGCAGCAGTAGCAAACGGCGAAAAGGCTATCCTCGTTAGATTAGAAACATCACCTGAAGACCTGGCTGGTATGGTTGCTGCAGAAGGTATCCTTACAGCTAGAGGCGGCATGACTTCACACGCTGCAGTAGTAGCTAGAGGTATGGGTAAGTGCTGCGTATCAGGTTGCTCAGAAATCAAGGTTGACGAAGCTGGCAAGAAGCTGGTTATCGGAGACAAGACATTCGTAGAAGGCGACTTCATCTCGCTGGACGGCAGCAAGGGCGACGTTATCGAAGGCGAAGTTAAGACAGTTCCACCTGAACTCTCAGGCGACTTCGGAACAATCATGAGTTGGGCTGACGAAATCAGAACACTCAAGGTTAGAACAAACGCTGATAATCCTAGAGATGCTAAGCAGGCTGTAGAATTCGGTGCTGAAGGTATTGGTCTCTGCAGAACAGAGCACATGTTCTTCGAAGAAGAAAGAATCCCAGCAATCAGAAGAATGATCATGGCTGACACAGTAGAAGAAAGAAGAGAAGCTCTTAGCTTCCTGCTCCCTTACCAGAAGGGCGACTTCAAGGGAATCTACGAAGTAATGGCTGGAAGACCTGTTACTATCAGACTTCTGGACCCACCTCTCCACGAATTCATCCCACACACTGATGAAGAACTGCACGAACTGGCAGATATGATCGGCAAGCCATACGAAAAGCTGGCTAAGAAGGCTGAAGAACTCCACGAATTCAACCCAATGCTCGGTCACAGAGGTTGCAGACTTGCTGTAACATATCCTGAAATCGCTGAAATGCAGACAGAAGCTATCATCATGGCAGCTATCGAAGTACGTGCTGAAAAGGGATTTGATATCGTTCCTGAAATCATGATTCCACTGGTAGGCATGAAGAGCGAACTGGCTGACGTTAAGAAGACAGTATTTGCTAAGGTTGAAGAAGTATTCGAAAGAGAAGGCGTTAAGTTCGATTACATGGTAGGTACTATGATCGAAATTCCTAGAGCTGCTCTGACAGCTGACGAAATCGCTGAAGAAGCTGAATTCTTCTCATTCGGTACAAACGACCTGACTCAGATGGGCTTCGGTTTCTCAAGAGATGATACTGGTAACATCATCAAGGAATACAGAGACAAGAACATCTTCGAAGACGATCCATTCCAGAGCCTTGACCAGACTGGTATTGGTAAGCTGGTTAAGATGGCAGTTGAACTTGGTAAGCAGACTAGACCAAACATCAAGCTTGGTATCTGCGGTGAACACGGTGGCGATCCTAAGTCAATCGACTTCTGCCACAGAACTGGTCTCCATTATGTATCATGCTCACCATTCAGAGTTCCTATCGCTAGACTGGCAGCAGCTCAGGCAGCAATCGCTAACAAGTAATTCGGATAAAGATTACATATTAAAAGAACGCTTCAAACGAAGCGTTCTTTTTTATAAATAGGTTTATTTGTCGTTTCTGATTATTTCCTTCATGGCGTTAACTGCAATCTTAACTGCTGCCGAAGTATCTTCGCTCATATCCTGATCGAGGCCTGCTGCTTCGCGTTCCTGATTCCAGATAACGTGAAAGCATGAGCCGCATCTACATCCCAGTGCAGATGCCACAACGAAGAGGGCTGCTGATTCCATTTCTGAGGCTTTAACTCCCAGTCTCTTCCATGAATCCCATTTCTGCTGGAGCTCATAGTGAACAGGACTCTTCTCAGGGCTATGCTGGCCGTAGAAGGAATCCTTACACTGAACCACACCTGTATGAACTGGCTTGCCCATTTCCGTAGCGGCCTGACGAAGGGCCAAAGCGATATCCAGGTCTGAAACTGCCGGAAATTCCAGTGGAGCATATTCCATAGATGTGTGTTCATATCTTATCGCGCCCGTTGCTACAACAATATCGCCGGATTTAACGTCTATATCGATGCCGCCACATGTACCGCATCTAATAAATGTATCAGCGCCGCAGTTATGAAGTTCTTCCATAGCGATGGATGCTGATGGACCGCCTATGCCTGTTGAGCAGACTGATACTGTTTCGCCTTCCAGCGTTCCTGTATAAATATTGAATTCTCTATTGTATGCCACGTGCTTTGGGTTATCAAAAAGCTGTGCTACGGATTCGCATCTGCCTGGATCTCCCACGAGTATAACGTATTTACCTATATCCTCAGATGTACAATGAATATGAAACTGTTTTTCTAATTCCTGCATATGATCATCCCTTTCTTAGTTTGATTTAATTAAATTATAATACACAAATACATATTCGTGTTATTATAGTTTTATAAATGCATTTTGAGGAAGGAGATATTAAAATGATTTTATTTATAGATACTGCGGTAAGACCTAATTCCAGAACAAGAAAAATCGCACAGCACCTTATAGATCATATTAAAGGCAATGATGAGGTTGTTACATTTAAGCCTAATAAGGATAATATGCCTGAACTTAATTATGAAACTCTCTCAATGAGAGGAGCAGCATGTGATAAGCAGGACTTTTCTGATCCTTACTTTGACCTTGCTAAGCAGTTTAAGTCAGCAGATACTATCGTAATCGCTGCACCTTTCTGGGATTTATCATTCCCAGCTTCACTTAAGCAGTACATAGAGAATGTAACTGTAAGCAATCTTACTTTCAAGTATGATGAGACTGGTCATCCAGTTGGTCTTTGCAACGGCAAGAAGCTCTACTATGTATGTACAGCAGGAGGGCCTGTAATGTTCCCTGAATTCGGTTTCGGATGGGTAGAGGGCATGGCTAAGGGAATGTTCGGAATTCCTGAAGCTGTTAATATCACAGTTGAATTTATGGATGTAGAAGGCGCTGATGAGGATGCAATTCTCGCTAAGTGCTATGAAGACATAGATAAAATGTAAATTTAGAACAAACAAAAACGTCGCTTATGTAAGTGACGTTTGTTTTTTTATACAATTGCAACGATTCCGTATGTGATAAAGAACACTATGAGTCCGGCGGTAACAACTCCTGCGAATATAACAGGAAATGCTGTTTTAAGTCTGATATCAAAGAGCGCTGCTACGAGTGAGCCTGTATATGCGCCAGTTCCAGGGAGAGGTATAGCTACCAGAATAAATAGTCCCAGTGCTTCGTATTTCTGAATTTTACCCTCGTGTTTCATTGCCTTATTCTCAAGCCAGTTGGCGAATTTAGCAAAGAACTGGAATCTCTTCATGAAGTCCATTATTTTCCTGATGAAGAGAATAACGATAGGAACGGGGATCGTGTTACCTATGATGCTAACGATCAGTGCTGTAACAGGTGTAAGTCCCATTCCGACTCCGATAGGCAGTGCGCCTCTTAATTCTATGACTGGCACCATTGATATGAATAGCGTGCACAGTATTTTTCCTATTGTCGTACTTGTAATTGCTGAAAACATAAATGGATTATATCACGCATTACTCTATACTTTCAAGACACATCATTTTTCTTTAATTAATGAAATCCTTAATGTATAATTTATTTGGGAGATTATAAGTTTGAAAAAGAATAGAGGTTACGGATAAATAAAAGAGTGTATAACAAAATAGCCATCAGGAGAGGTGGCTTAAGAAAAAATATTAGCAGACCATGTCAGGAAGTCACAGCAGCAGGTTTAGTTGTATCATCCTTAAT
>JAQXGH010000016.1 GCA_029006195.1 Bacillota bacterium
GTTCGTAGGCTCGTCGACTTTGCTACACCACTTCCTCCCCCTAGACATTGCTGTTTTCGGCTTGTGGTTCGCTACACTTGGCGGTAAATACCCGTGACGGGACTTTCACCCGTTAGAATTGTGCCATGCCTGGCACACGCAGAAAAAAATGAGGACTTAAAGCCCTCATTTTTAATTTCGATCTTTATGGCGTTCCTACCTTACCAGTCATATGTTCGATTTCGATAGCGTAGCACGCCATCTTATCCTGTGAAGTCTTGAAATATTTCATTCCAGCTTCCAGTGATTCCGGCATGTATTTATTGAGGATGCTAACTACGCAGTCCAGTTTCTCATCGCCTGTGATTTCATGAACTTTACCTATTACAATAGTACTGCCGAATAAGCTAGTGATAAGGTCAGGTCTGATCTCATCCCTAGCTACTACACAGAAAGAAACTCTAGGCTCCTTCTGAATCAGTTCATACTTCTGACCTTCATTAGCGCCGTGGAATAAAATCTTATTGTCTTTGTAAACGAAATTAACCGGAACAGTAATTGGGAAACCATCTTCTGTCTGAATAGCTAAAACGCCGTTTGATGCCTCTTTAAGCATTTTTTCAGCGTACTCTTTAGTAGTCTGATTTTCTCCAAGTCTCATGTGTCTGAATTCTGTCATAATTATATTCCTCCTTAATATTTATTTTTTTATAATTTTACAGGAGAAATTAAATAATATCCACAAAAAAGAGACTCATCTCAAATGTGAGTCTCCATTGCTTCATACATATCTGGTAATTTTCTCTTTAAGTTAACTGGAATATTCAACTTCTTATCAACAAAGCAGTGTTCTGTCCAGCCTTCAGCAATCGATGCATTACGCGCCGGCACTGTTATCTCATATGAATATCTAACTCTGGCACCTGTGATTTTCTCCAGTTTAACGTGAACTTCAAATATATCACCATACTTCATTTGGTTCTTATATTTGACATGTGCCTCTATTTGAGGGATTTTTATTCCCCTCTCCTCCATCACATCATATGGTGCTCCAGACTGCTTCATATGGTCTATTCTAGCTTCCTCGAATATCCTGAGATAATTGGAATTATGCACTATGGCCATGCAGTCAGTTTCATAATAAAAAACATTTCTTGAATATGGTTCCATTTTATCGCCTCCGTTTATAGCTTTTTTATTCAATTACACTATACCGCTGCGAAAAGCCATACTCAATTCAATTATAATTCATCACTTATTAAATATATTTCATTTTCTTTTATTAACTGTTTTTATGATCCAGCAGGCTATTGATCCATAAATGCAACCCATAATCATTCCAAACAAGACATCTCCAGGATAATGAACGCCTACATATATTCTGGAAAGCCCCATAAGGAATGCTACGCACATCAAAATCCAGCCAATCTTCCTCGCTCCCGTTTTTAATATTGCATTTGCGAAAGCAAAAGCTGCAGCCGTGTGTCCAGACGGAAATGAGGAGTCATTTTCTGGAGGAATAAGTAACCTAACGCCCTCGAATACTTCATAAGGCCTTTGCCTATCGATCAGGTTCTTAAGAATTCCATTATTTACAATAAGCATTATTAGAAGCGCAAGTCCTGCTGCTATGCCATATTTCCTGGTTTTCTTGAAGATCAAAAGTATTATAGTGATTATTATCCATATAAGCCCCAGTTTACCAAGATTAGTAAACATTATCACGCCGCTACTCCACTGATCGTGTATTAGCAGTTCCTGCAGCTTTATTAGTAAATCACCATCTATAAGTCTAATAATATCCATATCTATTTCTTCTTTACCGGTTTAAGAACCATGGCAGTTCTAGGCGGCAGGAATAATCTCAGTGCACTGCCCTCATGCCCAGGAATAAATGCACTTCTTTTTTCCTTTGTTATATTACCGAATCCACCATATTTTTCATCATCTGTAGAAAGTATAACTTCATAATCTGACCCAACGGTAACTGGAATCATATATTCATTCTGGCTCTTGCTGCCATGGAAGTTGAATACAAATACCAGTCCGCCTCTCTCATAAGCTATTATTTTATTGTCTTCGTGAATAGCTTTAAGGTCAGGGTACTTCTGAGCCGTCAGCTTGTTGGCTTTGCAAAGATGTATCATATCTCTATCAAAGTTATTGAGCCACTCGTATTTGAGGAATCCGTTATCCACAAGGCTCCACTGTCTTCTGCAGTATTTATAACTCCATCCATTACCTTCCCTCGGGAAGTCGATCCATTCAGGATGACCAAATTCGTTACCCATAAAGTTAAGATATCCATCTCCTCCAGAGGTTGCGGTGAGAAGCCTGATCATCTTATGAAGAGCTACTGCTCTATCTATTTCCAGTGTGTGACAGGCTTTATCCATGTCAGTATACATGGATGCTCCCGCCAGTCTGAACATCATTGTCTGATCACCAACAAGCGCCTGGTCATGGCTTTCAACGTAAGCGATAGTCTTGGCATTCCTAAAAGTGAGCTGAGTCCAGACATCTCCAAGATGCCAGTCTTCATCCTTGCGTTCTTTAACGTACTTTATCCATATATCAGGAAGTCCCATTGCAAGGCGGTAGTCAAAGCCGATGCCACCATCCTCTACTGGAACGCACATTCCTGGCATTCCCGACATGTCTTCAGCTATTGTAATCGCATCTTTCTTTACCTGATGAATGAGTTCATTAGCCAGCTGCAGATATGTGATGGATTCTGTATCGGTATTTAATGTGAAATACATACTAAGATCTGAGAATGATGCTCCCAAACCGTGATCATGATAAAGCATTGATGTTACACCATCAAATCTGAATCCATCAAAATGATATTCATTAAGCCAGAATTTCAGGTTTGATAATAGGAAGTGCAGCACTTCACTTTTGCTGTAATTGAAGCACTTAGTGCCCCATGCGCTGTGCTCACCTCTAGGACCTTCATGGAAGAACTGGCTTGTAGTTCCATCAAACAGGTTGATACCTTCCATTGTGTTCTTAACAGCATGTGAATGAACAAGATCAAGCAGTACTGTTATTCCCATGGAATGAGCTTTGTTGATGAGGTATTTGAGATCATCTGGCGAACCGTATCTGCTGCATGCAGCATAGAAGTTTGAAACCTGATATCCGAATGATCCGTAGTATGGATGCTCCATAATGGCCATCATCTGAACTGTGTTGTAACCAAGGTCAGCTATTCTAGGGAGAATATTATCTGCGAATTCAACGTAAGTACCCTCTCTCCATTCTTCTGTTGCCATACCTACATGAGTTTCGTAGATATATGGTTCTTTGGTAGTCTTAAATTCCTGGTCAGTCCAAGGGTAAGGTTTATCGAAGTCACATACTTCACAGTGCCACATGGCAGTCTGTCGGTCCTGTACGCATCTCTTGGCATAAAGCGGCAGATGTTCAGTTAGCTTTTCTCCATTTCTTACAATTGTCTTAACCTTGGCTCCGTTATGTAACTCATTTTCCGAAAGACAGATTTCCCAGTTACCATTACCTATGGATCTAAGCGGATGTGATGTCCAGTTCCATCCATTGAAGTCACCGCAAAGGTACAAAGCATCTGCACCGGGTGCCCATTCACGGTAGTACCACTTATCACCTATATGGTGAAATCCGTAGTATTCATGAGCATTTGCGAAATCAAGAAGACTATCGCAATCCTTCAGAAGTATGTCTTTTTTTATTTTATAATTATCCATTCTCAGTTTGAGATCTTTCTCAAACGGCTTCAATTCAGGCTGATTCTTAATAATGTTAAGCATATCGTCAACCTTTCTCTTCGCTATAATGACTTATTATTATTTACATTAAGTAGCAGTCTGGCGATTCTCTCTGCTCTCTTAACATGTGAAGTCATATTATCTATTCTCTTAAGATACATGTCTTCCTTAGCATCCTGCGCCAATCTTTCTAAAATATAATCCGGTCTCTGCTGCGTAATGGTATCGAACATCTTCTCCCCATGGATAGCTTTAGCTTCGTCTACCAGGAGCTGCTCCATCTTCTCGATTAGACCCTTTAACTGGTCGCTTTCGTAAGTACCGCCTAACTCAAATCCCTTTCTGAAGAATATTACATTCCTGTTTGGCACTTTAGTGATTGTAGTCTTTGCATTCATCTTATAACGGATAGTGCCCGCATACGGGTGAGTAGTGTCTATCGTAAGATAAAAATCATATCTCCAGAACACGTCGTTATATTTATCCTGCGTTAGAATGCCGTATCCCCTTCCTGGTGCATACCTTTCGTTGGTTTCTGTCCAGTATTCATCGATTTCCAAGGAAACACTTTTAACCTGATCAAATGAAATTATGTACGGATTTCGTTCTCTGAATGTTTCATCCGGACCCTCAACAACAACAAACTGTCGAGCATCGCCGTCATAGATGAACTGAGTAGCCGAGCTAACTTTCTTAACTCCCCATGACTTTGTTACGTTGAAATTTGCAAGCTGCTTTCTGTTCTCTTCCTGAAAAGCCAGTTCTTCTTCACTTGGCTTTTTCTTAATAAGATCCATAAGTCCCATAGTCTTCCTCTCTTTCGCAAAAGCTACAAGCTATTTCTCATTAAAAAATTCCATTTCTTCACCATTCAGCTTCACCCTACATAGGAGCAAAGCAAACTTCAGCCATTTCAATCAGCTCGTCATCATCAGCATCTTTATCCATTGTCATTGTATAAAGTACTCCAGGAGCTACATCAAGCCAAGTTACCAATCCTGCATCATCCATATTTTCAATATAGATCGCTTCTCTATTTGAAACCTTAGTCATTTCACAATCATCAAGGAAGAGATCCATATCATCAGCGCCTAAAGCTACACCGATATTAGTTCCATCTTCCATTGTATCTTCAACATCATATACATCTACTACAGTTCCGTCTGTGCAAGTCTTGATATCTGTAGCATTTGTAAACTGTGCTCTATAAACATATGTTGCGCCGTTAAATGTGAACTTTGTTTCAGCATATGAAACATCACCTTCGCAGTATGCATATTCAATTTTATCTGCGCCATTAGGTGCTTCAAGGTTGATTCCTGTATTTTCCACGAGTTCCTCCTGACTGCATGGTGTAACTGTACTTGAAGAACTTGTACTTGTACTTGTAGTTGCAGTTGTAGTTGTAGTTGTATCATTTGTATCATCTGAGCAACTAGCAAACATTAAAGTCATCGCAATGGTCATTACTAAACAAACTATTTTTTTCATAATCGCCCTCCTAATTAATTAATATCTATCTTTATTTTAATAATATAACAATAATTCAACATAAAGTCGATACAATTAAATGTCCAATATTTACTTATAGTAGGGTATTTTTTGACACTTTATTTCTAATTTATCCGCAGCACGGTTTATTATAGTATTTTTAGGTGTTAGAATATTAAATGCGAGAAATCAAAACACTAATCATAAGTCATATCTCGAGGTAAAATAATGAAATCATCAAAGGACTTTATAAAACACATTTTAATTACAGGATTTGCCATGTTCGCTATGTTTTTTGGCGCAGGTAACCTTATTTTCCCTCCCGCACTTGGACTTTTATCCGGGTCAGAATGGCTCATAGCATTTATAGGCTTTTTCATAATGGATGCAGGGCTGGCAACAATTGCAGTATTTGCCATGCTGAACTATAACGGAGATATAAATCAGGTGGGACAAACGCTTGGCAAAACCATAAGCATTCTCTTGGCAATTGTTGTAATTCTCTGCATTGGGCCATGTGTTGCAATCCCTAGAACTGCAGCGGTTACATTCTCAATGGGCCTGGTTCCACTTTTAGGACTTGATCCTGCTAACAAAATGGCTCTTGCAATCTTTTCTATTGTATTCTTTATAATAGTATTTATTTTGGCTATAAAACCAACAAAAGTAATAGATATAATCGGCAAATATCTTACTCCTATACTTCTAGTATGTCTTCTTTTTATGATAGTCATAGGATTGATTTCCTCTAACGTATCTCCTGCTGAAGTGATATCAGATAATCCTGTTAAAGAAGGCGTTCTTAATGGGTACCAGACAATGGACGCCATGGCAGCTCTTCTATTTGCAGGTATCCTCATTAAAGTTACTTATGTAAATCAGGGAAATTCCGCTGAGGAATCTAATAAAATCATAGCCTTGGCCAGCATTATTTCATGCTCACTACTCTTTATCGTCTACGGAGGACTTACCTTCCTTGGCGCATCATGGGGCCAGCCTTTTACTCAGGAACTTCTTTCGGGGAATATTGATAATGCGGGATTACTTATTTCAATTCTCGATTGCATCCTTGGTAAAAGCGGTGTAGTAGTTATTGCTGTGATTACGCTTTTTGCTTGTCTTACTACCGCAGTAGGACTTACTTCATCCATATCAGAATACTTTGAAGAACTGGTAAATCATAAAGTGCCTTATGGTGTGTTCGTTCTTCTTATTTGTCTATGTGGCGCATTACTCTGCAATATAGGGCTCAATCAGATAATAAGTCTGGCGTCTCCTATACTTTCGCTTATTTATCCTCCGATTACGGTTCTCATATTCCTGGGACTTTTCAAAACCAAAATACATGGCCGCATAACATTTATAATAGGCTCCGCTACTGCTTTTGCGGTAAGCCTTTTTACTGTTATGAATGATACACTCGGACTTACAGCCTTTTCATTCATTCATAAACTTCCGTTATCAAGCTACGGGCTTAACTTCATTGTGCCGTCTGCTATAGGCGTTGCGATCGGACTAATACTATCGTTTATACATAAGAAAAACTCCGACTAAAATTCAGAGTTTTTTTACGGCTATAGTTTTAGTTTACCTAGGAATTTACAAATGGCGAAGGAATTTTTCTTGCCACAATTGCCGCTATGAGCATTGGCGGTAAATATGTGAGCGGAAAGCATAAAGCCATAATAGCAACTGTCATCACAGGCTTCCTTCCTATATATGAATGCATCGCTGACATTAATATCGCCGCAGCGAATGTGCCGTCTGCTCCAACAAGAAGTGCAAGCGAAAAGGCTGCAGATGCACCGCTATAAAGAACAGGGAAAATATGCCCTCCTCGCCATCCGAAACTAATGCAGACATTTACAAGTAGCAATTTCACTAAAGCTATTAACATTAGAGTCTTTGGGCTTTGCATATCCCAATTAACTATCAAATCACCAAGAGCATCTTCGCCTGAAAACATGGTTTCCGGAAGCCAAAAACCAGCAAATGCCAAAACTACAGCAGCAATCAGGCAGCTTAGTATTCGTTTATCTTCTATCTTAGCTGCGCATTTCCTGGTGATTTTCTCAAAAGAGCAATATATGAGGCCGAGTATAATTCCAGCCACCATCATCATAAGCGCCCACTTCCACTGGGAAAGATCAAGGCTTTCTCTTTGCTGAAATCTAGGAAGGCCAGAGCTTGCCGGGATCAAATCCGCAAATACCTGGCTGCAGGCTTTCATGGCGCCAAATCCGCCAAAAGCTCCCAGAAAGTAAAATACTATTCGGCCCTTCTTACTCAAAAGTTTCTCTCTATACTTCTCATCTTTGCCATCCGGCTCCAGGTTACCTACTATACCCATTAAAGGCGCGCCAAATATTACACTGAATGCGACAGCAACTCCCGTTTCAGCCATGGCTTCAGAAACTTCATGCCCTCTTTTTTTCAGGCTGTCTCCAACCCAAAAGCAAAGTCCGGCAATGATTCCGATAAGGCCAGCTTCCGGGCCAAGCGCACCGCCAAATATCAAAGGAAGAAGTGCCGAAACCGCCAAAACGCCTAATTTGTCATATGGATATCGTCCCCTGGTTTTTATTATTGCAATTACCTTTTCGGTAGAATCGGGGTATATTCCGTATTTCTTTTGCCAAAGTCCTATGCAAACTGCACCGCCGCAGCATACCGCCAGGTTATAGACAAGAGATGCGGGTCTATCCCATATGAAATCTATGGCTAGATCCATAACATTGAGAAGCCCCCAGATAATAACTCCAGCGATAGCTCCAAGGATCAATGCTAAAAAACCAAGCATTATTAAGATTTTCGGTTTAGCCTGTTTCATAAAAACCTCATTCTATATTCTTAACAGATCATCTATGGCCGAATTGATATCCACCATAAGCTTATTCACATTATCCAAAACCTTCATCCGCAGCTTCGCTGCTCTTCTCTCGAAGATTGGAATGAGACCATAATAAAGTCTATCATCAGCAAAGGACAGGTATCCAAGCTCCCTCTTCTTATCATCCTTAACATATAATCTATGATCAGCTATTCTGGCAGGATAAACATATTGACCAGGTTTTAATCCCCATCTTCTCTTTCCTACCTCAAGCCCTGCGTCAAATGTATAGATTTTCTCTCCATCTTCCTCTGTTATTTCAAGGGATGTGTTTTCAAGAATCGGCAGCCTGCCCATAAACTGCTGAGAAAGAAGATATGCGACTTCTTTGACAGTGTCCATATCACCATTTCTTACAAGTTCCATACTGCATTCGTAAATGCTTCTGAGAAATAGTTTGAATTCCTCGTCGCCAGTCCAAAAGAACTTGCCTTATCTGTAAGCCCCAAAATTCTTAATGCTTTTTCCTGATTCATCTTCTTCAGTATAGATGATTTATCATGAAAAATCCAATATAGGCTAAAGTTAGAAATATGCCATATGAAAAATCTATTACTTATGACAAATAAGCACACATAGGCACTCTTTGTCAGAAGCAATAGATCAAATCACGTAATATGCAGTTAAGATAATCTATCGTGGCCACTCAAACCTCAAGCAAAAACCTATTAATAGATTTTTAGGCAGCCATATTTAAGATTTTAGTCTACATTGGTTCCAATTTTATTTTTCGCGAGAATGGATAGCTTTTCCATATTCCTTTTCTTCGGCAGGAACTATATAATTAATTACATGCTTACGCGTTCTATCCCACTTCTCATCAACTTGGTCATCCCAATCATATGTGTAATCGATTTGCTGAGCTTTTATATAAGCATCGTCAAAATCTTTATTATTGACATCTTCCATCACTTCATCAACAAGCAACTGAAGTTTCCTTTCTTGTTCAGCCGAACCTTTGTCTTCGTTATTGAAAAACAAGATAAAACTGCCACATATAATTAAAAGAGTTAATATAACAGCGCTTACTGCGATTATTACTTTTTTACAAACGCCTTTTGCTTTAACTCCATAAGATATTTTCCTTGTTCAATTCTTTTTTCCAGCATTATTTCAGCATGCTGCATTTCTTTTAATTCAACCTTTGCGCGGTAAGCTGCATTGCTCTGAGACTCAAAAATAACTTTAGTTCCACAGAAGGTACAATAAAATGTATCAAGACAATCTTCTATCTCATCACGTAAAATTGAAAGGGGCTGTCGCGTTAGCGAAAAATAATCGCTAGGGCGGCGCCCTTTCTTCATGCATTGAAAAATGACGGATGAACCAGGCAACAGCTCTCCGTCATTCGTTGTTTTTGTATAACACAAATAAGGGCAGCGTGGCTGTCCCATAATTTTTGTGTGATATTTTTGATTTGAAATTATGCGGCGTTCTTTTCCTCTTCCTTCAGCTCATAAAGATGAAGGTCCAGCTTATCATTCTGGATTCTGCTGTGCAGCCATCCCAGGTTATGAGCCATGGCATAGAGGACATATTCTGCAAATACATTCTCTGTCCCGCGGCAGAGGAATCTGGTAAATCCGCTGTCACCCTTGATGTCTGCAAATCCGCCTTCTGCCTGGATGCTCCGGTTCATTCGGAGTTTCTTTCCTTCTTCGGAATTGATCAGACGGTATTCTTCTTCCCGCAGTTCCTCAAAAAGTCTGGATACAGTCAGTTTCTTA
Organism: Bacillota bacterium; assembly: GCA_029006195.1. Classification (GTDB taxonomy): domain Bacteria; phylum Bacillota; class Clostridia; order Peptostreptococcales; family Anaerovoracaceae; genus Lentihominibacter. Next base: position 9,837 of record JAQXGH010000016.1, read on the forward strand.
TGACGTTTTTCCAGCGGTCTCTTCCAGTTCTTTCCCGCCAGACATTTCCCACTGTATGGGC
>JAQXGH010000017.1 GCA_029006195.1 Bacillota bacterium
GGAAATCCGTCACACCCAGCCGCTAATCATGAGGCAGCTATGAGGCAATCTTGACGCAATCCTGTGTCAATGCCGATTTATTCCACTCCAGGTGCTCATACTGTTGCGCTAATGTTGCGCCTTGCTCCGTATAATACATAAATAGAGTGTAAATAATGGGAAAGAAAGGCTTTAGGCATGAATTTTTTTAATGCAGCTGAGTTGTACGGGGAAGCGATTCTTCACGAAAGTTCATTTTTTTATGAATTCGATGTAACGGATGGATTTATTAGAAGCGATTTACATACAAAAGGCAGTTACGATCCGTTCTTTGGGTTGAAGCTTTGTTTACCGATAGGGTACGACGAATTAAATACGATAAGACGACAGAAACTGAATATAATTGCTGAAACAGAGAAAGAGGCTGAATACTGGACATGCGAAGGCTTAAAGAAAGCCTATGAAGAAGGCATGAGAAGCGTTGGGATACACTATCATTCTGACCTGCTTCTTCTTAGCTGGACTGCAACAGTAGTGCTTGCCGAAAACCCTGAAAATGGGCATCTCTGTGCTCTTTATATGTGCAGGGATATCACCGAAATCAAGAATAACGATAGAATTAAACGAGAGGAACTGGTAGACACACTGGAAGACGCTAGAACAGCTAGACAGACTTCGGTCAAACTGCTTTACAATATGTCTCATGACATTAGAGACTCATTGATCAGTATTGCTGGATATGCCGATTTGGCAGAAAGGCATTTGGATAATCCGGACAAAATATGCGAATACATCGGCAAAATAAGATCAGCTGGCAGTTACATTAATGAAGTGATTGACAATGCCATGGACATGGCAAGGCTGGAAAATTCCGAGGATACTCTCAACGAGAGACCATGGAACATTCACGAATTTAATGACATGATCTTCTTGATTTTTTATGATCGGATACAGGACAAGAATATAGATTTTAAGAGGACCTTTAGAGTAAATCATGAAAACGTACTTTGCGATACGAAGAAGCTCAGAGAAGTATTCTGCAGCATATTGGTCGATGTTTTAGATAAGACACCAAAAGGCGGCAAAGTTTCTATGAGCTTGGTTGAAATTCCAACCGATAGACCAGGCTACGTAATTCTGAAAACCGTTATTTCCGACACAAGCGTCGATACAACACAAAAAGAAACAGAACTCATGCTCCAGGGTGAGGGCGGCAGATCAAACATTGCTGCGCTCGTCGATATTCTGGAAGGATCGTTTAGCGTTAACTGCACCGAAGGATACGGCAGAACATTTACAATAATCCTGCCGCATAGACTGGCAGTTGCTCAGGAAGTGGTAGAACCTAACAGCCGTTCGGAAGATTTTAATAGCGAAGAATTTGTTGATAAGAGAATCCTTTTAGTTGAAGATAACGCGCTTAATAGCGAAATCGCAGGAGCAACTCTGGAAGACATTGGTTTTGAAGTTGAGTTTGCAGAAGACGGTGAAGCCTGCATCGAAATGCTGGAGAGCATGGATGCTGGTTACTACGATTTGGTCATGATGGATCTGCAGCTGCCAAACATCAGCGGTTTTGAAGCGTGCCGTCAGATAAGAGCCATGGACGACCCTGTCAAATCCACAATTCCGGTTGTGGCAGTTACAATCCATACGCATGATGAAGCAAAGGCTGCAGCCTTTGAATCAGGCATGAATGGATTCCTGTCAAAGCCAGTAAGAGTGGACAAGTTAATAGAAATAATAAGAAATATTTTCAATTGATAATATTACCATTTCATTCATTATAAAAGCCCATTTGGTTTTAGGACTAAATGGGCTTTTATTTGCGCCTTTTTTCATATACAATCATTAGGGATTTTCGACAGTTCGAAAACAGAAAGGAAAAAATGACAAAAACAGATAACAGGAAACAACGAAATGCCAAAAGGCATTATCATAACCACAAAAAGAAATCAGCTGCAGCCAAAAGGGCCAAAAGAGTGAAGAGAGACATGGTTTCATTCCTCAGCCTCTTTGACATTGAACAGTACAGAATGAAAGCTGCAGCTATGAATAGAAAGTTCGTGCTTCATGTTGGTCCGACAAACAGCGGTAAAACCTATAGTGCGATTCAGGCGCTCAGACAGTGTGCCAAAGGGGCATATTTAGGACCTCTTCGTCTGCTTGCGCTGGAAATGTTCGATACTCTAAATGAGTATGGTTGCCTTTGCGAACTTCTGACAGGCGAGGAGTTTGTCAGAGTAGAAGGGGCGCATCACACGTCTTCAACAATTGAGCTCTGCAATTTCAAGGAAGAGTATGACGTGGTAGTAATCGATGAAGCACAGCTTATTGCAGATCCATATAGAGGTGGTAACTGGACAAAGGCTATTTTTCTGGTGAATGCCAAGGAAGTGCATCTCTGCCTGAGCCCAGATGCGGAGAATCTGATCTGTAAGATTATTGAAGGTTTTGGGGCAGAATACGAGGTGCACAGGCACGAGCGTTTGGCGCCGCTCGACTTCACGGGTTCCATCGGTGGGATCGATGAAGTTCAGGATGGCGATGCGGTTATCGTGTTTTCCAGAAGAGCGGTACTGGCAACAGCTGGTGAATTGCAGAATATAGGAAAGAAGGCCAGCGTAATTTACGGAGCACTGCCACCAGTTTCGAGAAGGGAAGAGGTTAGAAAGTTTGCCACAGGCGAAAACACAGTAGTTGTCTCAACTGATGCCATTGGCATGGGCCTTTCTCTTCCGATCAAGAGAGTTGTATTCCGCGAAGTGACAAAATTTGACGGGGAACAGAATAGACCTTTGACGCCAAGTGAAATCAAACAGATCGCAGGTCGTGCGGGAAGATATGGCATATACGATAGGGGAGAAGTTGTTACTATGGCTGCCAGAAAGATGGTCAAGAATGCTTTGGAAACAGAGAATGAACCTCTCGAGGAAATCACTATTCCATTCCCGAAGGAAGCCATCGAAACAGGGTTTGCCTTTGACAAGCTCTTTGACGAATGGGCAATGCTGCCATTTACGCCGGGCTTTTGCCGTGAAGACATGAGTGAGGCCAGATATCTCTATATGCTCCTTGGCAGGGAGTCGAGACGTATAGAAAGAGAGCTCCTTTACGATTTGATCACATGTCCAGTGGATGTTAAAAACGATAAGCTTACACGCTACTGGTTAGTATGCGCCATGGCTATAAGTGCTGGCGAGATACCGGAAATGCCGTACTTCAATACGGATACTCTGGAAGGTTGCGAGCTCCAGTATAAGGCTTTTGACATAAGACATCAGATACTCAGAAGAATCGGGATAGAAGAGCCGTGTATGGATGAGAAGATGGCGCTTTGCGCTAAGATAAACAATATGCTTCTGGATGACAAAATGAACTACAGAAAGAGATGCAGAAGATGTGGCAGATATCTGCCGGCAACATATCCATATGGCATTTGCGATAAGTGCCACAGAAAAGTACAAAGATAGACATTAAAAAAAGGCGGTACCAAGATTTGGCACTGCCTGTTATTTTATTTGGCTACTGTGTCGACGTCATCTTCGTCAGCACCGTGAATTTCTACAACCACCTCATTTGGAAGGCATATTACGCTTTCCCCTGAGGAGTCGATTTTACCCATGCCTTCACAGAGTTTGTCCGGGCAAGTGGCGTTCTGAAGCCAAGCCTTACCATCTGAAATGATGAGTCTGTTTGTTCCGCCGTCTTTGCCCTCAATTACCATATCAACGTCTTCGTCCAGGCCAAAGCTATAAACCTGTTCACCGCTTACGCGAACGATAACAGTATCGCCGCTGGATTTGGTTAAGTTAAGAACCAAAGCAGCTATGCCCAGTGCAATTATGAGCCCGCCGATCAAAAGAATATCGGCGCGGCGCGGTTTTTTTGTTGTTTCTTTAGTGTTTGTCATATTGATTTACTTAATTACGTCAAGTGGTCTTTCTGTAGTGAACACATCTTCAAGTCCGCTGGAAATAATAACGCTTCCATCATCGCGAACCAGTATGATTTCGAATTCGTCTGAATGATCCTGCCAGTACTTAACGGCATACTCTTCGCCCATAATGTATAGTGAAGTAGAAAGCCCATCAGCTAAAGTTCCGTCTTCACTTACGATACTTACGCTTGAAAGTCCAGCGTTAGCAGGACGGCCAGTCGATGGATCGATGATATGATGATATCTCACACCATCTGCTTCAAAGAAACGTTCATATCCGCCGGAAGTGATAACCGCACAGTCAGCTGCTTCCAGAACGCCTGCGTAGTCTGAAGCGTCATCTTCGGGAGCCTCGATAGCTACCTTCCAGAGATTGCCGTTTGGCTTATTGCCAAGAAGCTGAACGTTTCCGCCCAGAGAAACAAGTCCGTGCTCTATGCCGTGCTCCTTAAAGATATCCATGATTCTAGCTGATGTGTAGCCTTTGGCGATACCGCCAAGATCGATCTGCATATTCTTTGGTAATTTGATGTGAGCTGTATCTTCATCAAACTCGATCTTGTCAGCATTCACATTCTGCAAAAGCTCTGCGATCCTCTCGTCAGAAGGTACCTTGAATTCTTTTGTTGTAAAACCCCATTCAACCATAAGAGGGTAAACGGAAATGTCAAAAGCACCGCCCGTACTGTCATGGATTTCCAGAGCTCTCTTAACCAGATAAGCTGAGTCTTCGCTGAGTGTAGCCTCACCATCTTTGTTGAGTTTGGCGATTTCGCTTCCCTTATTTCCTGTGCTAAGCATTGCATCCAGTCTTTCAACTTCAGCGGCTGCTGCATCAACGGCTTCCTGCGCAAGGTCAGCATCTTCGTTATATGCTGTAAGTGTCATAGTGGTATCCATGGCATTGATGTCTTTGACAGCTGATGGCATTTCGTCATCAGCTGCTCCGCCACAGCCGGTTAGGAGCATAAGACAAAAGGCCAGTGTCAGGGATGCCAAACCAAATCTGATTTTTCTATTCAATTGAAAGTCTCCTTTATTCTGCTATGCTCTTTGGCAGTCTCTTTATAACCATAGAGCTGAGTATTCCTATTATTGCGCCTGCAACAATGCCGCTGGCCCAAAGTGGGATGAGATAGTAAGCCAAAGCCTTGGTCTCAAGCACTATCATGGCAACGATGATCTGGCCAACGTTATGCATTACTCCGCCTGCGATGCTGACAGCTGTTACGCTGAAGCGACCGGTTTTCTTAAGGAGTATCATACATGTTCCGCTGAGAATTCCGCCTGCAGCACTATATAGCAATGAAAATGCATTACCAAAAGTGAGTCCGACCAGGAGAATTCTAAGCAGGTTGATGCCAAGTGCATCCTTGCTTCCCAGTATATAAAGCGCTACCAGAACTACCAGATTCGTAAGCCCAAGCTTCATGCCTGGAACAGCGAAAAATGCAGGGATCTGAGCTTCCAGCCAGGAAAGGACGAAAGCCACAGCCACCAGCATAGCTCTTGTAGCCATTGCTTTAGTTTTATTACTTCTATTCTGATTATCAGTCATTTCAAATATCACCTTTTGGCGCTGAAAAAAATCAGCGCATACTTATCCACATAATACCACAATGTGGTCAGAAATGCATTTAAACAATAATATTCCGACTTATCTGATGTGCAGGATATAGCGAAAGTGATATAATTTCATTTGGTAGATTATGTGTACAGCAGAGAGGATGCGGTTTATGAAGAGTACTATGCCTATGGACGAATACCTGGAGAACTTTCTGGCAAATGAGGTTGAGCTTTTCTCATTTGAAGTCCTGCTTACAGAGGGGTTGGAAGTAGAGATAGAATGTGGCAAGTCAGATATGATCCTGCGCCTGGAGGAAGAATACGGGGATGCCTTCATAGAGCTGGAGAACGCTTTTGTGGCTTTGGCAGGGGAGCATGTAGGAATTAATGCATGCGATTTCATAGATGATATCAATCAGTTTGACGTTGAGGACGAAGATGCTTTTCTGGCAAACTTTAAGTTCAGTGACGAGGTGAGAATTGACGGGAAATACCCAATGTATAATTTCGTAACACTGCTTTCTCAGGAAAAGCAGATGGAGATAACCTGTGGCGCATCAAACGAAATGATGTCTCTGGAGAACATATATGGCGAAAGATTCGCTGAGAGAGAAGAGGAGTTTATGGAAACAACCGCGGACAGCGTGCTTGCGCACGGATTCCTCTTTATCAAAGCATTGGAATCATTAAGTTAATAACAGAAAAGTGGGTTCAGAATTGAATCCACTTTTAATATACATTTAAGCTTGAATAAAAAGTTCATAAAGAAGCTTGATAATAAAGATTGCCAAAACAGTGACCATAACGGGTTTGACGAAAGTGGCATCTTTTTTTGTGAATGAAGTTGCCCCTATGTAATTGCCAAGGATGTTAAAGCATCCACAGATGAGACCCATCTTCACAATAACAACGCTGTTTGAGAAGAAAACCACCAAAGCTGCAATGTTTGTAGTAAGGTTTATGCATTTTGTTATGCCGTTTGCCTGACGCAGGTCAATTCTGGCAACTGCTGTCAAAAGCAGGAGCAGGAATGTGCCTGTTCCCGGTCCGTAGAACCCATCGTAAATACCAACAACAAAAGCGCTTGCCATGCAGAGAAGTATAGTCTTTCTCTTTGAGAAGGGCTCTTTGGTGACATCAAAATTCTTTTTCTTAAGTACATAAACCAAAGTCAAAGGAACGATTACCAGCATGAGGATTTTGAAATAATACTCGTTAATCATCAGAGCCAGGTTGGCACCGATAGAAGATCCTATAAAAGCGCAGGCAACATAAAAGGGCACCTGCTTCCATGGAATCATTCCGCGGAGCGCGTATTTAGTTGTAGCAACAGTAGTGCCCATCGATGAGCTCAGCTTGTTTGTAGCAATGGCGTTATGAACAGGAAGCCCAACGATCATATAAGCGGGCAGTGAAATCAGTCCGCCGCCGCCAGCAATGGCATCGATGAATCCGGCCAAAAACATAAGAGGGCATAGAATGAGGTAAGTTACCATTTAATACAGCACCGAACCCTTCACTAATGTCTTGTTGAACCGTCAGCCATAAGCATTTCAATGCCGTGCTTAAGTGAATCGATAACTGCGCCCAAACATTCCTTTGACGCCTTAGGGCTGCCGGGAACGTTGACGATGAGAGTCTTTCCTCTGATTCCGGAAGCTTCTCTTGAGAGCATGCCTCTAGGAGTGATTCTCATTGATTCTGCGCGCATTGCTTCTGGGATTCCAGGGCATTCTCTAAGAATCACTGATTTGGTAGCTTCAGGAGTGATGTCCCTTTGTGAGAAACCTGTGCCGCCAGTAGTGATAACCAGTGCGATATTCTTATTATCAGCGCAATCGATAAGTTCAGCTGCGATTTTGTCAAAGTCATCTGGTACGATAGTCCTATGTACTATAGTCCAGCCGTTTGCTTCAAGCATTTCGGCCAGAAGAGGACCGCTTAAATCTTCGCGTTCCCCAGCAAAACCGCTGTCGCTTACTGTGATTACTGCTGCTGTGTATTCCATAATAATCTCCTTATCCAAAAACTATAAACTTATGAGAGTCTAAGCTCTGTTGAAATCTCCGCTTTTGCCGCCGCTCTTGTGAAGGAGGCAGATTTCATCAATAACCATATCCTTCTGGACTGCCTTACACATATCGTAAACAGTCAAAGCTGCGGCCGATACTGCAGTTAGAGCTTCCATTTCTACTCCGGTTACTCCCTTGCACTTAACAGTAGCGCTGATTTCTACAGCGCATTCTTCATCATTCATATTGAACTTGATGTCAATGCCTGTGAGCTGAAGCGGGTGGCACATGGGGATGATATCCCAGGTTTTCTTGGCTGCCATGATGCCTGCGATTTGAGCTGTAGCCAGAACATCGCCTTTCTTCATGCCACCAGTCTTGATCATGTTGTATGTATTATCGTTGACCAGAACTCTACCGGCTGCAACAGCAACTCTCTCGGTCACATCCTTGCCGCCAACATCTACCATTCTGGCTCTGCCTTCATCGTTAAAATGTGTAAAATCACTCATGATATTCTCCTGTATATTAACCGCCGATCATATTCATGTTTCTTCCGGCCTTGCTTCGATTTGTTTCGTCCATCACGTCACGAGATTTTGGCTTTTGCATAATAGACTGCTTAAGGACTTCGCGCATCTCATCTTCTGAAAGCCCCTTAAGTGGATATTCGCCTTCCAGGTGGAGGCATGGCTTTATCATACCGTCTGCTGTTAAGCGGATCTTGTTGCAGCTGCCGCAAAATTCACAGCTTAGTGGACGGATAAGGCCAACACGGCCTTTGCTGCCAGGTAGTTTGTACATCTGGGCAACACCGTCGTAAGTTGTTTTGCCGGAAATCGGCTCGAGCTCAGGCACTGCGTCCAAAACCGCACTGCATGAAATGTAGCCCAGGTCGCTGGCGTCAAGCCCTTCGCCAATAGGCATGAGTTCGATGAATCTGACGTCAATGGCTTGGTCCTTTGTCAAAGCTACAAAATCGGAAATTTCGTCGTCGTTAAATCCCTTCATCAGAACAACGTTCATGCGTATGTCTGTGAAACCTGCTTCTTTGGCAGCTTCAATTCCGTCAAAGACCGTTTGTATATCGCCGATTCTTGTGATATCTGTGAATTTATCCGCCTTTAATGTATCAAGGCTGATGTTTAGTCTTGTTACTCCTGCGTCCTTAAGACCCTGTGCATGCTGAGCTAAAAGAACTCCATTTGTAGTAATGCAAAGTTCCTTAAGGCCATCGAGCTGGCCAAGCTCCTTACAGAATTTGACGATGCCCCTTTTGACGAGAGGTTCGCCACCTGTAATTCTGATTTTAGTCACTCCCAGGGAAACAGCAGCACGTGCAGCTGTTATGAATTCATCCATATGCATCATATCTTCGTGACGACGCTTACAGACACCATCCTCTGGCATGCAGTAGCGGCATCTCAGATTGCATAAATCAGTCACTGATATGCGCATATAGTTTATTTCTCTACCGTAATTGTCAATCATTTTAGAATAAGTGTACCTTTACCATGTCTCCTGCGTTTTTAACTTCGCCTGCTGAAATCACAATATAGCCATCAGCCTGGCTGAGCATTGTGATCGCGCTTGATTTCTTGTTGATCGGTGTAGCTTCAGGCTTATCACCAGCTGAGAGGCTTACAGTAATGCAAGTGTCTCTTGATGCTTTAGCCTTAGCCTCACTAGTAAGAAATGCTGGAACAACAAATTCTGATTCTTCGGCAGACTTGCCAGTCATATACTCATTGATCGGCTCCATGACTACCATTTCGAATGACATCATAGCTGAAGCAGGGTGGCCAGGAACGCCTACAAGCAGAGTCTTTGTTTCATCGTCAAAACCGAGGATCGTTGGCTTACCAGGCTTAAGTGAAATGCCGTGGACAAAGATTCCAGGGTTTGAAACCTTGTCAAAGATTCTAGCTGTCGCATCCTTCTTGCCGACTGAACTGCCGCCTGATGCAGCGATGATATCAGCTGTTTTCATAGCTTCACGTACAGTCTTTTCCAGAAGTTCTTCGTCATCTTCCAGAAGTGACATCTGAGTTATCTCCATCCCGTACTTCTGAGCCAAACCCATAAGTGAATAGCTGTTGATATCACGAACTTTGGCTGGAGCCAAAGGCGCATCGATAGCAACCAGTTCATCGCCTGTGGAAATAATAGCCATCTTCAGAGGTTTATAGACTTTGACTTCTGTTCTGCCAAGTGATGCTAATGTGCCGATTTCCTGAGGGCGGAGCTTTCTGCCTTTGGCAAGAACGATTTCGCCCTTCTTAACATCTTCGTCAATAGGAACGAAGTTGCCGTTTGGCTTTGGCTGCTCATAGAGCTCGATATAGATCGGCTCTGCGTCAGGATCAGCCGGAAGTGATGGAATATCACCGCCAGTTTTAGTCTTCTCTATGATTACTGTGCCATCAGCACCTTCAGGAACCATACCGCCTGTAGGCACATATGCACAAGTTCCGTGTTCGATTGTGAATTCAGGAACGTGTCCCATGCAGACTTCACCTATAAATTTAAGCTTTACAGGATTTTCAGGCGTTGCCCCGCGAACATCTTCACATTTAACTGCATAGCCGTCCATTGCGGTTCTGACAAATCCAGGAATGTTTTCGTTTGATTTCACGTCTTCTGCCAAGGTTCTTCCAAAAGCTTCAGTAATGCTAACGCATTCTGTCTCAAGCCCTTTGGATTTAATAGCTTCCAGCATTTTGGCTTTGGCTGAAGCTACTGTTTCTAGTTTTGTAAAAATCATTTTCTTTCTCCATATTTCAAGACTTGCTTATTTCTCCTAATTATATACAAAAAGAATATGCTCATAAAGCGTCTTGACAAAAAATCGGAAATATTTTTCAATGGGTTTTGACAGGAGGCTAAAGCTATGACAAAGAAAGTAATAGGCATCGTTCCTAAGGCAAACAGTCTGTTCACAACGGATTTTTATAACGACGATATATATGCTTTTGTCAACAACTACGGCAAAAGAATAACTGAAGCGGGTGGGTTGCCCATAGGCCTGGTTCCTATAGATGCTGGAGAAAACGCATCGGGTATTGAAGAGCAGCTTGATATGTGTCATGCACTTCTCTTTAGCGGAGGCGGAAGGATATGGCCGTATCACATCAGGGCAATTCATTATGCATATAAAAGAGGGATCAAGGTTCTGGGAATCTGCATGGGCATGCAAGTGATGCATACGTATTTCATTCTGCGTGATGAAGCTCAAAGGAGAGGGTTGACAGATGCCAGCGCTGATGAGCTTTTGGAAATTTATGATGAAATGAAAAAGGCGCGATACTATTTTGTTGAACCTGTCTCGCACCACTGGGATATTGACCCGACGGCATCACATATGCAGGATGCTAAGCATTTGGTCGCCGTCAAATGCCAATCAAATACGTCAAAAGTCATGGGGCTTGAGCCTTTTGACAAAATCAATGCGGTAACAATGCATAGGTACAGAGTGATAAATCCGTCAAAGGACCTTGCGGTAACTATGATGGCGGATGATGATACTATCGAGGGCATCGAGTACGGAGATATTTTTATCGGGGTGCAGTTTCATCCTGAAGCGGAAACTGAATTTATGGAACTATTTAAATGGCTGTGCGCTTAGGCGTGCAGCTTTTGTACTTTATTTGATTCTTAAAACGTTAGAGGTAGCCAGATTCCAATATTTGGTGTATAATGGGTCATAATTGTAGATATTTGCGCCCAAATGCAAATTTTAGGGGTTTATTAATACGAACAGGAGATAAATGTGTCATTTACATTCATAGTACTTATCGCTGTTGTTTGTGTTGTTGTTGCATTCTGTGTGCTTTGTCTTAAAACGCTGTTTGACAGTGTTGAGAAAGCTGATAAGCTCGAAAAGAGAATTAAAAATATAGAACGAAACATTGGCAACATTAACACAGCTGTTACGACGATGCCAGGAAAACTTGAGTCATCAACTAAGAGCATTGTTGAGAACATTAAAATCAGAGAGCCAGAGCCGGTATTCAAGGCTCCGCCGGTTTCACCTGATCCGGCTCCAGCTGCAGCTCCAGCCCCAGTGCCAACGGCACCTAAGCCAGAACCTAAGCCAGAGCCACCGCAGGAGAAGTCTGCACCGGTAGTAGAGCAAGTTAAAGAAAAAGCGCCGGATGTTTCAGCAGAAGATGAGTTTGAAGCTCTGCTTGCTGAACTAAGAGAAATCGGTGATTTTGAAAATTTAGACAGGGATACTTTGATGGAAGTGCTTGCTGAGATCGATGAAGTGCCTCGGGCAGAAGCGCCAGCTCCAGTAAAGCAGGAAGCGCCAGCTCCGGCAGCACCGGCTCCCGCTGAACCGATCGAAGAACTTGATGATATCGAAGAAATCGATGAAATCACTCTCGATGATATCCTCATGCAGATCAGTACAGAAGAAGTCGAACAGGCTCCGCAGCCAAAGCCGCAGCCAAAGCCGCAGCCAAAGCCAGAGCCAAAGCCAGAGAATCCTTTGGAAACAATACTCGTTGTTCCTAAACAGGAAGATAACGTGCCGCCAGTTAAGTATGGCTTCAGCGTAGGAGACATACTGCCTGATCCTTTAACTCAGGGCTCGGCACTTGATATATATTTTTCAAATAAGAAAGCAACACCGCGAAGGGCATCGGCTAAGCCAGAAATGACTGAAGAATTCGATGTAGGAAGAAGCGGTAAGAAGTATACAGTCTCTGAACTGAAAAAAATGATCAGAGACTAATACAGGAGGAGGAAATAAAATGTATTGCAGTAATTGCGGAAATCAGATTACGGAAGAAGCTAGATTTTGTAGCTTTTGCGGAACTAAGGTGGCAGATGCGCCTGCACAGAATGATATTCCGTCAATCGACGAATTGATTCCAGAGGTGAAACCTGTAGAAGAACCGGAAGCTCCAGCACCAGTAGCAGCGCCTGTAGAAGCGCCAGTTGAGGCTCAGGCTGCTCCTATTGAAGCAGGTCCTGAACTCAATCTCGAACAGATTGAAATCGAACCGGCTCCTACAACTACATTTGACGAATTCCAGTGGAATGTTGATGAGTATCCATCAAGAACAGTTTACGAGAAGACAGAAGACGTAGACTTTGACTGGAATGCAGATCCTGCAACAATCGTAACAGGCGGTGGCATCACACCGGAAACAGCTGCAGAAATTCGTGTCAAGGCTGACCTCATGGAAGAACAGGCTCAGGCACCTGAGCAGTCACCTACACTTGGTGAATTCTTCACAATTAGTAAGAAGAACGAAGAATTCCAGCAGCTCCTTAACAAGGAATATGAGAAGGTTAAGGCTAACAACACAATCGGCGATGAAATCAGTGCAGCTGAACAGCTGGCTGAAGAAAAGTTCGAATCAAGACCTGTCGACAACTCAATGGAAGCATTCCTGGAAAGAGAAGGTGTCGAAAAGCTTTATGAACCTAAGGAATTCGAAACAGACGTGCTGAAGAAGATCGAAGCACAGGAAAAAGCTAAAGAAAGAAAGCGTCTCGAAGAAGAAGCTAGAGAAAAGGCTCTGGAAGAAGCTAGGCAGGAAGCTCTGCGTAAGAAGCAGCAGGCTGAAGAAGCTAGACAGGCTATCGCTGAAGCAGAAGCTAAGCGCGCTCAGGCTGAAGAAAACGCTAGAATTAAGGCTGAAGAAGCTGCAAAGGCTGCAGCCGCTGCTCAGGAAGCTATGAAGAAGGCAGAAGCCGAAGCTGAAGCTGCTAGACTCAGAGCAGAAGAACAGGCTCAGGCTCAGGCTGAAGCAGAAAGACTGGCTGCTATGGAAGCTGCTAAGATCCAGCAGCAGAAGGAAGCTCGTTGCGCTGCAGAAGAAGAAGCTAGAGCTAAGGCTGAAGAAGAAAGACGTCGTTACGAAGAAGAACGCCTCAAGTCAAAGCTCGAAGCTGAACGTCAGGAACTTACAAGAAAGGCTGAAACAGCAGCTGCTGCTGAAGAAGCAAGAAAGGTTCTTGAACATACGACTCGCATGAGAGAAGAAGAAGCTGCTAAGATCAAGGCTGCAATCGCAGGTCTTAGAGGTGAACTGGATAGAACTATTAATCCTCCAGTTGAAGATATCCCTGCAGAAGAGCCTGCTCCAGTAATTGAAGAAACTCCTGTAGTAGAAACTCCAGCATTAGAAGCTCCTGCAGAAGACGTTGTCGAAGTAACAAGCTTCGAAGATTTAGGATTCCTGGAAGATGAACCAGCTGAAGAAACTCCACTGGTAAGCACTCAGCGCATGCCGGAAATCAAGGAAGCGATTGAAGCATATGCAGCTCCTGTAGAAGAACCTGCTCCAGTAAGAGAAGATCTTAGCGAAATGGCTAAGGCTAGAGATACATATTTCGCTACATTCTACGGTGAAGAATCACTGGCTGACCAGATGAAGGCTGAAGCACTCAAGCCAGCTGAACCAGCACCAGAACCAGTAGCTGAAATCGTAGCTGAAGAAATCGTAGCTGAAGAAATTACAGAACCAGAACCAGAAAAGAAGGATGATCTTTCTGGTACAAGAATCATAGATAAGTCAGCTGTACTTGCTGGTCTTGAAACAACAAGAAGAATCTCAAAGGCAGAACTTAGAGCTCAGGAAGATAAGGAATTCTTCGAAAGCCTCGAGTCAGTTCCATCAGATGAAGAACCTGCTGCAGAAGCAGAAGCTAATGAATTCGAATTTATGGAAACTGCAGACACAGTTGATGACCTCATCAAGCAGTTCACAAAAGAAATGACTGATGAAGAAATCAACGCAACGCTTGAAGGTTTTGTACAGAAGGACGAACCAGCCGTAGCTCCAGACGCTGAAGCTGCAGCAACAGAAAGACCTGGCCTGACTGATACAATGATTATGCCTGGTAAGGAAATCGAAACAAGCATTACTCAGGACTTCGACAATTATGGTGTTGAAGAAGCAGAAAACTTCAAGAAGCAGCAGGAAATGGCTTCAGAAGCCGAGGCTGCAGCAGTAACAACTACAGAAACTGCTCTTGTAGAAGTATTCGAAGATGATGACGACGAATACGATGAACCTAAGGGTGGTATCGGTCGTCTGATCCTCAAAATCATACTCATCTTATTAGTAGTGATCTTCGTTGCTGAATTAGCTGGAATCGGAATCAAGTTCCTGGCTCCAGACAGTGGTGCAGCTGGCATCATCGACAATCAGCTCGAAAAAATTATTCATTTAATTACTGGCTAACGCTGGTTGCCTCGGCACCCGAGAAAGGGGGTTACTAAGTGGAAACAAAGAAAAAAGGAAGACATCTAGGACTTAAAGGGCTGATCATAGCAGTGATTGTGCTCATCGTCCTTTTTGCCACATTAATCAACTGGATTACTGACTTCATGTGGTTTAGCGATTTAGGCTACGTTTCAGTATTCCTCACTAAACTCTTAACTCAGCTTAAGATCGGTGTTCCGGTGTTTGTCGTTGTGACACTCCTGGCTTATATCTATCTTAAGTGCCTTAAGAAAGGGTACACTAAAAAGGTCGACTCAGATGAAGTTCTGAACAATAAGGCACTTAACCTTATTACTTGGGGACTGGCTGTTGCTTTCGGTGGAGTAACAACATACTTCTCAGCTAGCAACTTATGGTTCCAGACACTTCAGTTCATTAAGAGTACAGGATTTAATATCAAGGATCCGTTATTCAATATTGATATTTCCTTCTATGTATTCAAGCTGAACTTCATCGAACAGCTGAATGAACTGGCAATCGTTCTCCTCGTTACATTCGTTATTATCACAGTTGTGTATTATCTGATTCTGATCTCAATGAGAACACCTAAGATTTTCGAAACTGTAGAAGAAGACGTAGATGACGAATACGAATATGAAGACGAAGAAGATGATGGTCCTGATATTCGTAGACAGTATGGTCCAGACGCTAATCCATTCAGCGAAATCAATGATATCGTTGGCAAGTTCGCTAAGGGTTTCAAGAACGGCAGAATGGGCGGCGGACGTCGTAAGAAGAAGCAGCTGGATAACAACAATATCAAGCTTATGGTAAACATTGCCGAAAAGCAGTTGATCGTTGTAAGTGTCCTGCTCTTCATAATGGTAGCTGTCCACTTCTTCCTCAAGCAGTATGATCTGCTTCTGGGATCAACAGGCGCTGTATACGGTGCAGGATTCACAGATGTAACAGTTACACTGTGGGCATATAGAATCCTGGCAGTTCTCGCAGTTCTCGCAGCGATAGGTGTAGCTGCAGGCATCGCCAAGAGAAAGGTCAAGGTAGCTGTAACAGTACCTATCATCATGGTTTGCGTATTCCTAGTTGCTACTGGAGCAGCTATGGTTGTACAGAACCTGATCGTTACACCAGACGAAATCAACAAAGAAAGCAAGTATCTGGAGAGAAATATTGAGTACACTCAGTATGCATACGGTCTTGACGGTGTAGATGTTAAGCCATTTAAGGCTAATGAAGATCTGACAGGCGAAGACATCGCTAATAACTCAGAAACAATTTCAAACATCAGAATCAATGACTATGCACCAGCTAATACTTTCTATAATCAGACACAGAGTATCAGACAGTACTACACATTCAATGATGTAGACGTTGACAGATACAACATCAATGGTGAATATACTCAGACATTCCTCTCAGCTAGAGAAATTGATGAAGAAAAAATCAGTAACACTTGGCTGAACAAACATCTGAAGTACACTCACGGTTATGGTGTAACTCTCTCAAGAGTAGACAAGATCACAGCAAGTGGTCAGCCAGATATGCTGATCGACAGCATCCCACCACAGTCATCTGTTGATATTGAGATCAAGAATCCAGAAATCTACTATGGTGAAATGACTAACGATTATGTTCTGGTTAATACATCAGAAGATGAATTCGACTATCCTGACGGTAACAGCAATAAGTACTGTCAGTACAAGGGCGATTCAGGCATCAAGATGAACCCTCTCACTAGACTCATGTTCTCAGTAAGAGAAAAATCACTGAAGATGCTGGTATCAGGAAATATCAATAGCGATTCTAAGATCCTGATCAATAGAAACATAAACGCTAGAGTTCAGGCTATTATGCCTTACCTGGAATATGACAGCGATCCATACATGGTAACTGTTGATGGTAAGCTCTACTGGATCATCGATGCTTATACAGCAACAAACAGATATCCATATTCAGAACCTTATAGCCAGGAAACAAGAGTAAACTATGTTAGAAACTCAGTTAAGGTTGTAATCGATGCGTACACTGGTGAAACTAATTACTATGTAGTAGATAACGAAGATCCTATCGCTGCTACATTCGCTAAGATTTACCCTAAGCTGTTTAAGGATGTAAGCGAAATGCCAGAAGGCATCAAGTCACACATCAGATATCCAGGAACTCTTCTGAATATCCAGGCAGAAATTTATCAGAGATACCATATGAACGACGTTAAGGTATTCTACCAGAACGAAGACTTATGGCAGGTAGCTAGTGAAATCTATGGTACTGAAGAACAGGCTATGACTCCTAACTACTACATCATGAAGCTGCCAGGTGAAGAAGCAGCTGAGTTTGTAAACTCAATTCCATTCACACCTAAGGATAAGAAGAACCTCATGGGTCTTCTCGTAGCAAAGAATGATGGCGAAAATTACGGTAAGCTGGTTCTATACCAGATGCCTAAGAGCAAGATCGTTTACGGTCCAATGCAGGTAGAAGCTCAGATCGACCAGAACACAGAAATCTCAAAGGAATTCTCACTTTGGAATTCATCAGGATCAAAGTACAGCAGAGGTAATCTGTTCGTAATTCCTATCGAAGATTCACTGCTCTACGTTGAACCTGTATATCTGGAAGCTACAAACTCAAGTATTCCAGAAGTTAAGAGAGTAATCGTTGTTTACGGTGATAAAATCGCATACGAAACTACGCTGGCAGAAGCACTGAACTCAATGTTTGGTGAAGGCAGCGCTCACGAAAGCCCGGGAAGTCAGGATCAAGAAGAAGCTAATGGCGACAACAAGGGCGATAAAGAACTGACTCAGTCAGAAATCATCCAGAAGTGTCAGGATGCTTATGACAATGCACAGGATGCACTTAAGGATGGTAAGTGGGCTAAGTACGGCGAGTACATGGACGAACTGCAGAAGTACCTGAACAAGCTTAATTAGTTATAGTTTATAGTTTTTCGAATAAATATAGATTCAGAATATTAGATTCAATACTTTATTAGATTAACAAGCAGAACATTCCCTGAGGAGACTCTCTCTTCTGGGGAATGTTCTTATCCATTTAATAAACAAAGATGTTGGGGGAGGCAATAATGCTTAAATACGAACTGGATAAAATGCTTTATACAATACCGGCAGAGAGCCACAGCGAAGGTGAAATCAGAGCGGCTCTGGCAGCACACCCTGAGGTAAAATTTGTATCGGTTGTTGGTATCGACGTTGGCGGACATGATACGGATGAGAAGATTCCTGTAGAAGAATTCTTAAAGGATGTAGAAGGCTTCTTACAGACAGGCGTTCAAACAGATGGATCCAGTGTAGTATTGCCTAAAATTGCAGAACTCAACAATGCTAAGGTAGACATTATTCCTGACAGAAGCGTTGACTGGTTTGTTGACCACAACTTCAATTATCCTGATCCTACAACTGGACTTCCTGTTGGTACGCTGAGAATCCCTGGATCACTGGTACATAACGACAGCATGAAGGTTGGATCAAGAGTTGTATTAAGAGAAGCAATCAGCAACTTTA
Organism: Bacillota bacterium; assembly: GCA_029006195.1. Lineage (GTDB taxonomy): Bacteria > Bacillota > Clostridia > Peptostreptococcales > Anaerovoracaceae > Lentihominibacter. The sequence goes on from JAQXGH010000017.1 coordinate 18,227, forward strand.
AGAAGGATATCTTAGAACTGCTAAAGAACAATCCATATGTATTTGAATACATGGATATCGATAGCGTCGATGAAATCGACGAAGTTGTTATCACAGCAGCTACAGAACTGGAATTCTGGGTAAAGACTCCAGATGATGATGCTGATAGAGAACAGCTTTCAACAGCACAGATGCTGAAAGAACAGTACTGGAAGAGAACAACAGGTCCAGTTAGAACAGCTCTCGAAGAGTGCCTGCTTGTACTTCAGAAGTACGGTTTCGAAATGGAAATGGGTCATAAGGAAGTTGGCGGAGTTAAGGCTAAGCTCGGAAACTCAGGCAGCTATGACCATGTAATGGAACAGCTTGAAATTGACTGGAAGTATTCAACAGCAGTTCAGGCAGCAGATAATGAAAATCATATTAAATATGTAGTAAGAGACGTTTTCAGAACATACGGCCTGGAAGTAACATTCATGGCAAAGCCAATGGAAGGCATCGCAGGAAACGGCGAACATACTCATATGGGCGTTGCAGTTAAACTTAAGAATGGTAAGAGAGTTAACCTCTTCGCACCTAAGAACGATAAGGAACAGTTCCTTACTCCAATCGGATTCGGTGCGCTTATGGGTATCCTCAAGAACTATGACATCATCAATCCGTTCGTAAGCTCAACAACAGATGCACTGAACAGACTCAAGCCTGGTTATGAAGCTCCGGTTTGTACAGTAACATCACTTGGAATCAACGCAGCATCACCATCAAGAAACAGAACAGTACTGGTTGGTCTTGTTAGAGAACCTGGCAATCCGCTGGCAACAAGATTTGAACTTAGATCACCAAACCCAAAGAGCAACACTTACCTGGTTCTGGCAGCATCATATATGGCAATGCTTGATGGTATCAAGGAAGCTCTCGAAAACAAGAAGACTCCAGAAGAACTTGAAAAATCAATTTCTAAGGAATACGGCCAGGAAGATTTCTACCTCGAAAAGGATAGAATCTACAGAAGTGAACTGGATGTATTCGAAGAATATACAGAATAAGAAAGAGAAAAGTTCTTCGGACCTGCCCCTAGAACAGTATGGGAAAACATTACTGCATTTGATGAACATGCAGACAAACTGAAAATTCTCCAGAGAGACGATGTAATGACAGCTAAGACTCTGGAATCATATAGAGAAGCAGTAATCGAACAGTGGGCTACAGAACTTCAGAACAGAACTCTGCAGGAAATGAGAGCACTGCTCGGAGAAGCAGTAAAGCTTCACGATAGTTCAGACTGTGTTGATTACGATGAAAAACTGTGGCAGCAGATAATCGAACTGCGCAACTCAATCGGCAAGAACACACTTACAGAAAGATGTCTCCTTGCTAAGATCGCAAAGGCTTTAGACCAGAAAGATTATGATGTTGCATCAGAACTGCAGATAGAAGTGCAGCAGAAAATTGAAGAGTTTATTAAATTATACACCGTATACAGGAAAAACCTGTTCCTTGCATAATTGTGATATATGGACTAATTTACGCATATTTGGAGGAGAAAAATGTTAGATATTAAGCGAATTAGAGAAGATTTTGACGCAGTTAAGGCATCTGTAGAATCCAGAGGTAAGGGTGACTTTGGAATCGATAAGGTTCGTCAGCTTGACTTAGACAGAAGAGAAGTTCTGGCTGAAGTAGAAAAGATGAAGAACGAACAGAAAGTAAAGTCAAAGCAGATCCCTGTTCTTAAGAAGAACGGAGAAGATACAACTCAGCTGATGGCTGAAATGAAGGAACTGAGCGACGCTATCAAGGAACTGGACGGCAAGGTAAGTGAAATCGAAACAGCATTAAACGATGCTATCCTGAATATTCCTAACACACCAAATCCTGAAGTACAGGTTGGCGCTGATGACAGCGATAACGTAGAAATCAGAAAGTGGGGAGAACCTACAACATTTGATTTCGAACATAAGGCTCACTGGGATATCGGTGAAGACTTAGGAATCCTGGATTTCGAAAGAGCTGCTAAGATCGCAGGTGCTAGATTTACAGTATATAAGGGTCTGGGCGCTAGACTTGAAAGATCAGTTATCAACTTTATGCTGAACCTTCACACTGAAGAACACGGATTCACAGAAATTCTGCCACCATTTATGGTAAACAGAAAAGCAATGACAGGTACAGGTCAGCTGCCTAAGTTCGAAGAAGACATGTTCTACATTCCACAGAAGGACTTCTTCCTCATCCCAACTGCAGAAGTTCCTGTAACTAACCTTTATGATGATGAAATCCTGGATGCAGATGCTCTTCCTATCTATCACACAGCATACACTCCTTGCTTCAGAGCAGAAGCAGGCAGCGCAGGTAGAGACACAAGAGGTCTTATCAGACAGCATCAGTTCCAGAAGGTTGAACTGGTTAAGTTCGTTAAGCCAGAAGGTTCATACGAAGAACTGGAATCACTGACTAGAGCTGCAGAAGAAGTACTTAAGAGACTTGAAATCCCATACAGAGTTGTTAGACTCTCAACTGGTGACCTGGGCTTCTCATCAGCAATGACTTATGATATCGAAGTATGGATGCCAAGCTATGGCAGATATGTTGAAATCTCATCATGCAGTAACTTCGAAAACTTCCAGGCTAGAAGAGCAAACATCAGATTCAGAGAAGGTAAGAACAAGCCGGAATTCGTACATACTCTTAACGGTTCAGGACTTGCAGTAGGCAGAACTGTAGCTGCTATTTTAGAAAACTATCAGCAGGCTGACGGATCAGTTGTTATCCCAGAAGTACTGCGCCCTTACATGGGAGTTGATAAAATCACAAAATAGTTGTATAATATAAGGACTTATTTTTAAGAATATAAGAAGTTGTACTTATATTATAAAAAACGGAGAACATTTTATGGTCAAGACACTTAAAGAACATACGAAGACAATCATTGCCATAATGGCAGGTATCATCGTACTGCTCGGAGGCTTTATCATATACCAGCAAATTACACAGCCATATGCAGTATACGCTAACGGTGATAAAGTAACTAAGCCATATGCTATTACAGTAAATGGAGAAGATATTCTTCTCGTTGGAGACGAAGAAACAGCAGAAGGCGTTGTTACAGAAGTAATGGAGAACTACACACCAGAAGGTGCACAGGTAAACTCCATCACAGTTGATAAGCATATTCAGGTTAAATCCAAGAAATTAGAGAAGTCAGAAGTGCCTGAAACAGTACTTACTAAGGAAGAAGCTGTTAACTACATCATGGATAAGAATGACAGCGATGAGCCTATATTCTCAGTAACAGTATCAGCAGATACAGGTTCAATCGAGGCTGTTAAGGCTGGAGTTGCATACGAAGACAATGATGAAGATTACGAAGGCAACCTCTCATTAAAGAGCGAAGGTAAGTCAGGCAGCCAGGTAGTTACAGATGAAATCACATGTGTTAACGGTAAAATCCTGACTCAGGAAGAAGTAAACACTAAGATTGTCCAGGATGCAATTGATGAAATCATTCTGCAGGGAACAAAGGAAAGACCAGCTGACACAGTATTCCAGGATTATTCTGGTGAAGCTATGGCAGAAGGCGATGGACAAACTGTAGTAAACTTTGGCAGACAGTTCCTTGGCAATCCTTATAGATGGGGTGGCACAAGCCTTACAAACGGTTGCGACTGTTCAGGATACATCTATGCACTGTATAACCACTTCGGAGTACCTGTTCCTAGAATGGGTATCTACAGAGTTGGCAGAGGCGTAAGTTTAGCAGAAGCTAAGCCAGGCGATGTAGTTTACTATCCTGGTCACTACGCTATGTATGCAGGAAATGGCAAGATCATCCACGCTTACAACTCAAGAGTTGGTATAGTAGAAAGCAATGTTCATGCACCAGGAACAATTCTTTCAGTAAGACGAATTGTTGAATAATTAAATAACAGACATAAAAACGAGGCTGCTGATTCTTTTGTTGGTAGCCTTTTTTGCACTCTTTGCGCTAAAAAGGTGTTTTTTGACTCAAACTTGAGAAATACGCTGAAAAAATTGACATAAATTTGAGATGAGTCGTATAATTAAGATAGCAAGAAAAAAGTTGCCACAATAACAATAAATCTCCGATTTTCATTCGACACTAGTTGCCGGTGAAAACGATAGGGTTACAGAAGCGATTTTGTAGCCTGCCATTGCGCAAAGGAGACCAGGCCTGGAAGGCTGGTTTTGCTTTGCTTTTTTTATATTATTTTCATAACAAAAACTGCATTTCGAGCTGTAAATCCTAACGGAATCAGTCCTATGGATTTAAGCCAGGGTGTTTTAGGGAAACTGAAGCGCCTCCCGATATTGGAAAGAAACGCAAAAACGGTATTTAGATTTAGTGATAGATTTTAAGTATTTATCCTACAGTTCTTTGAGTTCCTTTCGATTCAAAGAACTGTTTTTTTATTCTAGGAAAGGATGACAGTATGAAGAGATTATTATCAATAATTATGGCTTTGGCGCTGGCTCTTACAATGTGCTTTTCACAGTCAGTAGTGTACGGCGCAGAAAAAACAACCGATAATGACTTCGTTGCCTTAAAGGTTTTTTACAAGGACAAACTGGTAAAGGAAATGACGCTTTATGACCTTGAAGAACTTGAGGAAGCTGAAGGGTCAGTCATTCGCTCATATTCAGGTTACAACAGAAATGTAACTTACAAGGGTAAGGAGTTAAAGGATCTTCACGGCCCGACTATCCAAGGCATTTTAGCTGAAGCAGGAATAGACGTAACTGCTCTTAAGAGTACAGATATCATTGAAATAAACGGCTATGATCAGTACGGTTACAAGTTCCAGATCGGCCAGCTCTTTAAAACAAGATACTATTACCCTAAGGCAGCTGATGAGGACTATCAGATCGGCGCGCCTGTCAAGCCAGAAACAATGGAAGGTGCAGTAGAAGTGCCTGCTATTCTGGCTCTTGACTGCAGAGAAGAAGAGGACGAGGATAAGCGTATTGACCGTCTGGTATTCGGCCAGGAATATCCTAATGAACAGAACTATACTCTGTTCACCAAGTACATGGTCGACTATAAATATAGAAACCTGAACGGTACTAGAATTTCAGAAATCAGAGTTAAGCCGGCTAAGGCAACTAAGTGGTCCAATGTAACAAGTCCAACTTACAAAAATAAGGCTAAAGTTCCTATCGGAAGTCAGATAAACTTTAAGACAAAATACAAACCGCCTCAGGACGTTGCATGGATCGTTTATACAACAGATGGAACTACACCTGATGTATCATCCAGTAAGTATAACTATTCAAGATGGGGCGATAACAGACCGGTAGAAATTAATAAACTGGGCAAGATGACAGTCAAGGTTAAGACCATAGGCGTGGGCAAAAGTGATAGTTCAGTAATGACTCTTAACTACACAGTAATCGTTGGCAAACCTGCAAACTTTAGTGCCAAGTCCACAAACTACGACGAAGTAACCCTTAGCTGGGATAGCAATAAATACATAACAGGCTACGAAGTATACCAGCTGGTAGGTAAGAAGTACCAGCTCATAGATACAGTGATTCCGGAAAATGGTGAGGCACTGCCTGATAAGCATGAATATACTGTAAAAGATCTTAAGACTGGAACAGCATGCAAGTTCAAGGTGAGAGCATTCGTAACGGAAGGTGAAAAGACAACTTACAGTGCATATACAGCAATCAAATCAGTAACACCTGCTGTACTCGCGCCTGAAATAGAAGATATCTATCAGGAAGAAGAAGGCGATGGAACTGCTATGCTGCAGTGGTCAGTAATCGAAGGCGCTGACGGATACGAAGTACAGAGATCGCTTTATAAGTCAAAGAAGTTCGCCAAAGTTCTGACAACAGAAGGTAATGAAGAAATCTTTGCCAGCAACACAGGACTTAAGACAGGCAAGACTTACTATTATAAGGTTAGAGCGTACAGACTTGTTGATGGTAAAAAGAAATACGGTTCATACTCGATAGTTAATTCTATAAAGATTAATTAATATATTTGTTCGTTATTACATTAAAAAAGGAGAAAGTTATGAGTAAAGCAAGCAAAGGCAAGAGTATCATGGCTAAATTCCTGGGATTCTTCCTGGCAATAGCAATGGTATTCACAATGATGCCGCTGAATGCAAATACGTATTCATACGCTGCCGAAAACGAAATGACTCTGCAGACACCAGAACTGGTAGTTACAGGTTCAGCAGTTATCGGTAACGGAGGCGTATATTCAGCGGACAATGTTGGTCTCGAGAAATCATACACTCGTGATCAGCTGAAGCAAATGGTTACTAGCGGAGCAGGCGGTGCGGACGTTCTGTATTCAGCACAGAAGACAAAAGAACCGTACACAAAGCTTCTCTACAGAGCAACTGGTGTTTGGGTTACATCACTTCTCGAAGGAACAGCTTATGATGCATCAACAGATGTATTACAGCTGATCGCTTCAGACGGCTATGTAACTTCATTCGACCCAGCTCGTAAAGAGCTGCAGGGAACAAAGATCAATGGTCTTAACGTAACTAGATATGCATTCCCTGGAATCATGAAAGGCGACGAAGCTAATGCAAAGGAAGTTCCAGCTATGCTGGCATATGCATCAACTGAAAGCGAAGTTGAGGACCCTGAAACTGCAGGAGCAGAGAAAAATCAGCTCACACTGCACATTGGTCAGGAAACTGTAACAGAGCACAACAATGGCGCTTACGCTAAGAAGATCAAGACAATGGTCGGCGGAGATAAGCTTACAGAAGTTGCTCTCACAGTAGGATCAGAAACATTCACAAGAGCTGACGTACTGGCAATGCCATACGCAGAAAGAACATTCAATTACACAACATCAAATGGTAACGCTACTGATAACGTAAAGGGCGTTCCTATGTCAGTACTTCTGGATGGATGTAACGAAAACGATACAGTAAACTTCGAAGCAGCGGATGGATATGCAGTTGCAGCTTCAGGAATGACTGTTAAGCAGCTCATCGACGGCAACTTCATTCTGGGCTATGAAGTAAACGGTCAGGGTCTTTACAGCACAAAGAAGAAGGACCCTAGCGTATACGGTTTCTTCAACCTCTATGGCGATGGCGATGCATATGCGAAGCCTGCGAAGCTGGTTAACAAGATTTCAGTCGTATCATCAGAAGGAATCGACTTCACAACAAGCCCATATAAGCACATCACAAACGGTGGACAGTCAGGTTCATCACCTTATAACATCGACGCTATCACAGGTGCAACTCTCACAGTAGAAGGCCCTGGAGTAAAGTCAAGTGTACCACTCCCAGTAAGAGATCTGGAAGGACAGAATAAGGGTGCTGTTCGTGGTGTTTACACAGATGAAAGAAACGGCAAAGAAACTACTCGTTCATACGAAGGTATCGATCTCTACTACATTCTTAACAACATGCAGACTGGTACAAACGGTATCATTCTCACAGATAAGGCTAAGAAAGTAGAAATCAAGAACAGAAACAGAAGGACTATTGCAACATTAACAATTGATGAAATCAATAAAATGCATGAGTCGGACCATCCTGCAATCGTAGCATACGGTACTGCAAATGAAGATGGTACAAATGAAAGACCTTTCGTATACAACGGAGCAACAGGTGAAGATTTAGAACTTGGTAATAACGACGGATGTCTGAAGCTGGTTTGTGATACAAGCAGCATGGCAGATCAGACATATAAGACATTTGGAAACATGGCTTATATCTATGTTGAAGAAGATACAACACCTGGATTTAAGCATGACAAGGAACCATATAACCATAAGGACAATACTAAGTACATCGTAACACTCACTGGTGACAAGATGGGTAAGGAAGCTCTCTACACAGTAGATCAGCTGGAAGACATGGTCACTTATGATGCAGATGGAAACGTAGAAGCCGGAGGTATCGGTTATCGTGATGAATATAGCTTAGCAAACTCAACATACTGGTATGTAAATACTTATGAAGGCGTTAAGCTCTGGGATCTGCTGGTTAAGTCAGGACTGGATCCTGCACTGGCAGATGATGACAGCGTTAAGGTTTCATTCGGATCAACAGACAACTACACTGGTTTTGATACATTCACAACTAAGCAGCTGGCTGACCCTAACAACTTCAAGTTCTACGAAAAGAACGCTGCTGACTTAAACGACGGCAAGTATGAATCAACAGATGAAGCTGACCTTATCAAGGCTGGTTATCCTGTACTCCTCTCATACGGTGTAAACGGATATCCATATGTTAAGAGCAGCAAGCTCGACGGTTACCTCAGCGGTCTGCAGAACGATGGCGGTCCACTGAGAGTTATCTGGGGCAAGACATCATATAACCACGCTAACGGATCAAACCAGGCTAAGCTGGTAGACAGAATCTTCGTTGGCGGAAACACATATCACTATGCTACACATAAGTACACTGACGCAGTTGCAAATCCAGCTCAGAGTGCTCAGAGTGCACTTCAGGATAACAAGATCACAGTAAATATCTACAATGGCGCTGGTGATGCTGCTCGGCTGATCAAGTCAGAGGAATACACAGTAGGCGATATCGAAGAGATCATCTATGATGGTGGCCTTACTGCTAACCAGAAGAAGGTTGCAGCTGTTAAGAACTTCTATGAAGTAAAAAAGAACGGATTTACATATTCAGATATTTACGAAGGTATCAACCTCAACTACTTCCTGGAGAACGTAGTAGAACTTCCAGGTGCTGAAGGTACGATCTCATTTAACGGTGCTGACGAACAACATGATCTGGGAACAGTACTTTCAATTGATAACGGCGTTAATAACAAAGAAGGCATCAGCGGACTTACACCAGTACTCGCTTATGGTAAGAACGGTTACCCTCTGGTAACAGATAAGGGAGAGGGATTTGTAAAGGCTGCAAACAACAACAACGGACCTCTGCAGGTAATCATCCCTAGCAAGAGCGCTGGCGAAGCTTTCTCAGCATATAACAACGTAACAGAAATCTCAATCAACCTGACAGCTGATAAGTATGCACATATAAATGAACCATACGATCAGTACAAGAACGAAACACTTGAAATCACAGGTGATGGAGCTAGAAATAATGTAACATTAACAGTTGCTGACCTCGAAGGTAAGCAGAAGCTGGCTCAGACAACTACATTCAGTATCAAAAAGAATAATAAGGGTACTGTATCAGAAACATATAGAGGCTTCAACCTCTATAACCTGCTCACCTCAACAACAGTTGGCCTCAAGAGCAGTGCTAACGGCATCATTGTTACAGACACTAATGAAGCAACATATAAATTCTCAATGGATGACATCAGAAAGATGTACACGAACACTCTGTCTAAGGAAGATGTTCCAGTAATGCTGGCATATGGTATCAACATTGATGGAACAGAATATCCACTGGTTCCACAGAGAGATTCAGAAGGCTACGCTACAGATGCTGGCAAAGTTATCGAAAACCACGGTGGACCACTGAAGCTGATCATCGGACAGACTGACGAATCAGACAGCAACGGTTCAAAGTGCATTAAGAATGTAGCTAAGATCGAAATCACAGCTGCAGAAACAGATAGCTGGACTCATGATAGTGGAGTATTCACGCAGTATCTTGATGATGAAGCTCTGACACTTCAGGTTGTTGATAACGACAACAAGGAACTCTTTGTTAAGACTTATACAACAGCTGAACTTGAAGCTATGACAAGCATCGTTGAAAGAGCTGATGTCATGACTACTTCAAAGGAAACTTGGGAAGGTCTTAACCTTTGGAAGTTCGTGCTTCAGGAAGCTGGAAGCATTGAGGGAGTTAGCGATCCTGTTTCAGTAACAGCAATCGCTAAGGATGGATTCTCTAAGGAACTGAGAAGTATCTTCGGTCTTGATGCTCTTCAAAACGGTGTACAGGACGGTACAACATATGTTCCTATCCTCCTGGCATACGCAAAAAACGGATATCCACTCGTACCTGGCGGCGGCAAGAACGGGGGAACTCCAGGTGAAGGTTTCGATGCAACAATCGGAAACGACGGTGGTCCAATCAGGCTCGCTACACACCTTAACCAGGGTGCAGCACTTTCAGAAACAAAAACGATCGTAGTTAAGGTAGGCGGTTCAAGTGCTCCTGAAACTAAGCCTGGCGATTTCACAATTGCTGGTTCAGTTGATAAGATAATCTCACTTGACGACCTGAATAAGTATGAAGGCAGAGAAGCTACCTACACTTGTAAGAAGAGCACTGACGTAGTTAAGGGCGTTTCATTAGAAACAATCCTTAAGGATAACGGCATTGATGTTGCAACTACTAAGATCACTCTCAATGCAACTGACAACTACGAAAAGACTGAAACAACATATAACAACATTACTCTGGCAGATGCAATCGATCAGAAGTACTTCGTAGCATGGGAAGAACAGAAGGCTGATGGTCAGTTTGTTCCTATCCACGACACTAACAAGGACGGATCAGAAACATACTGGAGAATCTACAGAAACTACAACGAATCAATCGGAAAAGAACCAACAGTTGACTGGAGAAATAAGTGCACAGGACTTCTGGGAATCACAGTAGATATCCCTCAGGTAGTTAAGTTTAAGACTCTCGTAGCTGATGGTGATGCACTTCCAATGGCAGGCATCAGAGCCGTATCAAAGGCTGAAGACGGCAGCATGTGGCTGGCAACTTACGGACAGGGTATCGTAAAGCTTAATGAAAAAAAGGAAGTAGCAGCTATTTATAACACTGCTTCAACTCCAGGACTTAGGGTAGACGTAGTATCAGCTGTATGCCCAGATGATGAAGGCGGCGTATGGTTTACTCAGAACGCCAGCTATGAAAATCCTGAAAACAATCAGGGTGTTGGTTACCTTAAGGACGGCGAAGTAACATACTATACCGAAGCTGACGGAAACACAATTCCTAACAACTATGTTCAGGAAATCAAGATCGATGCAGACGGAAACGTATGGTTCGGTTCATTTGGCGGCTTAACTAAGTACACTCCAGAAACTGACACATGGCAGACTTGGAATGAAAATGACGGATTCCCTGCAAGATCAATCGATAATATCGAAATCGATGCTAATGGCGGAATCTGGTGTGGATTCTATCCAAACGGAGAAGGTACACAAACAGATCCTTATACAGGCGGATTCGCTTACTTCAAGGATGGCGTAGTAACTTGCCCAGATACATATAAGTACAAAGCAGCATACGATGATGCAAGCGGCAGCTCAATGCTGGCTCAGGTATGGATCAGAGACATTGCTATCGATAAGGATGGCGGTGCTTGGATCGTAGCATCAGGAACAAGATCAGGTATCGTAAACGAAGGCGGTACTGTATGGTACGTGAAGGCTCCTGGTGAAAAGCCTCTTAAGTACTCAGGTAAGGAATTACTTGGAGACGCTCTTGACGGAGCAGACAATGCAGAAGTTAGAATGGTAGCATGTGATGCAGATGGTGGACTTTGGTTCGGTACATCAGCAGATGGTATCATATACGTTAAGAATCCAGCTGTAAGCGCAGATCACAGCATGGCTGTAACAGCAGAATACAGCAAGGAAACAGGCTCATGGGATGCAAGTCTCAACAACATTTACAGCCTCGACATCATCGATGACGTGGTAATCGCAGGTTCAGCAAACGGCCTTGCATGGAAGGGAGGACTGGCTAAGTCAATCGTTTATAACAGCGGTAGCGAAGAACCGGATGATCCAGAGGCTGCAGAACTGAACGATGCAATCGCTAAGATCGACATCGAAAACATCACTCTGGATGATGAAGAAGCAATCAATGCATTAGTTAAGCAGTATGCTGAAATGACTGAAGAACAGAAGGCTCAGGTCGAAAACCCTCAGGCTCTGGTTGATGCAGTTAATAAGATCGCTGAAACTAAGCAGGTAATTGCTGAAACTAAGAAAGAAATCGTTACAACAGAAAGCTACGTAAACTACAAGGATTATGCAGCTGACGATATGATGTATCTGTGGATCATGTCACAGAAGGCAGAGAAGGCTATTGAAAACGCTAAGTCAATAGCAGAAGCTCAGACTATTATGGATGGATACATGGGCGCTATCATGGATACTCCATCAAAGTTCTCAACTACTCAGGTTAAGAACGTAGCAGCAGCTTCATACTCATTCGACAGTAACGAAGTTACTTGGGATGCTAAGGAAGGCGCAGTATCATACGATATCTATAGAGCTACTAAGAAGAACGGTAAGTATACTAAGGTTGGAGAAGCAACAGGCACTTCATATGTAGACACTGGCCTGCCAACAGGTAAGTACAGATACTACAAGGTAAAGGCTGTAGACTACTTCGATCACTACTCCAAGTTCTCAGCTAAGAAGTATGCTAAGCCACTGCCAGAAGCACCAGTAATCACATCAGTAACTCCAGGTGAAAATACAGCAGAACTCACATGGGGCGCTGTAAACGGTGCAACAGGATACAGAATTTACTACAAGCGTGCAAAGGCTAAGGCTAAGTACGTTAACGTAACAAGACCTGAGCAGCTTGAAAGAGTAATCAAGAAGCTTAAGTCTGATAAGGAATACAAATTCAAGATCAGAGCTTACACTAAGGTAGGAAAGACTAAGTACTACGGTAAGTGGTCAACAGTTGTTAAGGAAACAATCCTGTAGGCAAATAAATAGTAGGATTACTTCAAAAAAGAAGTATAATAAAGATGAAGGGCTAGGCTAAATGCCTAGCCCTCATTGCAATTTACCGGAGGATTTTATGAACAGCACAAAGAACAGCATAAAATCGAATAGAAGTGCATTACTTAACGTAATGCTGTTTTTTGTGTTGCTCATAATCGTTATGGCAGCGCTTTGTCTAGGTAAATATTCCATCGCACCAGGCGACTGCATTAGAATTCTTATAGACCAGATCATGCCGGGGAAGTCTGGAGTCGATCCGATGGATGAGAACGTCCTTATGGGAGTCAGACTCCCGAGAACAATGGCTACAGTAATAGTGGGTGCGGCATTGTCTCTTTCGGGCGCGGTATATCAGGGCATCTTCAAGAACCCGCTGGTATCACCTGATTTCTTAGGTGTATCCGCAGGGGCATGCGTTGGTGCAGCCATCGCCATTCTCTTAATGATGCCGGCAGGATTCGTACAGGTATTCGCATTCTTTGGAGGAATACTGGCGGTAACGCTTACAGTTCTCATACCAAAAGCAATAAGAAGTAATTCCAGCATCATGCTGGTTCTGGCAGGCATAATCGTCAGCGGAGCCATGTCATCCATACTGGGATTCATCAAATATATAGCTGACCCTGAAACTCAGCTGGCAGCCATCACATACTGGCAGCTGGGCAGCTTCGCATACGTTGATAACAAGGCAGTACTGCAGATACTGCCGCTTGTTATAGTCGCATCAGCCATTATCATAGCAATGTCCTGGTGGATCAACGTGCTGTCTCTTGGCGACAGCGAAGCACAAAGCCTGGGAGCGGACGTAAACCTGCTCCGCGGAATCTGCATCGTTTGTTCAACAGTACTGACAGCAAGTGCTGTATGCATTTCAGGAACCATCGGATGGATAGGTCTTGTTATACCTCATTTCGGCAGAATGCTGGCTGGTTCAGACAACAGAAATCTGCTTCCTGCAGCTTGCCTTATGGGCGGAATATTCATGCTGGTGGTGGATACAGCAACTAGATTGATCGGCCCTGCAGAAATGCCTGTAAGCATTCTCACAGGACTCATCGGCGCGCCGTTTTATGCATGGCTTTTATATAAGCAGAGGAGTACGCTCAGGTAGGAGGAAGTATGAATACGATTTATGAAGTAAGTAATCTGACATATAAATATCCTTCCGGAGACAGAATGGTGCTTGATGGCGCAAGCCTTAGACTTGGTGAGGGCGAGATACTCTGCATTCTGGGACCTAATGGTGCCGGCAAAACGACGCTTCTTAACTGCCTGGCAGGTCTTATAAAGCCAAAGAATGGTGAAATAAAGCTTAAGGGCAGAAGCATTAATGATATGAAGGTCAAAGACATAGCTCAAATTGTTGGCTACGTACCGCAGGTGCACACGCCAGCCTTTGATTACAAGGTTAAAGACTTCGTATTAATGGGCGCATCGCCAGGAATGGGAATGTTCGAAAGACCATCAAAAGAAGACGAAGAGGCCTGCATTAAAGTACTGGCAGGAATGAATCTAGAGCATCTGGCTGAGAAATCATACATGAACATCAGCGGTGGCGAAAGGCAGCAAGTGCTTATAGCCAGAGCCATACTGCAGAAGCCATCGGTTATACTCTTTGACGAACCGACTGCTCACCTTGACTACGGCAATCAGCACAGAGTGCTCAAGCGAATAAAGAAAATGTCCGAAGACGGATATTCGGTAATAATAACAACGCATAACCCTGATCACAGCCTGCTGCTTGGCGGTAACGTAGCCATAGTGGGAAGAGACGGTAAGATAATTCAGGGCAAATGCGAAGAAATGATAACAGAAGAAAATTTACGCAAAGTCTATGATATCGACCTCAGACTCATGTGGGTCGAAGAACTTGGAAGGAAAGTATGTCTAGTACCAGAACTTTAACTAAGATAATTGCTATGATCCTGTGCCTTGTGATGGCACTTACATGTTTGACTGCATGCGGAGGCAGCTCGGCTTCCAGCGATGAAGTTTTATCTCAAAACGGAGATAAACCAGGAACCGTCATAGAAGAAACAGATGAATATGTTACTATAGTAGATCAGGCTGGAAGAGAAGTTACAGCCAAGAAGAAACCTGAAACTATAGCTCTTTGCTACAGAGTAATAATAAGATTTCTTCTTAATCTGGAGCAGGGAGATAAGATTGTCGGCGTAGGTAAGTCGGAGAAATTCCTCGATGAACTGGAACCAAATATTGCTAATGCAGTAGATGTAGGTAAGGGCGTGGCAGATGTGGAAGCAGTTGCGGAGCTTAATCCGGATATCTTCTTACATAAGGCTTCTGATGTAGAAACTCTGGACGCAATTCAGGATCTGGGGATACCATCTGTCGGCATCAGAGTAGAGAATCAGGAAGACATGGTTACAGCCTTTGAAATAATGGGTAAAATCTGTGGCAAAGAAGACAAAGCAAAGGAGCTCATAGATTTTTACAATTCACACATAGAGAAGTGCCAGAGCCTGACTAAAGATATAGAGAATAAAAAGTCTGCAATCGTTATGGGTTCATCCATAGGCAAGGTTGCTGACGGATCAATGCTGCAGGGCAATATGATCGAAATCGCAGGCGGAATTAACTGCGCTGACGAGCTTAAGGCTACAGAACTTTGGCCGACTGCCGGTGCGGAGCAGATATTCGCATGGAACCCTGATTACATCTTCATAACTAATCAGGAAGGTGCTGTATATGATGCGGATGACATATTAAATGATCCGGCCTGGTCAGAAATTACAGCAGTCAAGAACAAAGATGTTTATGTAATGCCGGCTAAGGAAGACTCCTGGGAACTCCCTGGAATCGTCAGCGTTATCGGCATTGAATATATGATAAGAACAATGTACCCGGATCTTCTCAGTGACGAAGAACTGGAAAAGGATGTTAACGATTTATACGAACTTTCTTATGGCAAAACTTTTGAAAGGGACGAATTGGGTTACTAATGGGAAAGCTATCATTGAACTTGAAAAAAACAGTGGCAATAATCACTGTCATATTGTTTGTTTTGCTTCAGTTCACGATACTGATTCCGCAGGAAGCTTTAGCTAGAGACACAGCTCTCGAAATCAGAGTGCAGTATCTAATGGAACGTGGCGATATGGTAAGACTAAAAACTACCATAAGCAGCGCAGATCTTGATGCTGCAGCTCAGGAGTATTGCTTTGCCAATATCAGAAATACTGGTAACATTCTGGTAATGATGGCAAAGGGAGTTCCAATAACAGAAATCCTTAGGGCTGCCGGAATTGATATCAATTCAGTTGACTGCATCTATCCTGATACAGATGATGCTTACGGTAAGGATCCTCAGAGCGGAACCATTCACGTTAAGTACACTAGAAATGATATTGAAGGCGTGGGATACTACTATCCTAAGCTGAATGCAATAGATGAAACAGAGGAGGGAGAATTCGTAACCTACTTTACTAAGTCGGGTTCCGTGATCACTCCTTTAGAAGGCTTTGACGAAGGCGCAGTGCAGGTGCCTGCGATCCTGGCAACGGAATTTGGCGAGGGCTCAGGGCAGGGGGAACTTGCTGAAGACCAAAAGCTGAGTCGTAATAAGACTTATAGATTTTGCATAGGCCAGACTAAACTTAAGGCCGGTAAGAAGACCACTAGTGCCGACGTAACCGCTAAGGAATCGGCGCACAGCATTTACGGTCTGACTGTAGTGCTAAAAGGCTACCCGGTTAAGGGCGTAAACCTTTCTGTAGACGACCCTGATGTTGTGATAGGAAGTCAGAAGACTGTCCACGCCAGCATCGTAGGGGATGAAACTTTCGCAGAGCTTCTTGATACAGGAACGCTGAAGTGGAAGTCCAGCAATACGGCTATCGCTACAGTCGATCAGAATGGCGTGGTTACTTTTAAGAAGAAGGGTAAGGTAACCATTACAGCAACTGCCCAGGATGGCACAGTTGGTAAAATCACTTTTGGATCCAGTGGATCAAGTACGGTTGACGATCCTAGCTCAGGCGGCTCATCGTCTGGCTCGCATTCGGGAAGCGGAAGTTCGTCATCGGAATCAGGTTCATCGGCTTCCGGCAATTCTCAGGTAAAGAATCCAGATAACAGAGATTCTGACGGTCTGGAACAGATGATAGAAATACAGGACCGCGATAAAAACAAGAAACAGCACAAAATCGCATCAGTAACTACGATTACAGCTAGAGAAATAAGCATTGGCGACCAGGTAATGCCTCTTCCTATGGAGGAAATATCAGCGCAGGATCAGCAAAGACTCGAAATGGCGGATAACGCCCAGAGCCTGGAAGCTAATAAGCAGTTTACAGCAGCGGCAGGAGCAACAGCGGCCGGTTCGGCGCTGGCAGCATGCGCGGCAGGTGTAGCGCTTAGAATTAGAAGATACAAGATGGAGGTATAACATGTCAGAATTTGTGAAGAGCATCCTTAGAGCCATAAGCAGCTCACTGCAGATTCCAACTATAATCATATTGATAATCCTTATACTGGTTACAATAGTAATGCTAGGAGCTATCATAGCTGAAGTATTCACAGAAAGAAGAAGGCTCACAGACAGCATCCCTAGCCTTGTAGATGACATGCAAAAAAAATCCATACCGCAGCTCAAAACTGTAATAGAAGAGAGCGGTATCTTAAGAAGGCAGAAGGAAGCGGCTTTAGAGCTCCTTAACAGAAGTGATTATCCGGCTAATACCAGAGAAGCTCTGGCCAGACAGCTTATCGCCGATGAGGAAAGTCACTATAACAGCCTCACTAAAGTAACTGATATCATAGCTAGAATTGCACCTATGTTCGGCCTCATGGGAACACTGATCCCGCTGGGTCCTGGACTTATGGCGCTGGCACAGGGCGATACAAAGACACTGTCAGATTCACTGCTTATAGCCTTTGATACAACAGTTGCCGGCCTCATCAGTGCGGCAGTATGTTACGTGATCTCAGGCATCAGAAGAAACTGGTATGAAGGCTACATGGTAGGCCTTGAAACTATCATGGAAACTATTCTGGAAGAACAGAGCAGAACTGACCTGCCTGCTGAAGCTAAGGCTCCTGAATCAGAAGCTGCCGAAGAAACTGTTCAGGCAGAATCTTCATATAAACCACCACAGAAAGAAACTGAAGAGCTGCCTATACCTGAACTGGTGTTGGCTCCGCAGGTAGAAGTCATACCGGCTCCAATTACTGAGCTGGAACCTGAAGTGATACCTGCACCGGTTTTAGAGCCTATACCTGGGCCACAGCCAGAAGTGATTTCAAAACCTAATAACGAGCCACCGAAGGCTGAGGCAAACACTGAAGAAGAAATCAAAGAGGTATCAGATGCTGATCTGGCATCGATTCTGGATTCGATCCTCAAGAATTCGGAGGTGGATAAATAATGAGACTTAACCAAGGCAAGGGCAGGCTGCGCAGGACGCGAAAAGCCGAAGACTTCAGCCCTATGGAGGGCGTGGGCAATATGGCGGATGCCATGCTGGTATTTGCCTGCGGACTCATAGTAGCGCTCATACTCAGCTGGAATGTTGATGTGTCTGAACAGGGCACCATCAATCAGAGAGCTAACAACAAATACGAGGTCGAAGGAATGGATGACGGCCAGGAACAGGAAATTGAAGTGAACAAGGATCTGCAGGAGATGGGTAAAGTCGTCTACGATCCGGAAACAGGAAAGTACTATGTTATCGAAGAATAGAATTGCAAAGGCTATAGCCTTTGCCTTAATGGCATTAATGATGTGCTTTGCCATGACAGGCTGCGGCACAGATGATATCGATATTTCACCATACGCGGATGAAACGCTGACAATTACAGGCGTTCAGGACGAAGATATCGTATTGACAATAGCCGATCTAAAGGCTATGGACTGCGAAACCATAAAGACTCACAGCACTAGTGACAAGATAGGCGATGTTAAGGTTACAGGACCGACACTTGAAACGGTTCTTGCACAGTACGGCGCGTCGCTGGCTGATTATCATTCAGCACATTTCTATGGCCGTGACAACTATGATATCGTGCTATACGATGACTATTTGGCTGAGCATGATCTTTATCTGACTTTTGGCGAAAGCGGGGAGCCGTGGGATGAGGAGAGTGCGCCGCTGAGGGTGATTATACCGGAGTCGGATTCGGCGTATTGGATTCGTATGTTAGAGAAAATTGAATTTGAATAAGTAATGGGGCTGTCGCCAAGGCGACAGCCCTAAATTCTGAAATTCAATATTATGCCTGCGGTGTCCAGAACAGTGCGTTTAGAGCTTCCAGCAGCTCTGCTCGATTTACCTCCACCTGCTCATCTGTAGGGAGCGGTGACGGCTCTGCCTTCACTTCCCATTCGATATTGACCTTCTGACCGCCTGCCTCCATTTCGCAGCCTTCGGCCAAACTGCATGTAGCGCAGTTGCCATCGCAATCATCGTGATCGTGGTCCTCGTGGATAAGGTGAGTGTTTGAATCGCCCATGCCGTAGATCAGCTCCAGGATGTGAGCGGCATCTTTGCCTTCGCGCTTGAGCTTGTTTCTATCGGCCATGCTTGATGTGATGTAAGGGATGCCGGGAGCTTCCTCTACGAAAGTCACACCCATATCTTCGGCAAGGGCCTTGACAGGCTCTAAAAATTCCTCAGAAACGTCTTCGGGCCTGTGGAGGATATATTCCTCATTATTGCATCCGCCGCTTATTCCCAGGTCGATTAGGACTTCGTATGCGGAATCAACGGGTATGTCAGGATAGTCCTTTTGGAACTTGTCCATAAGTCTAGGGCAAGTCAGAAGCATAGTCGGTTTGCCCAGCTCTTCCCAGTGTTTAACGAGATCCGGATCATCTGCTGCATAGTCGTAGATGAACATTCCGGTATCTGGCCTTTGGAAGAGAAGGGAATCGAACATTTTAACGATTATATCAGGTTCATAGCCGCTGAGCCCGTAGCCCGGGAAGAAGGCGTATGAACATTTGTCTGGAGACTGACCTGTGAAGTAATCCATAGGCTTTCTCACTACATCATATTTTTTCATATATTACTCCAATTTTTATTTTTCTTCTATCATAGATTCTACATCAGCCATCTTGCCTGTGACAAGTTCCTCAGGCAGGGAAACCTGGCCGCATTCAGGGCAGCGTGGAACCTTGTATCTGAAGTCACGGCTGAGGTACTTAAAAGCTACATCGACTAACTCGAATTCTACCTTGCATTTGTCGCAGATAAGAGTTTCTGTCATAGGAGCGCTGCCGCTGGCACCGCCAGTTGATTTGCTACCCATCAATTTTCTTGCCATTGAATACCGCCTCCAGTTGAATCTGCATTCTGTGAGAATACATGTTGTGGATATATCTGATGTTTTCCGCTTCTTCGGTGTATTCCACCCATAAAGTAACGGAGCCAATTTCCTTATATGCTTTGTAATGCTGAGTGTCAGGGCTGTAAGTTCTTCTGCCCGTTTCCTCTGCGTGCGCGATTACGGCGCATATATCTTCGTTCAGGATTTTTTGGTGTTTGATTTTGTCTGCCGTTTCCGGACTCATCTTGAGCTCATAAGGCAGAGCGGCCGGTTTATCGTTCATTGATTCACCCCATATTTCTGTAAGTAAGCGTTCCTTTAATTCTACGCGGTTCTCTCGTCTTAAAGAGAGGCCAGGTGACGGCGCGGAGTTATACGTATTTATTGCAAAGACTGCATCCAGTATATGTACAGCTTCTTTGCCGTAATCGTTAAAGACGTCGCGGCAGTTTGAGCAGTAAACAAGATAAGGGTTGTCGCTTAAGGATGCCCTTTTTTCTGTAACATATTTAGAAAAGTCGCCGGCGGCGATATCGCCCTGACCGCCGAAGCCACAGCAGCCGTGCTTGTCTGATTTAGGTAATTCTTCTATGCTGAGACCTACCTTAGAAGCCAGGTCTCTAACTGCATCCTGAACGCTGACATTTCCTCTAGCGGAGCATGGGTCAAAGATGCTGTAGACTTTGCATTCCTGCTGACCTGGAGTTGTGATCCCGATTTGACTCATGATTTCATAGAGCGAACGAGTTTCGATTTCAGGAAGATTTTCGCTCAGGTGCTTATGGCAGGACATGCAGGCTGTGATGAGAATCGGCTTTCCCAGGCTTTCCCATTCCGCCTTAAGTGCTGCGATTTCCTGATCGTGCATTTGAGTGTTTCCGCTCCAGTCGCATGGTATGCCGCAGCAGCGCAGGATGAGTCCTGTGCCAGGCATGTTTTCAAGAAGCCATTTATAAGGCTTTAATACGTATTCCGGATCCAGGGCTCCCATATTGCATCCTGGGAAGAATGCGTATGAACATGATGAACCTTGTGAGCCGGGCGCGAGCTTAGTTAATGCTGCGAAATGGCTGTTTGCGAATTCCATATCCCGGATGTAATACTGAGTGAAGCCTGCTGGCATTTTGTCTGCGTTATGCATCTGATGCCTTGCAGACTTGATCATGCCGCAGAGGTCGATGCCGCTAGGGCAAACGTCACGCATGATGTCGCAGTCTGTGCAGGCTGCAATATATTTCCTTGATGGACACTTGTGAACAAGTGAACCGGCAGGTTTAACTGAAAGAAAAATCTCATCGCGCATCTTAAGGGGCCACTTCTCATAAAAGCCAACTATGTCGCAGTATGAGTCACAGGCGTCGCACTGGCATTTTATGCAGCGCGAAACTTCAGCCTGACATTCCTCATCGGAATAAACGAGCCTGCCGTCTATCTCTTCTGTTGGTTTAACAGCAGAAGCTAAGGTGAGCTTATCCTCATTAGCAACACATCTTGTGGCTACGGCAGGAGCTGGGTATTCCAGCTTCTTTACCTTAATGTAGTTTTCTGCACTTGTTGATAAGGCGATGGCTTGGGCCAGAGCGTTGACTGGGTCAAGGCCCATGATGCTGCCGCCAAGGAATACGCCTGCTTTGCCGATAATAGCGCAGCCATCACTTGACGGAATACCGAAATCATTGCCGCCTTTTCCTGTGGCGATGAAAATAACGTCGTACTCCTGAGAAAGCTCATCAAGATCTGTAATTTCACTGTTCAGCTGAAGGTTATACTTTTCGTTTTTTAGCTGGAGCTCGAATTCGGCCATAAAGCTGCTTTCATCCATTAGCTCTACCAGACTGCCGCCGATACGATCGGTTTTTTCAAAGATGGTCACATCGTATTTACGCGATGCCATCTTGGCAGCGAAACCCATACCGGCAAGTCCTGCACCGATAATGGCAATGCGCTCTTTCTTAGCAGGTAGGTTGTAGGCATTAGGTTCTTTCTTTGTGGTTTTAGCTATGAGCGTTTTTTCTAGAAGGTTAATGCTTATTGGTTCATCTATACTGCGTCTGATGCAGCTTTGTTCGCAATAACCTGGACAGATTTCAGCAACGATGCCGGGGAAGGCTACCTTGTCGCGCAGAGTCTTATATGCTGCGCTGTAGCGTTTCTTAGAAAGGCGTTCCTGAATATCAAGAATGTCAATCTTAAAAGGGCACGCGTCCGCACACATGGGTATTTCGCGTTCCCTGCAATCATCGAAATGATCGTAATAGTCTTTTACTGTTTTCATATTTTTCCTTGCTTGTTTGTATATAGAAATATAAATACGTAAGCTATTATAACATATTTTCAGAAAATTTTAGCCGTGCCTATGGTATAATATGCATATATGAGACATGGGGGTGTTTCATATTCAAGGGATAACTAAACGAGATTCGAGCTTCAAGGGGGTTTTTTTATGCCAAGAAACGTAGGAGTAGAATTATTTAAAAAACTGGAGAAGAATTTAACTGATAAAGCTTTCCTTAAAAGAGTAGATATGTCTAAGAAGGATATGTCTGCGCTTCTTTCGAATAAAGGTTGGAAATTACTGTCCGCAGAAATCATGGGAAGCGAAGATAAGAGCTGTAAATATATCGAGAACATAAGTAGAGACACTATAAGCAGTATATGCGGTACACCTGAAGGAGGCTGGCTGAAATACTGCTACGATTGCACTCTGCTTTTTTTATTTCCGGATATAGATATAGAGCCTGTAGATGAGAAGTACTATCAGGGCAGACTGATTCTGAGTGAAATACTTAGAACCATTTATCTGCTTGATAGAAGAAAGAGGGAATTCTCACCGGTATTTGATTTTGACATCCTCACAAGAGAGGAGTACGAAGAAGAACTTACAGGTAAAGAATACGAGAACTTCATAGCAGCTGACAGAAGTGAATACATCTATGAATTTATGAGAATCGGTGCAGAAATCACACCGTTCAATACTCTGGCTCATGTTGCGGGCGTTCATCATGTAGCGCTTCACGTGGGAAGACAGCTTAAGGCTCTGGGGCTTCCTGTTGATCTGGCGCTGGTAAGCGGTTCTGCTGCATCACATGATATCGGCAAATTCGGATGTAAGAAGAATGAACTTAAGCGAGTTCCTCACTACCACTATTACTATTCAGATGTATGCATGAAGAGACTCAAGATGCCAAGGGTCGCTCATATAGCAAGTAACCATTCAACCTGGGATCTGGAACTTGAGGATCTGTCTGTTGAATCACTGCTTCTAATATACGCTGACTTCAGAGTCAAGAGTATCAGAAACGAAGACGGCGCAGAAGAAGCTAAATTCTATAGCCTTAAGCAGGCCTTTGACGTAATACTCAGCAAGCTTGAGAATGTGGATGCTGCTAAGGAAGCCAGATACCGCAAGGTATATAACAAGCTCCACGACTTCGAGGAATATATCACTAGTCTTGGAGTGATCACAGAAGTGGACCAGGATGGACCGGATCCTAAACAGTGGAAGACAGAATCACTTCTGGATGGGGATGAAGTCGTAGATAGAATCAAATATCTGGCTATCAGACATAACATAGAAGTAATGAGTAAGTTCGGCAACGAAACAGAGTTTGCCAACCTGCTTGAAGAAGCTAGAAGCGATAAGAACTGGAAGAACGTCCGCGCTTACATAAATACATTAAAAGAATACTACGCATACATGTCGCAGAATCAGAAGCAGATGTCACTGAGATTCCTTAAGGAGCTCAGCGTTCATAGAGAAGGCGACATCAGAAGAATGGCGGCTGGACTTGTGGGCAGCATCATAGCAAGCTACGAAGAAGAAAGCCGTAAGGAACTTCCGCCTAGCGCTAAGGGTCTGATGATGGCGCAGAGCTATGCGCTCTTTAGAGAGTACATCAGTTATGTAATCTATCCGGACCTCACATCGACAGAGCAGCAGAAAAGATGGATGGGCTACTCCTTTAAGGCGGCTTTAAGCAACCTGCTCGAGGAAACTGATGGTGTAGACAGAAAATGTTATCTGGATGACTTCCTGGAAGTTATGGATGAAAAGTCATTTAATGAGGTGTCCGTCTTCATCATACTGGATACGCTGCTTGAAATACCACTCAAATACTGCACTCCGCTTGATATAGTTAGAATGCTGAATTATTGCCATGATGCAATAAACAAGGGCAATCTGGAAATCAAAGTTTCAGCCCTCAGAGTTGCCAGATACATAGCAGAAAACAGCGAAATAGAACTTACAAACGAGATGAGGGGAATCATTGCAGATATCGCATCTTCCGTAAGCGAAGAAGATGAGAACGTCTGCATAGTATATTTGAAATACGAAATCTACAAGGCCTTAAATGAAGATGCTCAGGCGGCAATGTATAGTGAACGTCTGCTTGTACAAGAAAAGAAATCATCAGACATCTTCAGAGAAAACCTGAAGGTAGGAACACCATGGAATATTAAGGCTGTAAACATCGAGCTGCTCATGGATCAGCTTGAAAGGCAGAAGGCCGGTGCGCCTAAGATCATAGAAGAGTTCTATGTAGCAACTCACTTCTCTAACCTGCTCAAGGTAAGTGAACGAGTTACAGTTAGACATACTGCAGGTAAGGCACTGATCAGAGTGTTCGAAATGCTTTCCTGGGATAAGAGAAACGAGCTGGCTGTTGAACTTACTAAGGGTCTTGAAATTGGCGAGTATCAGTTCAGCAAGTACATCCCTGATTACCTGGGCGTTTTAGTAATGTCACTGCATCCTGCAGAACTGGACGAAATCATTTTGACATTCTCTGAACTTATGGAATCAGGGAATGAGAAGGTAGCCAGTGTAACACTGGATACTCTTGGCGTAATGATCAATCATTACAGCAGTTACGAGGAGAAGTTTGCAGACTTTGCAGAAGAAAACGGAGCGAGAAAGGATAAAATCCTGGGCATGATCCTTAAAGGTATGGCGGACTACCACGAAGCCATCAGTGAAGAGGCCTTCATGGTTCTGGGACAGAATATTTTTGGATCTGACCTTCTCAGCCTGGAAGATAAGGCTGACATTTTCGTTAGAATCAATAAGAAGATGCTTACCCTTATCGAGGATAATAAGGATGAAACTCTGAGATTCTTTAATAATGCGTCAGCACTGAACCATATTTATAGATTCATTTCCGACTATCAGTTTGAATTCGGAGATATTAATACTAAGAAGCACAGTAAGGTGGCCTTCTTCCCTGGAACATTTGACCCGTTCTCACTGGGGCACAAGGGCATTGTTACAGAAATCAGAAACCACGGTTTCGAAGTTTATCTGGCTCTGGATGAATTCTCATGGTCAAAGAAGACTCAGCCTAGACTCTTCAGAAAGAAGATCATGACTATGTCCTGTGCTGATGAAATAGATGTATATGTATTTCCTGACAATATGCCGGTGAATATTGCAAATAAGGATAACATTAAGGCTCTTAAGGAGCTGTTTGCCGGCAGAGATCTTTATCTGGTTGTTGGCAGCGATGTTATCGCCAACGCCAGCTCCTACAGAATTGAAGCGGAGGAAAATTCCGTTCAGTCTCTGAATCATGTTGTATTTAAGCGTGAGAGCCAGGAGCAGGGCAGTGAAGCGGAAATGGCATATAAGGAACATGCTAAGAATATTACAGGAGAAATATTCGAGCTGACTCTGCCTATCCATCTTGAGGATATCTCGTCCACAAGGATCCGTAACAATATCGACGAGGGTAATGATATTTCCAACCTTATCGATAGCGTGGCTCAGAGCTACATTTACGAGAATGCACTCTACCTTAGAGAAGCTCAGTACAAAGGCGTTCTCAATGCTAACGAAATGCAGTTCGAGACATTTAAGAATGAGAGGGGCAGGATCTCATCTGTAGAGATGACCTATAACGATAGAGGAACTAGCAGGACTAATAAATCATTCATGCATCTTGTAAAGGCTGTAGACCTTTATGGTGAATTCCAGGACGAAAACTTATCTGGATATATCAGAGAGAAGGGTCTTGGTAAGATTCTGGTCATCGATGATATTCAGATGGATAGTTCCATGGCAAATGAAGAGGCCTGCCAGCTCATACTGACAGAAACTCTGGCAGAAGCTTTAAGAAACGACTACACATATGCTGTATATAAGAAGAATCCTGATAATGCAGATGATAAGATCATCAGATCTGTTCTTAAGCGTCAGGGCTTCAAGGAAATAGAAATAGATGGCAAGGCTACTGGATGTCTGGCTGTAGATATGCGAAATCCGGTTATCATCACAAGGAATATGGAAACCGTCCTCAAGAATCCCTTCAATAAGAATAAGCGAGTTATGAGGACTTTGCGAGAGGCTCATGCTAAGATGCAGGATGCTCTTGTTAACGTATATCCGGATACTCTGATCCTGTCCGTAAATTCATCGGTACTGGACAACAGAGTAATGCATAAGGTTACAGAAGTTAACGGTGTTCCTTCTAAGCCGACTAAGCCTAGAAAGCTGGGCCCTGCAATGTGCGTACCTTTTGGTAAGATCCTTACTGGAATGGCTGTTCCTAATACGGTTACGAAGACTTTGCATACTGAGAAATGCTTCTATTCTGACCTTCAGGACTTCGAAATCACTGAAGCTCCATTCTACTCATCGCTGGACGACCAGGTGAAGACTATCAAGTCCTTCATGAGACCGGTAATTCTGGTTGATGACGTACTGCATAAGGGATTCAGAGTGAAGATTCTGGACAAGATCCTCAATGAAAATCAGGTAAACGTTCAGAAACTCATAGTCGGTATTCTGTCAGGACGAGGCAGAGACCTTATCACAATGCAGAACAGAGAAGTTGATTCGGTTTACTTCATTCCTAACCTGAGAGCCAGCTTCACAGAAACATGGATGTATCCCTTCATTGGCGGCGATGGTGTTTACAGAAGGGGAGAATCCGGCGACAGACGTCATATGTACATCTGTATGATTCTGCCGTATGCGGTTTCTTCATTCATGAAGGACTGCAGCGTCAGCGCTGTCTATGATTTCTCCATGGTATGTCTGGAGAATACCAGAGATATATTGAAGGTTCTGGAAGAAGAGTATCAGAGAGAATATAAGAAGAAATTAACAATGGAAAGGCTATCCGAGACGATTTCCAATCCTAAGATCCCGGATGTTGGTGAGTGCCTGAAGTTTGATAGAACTATCGCTGCCAGCGAATATCTGGAAAGCGATATTGAAAGACTGGTTAGACTCAAGACAAGCATATAAGGAAATTGGTAGAGGAAGATTTTATGAGACTTACGAGCATATTTGAAAATACTGAGCTGCTTACGGGCGGATCAGATGATATAGCCTGTGTTTCCGGTTACAAAAGCTACGCAGGCAAGAAGGTGAAGTTGAATGTTCTGGCGCTGGGTGATGTTGGAAGCACTCTGGCGATGGCGCTTATGCTTAGGGGAGCGGACGCCATCGAAAAAATAGGACTTTGCGATATTAATCCGGTTTGGGCGGCCAGATTCGAATTCGAGTTTGGCCAGTTCTCAATGCCAACGGATTACCACGCTTTTCCTGAAGTTTGTGCCGTGGCACCTGAAGATGTCTTTGACTGCGATGTATTCGTATTCTGCGCAGCACTTGGCGTTCCTAAGGTTGGTGAGGAACAGGGCGATGTTAGAATGATGCAGCTTCAGCGTAATGTTAAGCTGGTCCAGTCTTATGCAGAGCGAAGCCTTAAAGACGGATTTGAAGGTGAATTCTTCGTTGTGTCTGATCCGGTTGATCCGCTGTGTAAGGGTGCGCTTGACGCAGGTGTTCCCAGAAACAGAATACAGGGCTTCGGGCTTGGCGTAATGAATGCCAGAGCGGCTTACTTCGCTAAGAAGGATCCGTCGCTTGCCCAGTATCTTACTGAGGGCAGAGCCTATGGTCCGCACGGAAGCGGACTTGTAATAGCTGACAGCATTACAAATTATAATCACGAGAAATCCCTGGAGCTTTCGAAGCTTACGATTACGGCTAATCTTAAGATGCGTGAAATGGGATTCAAACCATACATTGCTCCTGCAGTATCTTCGGGAGCGCTATCGATCATAGAGAATCTGCGTGGTAACTGGCACTACAGTTCGGCATGCTTTGGCGGTGCATTTTGGGGTATGAAAAACCGCAGAGCAGCAGGCGGGCTTGAAATCGAAAATCCGGATCTTGATGAGAAACTCATGGACAGAATAAGAACTTCATACGAAGAACTTAAGAACATTTAAGGGGTGAAATGGGATGAATAGAGATAATAAAATCATTTGCATCAGACCTAGATGCGAGAATCCTGAAAATGAGGATAGACTTGTAGAAGCAATAAACTACGCACTGGAAGGTGTGAGCGTAGAATACATAACGACGGCGCAGGAACTTGATGAGGCAAACCTCAGAAAGAAGCGTATACTCTTTGCTATCAATCTGGGTGATTCAGGTATAAATCTGGAGTACTATAGAATGCTTAAGATAATAAGACTTAAGCGCCACAAATTCGATGGTTCTGTGGGCGGTGCTGTTGTTGATGGACACAGCGAACTGTTCACAAAGTCATTTTCTAGACAGCTGGTATTCAGTGCCAACAGATCCGGCTGCACATTCGTTGGAAGACCTCTGGTTGAAGGCACAGAGACAATGCTGAATTTCAATGTTGTTTCTAAGATTATGAATACAGAAAAGATGGATGCGTACAAGCAATCCTGCAGAGAGCTGGTGGAGAAACTGCTCGCTTACGAAGATATCAAAGTGCAAAGGCCTAAGATCCTGGCAATCAACGCCAGCACCAGTGAAAAGTATTCCAACACCTTGCTCCTCTGGAATATGATCAAGAAGAATCTGGAGGACTGCGACGTTATGGATATTTCCATAAGGGACGGTGAGATATGGGACTGCAGAGGCTGTTCTTATGAAACATGTCTGCACTTCGGTGAAAACCAGCAATGCTTTTATGGCGGAGTAATTACAGATCAGGTTTATCCGTCGATAATGGAATGCGATGCGCTTGTAATGCTCTGCCCTAACTATAACGATGCGGTCAGCGCTAATCTGACAGCTTGCATCAACAGGCTTACATCGCTCTACAGGGTTGCGGATTTCAGCGCTAAGAAGCTATTCGCCGTAATCGTTTCAGGCTATAGCGGTAGTGACATAGTAGCTCAGCAACTCATAAGTGCGCTGAATATGAATAAGAGCTTCGTGCTTCCTCCGCGATTTGCGATTATGGAAACCGCTAATAATCCGCAGTCAATAAAACGAGTTCAGGGCATAAATGAAAATGCGTCTGAGTTTGCTCACAATATGATGAAATCATTAATTGAAGATTATGATTAACAACAAAAAACCCGGGTAGCTAGCCCGGGTTTTCTTAGGTAATTACAGTCATTAATAAATTAATGGATTGATTACTTCATTGTGTCTTCCTGACCTGGCTTCCATCTTACGCCTTCCTTGCCGAGTCTGTGGAACTCGAGGTTTTCTGGCTTTGAAGGATCCATTGGGTTGTTAACGATATCTTCGATAGCATCCCACATATCGTTACCGAGGAAGTACTTTTCTGGCTTGTTAGGGTTAGGTTCGCCCTTAGCCTTAGCATCGATACCAGCCTTGATCTTAGCAGCTGTTGCAGGCAGTTCGTAAATTCTTACGCCTACTGCATTGTTGATAGCGTTGATTACTGCCATGTGGTTTGATGACTGGAATGCTTCTGAAGCGCCTGATGAACCGAAAGGTCCTCTAGGGTCATATCCGTCGATACCAACTGCGTGGTAATCTGGATAGTCAGGAACATCCTTGATGTAAGGAACGCCGCACTTGAACATGTTTGTATCCTTCTTAACATCTTCGTAGTTTTCGCTGAGAGCGAAACCGATTGAGTGTGACATACCACCGTAGATCTGGCCTTCAACTGCCTGGATGTTACCAGGAGTACCGATCCAGTATACGCAAGTCATTCCTGTGCAAGTAGTCTTACCAGTAGCAACTTCTACGTCAACTGTTGCCAGGTAGAGAGCGTATGTATATGTGTAAGTTGGGTTACCGCTTCCATCGTTAGGGTCGAGGTCATAGAAGTAGTCATATTCGTCAACTGTTGCCCAGTCACCCTGGTATCTAGTAGGGATTCCTTCTGCAACAATTTCTTCATATGTTCTATATGTTCCGTCAGCCTTTCTCATAGCGTCTGCGATGTTCTTAGCAGCTACGATTGAAGCCTTACCGTTAGCATAGTGTGATCTTGAACCTGCTGATTCACCAGTGTTAGGACAGTACTTTGAGTCGTCCTGTACGAGCTTGATGTCGTTAGGTGTGATTTCAGGGAAGTATTCCTTCATTGCTTCGAGCATGCAGATGAGTGAACCCTGGTCGCCGCCCTGGCCCTGATCCTGCCAAGTGTCGTACTTTCTGAATGTTCCATCTGGCATCAGTTCGATAGCAACGTGAGCTTCGTCAACTGCACCAAGACCTACGTTGTATCCGCCCCATGCTACGCCGATACCCTTCTTAACGTCTTCGTGTGCTGCATTCCAAGCTTCAACTTCAGCCTTCTTAGCTTCGTATTCTGGTCTGAGCTTTTCCATCATTTCTTCCATTGGATAATGGAGGTATGGATACTGGTTCAGGTTAGTGTCTTCTGGAGTTCTAGCGATATTTCTCCATCTGAGTTCGAATGGGTCAATACCTGATTCTTCTGCCAGCATATCAACGATTGCTTCTGAAGCAGTGAATGCCTGTGGAGCACCGTAACCTCTGTATGCTGTACCGAATGAGTGGTTAGTGAATGCTACTCTAGCGATACCAGCTGCATTTGGCATGTAGTATGGATACCACATGAATCTTAAGATCTTAGTCAGCTTGTCATCGCCCAGTTCTGCGAATGGACCGTGGTCAACGCCTGATTCGTATTCACCTGCAACAAACTTACCGTTTTCGTCACAAGCCATTCTAGCATTGAAGTAAGCTGGTGATCTCTTACCTGACATAGCGTTGAACTGTGCATAATCCATTGAAAGTGAGCATGGCATGCCAGTAACCTTAGTAGCGATACCTACCATTGAGTATGAGTGAGCACTCATTGCCCAACCGAATGAACCGCCTGTAGGATTTTCGATTACTCTGAGCTTTTCTACAGGGATACCGATAGCTTCTGCCATATCGTCTCTGTCGAAGTAGAGTGTCATTGTCTTACAGTGTACGCAAAGGTTATCGTCTTCATCATAGTAAGCCTGCATTACGTCGCCTTCGATTGAAAGGTGAGGTTCTCTTGATGAGTAGAATGAACCTTCTACTGAGTAAGCAGCGTTATCGATCATGTCTGGAACGTTCTTCCAGTCACCCTTGAGTACAGGCTGCTGTGAGTAAATATTTGCACCATATGTTTCAGGCATCCAATCGTGGATCTTCTGAGCATCTGGAGTAACTGCTTCGAGGTAGCTCATGTATTCAGGCAGTGGTTCGAGTTCAACCTTAACTGCGTCAGCAGCTGCCTTAGCGTGATCTCTTGTGTCGGCACAAACCAGAGCAACTACATCACCATAGTACAGAATCTTGTCTTCTGCCAGGATGTGGTGGTTCTGCTGGAGTTCAACTGTTCTAGCTGAGAAAGAATAAGTCATCAGCTTGTTAGCGTCCTTAATGTCATCGTAAGTGATGATCTTAACAACGCCTGGCATCTTTTCTGCTTCGCTGTAATCGATGTTCTTGATGATAGCGTGGCTGTACTGTCTAGGCATAACAACTTCAACCTTGAGAGTTTCAGCTGGCATGTGCAGTTCGATATCATCGCCGTAATCAGTAACGCCGCAAGCCTTAGGAAGAGCATTAGGTCTTTCAAGTGGCTTACCATAGAAGTTACCGATATCTTCAGTCCAGTCGTAGATGAAGTCGTCAACTGTCTTTTCGCCTCTGAGTACTTCAGCAGCTGCCATAACAACGTCAACGATGTGCTTGTAACCAGTACATCTACATACGTTTCTGTGCTTCTGGAACCAGTCTCTTACGTCTTCTCTAGTTGGGTTAGGATTTTCTTCGAGGAGCTGATAAGCTGATACGATGAAACCAGGTACGCAGAAACCGCACTGTACAGCACCAAAAGCAACCCATAATCTCTGAAGAGGATGTGGGTGCATTACTGTTCCGATACCTTCGATAGTGATGATTTTGCTGTACTCAGGAACCTTAGAGATTTTACGAGTACATGATCTGACAACTTTGCCGTCAAGGATTACTGAACAAGCACCGCAGACACCAGTTCCGCAGCCAACTTTTGTTCCAGTAAGGCCAATACGACGAAGTACATCAGCGAGAGTATCCTTGTTAGGATCGCAGATGAACATACGGTCGGCACCGTTAATGTTCAAAAACATTCTTGTGTAATTCATATGATTGCCTCCGCTTTTGATATTAATTTGTAACTTGCTTGCTTTGTATATTGAAAATTATACGCATCAATATTTTAAATAGTCAGAAAACTAATGTCAAGAAAAGGCAAGAGTTGTATCGAATTTGCGACAGCCTTCTTATATATGAATGAAATGTTGTTTTGATGGAAGAAAATTTCCGAAAAACGGCATTGGCGGCGCGTATTTCGGTTGACAAATGGGGTTTTCGGTGCTATGATTACGCTATCCAAAACTGAATATTCTCCGATCCTTGTACGACACCAGATGCCGGCAAGGACGATAGGGTCAGTGAAGCGATTTGCTGGCCTGCCAATGTGCGAAGGAGTCATAAGCGGGTTTAAGTACAGCCGTAGGCGATGCTTAGATTCGAGGTTGGACTTGCCTGCGCACTTTTTTTATTGAAATTTATACGAATTTGATTCTTTTAGACTCATTTTGTCGATTCTAAAACTTCTTTGAATTCATATGATTGCTTGCTTGTTTTTGATAAAAAAGGTGCGCAGACAGGTCCAGCGAATGTACATATATCGGATATATTTATGAGTTAGCAATGGTTCATTATAGAAGTTTTTGAGGAAAGGAAGAGGCTAATGAAGAGATTAAAGTTCAAGAAGGAGCTCTGCATAGGCTGTACACTTTGTGCACAGATTTGTTCAGCTTACAAGGAAGGCGAATACGTTCCTTCAAAGGCAAGAATTTTCATAGAGAGTTACTATGAAAGAGGCGAACTGAAGTATGACGGAGCATATTGTATCCTCTGTGGTAAGTGCGCTAAGGCTTGTCCAGTAGAAGCAATCAAGTTTACTGATCACATCGAAGTAGATCATGATTTATGTTGTGGCTGTGGTCTTTGCGAAGAAGCATGTCCTAAGCACGTTGTTAGACTTAGAGACGACGTTGCATATATCTGCGATACATGCGGCGGAGATCCTAACTGTGTTAAGACTTGTCCACAGAGCGCACTGACATTTGAATAAATAGGGAGGAGGACAGTAATATGAAGTATACAATTTTAAGAGATAAGTATGAACAGCAGGCTGCCGATCCTAACCAGACTATTATGAGCGCATATCAGAACAGAGTTCTGAGAATCAACCTCACTGAGAAGAAGGCAACAGTAGAACCTCTGAGAATGGACTTCGCTGAGAAGTACGTTGGCTCAAAGGGTCTCGTAATTAGATATATGTATGAAGATATGGCTCCAGGAATCGATCCACTGGGTCCTGAAAACAATCTTTATCTGACAACTGGCCCTATGACTGGTACACCAATTCCTTGTTCAGGTAAGCTGTCAGTAGCAGCTAAGTCACCTGCAACAGGTACAATGAATGACTGCTCAATCGGTGGTCACGCTGGTATCAGAATCAAGTTCGCTGGATATGATATGGTAGTATTTGAAGGTCAGCTTGAAGAACCTGGTATCGTTATTATCGATGATGACGAAATCAAATTCGAAAGCGCAGAAGGTCTTTGGGGCAGAGGCTCACATGAAGTTGAAGCTGAACTGATCGACAGATTCGGCAGAGAATTCTCATGTATGTCAATCGGTCCTGCAGGCGAAAACCTCAGCAACATGGCTTGCATCAACTCAGACTACTACAGACAGGCTGGTAGAGGCGGCATCGGTGCTGTAATGGGTTCAAAGAAGATGAAGGCTATCATGATCAGAGGTACTGGCTCAGTTAAGATTCCTAACATCAAGGAAGGTACTGATAGAATCCTCGAACTGCTTCACCAGAGCTGTCTGGATGAAGAAAACCAGTTCATCTTCGACGTTGGTACATTCGGCTTCCTGGAAGCTTGCCAGGACGGCGGTATCATGCCATATAAGAACTTCTCAGATACAACTGACGAAAACTGGACTGAATATAATGACGCAGCAGTTCTCCCTTATAGACAGGGTAAGAGAGGCTGCGGAAGCTGCGGTCTCGGCTGCGGTAACTTCATCAAGATGGGCGATGTAGTTTGTGAAGGTCCTGAATATGAAACAACAGCAGTAGCTGGTCCAAACGCTGGCAATACTGATCCTAAGGAAATCCTTAGATACAACATGGTATGCGATGACATGGGTCTCGATACTATCTCAGCTGGTGACACTCTCGTATGGGCTATGGAAATGACTGAAACTGGTCAGCATGACTTTGGCATCCACTGGGGTGAAACAAACAAGATGTGTGAATACATCGAAAAGATGGCTAGAAGAGAAAACGAAATGTTCTCAGACCTGGCTGATGGCGTTAAGATCGCTGCAGAAAAGCACGGCGGTTTCGACATCGCAATGCAGGTTAAGGGCCTCGAATATCCACAGTATGAACCACGTGGTTCATGGGGTATGGCAATGTCATATGCAGTATCAGACAGAGGCGCTTGCCACATGAGATCATATGCACCTAACGAAGAAGTATTCGCTGCTTCAGTTCCTCCTTACACTGCAGAAGGTAAGGGCCAGGTTGTATATAATCTTGGTGAATTCAATGCTATCAAGTTCAGCTGCTGTATCTGCGACATGTGGGGTACAATCGACTATGCAATCATGGCAGAAC
The DNA here is from genome assembly GCA_029006195.1 of Bacillota bacterium. GTDB lineage: Bacteria > Bacillota > Clostridia > Peptostreptococcales > Anaerovoracaceae > Lentihominibacter. The sequence continues at coordinate 53,093 of JAQXGH010000017.1, forward strand.
TCCTGACTATCATTACTGGTAAGGAATGGACTGAAGATGACATGGCTGCAGTAGGTAGAAGAGTTATCAACATCGCTAGAGCATTCAACCAGAGAGAAGGATTCAACAGACAGCAGGATACAGTTCCTAAGAGAGTTATCAGAGACGCTCTGAAGACAGGCCCTGCAGCTGGTCAGGTTATTCCACCAGAAGCATTCGAAAGTATGCTCGACCAGTACTACGAAGTTCTCGGTTGGAACAAGGATGGTACAATGCCAGACGAACTGATCAAGTCAATTCTCTAATCTGAGGATAAAATTAGTAAATGAAACATTTCAATATGTGATGTATAATAAATGGGTCAGAGGCTTAGCTTCTGACCCATTCTTATTACAAGAACTATTGTTAAATATTTAAGGAGGTGTGGATTATGAAAGTGACAATCGCTATGCGCGGCACTCTTAAGAAGAGATACGGCACAGAAGAAAGAATTGTCGAAGTTCCTGAAGGCACAACTTGCAGTCAGGCTTTAGAAGCAATTGGAATCAAGTACCAGGAAGATAAAGGCTTTGGTTTTGTTTCAGTGAACAGCATGAGATGCGATATAGAAACAGAGCTTCATGATGGTGATTATCTTAAGGCTTTTAGTAAAGTATACGGAGGCTGATGGATATGGATATTAGATATACTAGGAATATAGGAACGATATCTGAGGATGAACAGTCCGCACTTGCCACTAAGAGAGTTTGCGTTGTAGGATGCGGCGGACTTGGCGGCGGAGTGATCGAAGGCCTTGTTAGAATTGGTGTTGGACATCTGACAGTAGTTGACGGAGATGTGTTTGATGAAACAAATCTCAATAGACAGGTGCTTTCGAATGAAGATAATCTGGGCCATCCTAAGGCTGTTGAAGCCAGACTTCAGATGAAGACGATCAACTCAAACGTTCAGATAGATTCAGTGCAGGGACTTTTGACAGAAGAGAATGCAGCTGCCATAATAGCGGGGCATGACCTTGTAGTAGATGCGCTTGATAATATGGAAGCCAGACTGGTTCTGGAGGATAAATGCGAAGAGGCTGGAATCCCTCTCGTTCATGGTGCTATCGGAGGATGGCAGGGTCAGGTCACAGTGGTGATGCCTGGTGACTGCATACTGCATCAGATTTACGAGGACGCAGAAGTGGATAAAAGTGTTAAACCAACAAACCCTCCATTCACACCAGCAGTAGTATCAGCAATTGAGGTAAGTGAAGCTGTGAAGGTTTTGCTCGGCAGAGAAGAAGCGCTTAGAGGTAAGGTATTGACTTTAGACCTTCTCAATCACGAATACGATGTTATAGAATTTTAGAGGTGACCTGATGGAAGATAGAAAATTTGATCTTTACGTTAAACTTGATGGTGAAGAAATCACTCTCATGCCTTTTATCGAGAATATGACTCGCGATGTTGTTCTTGGCGTTGTTAGAAATCTTAAGGGATACGAAGAAGGTCAGGAAATCGAAATCGTTCTTAAGCCAATAAGATAAATGAAGTTAGTAAACGTACAGGGAAGAAAAAAGACCGGTAAAACCACAACGGTCACAAATATAATATCTGAACTTGTTAGGCGCGGCTACACTGTTGGTTCAGTGAAGGGCATTCATATAGATGCTTTTTCGATGGATTCGGAGACGGCGGATACCGGTAAGCACAAGCGCGCTGGCGCAGATCCGGTTACAGCCAGATGCCACGACGAAACTAACGTGATGTTTAAGGGAAAAAGAAATCTGCGTGAAATTCTTAAGTTTTATGACACCGATTGGGTGGTCATAGAGAGTCACGTGGATTTAAGATGCCCGAATATAATTACAGGCAGGACTGCTTACTACGATGGAGAGGGTAAGGACGTAAGTCTTGATGAGCAGGTAAACGAACTGACCATCGCATGCAGCGGTGTGATTTCTAACGAGATCTCTGAGTTTGAAGGGCTGCCTGTTATAAATTCGATGACATCCATTGAGAAGCTCGTGGATGTTATTGAGAACTTTTATAATTGTAAAGAAGAAGTTAGGATCCTTGAACCTGAGGAAGAGATGGCGCTGATAGAATCAAACGATTTTATTAAGGTGCATGCTGACGGCAGGGAAGAAGCTGGATCAGATCATATGCTGATGGAGAATACCGTTGAGGTATATATCAATGGCAAGCTGAGAGGAGCTGTTCCTTGTACGCCTCAGAATATCCCTGAACTGGTGATAGGATGGCTTAATGCTGAAGGCTTTATCGATGATATCAGAGAGATTCAGCAGATAACAATAAACGATGAAGGAACTCTGGCAGAGGTTCTTCTGGATAATGAGTGGGGAAATTATCCGGTCCGTCCGGTTTCTCAAGTGAAATGGAAGAAAGAATGGATCTTTGCACTGGCTAAGGATTTCGAAATCATTATGCCTCTCAGACAGGAGACTATGGCTGCGCATAATTGCCGCATAGCCAGAGGTCTTGATGACGGGAGCATTGACATCCTCTTTAAGTGTGAAGATATAGGAAGGCATAGTGCGATCGACAAAGTGATCGGATGGAGCATGAGAAATGGAATCGATATGACAGACTGCATATTGTTCACAAGCGGGAGAGTCAGCCGTGCCATGGTCCAGAAGGTTATTCGCGCGGGCATTCCGGTAATGGCTGGCAAGGGCACCATTTCTAAGAAAGCGGTGGCGCTGGCTAAAGCAAACAACCTGACATTGATCGGGTATGCTAAGGCTGATAGCCTTTGCATATTCGCTTAAATAAAAAAACAAACAAGCAAGCAAAGGAAAACTAAATAATGATATTAAGTAAGACTCAGAGCTTGTGTCCTAAGTGTCACAAGCCTATTAACGCACTCTATATCGAGGAGAAGACGGGATGCTCCTGCTGCGAGGATGGTAAAGTTTATTTCGTGCAGCAGTGTCCGGAGCACGGCGAGTTTAAGACTCTGGCTTCGGAATCATCGGCGGATTTTAAGAGATGGGTGAAAAACCCTGTGATAAATATCCCGCCAAAGGAAGCTATAACTGAGGGTGATCCCGAGGACGCCAGCTGTCCGCTGCATTGCGGCACATGCACCAATCACTTGCAGACAGCATGCTGCGTACTTATCGATATAACAGACAGATGCAATCAGTACTGTCCTTACTGTTTCGCGCGTGCGGATGAGGATGCGTCAAAGGCTAATGAGCCAACGCTTATAGAGCTTGAAGCTAAATTTGACAGATTGATTGAGCTTGGCGAGGAAGGAAGAGAATTCAATATTCAGCTTTCGGGCGGCGAGCCAACAGTCAGAGATGATCTTCCTGAGATTATTCGCATGGCGAAATCTAAGGGTTTCGAGTATATCCAGATTAACTCAAATGGCAAGAGACTCGCTGAAGAAGATGGCTACGCCAAGACTTTGGCAGATGCCGGTGCGTCAGTTATATTCATGCAATTTGATGGAACTGATGATGAGATATACATGAAGCTGAGGGGCCAGGCTCTATTTGAAACAAAAGTCAAGGCCATAAGAAACTGCGAGAAGGCAGGTCTGGCGGTAACGCTAGTGCCGACAATTGTTAAAGGTGTAAACGACCAGAATATTGGTGAAATGATGGATTTCTTAGTTGATAATGTCAACGTTGTCAAAGGCATCCATTTCCAGCCAGCAAGCTTCTTTGGCAGATATCCGGATGGAGACGAGCTTGAAGGCAGAATCACAATGTTCGGGCTGCTCCGTCAGTTGGAAGCTCAAAGGCCTGAATTCAAATATGAGGACTCACTTCCGATTGCTACCGGTCATACGCTTTGTTGCTTTTACAGCACATACATCAAAGAACCGGATGGAAGCGTTAGATGCACAGTGACAAATAAGCAGAAGGATGAGGGCGTAAGTTGCTGCTGTGATATGACTCAGGCAGACCAGCTGGAAGTAATAAAGAAGGACAGAGACTACGTTCTCAATAAGTGGGATGTTAAGGTTCCAGAAGAGACTTGCTGTTGCTGCTGTGATCAGCCACAGGTGGGGAGCTCAGAGGAAATCACTGACATCGACGAATTCCTCAGCTACTACAGAAGGAACACATTCACAGTTACCGGAATGGCATTCCAGGATATCACTAACCTTGATGCAGAACGTCTAAAAAGATGCAGAGTCGTTCAGCTGACTGATGATAACAGACTGGTGCCTTTCTGCGCATACAACACTATTTATAGATAAAAAAGGAGTTTTACATAATGTCAATCGAAAGACCTGGTGAATTCAAAATCACCGACAGAGCACTGGAAATCGCTAATTTCAAAGAGGGCAGCAGAATTCTAGATATCGGCTGCGGAGAAGGTGATACAGTAAATCATCTTAACGAAATGGGAATGAAGGCTGAAGGTATCGAAATGAACCTGACTAAAATAGTAGAAGCCAAGAAAAAATTCCCTGGAATCAATGTTAATTATGGCGACGGCGAATTCCTGGATGAGTGGCCATCATACACATTTGACGGAATCACAATGGAATGCGTTCTCAGCCTTATAAATATACCTGAAGAATCACTGAACGAAGCCTACTGCGTTCTCAAAAAGGGCGGCAAGCTCATAATCACTGACCTTTATGAGAGGGACCCTGATCCTAAGCAGATGGCAGTCGTGGCGATGGAAGCCAAGAGACAGTCAAGACTTCCTCATCACGAAGGCGACTGCGAAAACAGAGGGCTCAAATACGTTGACTTCAGATTTGAAGGCGCTTTCTATAAGGAACCGCTCATCAAAATGATCGAAGAAGTGGGATTTAAGGTTAAAGCCTTTGAAGACTTTTCGATAGAGCTCGACAATTATGCGGCTCAGATCATGCTTGATGGCGGTAAACTGGAAGACGCGTGCAAAGGCCTCAAACTCGAGCACAATGGCCAGAGAAGAAAGATCGGCTATTTTATGATCGTAGCTGAGAAGCCTTTGCTTACAAGATAGACTAAAAGAAAGGAACATACTTCAACATGATAAAACACCTGGACATCTGGACAGCAACTAAAGTACGCGATGCAGCTCACGATCCATATGCGGCTCTGACTAGAGAAGAAATAAACGCATATACAATCGAAAGACTCAAAGAGCAGCTTCTCTACGTAACAGAAAACAGCGTTTTATATCAGGATCTTTACAAGGACATAGACATCAAGGCAATGTGTCAGCTGGAGGGCTCAGAATTCATGAAAGCCTTCAGAACGCTGCCTCCGACAACTCCTGAAATGCTGAAAGAAAGAGAAACTGACTTCCTCTGCGTGAGCCAGTCTGAAATCAGCCGCATCGTTACACTGCCTACAAGCGGCAGCACAGGAAAGCCAAAGCGCGTTTACTTCACAGAAGAAGACCAGCAGCTGACAGTGGATTTCTTTAACCACGGAATGAGACTCATCTGCGATCCTAGCGATGTTGTACTCATCCTAATGCCTGCTAATGTTCCGGGTTCCATCGGTAAACTCTTAGGCCAGGGCCTTCGCGACATGGGTGCAAAGGCTATAGAATACGGCCTTCCGGTTTCTATTAAAGATGAGGCTGCTGATATTATCGATATCATGAAGAAGGAGAAGGTTACTTCGATCGTAGCTCTCCCAACTCATATGATTAAGCTGGCAAGAGAAGCTGAAAGCGCAGGAATCACTGACTATGATTCACCTGATTTTGTTCAGCTTAGAAGCATCCTGCTCAGTGCTGAATACGTTCCTGAAGAAACTGTAATGATGCTTGAGGAAACATTCGAATGCTGCATCTACGAACATTACGGCATGACTGAAATGGGACTGGGCTGCGCAGTAAGCTGCGGCTTTGGAAATGGTTATCATGTTCGGGAATCAGATCTTTTCCTGGAAATCGTCGACTCAAGAAACGGCGAACCTATGCCAGAAGGAGCATTTGGCGAAATCGTATTCACTACCCTCACAAGAAAGGGTATGCCATTCATCCGCTACAGAACAGGCGATTTCAGCAGATGGATCACAGAACCATGTATGTGCGGCAGCGTTCTTAAGCGTATAGATAAGGTCGGCTCCAGAGATATCATCAAGGGAATGCTTGTTGATAGAATCAACGGTATTAAGTAAGGAGGGGAAGAAGTGATTAGAATCGGATATAACAGAGATTTGGTCGGAGATTTCAATGAAAGATTCGGCGTAATAATTCTGGCTGCAGGCAAGTCAAGCAGAATGAACGACTTTAAGCCACTGCTTCCAGTTGACGGCATGAGCGCTCTTGAAGGTCTCATTGAAGCCACTAAAATCGCAGGTGTTACAGACATCGCTGTAGTAACTGGATATAAGCGCGAAGAACTGTCAGATATTATAGCAGCTTCCGGCGCAAAAGAAATATACAACGAAAACTACGAGGACGGTATGTTCTCATCAATAAAAGCTGGCCTGACTGGAGCAGAAGAAGGCTTTGACGATAAGGAAGGCTTCCTTCTTATGCCAGTTGACTGCCCGCTGATCAGCGCCAGAGTTCTTCGTGAACTCATGTCAGTGGCAGGCACAGAAACTACACCTGAAGGCTATGAAGAATTCGCAGTAGTTACATATGAAGGAAAGAAGGGCCATCCGCTCTACATCCCTCGCGGCTACATCGCAGAAATCTGCGAGTACGACGGACCTGGCGGACTCAAGGCCATCACAGACAAGTACTGGGATAGAATGAAGCGTGTAGCTGTTGACGAAGAAGGCGTTATCCTCGATATGGACACACCGGAAGGATACCAGGATATCATTAATTTCGTATCCAAAGGCTTCAAACGCGAAAAGTTAGAACTCCTGACAGCCCGCAAGAGAATTTTCCTGGTGCGCCATGGCGAAACTCAGCAGCACGATGAACCTGTATTCATCGGCCAGTATGATGTTCCGCTTTCAGATGAAGGGCGTTCGCAGGCTTTGGAAGCTGCCAAAGGAATCGCAGCAGGCATGCAGGAAGACGTAGAAGCTGAAATGATGGGTATGGACAAGTTTGGCAGAGAACCAATGCCAGCAATCGAAAGAATCTACTCGAGCGATTTATCACGTGCAGCAGAAACCGCAGAAATCATCAAGGATTACCTGAATGAGCATTTCGCAATGGCTGGGCTGAACCTGGACGTACGCTACGATGAGGGTCTTCGCGAAATCAATCTGGGCGCTTGGGAAGGCAAAGCCATCAGCCAGGTCCAGGCGGAAGACCCTGTTGGTTACGAACGTCGCGGCAAAGAAATGTTCACATACAAAACTGAAGGAGCAGAAAACTTCTACGATATGCAGTACAGAGTTCTGGGCGCATTCCGCGAGATCCTCAGAAACGATGATGCCAAGGATATCATCATCATCGCACACAGCGGCGTAATCCGCGCTCTTGAAAACAACATCAACGACCTGCGCGTCGACGATGACTGGGATCCAATCCCTAAGGGCGGCTTCCGCATGTTCACACCATTCCCTGTGAAAAACGAAAAGCCAGAGGAAGATGCAGGCGAAAAGCCAATGAACATGAACGACATGACGCTTGAAGCGTGTCTGGAATACTACAAACAGTAAACATTCGTATGATAAAAGTAATATGAACTCAATCAAGGTTTTGATTTCAGCGTGAGTGCTGTTCCGTACTGTTTGAATTTGATGCCGGTAGCGACTTCGATTGCGTGGTGCCTGATTTCAGGGCCAGGGCAGAAACCGTTCAGTTCGATTGCGCCTCTTTCGAAGAGCTCGCGGCTCATTGGGGTGCTCGGTCCGAGGACTATCGGGTTGTTTGCGATGTCCAGGAGGCGGGGGAGTGTTTTGTTTATAAAAGCTGATCCTGTGATGAAGGCGTAGTCGCATTCGGGCAGGATGTATTCGCAGGCTGAATCTGGGAAGTCGCCAGGCTGTGGTTTACGTTCCAGAACGTACAGCTCGGAGTCAGTCAAATATTCTTCGAGTTTTGTGAAGTGGCCGACTACTGCGACTTTCTTGCCGGCTGCCAAAGATTTGTAGTCGTTGAAACCGTTGGAAGCGTTTGGCTTTTGGGACATGCCGCGAAAAAGCTTTGGGTCCGTCAGATGATGATAGGAGTTGAGGTAAGCGTTGAGTGCCGCGGTTCCGATGGAAGCTTCGAGGAAGTTCCAGGATTCGCAGTAGCATGCGGCGTCTTTAAGGGGCATGCCTAGGAAATCGTGATTCGCAATTCCGGAGAACTCAAAAAGGTCAAAGTCTTGTTCGTTGACTGTGACCGCCATTCCTACATATTCGCCGGCTCCGACGATGGTCCAAACTTCGCCAACGTGCACGAAGTCGATTACTGCGTCTAAATCGTCAGGTATTTCATCTATTATTTTGTCATAAAATTTCCACATAATTTTATCCTTTTTGAATGTGAGCGCAGATAAATGCGCAGACCGCCTCGCGTGCCTCATCAGAAGTTTGGGCATCGCGGTCAAAATAGAGAATCGAGCCGCCAAGCTCGCCCTCGATGAAGCGGTGAAGATCTGCGTTAAGCTTGACCAGGCTGGCATCCATTCGCTTCGTGCTTTCGGGGTGCTTGATGACTCCTATGCACGGGATGCCTGACGCCAGCAGGTTCGTGAGTGCTTGACGGTAGACTGGAACTGCCAATTCGTGGCCGCCGATCTCGTCGAGTAAGACGAGTGGTGGTGAAGTGCTAAGCGCATCGGTGAGGTAGTCGAGGGCAATGCCTTCGAAAACTTCGGAGTGCTTTTTCATTCCGAATTCGCCGAAATATTTGAATATGCCTTTGGCAAGGCATTCGTCTGCATCAAGATTAGGCCAGCCTGAAATAACTTCGTTCAGCGGGCGGGTCAGCGGTTCGCCTGCGGCTGCGATGCGAAAGGCAATGGTGTCACCGCCGGAAGTGAGGCGCTGACTTGTGAAGCCGGCCAGCGATGAGCAATCGAAGCTGGCGAGCGCCTGGCGTATTAAAGTCGATTTGCCCGTTTGGATAGGGCCTTCGAGAAATAGCAGTTTAGACATAGTAGCGAGATCCTTTACTTGTAAGCGACAGTTCTTTCTGCGCACTTGCCGAACATGTGATAGCCGCTGGCACCTTCGCTGATGTAGTCCAGGGCCATGTCTGGGTCAGTTACTATAATGCCGCCAGCGCATGTAACGCCTGCGTCAAAGAGTGCATCAGGGAGCATGCTGACAGTTGGACCTGTTACGATGATAGTAGCGTCTGGTTTAGCAAGTTCTAAAAGGCCTGCCAGAGTATCGTTTAACATAGTAACGCCGGTGATAACCAGAAGGTCAGCATCTGGCACTACAGTTGCAGCCTGATCTGCTGGAACGAAATGCTCCATTTCGGCTGCTTTGAGAGTGCGGGAATCCATTTCCAGAACGTGCCAATTGCAGTTTGACTGGCGGAGCTGGCGCATGATTGGAACCATGGCACCGACAACGACAGCGTGGTTATAATTATTAACGTCTACTTCATCAAAAGCGTCACCGTAGGACATGCATGATGAAGGGCCGCCTGGAAGTTTGCCTTCTGCTTCAAGTACTGCGATCGAAAGCGCGTTCAGAGTTGAGATGCCAAGAGCGCATTTCAGAGGGTTGCTGTCAAAAATATCTTCCAGGAAACCGCGGATAGGTGTGCCGGCCATTTTGCCGGCATACGGCATAGCTTTGGCGGAAGTTGGGCAGCAAACAGCTGCGGGCATTTCCTTGATAGGTGTAAAGCAAAGGCCACCGTGCCCGGTTGAAATTTTCACTCCACTGAAGAAGAGCCCCAGTGTTGCGCGTTCAATTGTGATCTTATCTAAGGCGTCTTCGCCAAAAGCTGCTGTTGCACGAACTTTAACGGATTCGACACATTTCTGCAATAATTCAGATGATTGCTTTTTCATGTTAATACCTCGCTTAATAAAATATGATAGTGGTATGGGATAATTTTAAAAGTTATAATAAAAATAGTCAATAAAAGCAGGCAAAATGGAGAAGTCATTATGAGTATGATAAATTGGAATGAACTCTGGAAAGAAATGAACCGACAGGCGGGGACTGATAATTCCAGTGATTTTTGGGATGCTTTCGCACCTAGATTTAGAAAGAAAGTTAAGGATAAAGATCCATATGTTGAGCAGTTTTATGAACTGGCCGAGATAAAGCCAGGGGACACGCTTTTTGATATGGGGTGCGGTTCGGGTACTTTGGCTATCCCTTATGCGAAGAAAGGGCACGAAGTTTATGCTGCGGATTTTTCGCAAGGCATGCTGGATAATCTGATGATGGGAGCAGCAGAAGAAGGTGTGGCGGACAGGATACATCCTATTAAGCTGGACTGGAACGAGGACTGGAGCCAGAGAGAACTGCCTGTGTGCGATGTAGCTTTTTCATCAAGATCAATAATATGCGATGATCTGACGCAGGCGCTTAAGAATCTGGAATCCGTAGCCAGAAGAAGATGCTGCATGGCTGTTTGGGATAGTCCAAACAGCGGCTATGACAGATACGTAGCAGATGCAGTGGGATATGAGAGACCTGGCTGCGGCACATATGTATACGTATTAAATGAGCTTATCGATAGGGATGTTTTCCCGGAGCTGCTCTTTGTTAAAAGCCCGTTCAGATCGTCAAAGTATGAGACTTTCGAGCAGGGAGTAGAGAAGCTTCGCGGCGGATTTGAAAGACCGCTTACGGAGGAGCAGGAGAGGATTTTCCTGGAATACTGCAATAAGCATCTGGTATTCCACATTGTAGAAGATGGAGGCGGTGTCAGTGCGAGAAAGGATGCGCAGGGCAAGAAGGAGTTCTGGCAGCTTGATCATGATACTATGTCAACGACTGCTTTCATAAGATGGGATAAAGAGAATGTTTATGGCAAAATCAGATAACAAATTCATATATTTAGGAGACCCTCAGTGCGATAGGATTTCGGGAAACGGTCTTGATTACTCGGCGTGGGCCAGGATTCTTAAAAAGGCTATAAGCGCATGCTGGACTAGTCAGGAGCTGGCGGAACCAAGTGATAAACTGATTGTCCTCGGTGGCGATTTGGTTAATGACGGAGATAATTCTGCGGAGTGGGAAGCCTTTTTTGGTGCGCTAAAAAGCGTGACAGCAGGCGGAAATTTCCGCGTGATTACGGCCACTGGGAATCATAGAAGAGTCATCAACTATGCAGACGTTCCGGAGTTTGCCAGAGAAATCCAGCTGCCTGCTAATGGGCCTGAAGGTTTCGAGAAGGATTTTTATTCTTATGATCAGGGCTGCATCCATTTTCAGGTGCTCAATTCCAATCTGATGGGAACAAGGGATAAGACCTTTAGCAAGTACATAGGTGAATGGATAAAAAGAGATTTAAGAGATAACAGGAATCCAGTGATCATAACCGTGATGCACCATCCGATGTTTACTGTCGGAAGGTCCAGGGATGATGATTACAGGGCCAAAGTTATGAGAGATAATTACCTGGGGCTACTCAGCAAGAATGGAGTAGACTTCATCCTGTGTGGACATCAGCATGCTTACTGCAGGACTGATGGCAGCGTGGATGTTACGCAGATTATGGGACTTTCGGGAAATAAGTTTTTTAAGAATTTGCGGGCCGATAATATGGCGGTGATCATAGAAGGTACGCCTACTGCAACTATCTTCGAAACAGATGGCACGGTGATAAAGATGGAGACTTTCGATGAAGCGGGACGCGTGCTTGACTGTTTGGAGAAAGATGTAAGGCCAAACAAGAAGCATGAGTGCAGCACCTGCGATAAGGTGGCGAAGTGCTTCGGGCCTATGCCGAAGAAGCCAAGGCTTCCTGGAGGAAAACCGGAGCTTAAGATAATGGGCGATGGAATCGATGAAATGGTTATTTCACAGGAGGAAATGTCGAGGCTGCCGGACGTAACTCAAGTCTTCTCGAGAAGAATGAAGAATGGATATTCGGAAATTCGGGTTACGGGCAAAAGCCTCAGGGGCATTTTAGAAATGGCCGGAGTAGATACAACTAACGAGAATGCAACTTTCGCACTTACAACTGACCTGGGGATACAGCATATATTGACGGCAGATGATCTCTTTAAGGGCAGATGGTATGGGGATGGTCAGGAAAAGCCTGCACAGGCTTTGCTTACATCAGATTATCAACTTGCGGTGGGCCAAGTTAATGAAACAGAGTTCAATGTCCGAAAGTGGTACGTTAATATTCGAGAAATAGATGTGATTATTTAGAAAATGAACACAAAAGTGCCATTTTTATTGTATAATATAGGGTGTTGAATTAGCATAAATTTTTTGATTTTAAATATAAGGGAGGTACTTCTGTGGATAACAGAGTAATAGCGATAAGAAATGAAGTTAAGAAGGCGATCGTTGGTAAGGACGAAGTGATCGATAGAGCTTTGACAGCTATCATTGCCGGCGGACATATTCTGATCGACGATATTCCTGGCGTTGGTAAGACTACAATGGCACTGGCATTCAGTAAGGCTATGGGACTGGTGTTCAGAAGAGTTCAGTTCAATCCGGACGTTGTTCCATCAGACATTACAGGTTTCACAATGTATGATAAGCAGTCAGGCGAGTTCAAATACATGAACGGCGCAGCAATGTGTAACTTCCTTTTGGCTGACGAAATCAACAGAACATCATCAAAGACTCAGTCAGCACTGCTTGAAGTAATGCAGGAAGGCAAGGTTACTGTTGACAGTAAGACATACAGACTGCCAGATCCTTTCATCGTAATGGCAACACAGAATCCTATAGGAGCTGTTGGAACACAGATGCTTCCTGAAGCACAGCTGGACAGATTCATGATTCAGATTTCAATGGGTTATCCTGATAAGGAAGCGCAGTTCAAGCTTCTGAAGGACAGAAATACTTCAAATCCACTTGATCAGGTGGCAAGAGTTATTTCTGTTACTGACCTGGCACAGATGAAGAATCAGTGCAAGCTCACATATGTTGATGACAAGATTTACATGTACATCACATCAATCGCTGAAGCTACTAGAAATCACCAGTACATCAAGCTTGGTTTAAGCCCTAGAGGCGCACTGGCACTGGCTGATATGGCTAAGGCAGATGCATACGTTAATGGTGTTGATTTCGTATCACCTGAGAATGTACAGAATGTATTAAAGGACGTATGCAGACACAGAATCATTATGGAACCTAAGGCTCAGCTTGAGAACATTGATGTTGAGAAGGTTCTTGACGAAATCATGGCAAATGTAAAGGCACCGAAATAATGAAGTCTAAATTTAAAGCAATTATTAAAGCATTAAAAATAGTTTTTAATAAACGTAATATCATCCTGATAGTGACCTTGCTTATCGGACTGGGACTTTACTTCCTGACTGATGCCAGATATATGGCGCTGATGGTGATTATTCCGGTGGTGCTTATGGTATTCTCGCTTATCATCATTTTAGCAACAGGAAGAAACATTTCTGCCGAGATCGATTGTCCGGTGCAGGGCGCTAAAGGTCATCCGGAGAAGGTTACAGTAAGGCTGACTAATAACGGCCTGTTGCCTGTCCTCATGTGTGAATTCGACGCTAAGATGCAGAACATGCTCACAGGAAAGACTTTTTCTGAGAAACTCCCTGTTTCCATCGGACACAAGAAGACCCAGGAATTCCAGTACGATGTGTTGGCGGACACATGCGGATGCGTACACGTTGAGGCTGATAACATCAAGATATCTGACCCGCTCAGAATTTTTATGAGAAGGCCAAAAACGCTGACGCTCCCGAAAAGCGAATCCCAGAACATCTACTTCATGCCGCAGGCAATTGAGACAATGGTAACTCCAGATGATTTAAGCAGCTATGATATGGAGAGCTACAAGTATTCTGAAGCTCAGAAGGGCGGCGACCCTGCTGAAACTTTCGAAATCAGAGAGTACAGAAGAGCTGACAAGATGAAGGACGTTCACTGGAAGCTCAGCAGTAAGATGGATGACATCGTTGTAAGGGAACACGGACTTCCTATTGAAAACCGTGTAATGATAATCGTAGATAAACTTGAAGATGCGCCTTCAGAGAAGGATATGGATAAGAGAACTGAGTTCGCTGCAGCGGTAAGCTATACGCTGCTGAAGAAGGGAATCGTTCACAGCATCGGATGGTTCAATATACTGACACAGCAGTTCGACTCTTTCAGAATTGATAATGAAGAGTCGTACTGGATAGCAATCAAGGGGCTGGTAAGCTGCCCGTTTGCTCAGGAGGAGAAATCCTCTGTTGACAGATTCCTGGAAGCAGGAGCTGACGAAGAATATCTGAGCTATATATACATCTCAGAGAAGGGAAGAGACTTAGAAAAACTCTATAATTATGGATCAGCTAAACAATACAGAACAGACAACTTCTAATATTGCAAAGCCAAAGACTAAGTCAGAAAAGAAGGCTAAACCTAAGAAGAAAGCTCCAGTTAAAATCTCTCGCGAGAAGGTAATGCAGATCATAAATATCGTCAAGGATATCGTGATCGGAGCAATTCTTGGTTCAGGTGCATTCTTTGCGCTTATTTCAGAATTCGGTCTGAAGTGGAGCCATAAACACTGGGCTGACGGTTCATTCACTGGCGGACTCATTAGAGCCTGGAATATCATGTGCGATACCCTGGCTGGTTCTGATGGAGTCTTCCTCACTAAGCTTATGGGCGAAGGGGATTCCAGTGGGCAGTTCCTGACTTTTGTTTTGATGCTATTCGTAGTAGTTTCAATACTGGCTGTTATGAGTAGGGTCAAGTGGCTAGCGCTGGCTTATCCGATCATCTGCATCCTCCCTACTGTTTTGTGGGGATTGAACTCATCGGTTATAAGTATCTGCGTTATGGCAATGGGCATCATGCTCTTCATAATCAATTCAGATATACCAAGGCTTAAGTTTAACTTCAGAGGTTTGATATATGCGCTTTTAATGGCGTTTATAGCCTTTGTAATAATAAGTATACCTGGAATCAGTAAGCTGGCGGATAGACCTGACTCGGTGGACGAAATCAGGGAGAATATCACTCAGGATATTTCGGCCAAATATTATGGCGAAAATCCACTCCACGATGGCGACCTGATGACGAAGAGGAGAAAGACTGGCAAGGGCACGGCGCTGAAGGTTACAATGGACGAGCCTCAGCCTATGTATCTGAGAGGTTTTGTCGGTGATGTGCTTAATGATGAGGGCTGGGAACCGCTTTCGGGCGCTACTTACTATAACCAGGTAAACTTCGTTTACTGGATGCACAAGAACGGATTCAACGGACTTGGCCAGCTGGGTCAGTCTGCAGAGCTGGCTAAGCAGGGCGGCAAGAAGAAACTTAACGCTAACTATTTCGAGAAGATAAATCACGTTAAGGTTGAGAATGTTAGCGCTAATAAGAAGTACGCTTACGTTCCATATGAAATCACTATCGATGGCGTAGCGGATACTAAGAACTGGGGAGATAACTTCCTCACTGGCGGCAAGTATAAGAGGATAAAAGAATACTCATTTGACACTCACGAGAATGATACTGATAAGTGGACTGACTACGCGTCAATGCTCTTTAGCAATAAGGTGACACCGGTAGGTCAGCGTCAGTATATGGAAAATGAGAGCTACTACAATACATATGTATATGAGAAATATACATACATGTCACCTGAGGAAAGAGACGTAATGTCAATAGCCATGCCGGCTGCAGGTGACCAGACAAGGGGCCACGTTGAATATAACGAGGCAATCAAGTCTGTTAAGGAACTCATAAGCTACAACTTCACATACACTGATATCCTCTCGGGATATATGAGAAATTCCAGTGCACTGACTAACATCTTTGACACTCAGGCGGGCTACGACTCGCAGCTTGCTACCGCAGCGGTTATGATGTTCAGATACTACGGAATTCCGGCTAGATATGTTGAAGGTTATCTGGTTACAGAAGATGATATTTTCGCTGGCCAGAAAACGATAGACGTTCCTAGATCAAATGCACATGCATGGTGCGAAATCTATGTGGATGGATTGGGATTTGTTCCTATTGAAGTATGTGAAGAATTTGATGGCCTTATGCCTGAAGCTGATTTCACTAAGGGCATCCAGACAAAGCAGAAGAAGCCAAATCCTGACATGAGTACTGTCAACGAGAAGGATCCTAACATAATTAATGATGATAATCAGGGCTCTTCTAAGAAGATGCAGAACAAGATGCCAAAGAAGGGCCTTATCATAGTAGGTGTTTTGGTCGGACTCATCCTGCTGGCGCTCATTATCCTGGGCATTCGTAAGCTGATCATGGCTATCAGAGCCAGATGTGCTAGGAATAGACTCTTTAAGAAGGGTGATCCTAAGGAAGCTGTAAGTACCATTTATGGACTTATGCTGGATAAGGAGCTTCCAATCGATGAAGAAACAAGAGCACTTGGAAACAAGGCGACTTACAGTGAACACAACATTTCTGAATCCGATAGAATTGCTATGCTGGCAAAACTTAATAAGTTCACTAAGAAAAAGAAAGTCGACAAGAAACTTGCTAAGGCAAGACATAAAATCGAAAACAGCAAACTTAGCGATGCTAAGAAGAAAAAGCGCTTGGAGATTTTGGAAGCCAAGTTTAGCGGTAAGAAGAAGCCAAAGAAGAAAAAGAATTCTAAGGCAAACAAGAAGGTAGCCCCTAAGAAGCAGGCTAAGCAGAAGAAGCAGAAGAAACTGCAAGGCCAGTATTCATCATATGAAAGAAAGCAAGTGAAGAATGAAGAAGAAAATCAAACTTCCAACAACTAAAATAAAGGGCGTAAAGTCGAAGCTCAAATTCAGCAGGAAAATGCTGGCGCTCGCCGCAGTAGCCGTACTTCTGATCGGAACTGCGACCGTTTACGGAAATCTCCATGCTCAGAACGCTGATAGAGGTGGAGATCCGGTCAACGGAATGAACTACGAGAAGAAGCAGGTTCTCCTCTCGGGCCAAGGCTACAAGCTGGACAAAGAACAAAAGAAGGAATATGCCCTCGAAAAACAAAAAGAAAATAAAAAAGAAGAGGACTTATTCGGCGGTAGAAGCAGTATATTATCACCGTTTTCCGGATTCCGCGGCAGCGCTTTCTCAGCATATAGACCTGTAATTTCAAGTAACCTTAGAACTCAGAAAATCGAAACTAACGAAGAATACGAGTTCTACGTTATGGGTAAAACTTATAACAAAGATGCCATTGACCCTAAGTATTACACTGTTAAATACAACAAGAAAACTCTGACTCCAACCAAGGTCGAAGAGGAAGAGGCAGAAGTAACTACAACTACAGGCGGTAAGGTAAAGAAGACAACTAAGACTTACTTTAAGGCTTACTATACGATTACTGTAGTTAAGGGTGCTAAGAATGTAGATATCGCAGTTAAGGATCCTAAGAATAAGGAAACTACTAAGGGCACATACGTAATCACCGGCACTAAGGAAAGACCTAAAGTAGGCGAAATAGAAATTGCAATCGATGTTACTAATCTTTCGAATGACTCTGTAGCAGACACTATCGTATGCAAGAAAGAAGACACTGTTAAGACATTACTTGATAAGATAGCATCAGAATACGGATACAAGATCACACTTGATACAGGAACTAACAAGCGTATCAAGAGCATAACTGGTATTAAGGTAGTAAAGGATGCGAGGGAATACTATAAGCAGCTCTGCGAAGAAGGAGCGTACGGTACTAATAAGTATGTCGATCCAGCTAAGGGAACTCTTAAGAATGATGACTTTGTGAAGGGTTCAAGATGGGTTATTTATAACGGAGCAAAGGAACTTAAGTATACAGCTGAAATCAAGGAAGGCATGAAAATTAGAATCGTCTTCGTTATTCCAGAGCCAGTAACTCCTGGACCAGATGTTGATCCAACAGATCCGACAGACCCAACTGAGGGAACTCAGCCAGGAGGCGGCGAAACAGAAGAAACCCCAGCGCCTTAAGGGAGATTACTTTTTCTTAGTGATAAGAAGTATTTCAGGCGGATTCTTCTGCTGATTGATCATGCTGATATAAGAAACGTGATAAATTCTAGAGTCGAGTTTTTGTGCGAAAGCCAGAAGCTCGGCTTTTTCTTTCGCTCCGGCTTCGTGGCCGCTATACATAGTGATAGAAATGAGGCCGTCTTTATTTAGAATTTCCAGAAGGGAAGCGATGGCATCCAGAGTGGAGGATACATTTGTTGTGATCTCCTTATTGCCACCAGGAAGATAGCCCAGATTAAAAACAGCAATATCAACATTATAAGAATGCATCCCCCCGCCGGGAAGATGCATCTTAATGTTTTCGTGGCTATCGTGAACTAGCTTGATGCTGCCTGATTCAAGAGCCTGGCCGAAGCCGCCCTGACAGAGATTATCAAAAGTGTTATCGATTGCGTCTTTCTGGATATCGAATCCATAGAGCTTAAATGATGAACCTTCTAAGTAGCCCGATGGCCAAAGCATCTTCGCGAGTGCTAAGGCGTCGTGGCCGTTGCCGCAAGTTCCGTCGATAACAGTGAACTCTCTATCTGATTCAGGCATGTACGCATTCACTATATGGAGCGCATATTCAGTTGTGTTTCTGATAAGATTATCCATATTTCTTGTCTGTCGTAATTACATCTTGTGCAGAAATCCTGAGATACGCTTGTAAACCAGGAATGTTACGATACTGTTGATGCCGGCCTTCAGTGCATTGAAGGCAACGATGAAAGGCATAAGCTGCCAAACTACCGCTCTAGGTACACCCATAAAGAGTGGAGTGATAATCATATTGGCTGCTACCATGATAAGTGCCATAGCGATAGTACCTGATACGAGAGCTATGATAGCAGTCTTCTTTGACTTGTGGCGGCTGTAGATAATACCGGCCACCAGTACCAGAGTACTTGTTGAAATGATGTGCATGATAATGCCGTAAAGGCCGCTCTGTGCACTTACTGTAACGCCCTGAATGATGGCTGTTACAATTGTCAGCAGAATTCCTCCGAGAGGACCGAAAGCGAATGTTCCGAGAAGGATCGGAATATCAGCCGGGTCATATTCCAGGAAAGCTACTGCAGGGAAAATAGGGAAGTGGATGAAGTAAACCAGAACGATTGATACTGCAACCAGCATGCCCATCTTGGCGAGACGTACTGTTGAAATTCTCTTTGTGCTATTTGTATTGTTATCCATTGCAATCTCCTCTACTAATAAAAGTAGACTTATAAATTATATTTCAAAAGAAATGGCTAAGTCAAGATGGTTGATATGTGATATACTTAATTAGTTATGGAAGAAAGAAATTTAGTAATGAGAAATGAAGCAGATACAGCCAGCTTCGGCAGGGAGCTCGCTAAGAATCTGCAGCCTGGTACTGTTATAGCGTTAATAGGCGATCTGGGTACAGGCAAGACAACATTGACAAAGGCAATCGCCGAAGGACTGGGGGTTACAGACACGATCACCAGCCCCACTTTTAATATTGTAAAAGAATACACAAGCGGCAGACTGCCTCTTTATCATTTTGATGTATATAGAGTAGGCGACGTGGATGAAATGTTCGAGATCGGAGTCGAGGAATATTTCTACGGTCAGGGCGTATGCGTAGTGGAATGGGCTGACCTGATCGAGGAAATAATGCCGGAAGACACTCTCTTCATTAACATTGAACACGGCGCTGATTTTAATGAGCGTATTTATACCATTTCAGGGGGTAAATAGATGCATATTTTAGCAATAGAAACAACCGGAGCCTTCGCTTCAGTAGCATTAATAGACGACGGCCAGGTGAAGAGCTACATTCAGGGCAGTGACAGATTCTCACACCTGCAGAATCTCACACCGCAGATTCAGGAAGTAATCGCAAAGGCTGCAGACTCCGTATCGTCAATTAACGATATAGATGCCTTCGCTGTATCAAATGGACCTGGCTCATTCACTGGGATCAGAATCGGTGTATCAACAGGTAGAGCGCTTTCACAGATTTTAGATAAGCCGTGCGTAGCGGTTTCAAGCCTTGAAGCTTTAGCTATGCACGCTGAAGATGCTGATGAAGACACACTCATCTGCCCTATACTTGATGCCAGAAGAAGTCAGGTTTACGGCGGCGGATACTACCTTAAGGAGGGATTCCCTGTAGAGCAGGTAAAGGCTGGCCCATACACTATCGAGGAGTTCATGGATGCTGTAAAGGATTATGGTAAACTGCTCTTCCTGGGCGACGGCGTTGATGCCTGCGGCGAAAAGATCAAGGCTGTTAGAACAGAGGGTGTAGATTTTGCAGATGAGGCTATCAGATACCAGACTGCAGACTACGTGGCTAGATTCGGAGAAAAGCTTATGGCGGAAGGCAAGGGATGTGCTTACGGAGAACTTGATCCTGAGTACATGAGAATAGCTGAAGCGGAGAGAAAGCTTAAGGAACAGCAGGCTAAGGAGAAGTAATGGCGGATATTATCATTAGACAGGCGGGACCGGAAGATGCCGGTGCCATCTACGAAATCGAGAAGATTTGCTTCCCGGATCCATGGAGCCTGGATTCTGTTAAGCATGAGCTGGAGGAGAATCCGTATGCTTTTTATGTTGTGGCTGAACACGGCGGCGAAGTTGTTGGATATGCGGGCCTTTGGTGGATACTGGATGAAGGTCACATTACTAACGTGGCTGTTAAGCCTGGATTCAGAAACAGGAAGATAGCTGACGGCATAATGAATGTGCTGATCGATTTTACTGTCAAGGAGGGCATTCTCCATCACACTCTGGAAGTCAGAAGGTCAAATGACCCTGCGATAAATTTGTATAAGAAACACGGTTTCGCTGTTGAAGGCGAAAGAAAAAATTACTATAGATCAGGAGCTAACGCTCCGGAAGATGCGCTGCTTATGTGGCGACATGAAGAGTAGAGTTAAAGGGAAACGAAATGATAAACGGTAAGAAAGCAATTCTGGCAATTGAATCAAGCTGCGATGAAACTGCATGCGCGGTTGTCCTGGATGGACGTGAGGTGGCTTCGAATATTATATCGACTCAGATCGAGATCCATAAATTATACGGCGGCGTAGTACCTGAAATCGCGTCAAGACATCATCTGCAGAATGTAAATGCAGTTGTTGAACAGGCTTTTGAAGAAGCTTCAAAGAATCTGGGACGTGAAATTACAATGGACGATATCGATGCCATTGGCGTTACTTATGGACCTGGGCTTGTTGGTGCGCTTCTTATAGGGCTGGCAACAGCTAAGGCATATGCGCTGGCAACAGGCAAGCCGCTGGTTGGTGTTCATCATATTAAGGGACATATTTGCGCTAACTTTATTGAACATAAAGAGCTGGAACCGCCATTCATGGCGCTGGTAATTTCAGGCGGACACACTAACCTGGTGGAAGTTACTGATTATAATGAATGCCAGGTGCTGGGCGGAACTAGAGATGATGCAGCAGGCGAAGCATACGATAAGGTGGCTAGAGTTTTAGGCCTTGGCTATCCTGGCGGCCCGCTCATCGATAAGATCGCTAAAGAGGGTAATCCTGAAGCGGTTGAGTTTAAGAGAGTATTCCTGGAAAAGGGAAGCCTGGACTTCAGCTTCAGCGGGATCAAGACTGGCGTCTTAAATTACGTTAACCAGCAGAAGCAGGCTGGAAATGAAATCAATGTTGCAGACGTAGCTGCCAGCTTCCAGCAGGCAGTACTTGATGTAATCGTTGCCAAGACAGTTTCAGCTGCAATAGAAATGAAGAAAGACAAGATCGTTTTAGCAGGAGGCGTAGCTGCTAACAGCAAGCTTCGTGAAATGCTTAAGGCAGCCTGCGAGAAGAAGGGTATCACGCTTTACTATCCTTCACCGATTTTATGTACAGATAACGCTGCCATGATCGGATGCGCAGCATACTATAAATATATGGCTGGTGGAATTGACGACCTGACTCTTGATGCGATTCCTAACCTGCCCCTGGAATAAGAGGTAGATATGATAATTATATCCGCTAAGGATTTGACAAAAGCATATGGAACAGACGTGATCTTAGATAAGGTCAGCTTTTCTATCAATAAAGGCGATAGAGTTGGCATTATCGGAATCAACGGAGCCGGCAAGTCAACACTGCTGAGGATACTGACTGGTCAGCTGGGTCATGAAGAGGGAGACTTCTTCATCTCGCAGGATATGAAGATTGGTTATCTGCAGCAGGATACAGGCTTTGATTCAGAGAAGACAGTCATCGAGGAAATAAACAGCATCTTTGACCATTTCCCTGAAATGGAGAAGGAAATGAAGGACCTTCTCGATAGAGCCAGCCAGCTTAGCGAGACAGGATCAGAAGAAGATATGGCCGAGAGCACAAAACTTCTGGAAAGATACGATCTTATCCACCAGAGATTTGACTACATGGGAGGCTACGCTTACCAGAGTGAAATCAAGGGCATCCTGTCCAGCATGGCTTTTGGCGAAGATACATATGATAAGAAGATTTCAACACTCAGCGGTGGTGAGAAGACCAGACTGGCGCTGGCGGCACTCCTTCTGGAGAAGCCGGACATCCTCCTGCTGGACGAACCTACTAACCACCTTGATATAGGAACCCTCAAGTGGCTGGAACAGTATCTCAAAGGCTACAAAGGCACAATGATCATCGTTTCCCACGATAGATATTTCCTGGACGAAACAGTGACAAGAGTCTTCGAAATAGAGCATCAGAAACTCAGCGTATATGAGGGGAATTATAGCTTTTATGCGAAAGAACGTAAGGTGAGAAGAGAAGCCGAACTCAGAAGATACGAGAAGCAGCAGAAGGAAATTGCCCGTCAGGAAGAGATGATCAGGCGCTTTAAGCAGCGCGGTACTGAGAAGCTGGCTAAGCGTGCGGCATCAAGAGAGAAACGCCTTTCGGCTATGGACATCATGGATAGACCTGATGGCGGCCACGGCAAGATGAGGCTTAATTTCCAGCAGAATTTCCAGAGCGGTAACGATGTTATTTATGCGGAGGATCTCAGTAAGGGTTTTGGTTACGGCATGAATAGGGTCGAGCTGTTCCGCGGCGTATCGCTGGATATCAAGCGCGGGGAGAGAATCTGCGTTGTAGGTGCCAATGGCATCGGTAAGACTACTCTCATGAAGATTCTTATGGGAGAGCTGGAGTCAAATACCGGCAGACTTAAGATAGGACATAATGTTCAGTTCGGTTATTACGATCAGGGGCAGCAGCTTCTTGATCCTAACAATACAGTAATAGACGAACTGCACAATGAATATAATCTATACACTGAAGGTGAACTTAGAAATATCCTGGGTAGATTCCTGTTTCAGGGAGACGCTGTCTTCCTGGATGTGGGTTCACTCAGCGGCGGTGAGAAGGCTAGACTGGCCCTCCTGAAGCTGATGATGTCGGGCGCGAATACGCTGATCCTTGACGAACCTACTAACCATCTGGACATCGAATCTAAGGAAGTGTTTGAAGAAGCGCTTCTGGAATTCCCGGGAACATGTATTATCGTTTCTCACGACAGATATTTTCTGAACAGAATCCCTACCAGAATCACTGAGCTGACTGCTGAAGGCATGGTAAATTACCTGGGTAATTATGATTACTATGTTGAGAAGAAGCAGCAGATGATACAGTCGGGCAAACAGTACCTGGGAGAAATATCTAAGCGTGACGAAGAGCGTAAGGACGCAGAACCTGTACTTTCGGCAGCTGAACAGAGAAAGCTCCAGAAAGAAAAGGAAGCTGAAGAAAGACGCTTAAATAGAAAAAAAGATACTCTTGAAAAGAAGATCGCTCTCCTGGAAAAGGAGATAGCAGAGCTTGAAGCCGAATGCTGCACGGAGGCGGTCATGACTGACCACGTGAGATTAGCTGAAATCGGTGCAATCCTTGAAGCCAAAAGGCTTGAGCTAGATGAAAACTATGACGAATGGCTTGAACTACAAGGGTAGGTTAAGTTATAATTATGCCAACTTAATAAGGGGGAAAGTAACTATGTATGAAAAATTAGTAGAAATAATCGTAGAACAGTTAGGCGTTGATCCTAGCGTTATTACACCCGAAACTGACTTCGTTAAGGACTTAGAAGCTGATTCACTTGACGCTGTTGAAATCATTATGGCAATGGAAGGTGAATATGACATCGAAATCCCCGATGAAGAAGCTGAAAATTTCAGAACTGTTCAGGATATTTTAGATTATGTGGAGGCTAACGTTTAAGAATGAAGAAGCCGGCTAAAATATCAAATGCAGTAATTAAGAGATTGCCGAGATACAGAAGATATCTCAATGAGTTAAGACGTAAAGGTGTTGACAAGATCTCATCAAACGAATTCAGCAGACTTATAGGATATACTGCATCACAGATCAGACAGGATCTGAATAACTTTGGCGGATTCGGCCAGCAGGGATATGGCTACAGCGTCGAAGGCCTTTACAATGAAATCAGTGCTATCCTGGGTCTTGATAAGAGCTACAAGATGGTAGTCGTTGGTGCAGGCAACCTTGGTAGAGCCATAGTTAACCACACTTACTATCATAAGGCTGGATTTGTCGTAGAAGGCATTTTCGAAGTTAACGAGAAGATCATTGGCGAGAAGATCAATGGTGTTGAGGTTATGAATTACGAAGGCCTTGTTGAGTTCGTTGAAGAAAACGGAATTGATATCGGCATCATTTGCACAACTAAGGATGTGGCACAGGAAGTTGCAGATAAGCTGTGTTTCGCAGGAGTTAGAGGGCTTTGGAACTTTGCTTCGGTAGATATCGAAACACCATCACATGTTGCTGTTGAGAACGTTCACATCAGCGACAGCCTGCACTCATTAGCTTACCACATGAACAAAAACAACGAAGGTAAGTCAGACAATTAAATAGTTATTACAAAAAAAGAAATAACCGTTTCATTACTGAAACGGTTATTAATTATAATCAGTGATTACTATTCATGAATAGCATCGTTAGGGCAAGCTCCGCAGCAAGCACCACAGTCAATGCAAGTAGCAGCGTCGATTGTGAAAGGTGAACCTTCAGCAATAGCGCCAACTGGACATTCGTCTACGCATGCGCCACAAGCGATGCAAGCATCTGTAATTGTGTAAGCCATGATATTACCTCCTTTATTATTTTCATAACTATAATGCATTATAGCAAACACACTTAGTGTTTTCAACTAAAATAGGAGTCAAATATGAAAATTTACAGTCTAACAGGCAAGAGTGGAACAGGCAAAAGTTATCAGGCTGTTAACCTCTGCAAGCAATTAAATATTGAAAGTATCATAGATGACGGGCTCTTTATTTGTCGAAATAAAGTAGCTGCAGGCATATCTGCCAAGCGCCAGCCATCAAAGATCCGTGCGGTAAAAACTGCGCTTTTCTGGACTGATGAGCATAGGGACAGCGTAATGGAAGCCATAAACAGAATAAAGCCATCATCACTTCTGGTGCTGGGTACATCTGATGAAATGGTTGATAAGATCCTGGCAAGACTTGAGCTTGGTAAACCTATCAAGAGAATATATATAGAAGACATAACAACAGAAGAAGATCGAAAGGAAGCCAACAAGCAGAGAATGGAACTGGGTAAGCACGTTATACCGGTGCCTACATTCCAGATCAAGAAGCAGTTCTCGGGCTACTTCATGTCCCCAATGAGAATCTTTAAGGACTTCGGGCACGGACGTGACCTTTCGGAAAAGTCAGTTGTAAGACCATCCTTCAGCTATATGGGAGAATACAATATCTCAGAAAAAGTAATGTCAGACATAGTTGATTGCGTAAGTGATGAGCTTAAAACAGTAGCTGAGGTAAACAAAGTCCTTATGGTCAAAGAACATATGAATCTGGACGAAGAAATTACGCTGACGGCTATAGTTGACATGAAGTATGGCGGAAGTCTTGTAGAAAACGCTAAGCAGTTCCAGCAGACAATACTTGATAGAGTTCAGGAGATGACTGCTTTTCATGTATCAAGGGTCGATATCGATATAAGAGATGTTATCAAAGAGGAAGTGAAGGAGCAGTAATGGACCAAGCGTTTAATTGGAATATTAAAATAGAAGGAGTCAGAGACTTCAATCTCAAAGAGATTTTTGACTGCGGCCAGTGTTTCAGATGGGAGCATTTGCCAGAAGATGAGAGCATCTGGCAGGGACTCGCAGGAGCATATCCAGCGGCAATGAAATATGACGAAAGTTTGCAGACTTTGCACATCGCGGATATGGCGGGAGCCGGCGAAGCGTTTTGGCGAAACTACCTGGATCTTGACCGCGACTACGGAGCAATCAAGAAGCTGCTCGAAGATGGAGACGAGGCTATGGCTGAGGCGATAAAGTGCGGCAGCGGCATTAGAATTCTGAAGCAGGAGCCATGGGAGGCTCTTGTTTCTTTCATTATTTCGCAGAATAACAACATACCTAGAATTAAGAAATGCATCAATTCTTTGGCGGCGGAAATAGGCGAACCTATAAATGATGGTTTATATGCCCTTCCGAGTGCGCAGGATCTCGCAAAGGCTACAATCGAGGATTTAGCACCTTGCAGGCTGGGCTACAGGGCGAAATATCTGATCGAAGCCGGCAGGCAGATAAGCGAAGATGAAGGTTTCCTGGCAAGGCTTCAGGAAACTTCTGTGGACGGAGCTAAGGCTGCCGAGGAACTTCAAAAGATCTGCGGTGTTGGCCCTAAAGTGGCAAACTGTATCGCGTTATTTGGTCTTAATAAACTGGACTGTTTCCCACTTGATGTGTGGATGAAGCGCGTTATGAATCAGGTTTACGGGATCCCGGAAAACGATGTTAAGGCGATGAGAACTTATGCGGAGGAGCATTTCGGCCAGTATGGTGGCATCGCTCAGCAGTACTTATTTAATTTTATTGCCAGGGCTTGACATAGGGAATAAATGAGAGTATATTAGTGTTAGCACTCAAGCGATGAGAGTGCTAACACTAATATAGACAAAATATTAATTAATATAGTAAGGAGATAATTATGAGTTACGGAATTAAGCCTTTAGGCACTAGAGTAGTAATCAAGGAAACAGCTGCAGAAGAGAAGACTGCCAGCGGTATCGTTCTTCCCGGCGCAGCTAAGGAGAAGCCACAGATGGCTACAGTTTTAGCAGTTGGTCCTGGAACAGATGAAGTTAAGATGGAACTGAATGTAGGCGATAAGGTGATTTACAGCAAGTATGCTGGTAACGAAATCAAATATAACGGCGAAACAGTAATGATCTGTGACCAGAGAGACATTCTGGCAATCGTTGAATAATAGGAGGCAGTATAAATGGCTAAGGAAATTATTTATGGCGAAGAGGCAAGAAGAGCCCTTCAGGCTGGCGTAGATAAGCTGGCAAACACAGTTAAGATCACATTAGGACCTAAGGGAAGAAACGTCCTGATTGATAAGAAGTTCGGTTCACCGCTCATCACAAACGACGGTGTTACTATCGCTAGAGAAATCGAACTGGAAGATGCAGTTGAAAATATGGGTGCACAGGTAGTTAAGGAAGTTGCCAGCAAGACTAATGACGTAGCAGGCGACGGTACTACTACAGCAACTCTGCTTGCACAGATTATCATCAAGGAAGGTTTCAAGAACGTAGCTGCAGGAGCTAACCCAATGGTACTTAAGAGAGGTATCCAGGGCGCTGTAGAAGTAGCTGTTGAAGATATCAAGAGACTTTCAAACGAAGTTGCTACTTCAGAAGAAATCGCTCAGGTTGCATCAGTATCAGCTGCTGACGAAAACATCGGTAAGCTGATCGCAGAAGCAATGGAAAAGGTCGGCAAGGACGGCGTTATCACTGTTGAAGAATCAAAATCAATGGGAACTACTCTGGATGTAGTTGAAGGTATGCAGTTCGACAGAGGTTACTTCTCACCATACATGGTAACAGACACTGAGAAGATGGAAGCTGTTATCGAGAACCCATGCATCCTCATCACTGACAAGAAGATCAGTAACATTCAGGAACTGCTCCCGCTGCTGGAACAGGTTGTACAGGCAGGAAGAAAGATGCTCATCATCTGTGATGATCTGGAAGGCGAAGCATTAGCAACTCTCATCGTTAATAAGATCAAGGGCGTATTCGACTGCGTAGCAGTTAAGGCTCCTGGATTTGGTGATAGAAGAAAGGCTATGCTGCAGGATATCGCTATCCTGACAGGCGGCGTAGTTGTTTCAGAAGAACTGGGTTATGATCTTAAGGAAGCTACATTAGATATGCTTGGTAGCGCTGCAACTGTTAAGGTTGATAAGGAAAACACAGTAATCGTAGACGGAGCTGGAGATCCTGACATCATCAAGGATAGAATCGCTCAGATCAAGACTCAGATCGAACAGATTACTTCAGAATTTGATAAAGAAAAGGCTCAGGAAAGACTGGCTAAGATGGCTGGCGGCGTAGCTGTTATCAAGGTTGGTGCTGCTACAGAAACAGAACTGGGCGAAAGAAAGCTTAGAATTGAAGATGCTCTCAACGCAACTCAGGCTGCAGTTGAAGAAGGTATCGTAGCTGGCGGCGGTGTTGCTCTGGTGAACACTATCCCTGCAGTAGCTGCTTACGTTGAAACTCTGGAAGGCGATGCTAAGACAGGGGCTCAGATCATCCTGAGAGCTCTGGAAGAACCAGTTAGACAGATCGCTGAAAACGCTGGTTATGAAGGCAGCGTAATCGTTGCTCAGGTTAAGGCAAATCCAGAAGGAACTGGTTTCAATGCTGCTACAGAAAACTACGAAAACATGGTTGAAGCTGGTATCGTAGACCCTGCGAAGGTAACTAGATCAGCTCTTCAGAATGCTGCATCAGCATCAGCAATGCTGCTGACAACTGAAGCTGGTATTTCAGAAATCAAGGAAGACGTTCCGCCAATGCCTCCAATGGGCGGCGGAATGGGCGGAATGATGTAGCCTTTGCGCGAAATAGAATAAGACATTAATAAAAAAGAGCCTAAACGGGCTCTTTTTTATTGAACTTGTCACCTGGTGAATGTAAAATGATAATATCCAATCCTATTTTTTGGAGAGAGGTTATTAAACCAAGAGGAGGTTAACAATAGATGGAAAAGATTATAGTTCTTGACTTCGGTGGACAGTATAATCAGCTGATCGCTAGAAGAGTTAGAGAATGTAATGTATACGCTGAAGTGCAGCCTTACACTAAGTCACTTGACGAAATTAAGGCTATGAATCCTACTGGTATCATTCTTACTGGCGGCCCTAACAGCGTTTATGATATGGAATCACCACACTATGACAAGGAACTGTTCACTTGCGGAATTCCTATCCTGGGAATCTGCTACGGAGCACAGCTCATGGCATGGTCACTTGGTGGTACAGTTGAAACTGCTCCTGTAAGCGAATACGGCAGAACAGAAGTAACGGTAGACGGCAAGGAAGGTGTTCTTAAGAACGTTTCTGATACAACAATCACATGGATGAGCCATACAGACTATATCGCTCAGGTTCCAGAAGGTTTCGAAATCTCTGCACATACTCCAGTGTGTCCAGTAGCAGCTATGGAGAATAAGGAAGCGAAGCTCTACGCTGTACAGTTCCACCCAGAAGTAACTCACAGCGTTGAAGGTCAGAAGATGCTTGAAGCCTTTGTATACGACGTATGCGGATGTAAGGGCGAATGGAAGATGGACTCATTCGTTGAGAGAACTATCGAAGAAGTTAGAGAGAAGGTTGGAAACGGCAGAGTTCTGTGCGCTCTCTCAGGCGGTGTTGACTCATCAGTTGCAGCAGTTCTTCTTTCAAAGGCTGTAGGCAAGCAGTTAACATGCGTATTCGTAGACCACGGTCTTCTGAGAAAGAACGAAGGCGACGAAGTTGAAGCTGTATTCGGACCTGAAGGTCATTACGACCTTAACTTCATCAGAGTAAACGCTCAGCAGAGATTCTACGATAAGCTGGCAGGCGTTACTGACCCTGAAACTAAGAGAAAGATTATCGGCGAAGAATTCATCCATGTATTCGAAGAAGAAGCTAAGAAGATCGGCGCAGTAGACTTCCTGGTACAGGGAACTATCTATCCAGATGTTATCGAATCAGGTCTTGGCAAGTCAGCTGTTATCAAGTCACACCACAATGTTGGCGGACTTCCTGACTATGTTGACTTCAAGGAAATCATCGAACCTCTGAGAATGCTGTTCAAGGACGAAGTTCGTAGAGCAGGCCTTGAACTTGGAATCCCTGATTACCTGGTATTCCGTCAGCCATTCCCAGGTCCTGGTCTCGGCATCAGAATCATCGGTGAAGTAACTGAAGAAAAGTGTAAGATCGTTCAGGATGCTGACTACATCTACAGAGAAGAAATCGCTAAGGCTGTTGAATCAGGCCTTATGGAATCAGCTCCTAACCAGTACTTCGCTGCTCTCACTAACATGAGATCAGTAGGCGTAATGGGCGATTTCAGAACATATGACTACGCTATCGCACTCCGTGCAGTACTGACTAGCGACTTCATGACAGCAGATATCGCACACATTCCATGGGAAGTGCTTGATAGATGTATGACAAGAATCATCAATGAAGTTAACGGAGTAAACAGAGTGCTCTATGACCTCACTAGTAAGCCGCCTGGAACTATTGAGTTTGAATAAATCGAGTTGCTTAAAAAAGCCAGTGTTTATGCGGGTTTCAGCGATTTCGATTAGTCTTTTGATAACAAATTGATAACAGTCATAGCAAGTGCCATTATTCTTGTTATCCAGTGGTTTATGGGTAACGGAACAAT
>JAQXGH010000018.1 GCA_029006195.1 Bacillota bacterium
GGTCCACTTGATGCTCGACGGCGACCAGGATGAAGTCGCTCTTCTTACATATATGGTCTGGTTCTTCGTTCCTTCCCCATAATCATATACATCAAGTGAGGCTTTCACGACCAGTTTATCCGAGAGCTTTGAAGCAAGAGAGGTGAATTTTATGTAGGTCCTGTGTTTTCCCGTTCCGTTGCTCCCTGCTGGCATCTTCTTGACGCTTGATGAATAGAAGTTGGTGTTCTGATATGAACCGCTTATGACATATGCATCCTTCACATTGCTGGAGCCTGTCCAGGAGACTGAAGGATCCACTGTTACAGGGTAGCACCTTGCCGGATCATCAAGATATTTCTCTGACAGGATCATCCTCAAAACGTATTCATGGACACCCGCCACACCGCTTTCTGCTTCAGCCAGCTCATATCTTATGTCTTCGCTGTATGCTTTGCCGCCTGCATCGTTCATGAAGGCTGGCGCGATACCGCCTGTCATCTCATCAGGGTCATTTTCCGCGAAAAAAGTAATGCCTCCAGCAGCATCCTTTGTCGCTGTCATCCCCTCAAGTCTTAGTCTGTATTAAAATGTGTTTGATGCAGGTCTTTCCTTCAGGATTAGACTTTCCTTGACGCCTTTATCTTCCGATCTGTATGTCAGGTCTGCATTCTCTCCTGAATATCTTGCATCTACCAGTTTTTCCTCCGTGCTCTGATACGGCGTCTCGACCTCGGCCTCCTCTGTCATCAAACTCTGACCTATCCCAAGCGCTTCAAGAGTCTCGTCTGCCGGGGACATGCTGATGGATGCATCACCTTTTTCCAGGAGCACAGGTGTCTCCTCCGATATAACCTGAGGCAGATACTGCTTTGAATCTCCTTCTCTGTTCTCAAATGCATATCCAAAGAGATCTCTTCCTCCCGTGCTCTCTTCA
This sequence comes from Bacillota bacterium, assembly GCA_029006195.1. GTDB lineage: Bacteria > Bacillota > Clostridia > Peptostreptococcales > Anaerovoracaceae > Lentihominibacter. The sequence goes on from JAQXGH010000018.1 coordinate 917, forward strand.
TCTTCCACAGCTTCAAGCTCCGGATCATAGTCCGTGAGCATGCCGTTATCATCACGAAATCTGACATCATCTGAGTGGAACACTGTCATCAGCTTGCCGCTGCTGAGTTCATACGTTGTCGTTGCTTCTGTTTTTTCTGTCACATCAGCTTCCGTGACATTTTTCTCTGTCACCAGCTGACTTTCTGCAAAAACAAATTCAGGCACCATCGCTGTCACAAGCATGAATGACGCTATAAGTGCCGTGATTTTTTTCGCAAGGCTTTTCTTTCTAGCCATTTAGGGTCTCCTTCTAGTTAAAATATTCTAGCTTTTCTGTACATATCATTATAAGAAGGCATGTGATAATCACATGCCTCCTTCAAAATTCGTATATATTCGTTTGAGAGTTAAATTATCTTTCAACGATAACAGCTGTACCCATACCACCGCCGATGCAGAGAGTAGCGAGACCAGTCTTAGCGTCTCTTCTTCTCATTTCGTAGATCAGTGAGATGAGGATTCTGCAGCCTGATGCACCGATTGGGTGACCGATAGCGATAGCGCCGCCGTTTACGTTAGTCTTTTCTGGGTCAAGACCGAGGTCCTTTCTTACTGCCAGTGACTGTGATGCGAATGCTTCGTTAGCTTCTACGAGGTCGATCTGATCGATAGTCATGCCAGCCTTTTCCATAGCCTTTCTTGAAGCAGGAACTGGACCAACGCCCATGATTGAAGGATCAACACCGCCTGAAGCGTATGACTTGATTGTGCAGATTGGAGTCAGACCGAGTTCTTCAGCCTTTTCCTTAGCCATTACTACTACTGCAGCACCAGCATCATTGATACCTGAAGCGTTAGCAGCTGTAACAACACCACCGTCTTTCTTGAAAGCAGGTCTCAGCTTAGCAATACCTTCTGCTGTAGTTCCTCTAGTAAGGTGTTCGTCTCTAGCGAATACGATAGGATCACCCTTTCTCTGAGGGATTTCTACTGGAACGATTTCTTCGTCGAATACGCCGCTGTCTACAGCCTTTTCAGCTCTCTGCTGTGAAATTGCTGAGAATTCGTCGAGCTGTTCTCTAGTGAGGCCCCACTGTTCTGCAACGTTTTCAGCAGTGATACCCATGTGGTAACCGTTGAATGCATCCCACAGACCATCGTTAACCATCATGTCGATCATCTGTACGTTGTTCATTCTAGCTCCCCATCTTGCTGATGGTGTAGCGTATGCTGTTGCTGACATGTTTTCAGCACCACCTGCTACTACTATGTCAGCGTCGCCAGCCTTGATCATCTGTGCAGCGAGTGCAACAGCTCTCAGACCTGAACCGCAAACCTTATTGATTGTGAAAGCTGGAGTTTCGATAGGAAGACCAGCATCCAGTGTCATCTGTCTAGCAACGTTCTGTCCAAGACCACCCTGGAGTACGCAACCCATAACAACTTCGTCAACCATTTCAGGCTTGATGCCAGCATCTTCGATAGCTGCCTTGATAGCGATAGCGCCCAGCTGTCTTGTAGGGATTGTCTTAAGGCTGCCGCCGAACTTACCGATAGGTGTTCTCTTAGCGCCTACGATTACTACTTCTCTCATAATTAATTTCCTCCTTAAATCCATCTAATTATTTGAGTTTTTATACATAATATTTTAACTATTAATCCGCTTCCTTATAAGATTAACAGTATTTAACCATTTTAATCAACATTTATTCATACATGTTGATATAGCGTTGAAACTATTTGAAGACTCCAATGTACTTTTCCAGAATCTCAACAGGTCTGTATGATAATTTAGCCTTTCTGAGATTCATTATGTCCATATCCTCTTCACGATTCATGTACTTAGCCCAACCCTGAACGCTCTTACTGAATTCGTTGTTGATAGCTGGATAAAGTCCTCTGAAATCCACATTGGCCTTCTCGATGTGTTCAACGATCATATCGCTGCCCAGCCTTCCGCCAGCAGCTATAGCCTCGATCTTGCCGTTGATCTTTATTACGCCACCTTTCATGCCTGTAGCTTCGAGGTTACTGAACACGTCCTCCATGGCGTTCTCTTCGAACTTGAGAAGCTCCATCTCGTTTGCCGGAATGTCCTTTCTCGCATTGAAGGCTCTGACATAATCCATAAGATCATCTGTCATAGCTGATGTCATAGGTACGTATTCGTACTCGTTGTTTGCCTTAAAGTAGTTAAGGTGGTTCTTCTTACCGTGGAACTTCCTGCCCTTAAGTTCTACAAGCTGATCAACATCGTAGATATAGTCGTAGTTAGGGCGGTCATCGATCCACTCCATTTCCGGCACAGCTTCACTTATAAGCTTAACCAGGCTAGGCGGAACAAGTCTGATGCTGAAGGGCTGACCCTGCTTCTCGAAGTGTTCCTTCGCTAAAAAAATCGATTCCCTAATTGAATCCTTATTATATTCGCCGTCCTTAGTCAGCGGCGGTGACATGAATGGAAGGATTATTCCATCCTCCAGCTCCAGATGGCTAATGCCGCAGATGCAGGCGTAGTCTCCGAAGATATCCCAGCAGAAATCATTGACATCTCTCCACATGTAGAGGGATGTGAATGACAGCCCGGATGTCTTATATTCATACCCATCAAGATACGGCTGAAGGTCATCTCTAGTATCCAGTGAGATTTTATTATCAAATAAATACATTAACTTCCCCTAAATTACTTAACTATAGCAGAGATAGTCTTGAATTCAGGCGCCTTAGAATCTACCAGAAGTTCATACAGAACAGATTCATACGTTGTCATTACAGCTCCAGCTCTCTCCATGCGCTCTACCGCCCAAAGAAGGTCTGTCTGACTTCTCGATGAAATGCAGTCGACAGGTACGAATACATTGTACCCTTCTTCTAAAAGCTGCAGAACTGTCTGTTGAACACAAATATGTGATTCAATGCCGCATACGATAATGTTCTTTCTGCCAGCCAGCTCAAGCTGGTTAACGAAATCAACATTTCCCATGCAACCGAAACAAGTTTTCTCTACTACCTTTAGCTCGCCTATTGCCTCAGCGATAGGCTCGATTGTTTCCCCCAAACCCTTAGTGTACTGCTGTGAAACAATATTCGGAATGTTCATTGCTTTAAGTCCATCAGCAAGTCTAATGACCTTATCCTGCAGAACTTCCTTACCTGACATGGCAGGCATGAGTTTCTCCTGAAAATCTATATATACAGCAAGTGTATCTTCTCTCTTCATCATCATTTTCCGATCCCCCATGAATTAACATCTTCCACAGCGCCGTATTCTGTAAGGTCTCTATTTAATGGTGTGATGCTGGCGTAGCCGCACTGTTCAGCGACAACATCTATTGTCAGCGGCTGACCTTCTACCTTACGAGGATCTCCTCCGTAAATGTAAACATCCTTACCATCTTCCTGTCTAACCGGAATAAGATCATTAACATATGCCTTGTCGCCAAGTGTAGTATACATAACACCCTTGACTTCTTCTGCAGGCACATTAGGAACATTGATATTAAGTGCTGTTCTGTTACTCATCTTGCCAAAAGCCTTCTTTACAGTATCAACTGCCAGTGCACATGCGTAGTCGAAATGCTCTGCGTGATGACTCTGCACTGATACAGCAACTGACGGAACTCCACAAATAGTTCCCTCAAGAGCAGCCCCTACAGTTCCCGAATAAATAGTGTCTGTTCCAATGTTTGAGCCGTGATTGATTCCGGCAAAAACCATATCGATCTTAATTCCTCTTTTCTCCATAAGGAGCATGCCGATTTTAACACAGTCTGCAGGTGAACCAGATGTTGCAAAAGCTAAATCAGCATTCTCGAATTCAGCTTCCTGTACTGATATTTCCTTACCAAAATTAATTGAATGACTCGATGCACTTCTCTGTCCTTCGGGTGCACAGACATAAACATTTGCCCCTGCATCTTCGTGAAGAGCCCTCACAAGCTCGTGTATTCCACGTGCATTTATACCATCATCAT